>CAWKLD010000010.1:0-119414 GCA_963850225.1 uncultured delta proteobacterium
CGGCCCCTGCTTTCAGAAGGCGCTCGACCTGAATCCGGATTACAGCTCAGCCTCTAATAGCCTTGGTAGCACTTACCATGCACTGGGAGAGCTTTCACTGGCAATAGAATGGTTGATTACACATTGGTCCGTAATCCGGATTATGCTCTGGCTTACAACAACAAAGCCAGTATCTATAAGGATCAGGGCAGGATCGATAAAGCGATTGCAGTTTTTCAAGAAGCCGTTCGTCGAGATCCCTGTAATGCAGCAGTCGGTTCGAATTATTTGTTTTGTCTGAATTATCTGGAAGAACTCGACCCCAAAACCGTGTTCCGGCATCATAAGGAATGGTCTGTGCATAATGCCCCTGAAACCGCCGATATCCATCGTGTATATCCAAACGACGACATTCCAACCCGCCGGATCCGCGTGGGATATGTATCCGCCGATTTTCGCCTTCATTCGGTGGCTTTTTTTATATTTCCGGTCATTCTGGGTCATGATCGGGAGCAAATCGAAGTGTACTGTTATTCAGATGTCGCCAAACCGGATGAGGTTACCCAGATTATGATGACAAACGCAGACCACTGGCAAAATATTCATGGCATGTCTGATGAACAGGTATTTCAATGTATTCAAAAAGATGGCATTGACATTCTCGTGGATCTTGCCGGACATAGCGGTAATAACCGGATTGAAGCTGTTTGCCCGCAAACCTGCGCCGATTCAGGTCTCCTATCTGGGATATCCCAATACAACGGGTCTGACGGCGATGGACTATCGGTTTACCGATAACGTAGCAGATCCGCCGGGGTTGACCGACGCCTATTACACGGAAAAGCTGATTCGTCTTCCCGAAGGATTTCTTTGTTATCACCCTTCAGTTGGATGTCCGGATATTTCACCACCACCCTGTCTGGAGAACGGGTACATTACTTTTGGCTCTTTTAACAACCGGGCGAAAATCAATTCAAAAACCATTGCCCTTTGGTCTGATCTGCTGTCGCGGGTTCCCGATTCGCGATTGATTCTGAAGTCGAGTCTGGCCTCGGATCGGGATGCCCGGCAGCAATTACTTTCCCTGTTTGTTCAAAACGGTATTGAAGCCTCAAGAATCGAAATTCTGTCACGTCTTCCTGCTTTCAGCGAGCATTTGAAACAGTATCAGCGGGTGGATATTGCGCTGGACACGTTCCCTTATAACGGTACCACTACCACCTGTGAAGCTCTCTGGATGGGAGTTCCCGTCATTACGCTGGCAGGAAATACGCATGCTTCGAGGGTTGGCGCCAGTATTCTCAGCAGGCTTGGATTAAGTGAATGGATTGTCGCTTCGATTGACGACTATTTGAATATTTCAGAAACCCTTGCCAATGACATCGATAATCTGAAACGCCTGCGGCGGACATTGCGTGAAAAATTTCAGAATTCACCGCTGATGAATGAAAAAAGGTTTTTGGCAAAGCTGGAGACTGCTTATCGTCGAATGTGGCGGAATTGGTGTGCTGAATTAATCGCTGAGGGCGGTGATCGCAGCAATGTCATGGATGCACGCATTAATGGCGATATCACGGTTTGTGTTCCCAACGACTTAAACTGTCTGACGTCTTATGTCTTGCAGGAACGTCAGGACTGGTTTGAGCAGGAAATCTCATTTGTCCGAACTTTTCTTAAATCCGGCATGAATGTGGTGGATATCGGGGCCAATTATGGGACGTATACACTTACAGCCGCAAAATCGGTAGGACCGGCGGGGAAAGTGTGGGCCTTTGAACCCTCAGAACTGACCGCTGCATATCTCACCCGGAGTATTCGTCTCAATGGCCTGGATCATGTCACACTGATTCCGGCCGGTGTCTCGAATGCCGACCGCCAGGCGCTCCTATCCATAAATGCCAATTCAGAGCTCAATGAGGTGGTCGAGTCCGAAGCTGAGGGCCATACGGAATCTATTGCTCTGATGAGTCTGGATGGATGGATGAAAACTGCAGGCGCCCGAATCGATTTTATGAAAATGGACGCAGAAGGTCAGGAAGAAAATGTGATTCGTGGCGGCAAGCATTTTTTTGCATCCTGCTCGCCGCTGATTCTCTATGAAATCAAACACGGGAATGCGTTTCACCTGGAATTGGCTCAATCTTTTATGAACATCGGTTACCGGAGTTATCGGTTGATTCCGGGGCTGAATATTCTGGCGCCGTTTTCCATGGGGGAAAAACCGGATGCGTATCAATTGAATCTTTTCTGCTGCAAGGACGATTGTGCGGAAAGCCTCCGGCAGCAGGGGCTTCTGGTCAGCTCCAGCATGGAGGATTCACTTCCTGCCGATTTTCCTGCGCCACTTTGGATCGATTATCTTCAGGGGTTTCCTTATGTCATAAGGCTTGTGCATCTGTGGCAGGTTTATTGTCAGGAGCATGCCGGAGCTTCAGGCTGGCAGATTCATCAGCAGGCGCTGAGTGCATACGCCGTATCCCGGTTGCCGGGTTACAGCATTTCCGATCGGTATGAGGCTTTGACCAAAGGCTATGGCCTGATGACAGGCCTGTTGCAGTCTCAACCGACCGTTTCACGGCTTCTGACGGCAACCCGGATGGCCATGGATCTGGGATATCGGGAAGATGCCGTAAACATGCTCAATCTTTTATACGGTTATTTTGAATCCGGCCAGGAATTTTCCGTGAACGAGCCGTTTCTGTCCGTATCCGGACGCTTGGCGGAGCTTGATCCCGGCAATGACTTCGGCCAGTGGCTAATATATGGAGTGCTCGAGACCCGGGAGATCTGTCGGTCGTTTTCTTCGTATTTTACCGGCAAGAATTCTTTGCCGGACCTGGAACTGATGCGCACCTCGCCGTTTTACAGCGATGAAATGGCAAGAAGACGGCAGCTTATCCGGAAGCGGTTCGGGGTTGCGTGAAAGTGTGGATCGGTGCGTATGGGGAATAAAACAGTAAAAACAAAAAGATAACAATAACATTAAAGTTTTAATTCGATAAGGCGATACTATTGTCAAAGGCGAAAACAAGTTTACCGGCTAAAAAAAAGATTAAAGTTTCTTGCCGGAACGCCGATACCAGAATTAACGGTTACATATAAAATCAAAAAACGGAAGGAGGAAAAGAATTCAAGTTTTTCCAGAAAACGACCATTGAAATGCAATGGAAGAAAACAAGTACTATCGTAACATAAATCATTAAAGTTTATCAAAAGAATGCCGATACAAGAATTAAAGCAATGGAACATCACCCAACCCAAGCCAAGGGCATAGATGCCCGAGGTAAACAAATTATTCATGGAGGAATACTACTATGGCTATGACAATCAACACCAATATGGCTTCTTTGAACGCTCAGCGGAATCTGTCCAAAACGCAGGGTTTGATGAATCTGTCCATTCAAAGACTTTCTTCAGGACTTCGAATCAACAGTGCAAAGGACGATGCAGCCGGCCTGGGGATTTCCACCCGGTTTATTTCCCAGATCAGAGGCCTGAATCAGGCGGTGAGAAACGCCAATGACGGCATTTCGCAATTACAGGTTGCTGAAGGCGCCATGCAGGAAGTAACGAACATTTTGGGGCGCATGAGAGAGCTTGCGGTGCAGTCAGCCAATACCAGCACCTATGACGACGCTACCGACCGGGCATCCATGCAGGACGAAGTGGATCAGTTGGTTGAGGAGATTGGACGGATTTCAGATAATACGGAGTTTAACGGCGTCAACCTGCTGGACGGCTCGGCGAGCCTCACTCACGTTTCAGGTCGGAGCCAATAATGGCCAGACCATCTCGGTGAATTTGGATGCAATCAACGCACCACTACCCTTAGTGTGGCCTCCGCGAGTGTGGGTACCGCAACCGACGCAGGTGCTTTGCTTGATGCTATTGATGCTGGTCTGGATATAGTTTCGGGAGCCCGGGGGAGCATGGGCGCGGTACAGAACCGGCTGGAATCTACGATAGCGAATTTGATGAACGTGTCCGAGAACATGTCGGCAGCCAATGGGCGGATTGTGGATGCGGACTTCGCGGCGGAAACAGCCAATTTGACCAAGCAGCAGATTCTTGCGCAGGCAGGCACGGCCATGCTGGCCCAGGCCAAGCAGCTCCCGCAGATGGTACTGCAACTGCTCCAAAATTAGTTTGGACTCGTTATCAGTAAGTAGATCCCCCCGGTTCGCCGGGGGGATTCCCATCGATTTCGGGCTTTGAAGGGAGATATGTTATGGGAATTTCACTCGGTGGTTTGATTTCCGGGATGGATACGGATGGTGTCATTTCCAAGCTTCTGGATATTCAGAAAAAGCCCATCTTGCTGCTTCAGAAGAAGGAGGCCGACTTTAAGGTCAAGCTTTCCGCCTACAGCACCCTTCAGGGCTGCCTGAAAAGCCTGAAAATTGCCGCCGGCAACCTGGACAGCGTATTGGATATTAAAAGCTATTCCGCTGCATCCGGCAACACCGATCTGCTGACGGCTTCGGTACTGAATTCGGCGGTGCCGGGCAGTTATTCGCTTATAGTTAACAGCCTGGCAATGGCCCACAAGTTGACCAGCAGCGAGTTTTACGCCTACCGAGGCAGTGGGCAAGGGCACCATTCACCTTTCGCTGGGCAGCAATGATCCGGTCGATATTGAAGTAGCTTCAGGCAGCACGATATCGGATGTCGCCAAAGCCATCAATGCCGCAGATACGGGAATTTATGCTTCCGTGATCAATGACGGCACCAACAGTTTCTTAACCCTGTCCGGAAAACAGACCGGCGCTGCCAACGTCATCAAATTGACGGTAACAGAAGATGGCACGGACCCCATCAATCTGCCTGCCGGCTCGCCATCGGCAGATGAGGATACAACCGGGCTGTCCCGGCTGGTTTACGACGCCGGCGGCACAACAAACCTTATCCAGCGTCAGGGCGCGGCAGATTCACAATTCAGCGTGGACGGCCTTCCCATCACCCGGACAACCAATACCATTTCCGATGTCATCAGCGGGATGACGCTGAACCTGAAAGCGGCAGACCCCCTTCAGCCGGTGACGGTTACCGTCGAACGCAGCGACGAGCTTTTCACCACCCGCTTGAATGAATTTATAGAGGCATACAATGGGCTGGTGGATTCTCTAAAAAGCTTGCAGAGTTACGATTCGTCGACCCAGAAAGCCGGCGATCTGTTCAGCGATTCCACGACCCGGCGGGTTCAAAGCGAGATGCAAAGATTGATTTCCAATTCCGTTCCCGGGCTTGCGGCTGGGTTAAGCCGCATGGCTGATCTTGGCGTTACCGCCAACGCCGATGGAAAACTGGAACTGGACACCAGCGTATTCAATGCAAAGCTGAAAGACAATTATGATGACGTCGTCAAATTCTTTACAAAAACCGATGCAGGGGCGGAAGGGTTTGCTGTCCGGTTGGCCGGTTCCCTGGAAAAAATACTGGACTCTAATAATGGTGTGCTGGCAGCCCGAACCAAGGGAATTGACGGCAGTATTCGTGACCTGGATGATCAGATTGAGATGCTGAATAAGCGCATGGCCGCATCCGAAACCCGCCTGCGGGCGCAGTTTTCTGCTCTGGAATTGCTTTTGGGAAAATATCAGAGCATATCCGACTCATTGACCGCAAGTCTCAAACAGATTGAAAACGGCTGGGGTACGAATTCGAAATAACCGGGGTACGGAATGGGCTCATTATGCTTTATTCATCCCGACGGCAGTACAGATGGGGAGATCGCATGACTTACGCAGGATACAGTGCTTACAACCGAATCGCCAGTACGATTGACAGCAAGGAAATGATCCTGGTTAAACTTCTGGATGGAACCGTGCGCTTTGTTCAGGCTGCGCGGGCCGGACTCGAGGCCGGCAATCCAAAGATCAAGGGGGAAAACATCTCCAGGGCGATAGCGATAATTACGGAACTGGATTGTGCACTGGACCGGGATATGGGGGGCGCCCTTGTGGAAAATCTTTCCGGTCTCTACCGGTATATCCTGAAACGCCTGACCCTGGCCAATCTCAGGAATGACGACCGATTACTGGGCGAGGTGGAAGGGCTTCTTCTGACCATCAAGGAAGGCTTTGCAGATGCGTTGAAACAGATATCATCGGAAGTGCTTTCGGATCACTCCCTGTCCTATCAACCCGCATCCCAGAAAGGATTCTGCGTTGCCGCTTGATTCTCATGAAATGCTTTACCGGAAGCTGGCGGAGATTACGGACCGGGTCAGCTTTGCCCTGAAGGAAACAGACCCTGATGTACTGATGCTTATGGCTGCAGAACAGGATACGCTCATCAAGGATCTTCAGCAGGCCGGTGTCAGTACGGACAGCCACCTTCTGGGCCGGATTCAGGCGCTCAGCCGTCAGGTGTCTGATGTGATTACGGAAATTCAGCAGTGTCAGCAGGATATATCCACCCGCATCAAAGAGGTTGCGGATGGGAGAAAATTGGTTCATGCATATGTAGCATAGTGGAGGCAGTATGGAAGCAACACAGTCTCTTAAAGTTCAACGCTTTCTGACCGGTTTTGTGGATGTGAAATCCATGGGGTATCCCGCGTCGCAGAATCCTGAGAAATCCGGAATCAATCCGGTTCAGGCCTCGGATCAGATTGATTTAAGAACCCGGGATCAAATTGATTCAAAAAACCAGGACCAGCAGAAACAGGCGAAAAGCACGGAAATGGCTATGCCGGCCATACTGAAGGATCTGGAAAGCAAAATCAACAAGATGCAAGAAGTCGGACTGGAGTTTTCCCAGTATAAGGATTCCGGGAAAATAATCGTCCGGGTGGTTGAAAAAGGCACCAATAAGATTATTCGGGAAATCCCCAGCGAAGCGTTTCTGGATCTGGTTGAAAAGATGGATCAGATGATCGGGATATTGTTTGACAAAAAAGTATAACCTGCGACACCACGCGAAAGTGTGATGTCGCTTATGGGGTTTTGTCGGATATTTTGCCCGAAAGTGGCCCAAAATGGATTGATTCTTCCTGCCTGTTTTTATCTTGATAACGGATTGTCATCCATGATAGTCCTTCTATTCTCTGTTGTGTCGTTTGTAATTCTGAAAGACCCCCATAACAAAACTCTCCGTTCAGACGTTTCTGGTACGGGATTTGCTTTCCTGTAAAGGCAGGTTGCATGGGACGGCAACGGTGTTGCCCTCTTTGGACAATGGAATATGCCAAGTCAATTAATGATCAAGGAAGTCTGAAAGATGGAACAAATCAGGGTGCTGGTTGTTGACGATGAGTTGTTTGTCGGGGAATTGCTGAAGGAATACCTGTCCATTATCGGGTATGAGGTGACGGCTGTTTCAAACGGCGAGGATGCGCTTGCCGTTTTTCAGCAATCTCCGCCCCACATCGTCATCCTGGATATTCGAATGCCGGGGATGGGCGGCATGGAGGTGCTGAAAGCCATCAAGGAAAAAAACAGAACCACCGGCGTGATCATGCTGTCTGCTTATGGAGATCCGGAAACCGTCAATAAGGCGCTTGGGCTGGGAGCCGACCATTATCTTCAAAAGCCCATGAACCTGAAACATCTGGTGGAAACCTTGACATTGCTGCATCCCCCACAAAAAAAATAGACGAGAGGATGGTATGCACCTGATTGATCTGGACAAGGCAAAGCCGGGTATGACGCTGGCCAAATCGGTTTCAACCCTGCAGGACGTGCTGCTGCTGAAACCGGATGTTCGGTTAACTGAAAAAAATATCCATATCCTGAAATCCTGGGGTATTCATGAAGTCTGGATTGATGAGGAAGCCGGTGAAGACGCTGCCGCAAGCATGGATTCGGAAAATGAACTCCGGGCATCCATTGATGAAGCACTTCGGGTAAAATTTTCTGAAACGCTTTCGGACCCGTTGATGGAAGAGATTCTGCGGATTGCCGGAAAGCTTCTGGAAAAACGATTGCTGAAAAAAGAAAAACATCATGGTACCCACCAAGCTTAAACGCATCATCAACCAGATCGACGATCTGCCAACGCTTCCCCGGACCGTGCTGAAGATAACGGAGCTGGTCAACAATCCCAAATCCTCTGCCAGAGATCTTTCCAGTGTCATTACCGATGATCAGGTACTGACCGCCCGCATGCTAAAGCTTGTGAACTCTTCTTTTTATGGATTTCCCCAGAAAATATCCACCGTTACCGGCGCCATCGTATTGCTGGGGTTTGATGCCATCCGAAACCTGCTTCTGACCACGTCTGTTTTTGACATGTTTTCGAATCGGTACCGGGAAAATCGGGTGATGCAGGAAAGTTTCTGGGACCATTCCCTGGGATGCGCCATCGGGGCCAAGGTGATCGGAACCTACCTGCGGTATGAAAAAGTTGAAGAGCTCTTTGTTTCCGGTCTTCTTCATGATATTGGAAAGATCGTGGAAATGCTGTTTCTGCCGGATGACTTTGCGGAAGTCCGGAACGTGGTGAAAACCCGCGATATTTTGATGATTGCTGCCGAGGAAGAGGTTTTGGGTTTTGCCCATCCGGATGTGGGCAAGTTGCTGGCAGAAAAATGGAATCTGCCCTTGAAGCTGGTGAATATTCTGGAACACCATCACCACCCGGAACAGTCAGGGCGATTTATTCAGGAAACATCAATTATTCATCTGGCGGACATTCTCTGCAGGGCCATTGAACTGGGTTCCGGGGGAGACAATAAAATGCCTTTCCTGAATTCGGAAGCCTGGGCATCCCTGAAACTGAAACCCACTGTTCTGGAGCCGATTTTACAGGAAATGGAAAGGGAATTCCACGATATAAACTGGGTGGTGACTGGGAAAAGGTAATGGGTGATACCGACAATAAAAGCGAGAGCAATGAAAAAACAATCGCCCAGTTGGAAAAGGGATACCAGGCTATTCTGGAATTCATTGACCAGATCGAGGAAATATCTCAGCTTCAGGATAAAATCGAGATTACCGCCAACATCAACCAGATATGGCATAGTTTTCTTCCATGAACTGCAGAACTCGATAAAAATGGAAGGCTGCGCCTTGTTCATGGTTGATGACCAGAGCCACGAATTTGTTTTGAAAAGCGCATCACCCCAGTCGATGGGTCTTGTCTGTCAGAATGAAATTGAACATCAGATTGAATGCGGCATGTTTTCCTGGATTATCCAACGCCGAAAACCCGCCCTGCTTCCCGCCCTTGCGGTTAAGAATAAAACAATCATCATGCTGCCACTGGTTACGGCAAAACAGACCCTGGGTGTAGTGATTATCATCACGGCAATTGAAGAGAGCGCCATTACACAGGAAAACATGAAGCTTTTTGCCATGCTGGCCAAGCAGTGTTCCCTGGTAATGGAAAATTCCCTGTTGTATGACCGGCTAAGAAGAGATCATGAATCGCTTCAAAAAGCTCAGCACCAGATCCTTCAGGCCGAAAAGCTGGCATCCATCGGCCGGCTGACCGCTGGCGCCTCTCATGAAATTCTCAATCCCCTTAACATTCTTTCCGGTTATATTCAGATGCTGAATATGCAGGGAAATTCAGATGAGCGAACAGCTCGGTATCTAACCATCATGAGCGAGCAGGTCGACCGGATCTCAAAAATTGTCAACGGACTGTATCAGTTTTCGCAGGCGGCCGGATCCAATAACGATAGAATTCAGATCAATGCGCTGGTCAGCAAGGTTTTTCAGTTGTTTGAACACGAACATAAATATGATCATATTCATAATGTGATGGATCTGGAAGAAAACCTGCCGTTGATTCAGGGAAATACCGACACCTTGTCTCAGGTGTTGTTTATTATGCTGTCAAATGCCAGGGATGCCATGCCAAATGGTGGTGAATTAAGCATCTCTACAAAGAGAGTTCTTTCTGAAAACACGGCGGAAGACGCCGGCGACTGGATTGAAATTCAATTTCGGGATACGGGACATGGCATTCCGGAGGCGGAAATCGACAGGATTTTTGATCCGTTTTTTACTACCAAGGCTTCAAAAAACGGAACCGGCCTGGGGTTGTCCCTCAGTTACGGCATTATTCAGAACCATGGGGGAACCATTCGGGTAGAAAGTCAGGTGAACAAAGGAACGACGTTTACCATTCGACTGCCATTTTCTTGACGTCTGTTTGCGAAACCATCGATATTCCGCCTCTTACCAAGGCCATTATTAATAATTGGAGATAATTATGACGGAGATTAACAAATTAGACCTTAAAGGATTTTGTTTCAATTCAATCCGGGGCGTATTCCACACCATGCTTTCCATGGAGGTGAGCCTGGTTGAAGTCAGATCCTTTAATGGAATTATCGGGCAGTAAAGTAGTTGGCTGCGTCGGTTTTGCCGGAGATGTGATCGGAAATATCTGTGTCCATGTTTCCAAACAGTTCGCCCGGGTCATGACGGCTGCCATGCTGGGCATGGAAGTGGATGAGGTTGAAGATGATGAAGAAATCAATGATGTTATCGGGGAAGTCAGCAATATGGTCGGGGGGGATATGAAATCAAAATTGTGCGATGCCGGATTTCCCTGTGTTCTTTCTATTCCCAAATGTTACTTCCGGAAGCGATTTTAAAATCGAATCCAAGGGGTGGATGCGGCATGAAAAAATTGCTTTCCAGCATCAGGAACAGTTATCCATGGTTGAGGTATTTATTAAATCTGTCGTCTGATGGGGTGTGGGCGGCATTCTTTATTTTTGAAAATGGAGGAACCTTATGACACTGAAAGTTCTTGCTGTTGATGACAGCAAAACCATTCGAAAAATTGTGAGCAAGGCATTTTCAACCTATGACTGTGAAGTCCTGGAAGCGGAAAATGGTATTGAAGGGTTGTCAATTGCCAGTCGTGAAAAGCCTGATTTGATTGTTCTGGACATTACCATGCCGGTCATGAACGGGGTGGAGATGTTGGGTAAACTTAAGGGACAGCCGGATCTGAAAGATATTCCGGTGATCATGCTGACTGCTGAATCCGGCAAGGACAATGTTATGCAGATCGTTAAGATGGGTGTCCGGGATTACATGGTCAAACCTTTTAAGGGAGAGCAGTTGATTGAAAGGGTCATGAAAATCGTGACCCTTCAACCCAAGGCGGCGGCAGATACTTCGCCGGCTTCTGTATCCAGCCCGTATTTTTCAATGGTGGACGACATTCAGATCGTTACCTTGCCGGAAAAATCCGACCGGGCAATGCTCATGGAGATTGAAGGCGATTTCAACCGGTCTCTGAAAGTCATGGCCAATGTCGGCTGCAGCAAGCTCATTCTGGACTCAATAAAAGTAAATGATATCAAGTATGTTGATTATAAAATTTGTGCTTTCGATTGTTCAGAACTGCCAGAAATCCAAAATACATTTAAGAATCGTTGGTTCGCCGGCCCTCGGAAATGAACTCAAGGGCTTTCAGGAAACCAGTGGGTTTTCTGTCAATGCCTCGGTCGAGGAAGCCAAAGCATCTTTTTAACTACGAAATCCCCCCTGGCTCCATTTCCAAAGGGGGGATTTAGCTGACATTTGAGCCCCTTTCCCCCAATTTCACAACATAAGGGGGAAGTTCATGTTATGTTATTTCCGCTCGCCCATCTTTCTTTCTGCTTCCCACGCGACTTTTCGCAAAATGCAAATCGCAAAATGCAAAGAAGCAAATTCACTTGTTTCATAAGGCAAGAAACCGTTTTTTCTGAAAAACGGCCCTTCGACTTCCCATGATTGCATTGCAAAATGCAAATAAATTGACGCTGACAATAAAGTGCCTCCTCCCGAATGATATTCATAACTATATGAATATATTTAATATTAATATATTCAATGGCATTATATTGCAATTGGCATCTTCTTTGCTCTATTGGCTGGCAACAGAAGTCCCGGCGAAAATCACAATGCATTCATTGAAGAATATGAGGAGGGAAGCTTTGACAAACCTCGCAATCGATAACAGCAACTGGCAGGATACGGATTCCCGTCTTGAGGAAAAGCCGTTTGTTTTCAATTCCAGCCAGCCTGGCCCGTTTATGGGCATGATTGGCCAAAGCGAGCCGATGCAAAGAATGTTTCGCCTGGTTGAAAAAGTGGCGGACAGCGACAGCACCATCATCATTCAGGGTGAAACCGGAACGGGAAAGGGGTTGATTGCCAAGGCCATTCACGAGCATTCCTATCGTAAAGACAAACCGTTTGTCCAGATCAATTGCGGTGCGATTCCGGAGAACCTGTTGGAAAGTGAACTCTTCGGACATGTGAAAGGCGCGTTTACCGGTGCCGTTTCAGCCAAACCCGGAAAATTTGAGATTGCCAACGGCGGAACCATTTTTCTGGATGAGATCGGTGACATGAGTCACGATCTACAGGTTAAATTGCTGAAGGTTCTTGAGGAAAGTGAATTTGAACGCGTCGGTGGTTGCCAGACCATCAAAACGGATGTCCGGATTATTGCAGCAACGCATCGGGATTTGGATGCAGCAGTAGAAAGCGGTACATTTCGAGAGGATCTGTATTACCGCCTGGTTGTCATTCCCTTGACCCTCCCGCCGCTTAGAGATCGGAAATCCGATATTCCGCTTCTCATCACCCATTTTCTGGAACAGCTGAATCAGAAAAAACATACCCAGGTTTCAGGGGTTTCTGATAAAGCCATGGAATTGATGATCGCGCATGCGTGGCCCGGAAATGTCCGGGAACTGAAAAACATGATGGAACGGCTGGTTGTTCTCACCCAGGAAGGGGAAATCTATCCCAGGGATCTGCCGCAAAAACTGAGAACCGCTTCTTCGGAAGCATCTGCCATTCCGGATGTGGAAGTGCCATGCGACGGGATGTGTCTCAGCACGGCTGTCAGCGATTTTGAAAAATCCCTGATTTCCCAGTCCATGAAAATAGCAAACGGTGTTAAGAAAAATGCCGCCAAACTTCTCAATATCAAACGCACCACCCTGATTGAAAAAATCAAGCGCCATAACCTTGAAGAAAGTTTTGCGTAATTTCCTTGTTTTCAGTGTTACCCAAAAGTCTGTTTTGTTCATGAGTCCTCCCCCTCAATCCCCCTGAAAATGGGGGATTTTTATTTTCACGGTACAGGAATCCCTCACGCCTGAAAGCGCAACGCTTCGGATGCCTCCTGTCAACGATATGACACAGGCTCGAAGCAAACGTGTCAATCCAGCAGACCTGAAGAAACCATCATCCGATATTTCAAATTATTCCAGCTTGTTGTCAAGATAAATATTTCTGGTATGAATATTGCTTTACCCATGGTGAACTTTGATGGTTTCGTTAAAAGTCATCAACTATAAAGAGAAAGGATATCGCATGGAATCACAGGGATTATTCAATCAGACTTTTTCAGTTTTGGAAAAGAGCATGAATCTGCGATCCCAAAAACATAACCTGCTGGTTTCCAATATCGCCAATATGGATACGCCCAATTACAAGGCATTTGACATTATGGTGGAAGAGGAAATGGGGAAAAAAACGGGTGAAGCAAAATTGTCATTGAACCAGACACAGCCGGCACATATCCCCTTGATGGGAATGGCGGATCTAAATGCCCCGGAAATCAGGCCGGTTGAAAAGTCCCAGTATGATTTTCATGCGGATGGAAATACCGTGAACATTGACAGAACCATGTTTAATATGGCGGAAAATGGCCTGCTGTATAATGCTTCGGCGCAGATGATCTCAAAGAAATTTCAAGCATTGTCAAATGTCATCAATGGAGGCGTGAGGTAAAAATGAATTTTTTTGATGCAATGCAAACCAGCGCATCGGGGTTGACGGCGCAGCGGTTGAGAATGAATCTGACTTCCAACAACCTGGCCAATACGAATACGACCCGGACCGAACAGGGCGGTCCGTACCAGCGTAAAGAGCCCGTGTTTGCCGCCACACCCGTTCAGAGCGCTTTCGGTCAGATGTTGAAGGCAGAGCTCGGCGGCAGCCCTACAGAAGTGAATGTGGTAGATGTCGTCAACGATGCGCGAGAACCACTTATGAAATATGATCCCTTACACCCGGATGCAGATTCACAGGGCTTTGTTTCCATGCCAAACATCAATATGATGGAGGAGATGGTGAACATGATGACTGCGTCCCGGAGTTACGAGGCCAATGTTACCGCAATATCCACTTCAAAAAACATGGTGCTGAAAGCACTTGAAATAGGACGGTGATATGGAGCCGATTCGCTTTGACACGACACAGTTATTCCCCAGGAATATTCCGGCCCCGGCAGCAGCAGGCAGCCCACTCACAGAGATTGCTCAGAAGAAATCCTTTGGAGAGATGTTAAAGAGCCATTTGACTGAAGTCAATCACCTTCAGACTTCAGCCGATGTTGCGGCTCAGAAACTGGCATCCGGCCAGGATAAAGACATTCATAACACCATGATTGCCATGGAAAAAGCAGGTGTGGCATTACAGCTGACCATGCAGGTTCGAAACAAGGTGCTTGAGGCTTATCAGGAAATCATGCGGATGCAGGTATAACATAAAAAGGATACGTTTCCATGCAGCTACAAGGGGCACTAGAGCAGTTTAAAGCCGTTTATGCCGGTTTGAATCCGGTCAAGAAAATCACATTGTTTTTGCTGATTGGAGGGGTGATTGCCGGATTCGCCTTGATTGTGGTCCTGAGTGGAAGGCCCGACTACCAGACTTTGTTCTCCGGGCTTTCTGCGGAGGATTCAGGTGCCATGATCACTCAGCTTAAAGCCAAAAAAATTCCCTATCGTATTTCGTCCAACGGCGGGGCTATTCTGATCCCCAAAGAAATCGTTTATGAAACCCGTATGGAATTGGCTTCCCAGGGACTTCCCCAGGGAGGCGGCGTGGGGTTTGAAATATTTGATAATTCAAAACTGGGAATGACAGAATTTGTTCAGAACGTCAATTATCAGAGAGCCATTCAAGGCGAGCTCTCCCGAACCATTAACCGGTTTGAAGAAATTGAAAGTTCACGGGTTCATCTCGTCATGCCTCCCAAGTCTCTGTTCGTTGAGAATGAAGAGCCGGCCAGGGCGTCGGTTGTCATCAAGCTTCGCTCTACAAAGACGCTGAATGCGGATCAGATTCAAGGAATCGTTCATCTGATATCGGCAAGTGTCTCCGGGCTGAAACCGGAAAATGTCACCATCGTGGACAGCTTTGGAAATCAGATCGGCGGCCAGAAGTCAAAAAATGATTTTGACAGTGTCAGAACCGATCAAATGGCCTATCAGGAAAAAGTTGAACGGACTCTGGAGAACCGGGTAAAAACCATGCTCGAAAAGGCACTGGGCCCGAACAAGGCCATTGTGAGGCTTTCGAGCAACATGGATTTTAAGAAACAGGAAAGAACAGAGGAACGGTATTACCCGGATAACAAAGTGGTGCGAAGCGAACAGATATCGAATGAATCTTCTGTAAAGCCCGAAAAAAAGGCAATGGGGGTTCCGGGGACAACAGCCGCCGCGACAGACAAACTTCAGCAGGGAAGCGATGGCAGTGCGGAATTTCAAAAGAAGCATCAAACCGCCAATTACGAAATCGGAAAAACGACCAGCCACACCATCGAACCCATTGGCCAGATTTCAAGCATTTCTGTGGCGGTTCTGGTGGATGGATCCTATAAAACGGTAACCGGTGAAGACGGAAAGCCGAAAGTCGAGTATCTACCCCGTACGCCGGAAGAAATCACTAAAATCAAAACCATCGTCATGCGCGCAGTCAATTACACGGCTTCAAGAGGGGATGAAGTCGAAGTCGTCAATATGCCATTTGAGAATTCCGAGCTGGCGGAAGATAAAGCAGGTGTGGAAAACAATGGCTGGGTTTCCAGGCTGATGCAGTACTCCGTTTATATCAAATATGTATTTTCAGTGGTTTTTATGCTGTTGACCTTTATCTTTGTCATCCGGCCGATCATTCAATGGTTGACAGCTGGGCCGCCAAAGGATGCTCAGTTGATAGGCAGTCTTCCCAGAACGGTAAGTGAAATCGAAAGAGGGGGATATGGTAAAACACCCGCGCCACTGCAAATTAACAATCAGCTTTCGCAGCTGGCAATGACAGACAATCAGGCTTTTGTTGAAGTGTTGCGGGAATGGATGAAACAAAGCTGAAAAAGCTGTCAGCTGAACACTCTTCATCAATCAATAAAAGGGGTTAATGCAGTCAGGCTATGGATACGACTCATTTATCAGGCGCATTAAAAGTTGCGGTACTCATTCATTCGATGGGGGAAAAAGTTTCCAAGGATATCCTGGGTCGAATGGGAGAGGCAGAAAAAAAACTTGTACTGCAAAACATGTCTCAGATTGGTTCGATTTCACAGGAAGTGCTGGATAAAATAACTCAGGAATTTGCATTGCTGGCAGAAAAGATCAACAAATTTCGCCAATCCGGGAAGCAGGTTCAATCCTCCCTCGCGGCGGCGGAAGCTTTCCAGGAGACACAGGGCGAGCCTGAGCCTGAGCCTGAAACACTCGATGAGGCGGCCAGTTTAAATGCCCTTCAATCCATTGATCCGGATCAGCTTGTCGAAATGATAAAGGATGAACATCCACAGACCATTGCGGTAATTATCGTTCATCTCAAACCGGAATCCGGAAGTACCGTTCTGTCCAGGCTGCCGGACAATCTGAAGGTCGAAGTCGCCATGAGAATCGCCAGGCTGGATAAAGTGTTGTCCGGAATGGTCATTGAGATTGGCCGTGTATTTGAAGAGCTCATGAAAAAGAAAAAAACATCGGTCACGCATAAAACCGGAGGCGTCACCCATCTTGCCGAGTTGCTGAATATGGCGGATGGATTCTGCAGGAGAGCAGTTGTTAAATGAAATTGAAGAAGTCAATCCGGATCTTGCGGCCCAGATCAAGCAGATGATGTTTATTTTTGAAGACCTGGTTCTTGTGGACGATAAGGGAATGCAGAAGGTGCTTCGCCGGGTTGAAACATCAAAACTGTCTCTGGCCCTTAAAGGCGCTTCTGAAGAAGTCAAACAGAAAATATTCAAGAACATGTCGGAACGGGCCGGCGTGATGCTGAAAGAAGAAATCGAGTCGATAGGCGCAGTTCGAATGAGAGATGTCGAAGAAGCCCAGCAGACCATCACCCGAATCATTCAGGAACTGGAAGCCAAAAGCGAAATCGTCATCAATGGCCGAAAAGGAGGCGATTATATTGTATAAAATCATAAAACCCCGAAGTCTGTTTTCTTGTGATGCCGCTGAAACCTACTGTTTTCCGGATATTTTTAAAGGAGCGGGACTGATGGATGAAACCGACCCAAAAGAAACCCGTGCATCATTTCAGCGCGTTTATATCGATGTTGCCTCGGATCTGCCGGGAGAGTCGTCAAACGGAAATTTCAGAAAGGCAGGATTGGATGAACGAAAAAAGATGAAAGAAATGGTTCTGGCATCGCAGCAAAAAGAAGCCGAAGCCTATCAAAAGGGAATTCAGGATGGTTATAGGGATGGTCGCAAGACAGGGGTCGCTGAAGGATTGAAAGAAATTGAGACGGTGCTTCACACTCTTCAGCAGGCAATGCAAGAGATCAAAAAACTCCGAAAGGAGCTTTGTCTGAAAGCCGAGAAAGAGACTGTCGGTCTGTCCCTTGCCATAGCCAGAAAAATTCTGCTTCAGGAACCAGCAACGAATCCAAAGGTTATCGTCGGCGTTGTGAAAAAGACATTTGAAACCATTGCAATCAATGCGCCCGTCCGCATTCGGATCAATCCTTCCGAACTGGCCTATATGCGGGAGCGCAGGCACCTGATTCCCATTGAAGGAGATGTCACTTTTGTTGAAGATGCTTCCATTTCCTGCGGCGGATGTCTGGTAGAAAGTCTTTCGGGTGATGTTGACGCCCGGATTGAATCGCAGATAGAGATGATCGAGGAGGCTTTTTTGCCTGGACTGGAAAAAAACACCCAGGAGTTAGAGGAATTATCCTGATGGAATCCTTTGATTTAAATTGCTATCACCAGTTGCTGGATCGGGCCAGCCTGATGAAAGCCACCGGAAAAGTGACCAAGGTGGTTGGTCTGGTCACTGAATCCTTGGGGCCGTCTTCGCATCTGGGGAGTGTATGTGATATTTATCCCCAGGGTTCAGGCAGAAAAGTGAAAGCGGAAGTGCTGGGTTTCAGGGATAACAAAGTTCTTCTCATGCCGCTTGAGGATATTCGAGGAATCAGTCCGGGCAGCCTGGTGGTGGCCGGAAAACAAAAGGCCCATATTCCGGTGGGGAATAAACTTCTGGGAAGGATTGTCGATGGCCTTGGAACACCTATTGACGGGAAAGGACCTGTTTCCTATGACTGTGAATATCCCCTGTATGCCGAGCCGATGAATCCGCTTTCTCGAAACCGGATTCATAAACCCCTGGATATTGGCATCCGGGCCATCAATGGTCTGTTGACTGTCGGGTGTGGGCAGCGGGTGGGCATTTTTGCAGGTTCCGGCGTTGGGAAAAGTGTGCTGCTGGGAATGATTGCACGCAAAACCTCGGCCGATGTCAATGTCATTGCATTGATTGGGGAAAGGGGCAGGGAAGTCAATGAATTTATCCAAAAAGAACTTGGCGAAGAGGGGTTGAAACGATCGGTTATAGTTGTTGCAACCTCGGATCACCTGCCCCTGATCCGGTTAAGGGCTGCATTTATTGCCACCACCATTGCCGAATATTTTCGGGATCAGGGTCTTCAGGTGAATCTGATGATGGACTCCGTCACCCGGTTTGCAATGGCGCAAAGAGAGATCGGCCTTGCCCTGGGGGAGCCGCCTACGTCAAAAGGTTATACTCCGTCGGTGTTTACCCTGCTTCCCAGGCTCCTGGAACGGGCGGGGACATCATCAAATTGCGGAACCATAACCGGGCTGTATACGGTGCTGGTCGAGGGGGATGACATGAACGATCCAGTGGCGGATGCAGTTCGAGCCATACTGGATGGGCATATTGTCCTGACCCGAGATCTGGCCATGCAGAATCACTATCCGGCCATTGATATATTAAGAAGTATCAGCAGAGTCATGACCGATATTGTTTCTTCCCGCCACAAGGAGTGCGCGGGACTTTTCAAGTCGCTGCTGGCAACCTATCGAAAAGCAGAGGATTTAATCAATATTGGCGCTTATGTTCCGGGCAGCAACCCGAGGATAGATCAGGCCGTCAGTATGATAGACAAAATTACTCAGTATCTTCAGCAGGGAATTGAGGACACGACCTGTTTTGAGGAAAGCGTTCTGCAACTGGAGGGCTTGTTTCAAGCTTAAATAAAGTGAAACAGGAAAATTTTCCGGTATCGTCTTTTCATGAAATGCATTCACGTTGACAAGAGGGTTCTATGTCCAGATTTAAATTTGCACTTGAAGCGCTCCTGAATCACCGTCTTCATCACGAGGAAATCATTCAGAAAGAACTGGCGGTATGCGCATGCGGGGTCAGGGATGAAAAAACGATTCTCATGCGAATTCAGCAGGATAAAGAAAAAGCGTCTGCAGAGATTCATCAAAAACAGCTGCGGGGAATCGCCATTTCGGAACATATCCTTTACGCCAATTTTCTTGAAGGACTTGCCCGGAATATGGTTGTTCAACAAGAAAAGGTGACGGAATCGGAAAAGAAATATGCTCAAAAACGGGATGATCTGATTGAAGCGGTCAGGAAACGAAAGACCATAGAAAATCTCAGAGAAAAAGGATTGGCTGCCTTCTCCAGAAAAATGCTGAAACTGGATCAGGATTTTCTGGATGAAGTCGCGATCTGCCGGTTTCACAAGGAAACTTTTTAATCAGGAATTATACCATGATGCTAAATGATATCATTGCCATAAGCAATGCCAGCAATAAGCTTTCCGGGACTGGCAGGCTTCAGGCGTTAAAAGACGGAACTATTGCCGGGCTGGGTCTATTCACGGATGACCCGGAAGCTCAGCAGAAATTTTTTTTGTCGGTTCTTTCCCAGCTTGGCACCGGAACCAACACGGCTGAAGAATCCAAAAACGCCAATCTGAAAATCACTGAAGGACGATTGACAGATGATGTGACAGCAGACAATGCGGTTGCAGGAAAGCCAAAAGTCAAGCAAGTTAAAGATGGCGGCGTTGTCAAACGCCTGCCATCTGTATATCCGGAAGCACTTGGCCTTGTCATGGAACTTCAGTCCTTACCGGAGATGCCGCAATCCGACCTGTCGGAAGATACTGTTTTTAATACGCTAAGCGCAGAAAATGAACAAGAAATTGTCTCTGGTTTGCCCATTGGCAAATTACTACCGGAAATGGTGGCAAGACTCCGGGTTTGCCTGGTGAGCGCAATGCCAAGTCAGGCAAACTTTCGATGGCCTACTGTTCTTGAAGATTCCAACCAGGATTCAGTTTCTCAGGTCCAGACCGTCCCGAAGGCAGAGGTCGCGGGGAAACCTGATGTAAAAAAAGCCCCAGAACCTGATCTTTCAGGCAGGGGGCGGGTTCAGGCTGTTCCGGTCGAGGGGACATCGAAGTTACACAGGCATCAGCGCAAAGCATTGTTAAATCAGGATACGGTTAATCTCAATCCGTTAGCAGGAAAAATCACGACCGGTGTAAAGGGGGATCAAACGCAAAGGTTTTCTTCAGGCCAGTCAAAGGATGCGGCTGTCCGCGAAAAGATGCCGACTGATCAGACGAATGACCCGGATATCCGATCTCAAGCCGTTAAGGTGAAATCCGCTTCGTTCTATCCAGCCAACGAGGCTGTCGAAACAGGCGAAATAGCCGCGACTTCAGCCGGCACTTCGAATGCCGATGATAGCGAAACTTCGAATATGACCATGGCCGCAAATCACTCAAGAAAAATCGCGGGCGGCGAAGATGGCGTCAATTTTCAATCTATGGAGCCGGAATCCGGAGAGCTGGCCGTAAACTTAGCCAGGGAAAGTCAGATGGAAAAGACATCATGGGTGAACCCATCTGCAAAAGAATCCCGTCCGGACGGTCAGTCGTTTCAAGCTGAAGTGTTGAAGCAGGTCATGGATAAAACGTCAACCAGTTTGAAATCCGGTCAGTCCGAGATTCGAATCGATCTCAAACCCGAATCCCTGGGGCATCTTCGCCTTCATGTTTTGACAGACCATCAGCAGGTGACTGCCAAAATTCTGGCAGAAAACTCCCTGGTGAAAGAGATGATTGAAAACCAGGCGTCTCTGATCAAAAACGAGCTTCAACATCAGGGCATCCATGTCAATAAAGTAAAAGTGGAAATGTTGATGTCAGGTGGATCGGATTTTGCTCATACCCGGCATGAGGGTGCTGCATTCGAAACAGGCGAAATAACCGCGACTTCAGCCGGCACTTCGAATGCCGATGATAGCGAAACTTCGAATATGACCATGGCCGCAAATCACTCAAGAAAAATCGCGGGCGGCGAAGATGGCGTCAATTTTCAATCTATGGAGCTGGAATCCGGAGAGCTGGCCGTAAACTTAGCCAGGGAAAGTCAGATGGAAAAGACATCATGGGTAGACCCATCTGCAAAAGAATCCCGTCCGGTACGGTCAGTCGTTTCATGCTGAAGTGTTGAAGCAGGTCATGGATAAAACGTCAACCAGTTTGAAATCCGGTCAGTCCGAGATTCGAATCGATCTCAAGCCCGAATCTCTGGGGCATCTTCGCCTTCACGTTTTGACAGACCATCAGCAGGTGACTGTCAAAATTCTGGCAGAAAACCCCCTGGCTGAAACAGATGATTGAAAACCAGGCGTCTCTGATCAAAAACGAGCTCCAGCAACAAGGAATCCATGTCAATACGGTAAAAGTGGAAATGTTGATGTCAGGTGGATCGGATTTTGCTCATACCCGGCATGAGGGTGCTGCATTCGAAACAGGCGAAATAACCGCGACTTCAGCGGGGACTTTGAATGCCGATGATAACGAAACTGCGAATACGTTCATGGCTGCAAGCCACACTGGAAAAATCGCGGGCGGCGAAGAGGGCGTTAATTTTCAACCTACGGAGCTGGAATCCGGAGAGCTGGCCGTAAACTTAGCCAGGGAAAGTCAGATGGAAAAGACATCATGGGTGAATCCATCTGCAAAAGAATCCCGTCCGGACGGCCAGTCGTTTCATACAGAAGTGTTGAAGCAGGTCATGGATAAAACGTCAACCAGTTTGAAATCCGGTCAGTCCGAGATTCGAATCGATCTCAAACCCGAATCTCTGGGGCATCTTCGCCTTCATGTTTTGACAGACCATCAACAGGTGACTGTCAAAATTCTGGCAGAAAACCCCCTGGTGAAAGAGATGATTGAAAACCAGGCGTCTCTGATCAAAAACGAGCTCCAGCATCAAGGAATCCATGTCAATACGGTAAAAGTGGAAATGTTGATGTCAGGTGGATCGGATTTTGCATATTCCCAGCATGAGGGGAATGCATTCAAGCAGGCCTCGATATGAACCCGCTTACGGAAGAGGTAAGGACAATACTGGCGACAATGCATCAAAAGAGAAGGACCCATTGGACCAGGCCAACAACAGAGGCGGATCTCTTGTGAATTATTTTGCATAATATCCGTCAGAAAAATTATTGCGGTTTTAATTGCGCCCGACATAAGGAGGGGCAACCATGACTGTTTCAGCCATTGGCGCATCCACATCGACTTCAAACGATTTATACAGTTCAGGTACTCAGACGCTGGGTAAAGATGATTTTCTGAAGCTTCTGGTTACTCAGCTTCAAAACCAGGATCCGTTGAATCCCACGGACAGCACGGAGTTTGTCTCTCAGCTCGCACAGTTCAGCTCTCTGGAACAACTCTCCAGTGTCAATGATAATCTAAAAATCGTCCAGTTGTTCGAGCAGTCAATCAACAATTCACAGGCTATTACTTTCGTAGGTAAAACCGTAAAGGCCAGTGGCAGCATGTTTGAGCTTGGTTCCGGGGAAACATACGAGATACAGTATCAATTGGGTGAGGATGCAGCTACGGTTTATGTCAGTATTTACAATTCATCTGGTGAAATCGTTAAAAAAATTGAAATGGATCAGGTGGTCGCTGGTGAACAGAGTGTCGTCTGGGACGGCGCAGATGAAAATGGCAATACAGTGACTGCCGGAACCTACTCTTTTTCAGTTCAGGCGAAAAACAAGGATGGGGAGATCATGGATACGGCTGCCTATATCGAGGAAACCGTGACCGGGGTCAGCTACCATAACGGCAATACCTATCTGCTGGCAAAGGACATTGAAATCCCCTATTCGGCGATCATCGAGGTAAAGGAGCCGGAGAAAAAGTAGGCAGGAAAGCAGTTCAAGAAATTTATTGAGACAGGATTCATAAACACATCATCAAAGGAGGTAGTTCATATGCTAAGTTCAATGTATTCAGGCGTATCCGGTTTAAACGCCAGTAACCAGCGAATGGCGGTTATCGGCGATAATATCGCCAATGTCAATACCACGGCTTATAAGAGTTCGGAGCTTTCGTTCGAGAGCTTGATCAACCAATCTGTCGGCGGATATACAGGCCAGGAAATCGGTGGCGGGGTATTGTTGGGTGATCTCAGCTACGACTGGAATCAGGGGACCATTCAGAGAACATCGAACCCCTATGACATGGCCATCGCCGGCTCCGGGTTTTTTATGGTCAAGGATGCTTCGGGGAATACCTATTTCACCCGTGATGGCGAATTCAGTTTCGATGCAACTGGAAATCTCAAAACTGCTTCGGGTATGGCGGTTCAGGGATGTGTCTATGCCAATCCGCCTGCGAATCCTCCGGTTCCTGTTCCCATCATTATTGATCCGGCAGCATATCAAGACGTTTCAGTTGATGAGAACGGAGTGTATTGGGGCATAACCAAAGTAACGCCGCCTGCAGTCGGAGTGAAAACCGCCTTATTTCAGGCTGTAATATGTGATACGACAGATCGATCTGTAATGGCGAAAACCAATAATAACCTTTACACAAAGACCACGAACGACGCCTCCGATCCGCTGATACTCGGCACTCCGCTGACAAATGGGCTGGGTGGGGTCGAGGCTGCATCCCTTGAAATGTCCAATGTCGATATTGCCAAGGAATTTGTCAACATGATTACGGCGCAACGGGCATTTTCGGCCAACTCCAAGGTCATTACGACCAGCGACGAAATACTGCAGGAACTGGTCAATATCAAGCGGTAATCGTGTATAGTGACATGGGGGGATAAGGGGTTGAGACAATCTTGCCCCTATCCGCTATCCTGTGCAGTCACAAATAAGGAGGCAGCTTAATGATCAAGGTAACCCGTTTAAACGATATCGAAATGGTGGTGAATCCGGAAAAAATTCAGTCGGTTCAGGCCACGCCCGATACCCTGATTACCTTTACGAACAAGGACCGGCTGATGGTCAAGGAACCTGTTGAAGAATTGTCCAGAAGAATAATGGATTACCGGCGAATGGTCTTTCAGAATCAAGTTTCGGCAGTAGATGTTCTTCAGCAGTTTCCGGACGTTCTTCATTGATGAAAGAGGAGAGTGTTTTTTATGGATATCACGACATTGATGGGTATCCTGGTAGCGGGTGTGCTGGTGGTCAGCGCCATTCTGATGGGTGGACCGGGGATGTGGTTTCTGGATTATCCTTCCTTGATGATCGTTATCGGCGGAACCATGGGCGCAACGCTGATCGCATATCCGATTTCTGAAGTGATGAGCGTTGTAGGTATTGCCAGAAATGCATTTTTGCACCGCTATCAATCCCCGGCTACGCTGATTCCCATAATGGTTGAAATAGCCAGAAAAGCGAGAATTGAAGGCATTCTTTCATTTGAATCCCAGTTGAAGAAGCTGAAAAACCCGTTTCTGGTCAAAGGAATTCAGATGGCGATTGACGGAATGGAATCCAGCGCCATAGAAGATGTGTTAACCACGGAAATTGCTTATGTCGGAGAGCGCCATAAAATTGGGGCGGAGATATTCTTGACTATGGGTGCCTATGCACCCTCAATGGGAATGCTGGGGACCCTTATCGGTCTGGTGCAGATGCTTAGGCAGATGAATGATCCCACACTGATCGGCGGCCCAATGGCGCTTGCCCTCTTGACCACGTTCTATGGCTGTGTTCTGGCCAACCTGTTGTTTAATCCGATTGCCGGAAAGCTGAAAAGCCGCAGCAAACAGGAGATGCTGGTCAAACAGATGATTCTGGAAGGAATTCTGGCGATTCAGGCAGGGGACAATCACCGGATTGTCGAGCAAAAACTGAAGGCCTTTATTTCCACAAAATCGCTTCAGAAAACATCCTCTGACAATTTCAGGTCATTGCGCTCGGCAGAATTATGAACCCCAATTCCAGATATGACATCTCCAGTGACCTTTCCCCAGTTTCCAACAATGGCTGGGCAGTCGTTTATGCTGGATTTATCATCATGCTGCTGTGCTTTTTTATCGTATTGTGCTCATACTCCGTGACAGACAGCTCGAAACTGTCTCTGGCAGCAAAATCGTTTTCAACGGCAGTCAGTATTTTTTCCGGTGGACAGCGGTTTGAATCCGGCGAGGTTGCTTTGCCGGTTGCTCCGGATATGGTAAGTGTTGACAGTGAGCTTGCAGGACTATATAGCAATATTCAGGTAATGACCAGCAACCTGGGGATGGAAAATGAGATTAAAGTGTCGGTTTACGAAAAAGGGGTTATCCTTCAACTTTCCGACCGGATTTTGTTCGAGGCGGGTCAGGCCGATATTCTGCCGGAGGCCAGAAAGCTGATTGAGGATGTGGGAACGATCGTTGCGAATCATCCTTCGTACAGTCTTCGCATTGAAGGGCATACGGACAATGCACCCATTCACACCAGCCGGTATCCATCCAACTGGGAATTGTCCACTTCCAGGGCCGTGAATGTCGTCCGGTATCTTCTGGACAAACGCATCATTGCTGCTGATCGGCTGCTGGCAGCAGGCTTTGGCGAATACAAACCCCTTTTTTCCAATGATACCCTGGAAAACAGGGCCAGAAATCGCCGGGTCGAACTCCTTTTTTTTCGAAATGAAATTAAAAAGGTTGTTCCATGAGAACAAATAATTATAGAATCACCTTCAGAAACGAATGCCAAGCTCCGGATCCTGCTGGATGGTTGATACCCTTTAATGATTTGATCACCCTTCTGATGGTTTTCTTTGTTCTTCTGTTTGCAATGGGCAATATCAATGTCCATAAATCAGAGAAGCTTGTCGGATCCCTTCAGGGCGCTTTGGGGGTGTTGCTGGAAGGGAAAAAAGTGGATGTTCAGGTTGTCAGGCCAATTCAGCCGACGGAGCCGGCTACCCAGGACGTTTCTGCGGATGCTTCAAATACGGGGTCTCAGTTTGCAGAAGTTTCTCAGGATGCTATTGGTGATCTGGCCAATCATCCCGAAATTGTGGTTATTCAAACCCCGAAGGGCCTCTTTATTACCCTTTCAGACGGCATTCTGTTTCAAAGCGGTGTTTCAGAACTGCGGCCTGAAGGATATCCGGTTCTGAATAAAATTATCCAGGTTGTTCAGAGCAATCAACTTGCTGTACGCATTGAAGGGCACACCGACAATGTGTCGATACGCAGTGAACGATTTCCGTCAAACTGGGACCTTTCGATTGCCAGAGCCGTGCATGTGGTCAAATACTTTATAGATACCGGAAAAATTGCGCCTCAGCGGCTTTCCGCAGTGGGTTACGGCGAATCCAAGCCGCTTTACCCGAATGACAGCCCTGCCAACAGGGGAAAAAACCGTCGCGTTGAGATTATTCTGGAGATGATGGACTCGTAATATGTCAAAGAAAAACATCATAATTATTGCTGGTATTTCACTGATCGTATTAGCGGTTATTGGCGGCGGTTTCTTCATGCTGTGGCAGAAGCTTGCCGCGCTGGACAATCTTAAAGCCGGAGCGTCCGCCAAAGCTACTGAAAAAAGCGACCAGGGCGGCATGGGCCCGGTTTTCTCTCTCGATTCCTTTATCGTGAACCTGTCGGACCAGGGCGGAAAACGGTATCTGAGAATCACCATGAGCCTTGAACTGGGGGATCCGAAATCTGCTGAAGAGCTGACGAAACGGCTTCCGCAAATTCGGGACAGCATCTTGATGACCCTTCCTTCCCGAAAGGTGGAGGAGCTGCAAACCATGGAAGGGAAAAATTCGCTGCGCGCCGATATCATCTCCAAACTGAATGAATTGTTGGGCAAAGAGATTGTGAAAAAAATATATTTTACGGAATTTGTTATCCAGTAAGGTACCTGCGAGCCATTATGTCCGACCAGATATTGTCACAGGAAGAAATTGACGCCCTTCTCGGCGCGATGGCCAAGGGCGAAGTGAATCTTGAAGCAGATGCTGTTGCACAGGGACCCAAAGTTGACACTTATGACCTGACGTCCCAGCGCATTATCATGCGGGATGAATTCTACGCTCTGGGAGAGGTTTACGACAAATTTACCGGAACGCTTCAGGGGTCGCTTTCTGCAAGCCTGCAGCGCTCTATGGAGGTATCCCTGGTTTCAACGGAAATGGTCAAATATGGTGATTTCATCAAGGCATTTCCAAATCCGACCTGCTACAATATCTTCAGCATGGATCCCCTGATCGGATCAGGACTTATGGTCATTGAAACAGATCTCGTATTTTCTCTGATTGACTGCATGTTTGGCGGTGATGGAAAATCCCTGACCCAGGTTAGGGATTTTACTCTGATTGAGTTGCGGATGATGCGGAAATTTGCTGTGGAACTTTTGTCCAATTTCGAGAAAGCATGGGAATTTCTCTTTCCTGTCAAAATCGCATTGAAAAAAACCGAAACCAAAGCTGAATTTGTCCACGTCGTCAATTCCAGTGATCTGGTGATGGTCATTGCGTTTCTACTGCATGGAAAAGAGTTTTCAGGCAATATATACTTGTGTGTGTCATATCTTATGCTGGAGCCGATAAAAGAGAAACTGTCCAGTAAATATCTGCGGGAAAAGGATATGGCCTATGCCTGGAAGCCTCAACTGGAACATTTGCTGGACGATACATCTGTTGAGGTGGTCGCCGAACTGGGAAGGACGGTTCAATCCGTGAGCGACTTGCTGAACCTTCAGGTTGCGGATATTCTCAAACTCAATTCCGGGCCTGACGACCTGATTACCCTGAGCATTGGCAGCGTTCCAAAATACATGGGTTTTCCCGGAATTGCCAAAGGCAATCGCGCGGTTGAAATTGCCGCGTTGTTAAGTCCCAAAGGAGATCATCATGACAATGGGAGATCCGAATAAAATGAAATCCGGTGCCTTTAAGCCAGGCCAGGGAACGACTGGGACTGTGTCAGGGACCCAGGGCAGCGGAGCAGCAGATAAGTCTGTTTCTCAAAAATCCAATATGGATTTTATCCTGGATATCCCTCTTGAGATTTCCGTGGAGCTGGGCCGAACCACCCTCATGATAAATGATCTGCTTAAGCTGGGACAGGGATCGGTTGTTGAATTGTCCAAAATCGCCGGCGAAACCCTTGAGGTGCTTGCCAACCAGCGATTGATTGCAAGAGGTGAAGTCGTTGTCATCAACGAAAAATACGGTATCCGCCTGACGGAAATCATCAGCCCCATGGAGCGGATCGAGAGACTGCGGTAATGGATCAGCCCAATTTTTATTACACTGCCCTGAAGATGCTGGGGGTTCTGATTGTTCTTTTGGGGGGGCTGTATGCATGTCTTTATTTTGTAAAGCGCTTGCTTCCTGCCGGAGTCACCGGGAAAGCAAATAAGCTGATTCGTGTGCTGAATGTACGCTCCGTCGGGATTAAAAAACAAATCGCCCTTGTCGAGGTTCCCGGCGCTGTTCTGGTTATCGGCATGGCCGGAGACCGAATGCAGCTTCTGGATAAAATTGTGGATGTGGACATTCGAAACCAGATTTCAGCGGCCCATAAATCAGAGGACCGAGGCCAGCGGACGGTTTCAGATTGATGCGGACGGAATCGGAATGATAAAACACGGACTGCCCAGGCTGCCATGATGCGTATCAAGGAAATTTCGATAGCACTTCTTATTCCCGGAAGAATTTTCGTCATGACGGCCATTGGAATGCTGCTTGCATCTGCTGTATGGGCGGCGGATCCGCAACCGGCGGGTAATTTTCCGATGATCTCCATTGCCATGGATAAAGCAAAGGGGCCTGACGATGTTTCGGTTGTAATTCAGATTTTTGCAGCTCTGACACTGCTGTCCATTGCGCCGGCGATTCTGATCATGCTGACGTCTTTTACGCGGTTTATTATCGTGTTTTCCCTGCTTCGCCAGGCGATGGGCACCCAGCAGATGCCGCCAAATCAAATACTGATCGGCCTGGCCATGTTTCTTACTTTTTATGTCATGACCCCGGTCTGGCAGGATGTAAACCAGAATGCCGTCCAGCCGTATCTGGAGAAAAAAATCAGTTCTGAACAGGCGATGA
Organism: uncultured delta proteobacterium; assembly: GCA_963850225.1. Taxonomy (GTDB): domain Bacteria; phylum Desulfobacterota; class Desulfobacteria; order Desulfobacterales; family Desulfatirhabdiaceae; genus RAAP-1. The sequence continues at coordinate 29,359 of CAWKLD010000010.1, forward strand.
ATACGGCACTAACTCCCATTCGAAAATTCATGTACAAGCAGATTCGGGAAAAAGACCTGGCGCTTTTTATCGAAATTGCAGGGCTTAAACGACCCGATACGCAGATGGATGTTCCGACAATGGTCATGATCCCCTCGTTTATCATCAGCGAGCTGAAAACGGCGTTTCAACTTGGGTTTTTGCTGTTTATTCCGTTTCTGATCATTGATATGGTGGTTGCCAGCGTGCTGCTGTCCATGGGCATGATGATGCTTCCGCCCATCATGATTTCCCTGCCGTTTAAATTGCTTCTGTTTGTTCTGGTGGATGGCTGGCATCTGATCGTGGGGTCTCTTGTCAAAGGGTTTATGTGAAAGGAGCATCGCTGATGACGCCGGAATTTGTAACGGGTTTTTTTATGGAGGCCATGAAAACTGCGGCCCTGGTGTCTTTGCCCGTACTCATGGTGGGTCTGATTGCCGGAGTTCTGGTAAGCGTGTTTCAGGCCGCAACCCAGATTAATGAAATGACGTTGGTGCTGATTCCCAAGATGATCGCAGTCGGGATTGCCCTGATCATCTTCTTTCCCTGGATGATGGAGGTGATGGTGGATTTTACCCGCACTGTCATTGTAAACCTGCCCACAACCGTTCGATAGCCGCATGACCACGCTCAGCATTTCCCTGCCTCAGATTCAGCTCTTTTTGTTTATTTTTTTGCGTGTCAGCGCAATGACACTGACTGTACCGGTATTTGACAGTCGAAGTATCCCCGCGGTGTTCAAAATCGGACTTTGTTTCACCATTACCCTGGTGCTTTATCCGATTGTCCGGCTTGAACCGGTTGCATTTTCTCCATCCGTGATTCCTTTCGCCATTGGCGTTGCCTGTGAAATAATCACCGGCGTCATTATCGGATTTTTGATCCGGCTGATTTTCACCGGCATTCAACTGGCCGGCGAACTGGTGGCATTCCAGATGGGCTTTAGCGTTGCCAGTGTAATTGATCCCATGTCCAGCAGCCAGGTGCCCGTCATATCCCAGATGATTTATATGTTTGCTATTCTGATTTTCTTAACAACCAATGCCCACCACTGGGTTCTTCGGGCCCTTGTCGAGAGCTTCAGTCTGATTCCGCCATTTGGTTTTCATTCTTCGGGGAACCTGATGGCCCGCCTGACTCAGGCAGCCGGAGATCTGTTCGTGATCGCTGTCAAGGCAGGGTCACCCGTGATCGTTTCTCTGCTTCTGGCCAGCCTGGGCATGGGTCTGGTCGGCCGGACCGTTCCGCAGATGAATGTGTTTATGGTAGCTACGCCGGTAAATATTTTGATTGGATTTCTCTTTCTTTCTCTTTCGCTTCCGATGATGATGACGTTTTTAAGTCATCTGCTGAACGGGCTGGGAAAGGAAATGCTTCAGATCATGAAACTGATGGGCCCATAGGAAAGACCCATGGCAGATAACGACCAGGAGAAAACCGAGCAGGCAACGCCCAAGCGTGAGAGAGAAGCCAGAGAAGAAGGCCAGGTCATTCACAGCAAAGAGGTCTCTTCGGCACTCATTCTTCTGGGAGCCATTGTCGCATTTTATGCGGCCGGGTCCTGGATGGTTCACCGGATGGCCGTGACCATGCAGCGGTACCTCAGCGGTATGGGCGCGATTTCTTTAAGAGACGATTCCCTTCAGGCCCTGGTTCTCAATGTGATGACGGATTTTGCACTGATCGTATTTCCGGTGATGCTGGCCACACTGGCTCTGGGGGTTGCTGCAAGCGTTTTTCAGGTCGGATTTAAGATCTCCGGCAAGTCCGTGTCTCTGAAATTTTCAAAACTTAACCCGATCAAGGGGATTGGAAGATTGTTTTCTTTGCGATCTTCCGTGGATGTCATAAAAGCCCTTGCAAAAATCCTGGCGCTGGGGGGCCTGGCCTATTCCCTGATCAAAGGCGAGACCCAGGCCCTGCCGTTACTCATCCATATGGATGTGATGGATATCTGGGCTTTTATCGGCAGGGCCTCGCTTCGAATTTGTCTCTATACATTTCTGGCCATGGCTGCCATTGCGGGCCTGGACTACCTGTTTCAGTGGTGGCAGCATCAAAAAGACCTTCGAATGACCAAACAGGAAATCAAGGAAGAATCCAGGCAGACCGAGGGAGATCCCAAGATCAAATCCCGTATCCGTTCGATTCAAATGGAAATGTCGCGGCGCCGAATGATGGAGGGGGTACCGGGAGCAACTGTCGTCATCACCAATCCGACTCACCTGGCGATTGCCCTTAAATATGATTCTCATGACATGCTGGCGCCTAAGGTAGTTGCCAAAGGTGCGGGCTACATTGCCGAAAGAATCAAGGAAATTGCCAGGTCCAACAATGTTCCCGTTGTCGAGAACAAACCCCTTGCCCGTACCCTGTTTAAAGCCGTGGATATTGGGGCCTATATTCCGTTGGAGATGTACAGAACCGTTGCCGAAATACTGGCATATGTCTACCGCCTGAAAGGCATCCGCTGATGCTGTCGTAAAACACCCCCTTCCATAAAACGCCTGCTTCATGTCAGAACTGACTTTCCGCTCAGACGCGATTCGAATTCCTCCTTGCTCTCTCCCATGGCACAATTCCTGCATTCTTTTTCTTTAAAATCAACCCGCTTCCCTTTGCTACGGTAAAACATGGAAATTGCCTCACAGAATTTGTTCGCTGGACAGATTGCCCGCTTAACGCGAAGTGCTGACATCTTTATGGCGGTAGCGGTCATTGCCATCCTGTTGATCATGATTGTACCGCTGCCAACCATCCTGCTGGACCTGCTGCTCTCTTTCAATATCACGTTCTCACTGGTTATCCTGCTTGTCGGGATGTATATCCGAAAACCCCTGGAACTGTCCTCATTTCCCTCCATACTTCTGGTGACCACCCTGTTCAGGCTCTCACTGAATGTGGCGTCCACGCGGATGATTCTGCTTCATGGCAACGAAGGAACGGATGCTGCAGGAAAAGTGATCATGGCCTTTGGTAATTTTGTCGTCGGCGGTAATTATCTGGTCGGCGTGATTGTCTTTCTGATTCTTGTCATCATCAATTTTATGGTCATTACCAAAGGTGCGGGACGGATCGCTGAAGTTGCGGCCCGGTTTACCCTGGATGCCATGCCGGGCAAACAGATGAGTATCGATGCGGATTTGAACGCCGGCCTCATCAACGATCAGGAAGCAAAGGCCAGGCGGCGTCAGGTCGCGCATGAAGCCGAATACTACGGGGCAATGGACGGCGCCAATAAATTTGTGCGAGGAGATGCCATTGCCGGCATTCTGATTACCCTGATCAATATTATCGCGGGCCTGGGAATCGGCGTTTTTCAGCACGGCATGAACTTTTCCGATGCTGCCCAGAATTATACGCTGCTTACCGTGGGTGATGGACTGGTCAGCCAGATCCCGGCGCTGATTGTCTCTACAGCGGCAGGTATTATTGTAAGCCGGGCCGGATCTGAATCGAGCATGGGAAAAGAAATCACCTCCCAGATCCTGGTTCAGCCGCGTGCCATCGGCATTGCCAGTTCTGTTCTGTTCGGATTCTCTCTGATTCCCGGGCTTCCGACAGCTCCTTTTTTAACGCTTTCGGTGTTGACAGGGGCCCTGGCGTTTATCCTTTCAAAATCGGCTCGGGCCGAAAATGAGAAAGAAGATCACAGGGGGCAGATGTTATCAGCCAAAACCAGGTCGCCGGAAGCGGTTAAACTCATGCCCCCCCTGGATATTCTGGCGCTGGAAGTGGGGTATGGACTGATTCCGATGGTGGATGCCGCTCAGAACGGAGAACTTCTGGAGCGCATCAAATCCGTTCGCCGGCAGATTGCTCAGGATATCGGCATTCTGGTTCCGTCGGTTCATATTCAGGACAATATGCAGCTGAAGCCGGGGGAATACTCGATTTTACTGAAAGGAAACGAGGTTGCTAAAGGCGATCTCATGATCAATCATTATCTGGCCTTGAATCCAGGTGTGACCCAGGAAAAAATAGAAGGCATTTCAACCAAGGAGCCGACATTCGGGCTTCCGGCATACTGGATAAAAGAGCAGGAAAAAGAAAATGTCATGGGAAAAGGATACACGGTGGTGGATCTTCCGACAGTTCTGACCACACACCTGACCGATGTCATCAAAAAACACGCGCACGAATATCTGGGAAGACAGGAAGTCCAGCAGCTTCTGGATACCCTAAAGGAAGCTTATCCCCGGATTGTTGAAGAACTGGTTCCCAATCTGCTGCCACTGGGATCGGTGGTGAAGGTTCTTCAAAATCTGCTGGTCGAACAGATTCCCATCCGGGATCTGCTGACCATTCTGGAAACCCTTGCAGACTGGGCTCCCGTGACCAAGGATCTGGACATGCTGACCGAATATGTCAGACATGGTCTGGCCCGGACCATCACCCGTCTTTATGCCACACCGGAAGGAACCCTAACACTGATGACAATGGATCATTCGATTGAGAACCAGATGCTGCAATCCCTTCAGCAGGGCGCTCAGGGCAGTTTTCTGTCCATTGAGCCGGAGATAACGCAGAGAATCATCAAGCAGATTGCCAGAAACCTTGAAAAGTTTACTTCTCAGAACCTTCAACCGATTATTTTGTGTTCAACGCAGGTTAGATTGCATTTAAGAAAGCTGGTGGACCGGTTTATCCCAAACCTGGTGGTATTGTCCTATAATGATATTCTATCCAGTACTCGAATTCAATCCTTAGGAATAGTGAGACTGACAGATGCAGATTAAACGATTTGAAGCGCCAACGATGACTGAAGCATTGCGGCTGATAAAAATTGAATTCGGACCGGATGCGGTGATTCTCTCCGCGCGAAGCCTGAGTCATGAAAAAAGCCTTTTTGGCATCAAAAAACCGGCAGGTGTTGAAGTAACGGCCGCAACCGACACCTTAAACGATGCCATGGATACTCAGGCTGTTGACACACGTGCGGTTTGCGCTGCTTCAGGGGGCGTTTCCAGTGCCCTGAAGGGCCAGAAAGTTTCTGTTCGCATCGATGACCCAATCGGCAAGCAGGGCCTGATGAAAAGCATCCAGACGAGTTTTAAATCGCTTTCCAATCGAAAAAACACTCAGCCGGCGTCTGCTGAAATGGATGAAAGTTTCAAAGAGAAATTTAAAAACCATTTTGCGCGTCAAGGGGTGGAAGATTTTTATATTCAAGAGCTTTTGGCGTTATTCGCCCAGAAATCCGGTTCGGAAATTGAATGGGGGAGCCAGGATTTTCACTCGGGTCTGCTGGAGGTTTTTTCAGAAATGGGGATATCCGCAGAGGTCCCGGAAAACCGCTGCAACTGCCAACAGATTCATGGATTTGTCGGTCCAACCGGAGGTGGAAAAACCTCCACCATGGCCAGGCTGACAGCAATTTATACCCACCAGTTCAGACAGAAAGTCGGCTGGATCACCTTTGACACCAAGCGGGTTGCCGCTGCCGCCCAGCTTCAAGTCTATGGAAAGATTATCGGCGTTCCAGTTGAACCGGTGATTACGGTCAAGGAGTTCAAAGAGGCTCTGAGGCGTTTCGAGCAGATGGATCACATCTTTATAGATACACCGGGCATGGGAATCCGCGATGCACAGATGATAGCAGAAATGTCAGAAATTCTGAAGCAGGCCCCTGTCAATTCGGTGTATCTTGTGGCCGGTGCTTCAACAAAAAATGGAGATTTGATTCAGATCGTGAAAGCCTATAAATCTCTGTCGGTGACCAGCCTGATTGTTTCAAAACTGGATGAAACCCAGACCTATGGCAATGTGTTTAATCTGCTAATGCGTTCAAAACTTCCAGTTTCCTATTTTTCCAGTGGTCAGGCGATTCCGCACAGCCTTGAAAAGGCCACGCTCGGAAAAGTCATGGAGCTGATTCTAAACCCTGCCAGGGAAAGCACGCCATGGCATGTTCCGCCCGGGAAAAATGCGGAAATCATTCCCTATGTCAAAAACAAACCTTCCCGGTTTCGAGACTATTATGTGGCCAATCACAGCTCCATTCTTTTTCATCACCCCGAATGTGCCTGGGCCAAACGAATTAAACCAGAAAACCGTGTAGTGTTTGAATGCATTGAAGATGCGGCTTCAAAAGAATACATCCCCTGTAAAACCTGTTGCAGTCATATTCCGGAGATTCAGGATATGACTGAGGCTGAAGTTCACCGGGTCGGAAACGGCCAACCTTTTTATTCAAGATAAGGTAATCATATGACAACGGGTTCAACAAGTAATGTCATCAGTCTGACGCGGAAACTGGCAGCCAAAAACGGAACGGCCTCTGCCCAGTCGGAAAAAGGGTCACGCACACGGGTAATCGCCATTTCCAGTGGCAAAGGAGGGGTCGGGAAAACCAATATCGTTGCCAATCTTGGAATTTCCTTGTCTCAGCTTGGCAAGAAAGTCATGATTTTTGACGCGGACCTGGGGTTGGGGAATCTGGATATCCTTCTGGGGCTGACTCCCAAATACAATTTTTCTCACGTTGCCCTTGGAGAAAAAACACTTTCGGAAATTATCGTTGAGGGACCATGCAGTATCAAAATTCTCCCAGCCTCTTCTGGAATTCAGGAGATGGCCAATCTGTCCAAGGCGCAGACCGCGGATCTCCTGAGTGAACTGTACGCGGTCATTGATCCCATTGATATCCTTCTGATCGATACGGCTGCCGGAATATCCTCTAATGTCATGTATTTTAACGCAATCGCTCAGGAAGTGCTGGTGGTGGTTTCGCCTGAACCCACGTCCATCACCGATGCCTATGCCCTGATGAAAATTCTTTCCATCCGTTATGGCGTGAAGCAGTTCAAGCTGGTAGTCAACATGGTCAGCGATATTCAGGAAGCCCATGAAGTTTACCGGCAACTGAAGCTGGTTGCCGAACGGTTCTTAAGCATCGCCATCGAGTATATCGGTCATGTGTCTTATGATAAAAATGTCACACGAGGGGTCAGGCAGCAAAAAGCCGTATGTGATCTGTATCCGGATACGCAGGCCAGCCGATGTTTCAATTCCCTGGCCGTGAAATTGTGCCAGTCGCCGCAGGCTGACTCTCCCCCCAAGAACACTCGGTTGTTCTGGCAGGAACTGATCACCAATAAGCTGGATTTCACCAAGCCGTGATGCATTGTGATGATTTTAGGATCATGGCTAAGAAAAAAAAGAAGATGATATGAATCTATCTGCTGCGGTTATGAATGCAAGTTCTTGCAGGGACGACGAGATGACGCGGGACCGGCTGATCACGGAATACCTTCCGTTTGTCAAACGGATCGTTCACCGGATGGCTGTTCATCTGCCCGCGCATGTGGATGTGGATGATCTCATGAATGCTGGTGTTATCGGGCTGATCCAGTCCATAGACCGCTATGATCCTGCAAGGGATAATACTCTGGCGACATTTGCATCGTTTCGCATTCGCGGCGCCGTTTTAAGCGAACTTCGGTCCCGGGATGTTCTGTCCCGTGGCAATCGAAAGAAAGTGCGGGAAATGCAGCAGACCTGGATTCATCTGGAGAAAAAGCAGGGAAGAGAGGTTGAAGACTGGGAGGTCGCCAGAGAACTGGGATTGACCGCAGATGAATTTGACGGTTTGCAGCGTATGGCAGGCATTTCATTTGTCAGCCTGGATGATATGGATTCTCCGTCCAGCAGTGAAAAGGAAAAGCTGCTCAGTCATTTTGTGAGCGGCGAAGATCAGGATGCGCTGATGTTGACCCGTGCATCGGAAATCAGAACGGCGCTTTCAAAAGCCATCGACGAGTTGTCTGACAGGGAGAGAATGGTAATTTCGCTGTACTATGTGGAGGAGCTGACATTAAAGGAAGTGGGTGAGGTCATGAATTTAACCGAATCCAGAATCTCTCAGATCCATTCTGCTGTGATTATGCGTCTGCGAAAAAAGCTCATCAGGAACGGTATCCTGGAGAATTGACAGATGCTTTGATCGGTGATGTCAAAATGTTCAAGGAAACGTCAATAAAATGACGTCAGGAGCGCAGCCATGAATACGAATTCCATCTTTAGTCAACAGATCAATTCCGGGGTTGCTTCAACTGCCAGAACGAAACGGATTCAAAAAGATCGACATCGCCGGCCTGCCGAACATATGCGGCAAAATGGCGAAAAGCCTTCGGATTCAGATCCCCACCAAAAACCAGAATCAAAACCCCATTTTTTCTCCGGAGATATGCATGAGGATATTTACCTGAGAAATGAGATTGAGGGGATTATCGAGAAAATACTGTCCTGTTCGCAGAAGAATCAAAGGGACGATGCCAAGGAACAGGGGATGCAAGTTGATGTTGTCATATAATTTTTGAAGGAAACGATGCCATGACCCATGCAGCACTCATGAATTGGGAGATATATCTGGATGCAGCCGGGATTTGTTGCTGCATTTTGAGCGTTTTGTATCTTATCAAACTGAAACGGAAAACAACATTTAAAGGCCGGACTTCAGATATCGCCCAACAGGAAGATGCCGGCCCTTTTAAGGCAACGCCGATAGACCTGCCAGAGAATGTGTCTTTTGAAGGCGTACTGGCCTCGGTTAAAAATGACTGCCGAGTGGCTGTTGCAGCAGGCGGGCCGAGGGGGGCTGCCGCTGATCCCTATGGTGAAGTCAGGCGGCTTCTGGATCTGGGAATGGAACCCCATCAGATTGCAGAGCGGATAAAAATCCCCCAGTGTGAAATCGATCTGATTGTCAGTTTGCGCCAGATTCAAAAGGATCCGGTTTCAGACAAGACAACTGAAAACGCATACGGCGCAACTCTGGCATAGTTTATGCTTCTATAAATTCTTAACTTCCGGTGTTGGTATGTAACTCAACATATCAATTTGGGAATTTAAGAATTTATTTTGTTGAGAGGTCGGCATGAGTGGCGAAATCACAGGTATTTTATCAGGTGCACGGGCTCAGGAAATAAGGCTGGAGGTCCTGGCCAACAATATGGCCAATGTCAACACCGTGGGATTCAAGGAAGACCGGGTGTTTCGAATTCCCCCTACGCTTTCGTCCGTCCCGGAAGAAATTTCTGGAGCCTCCCTTGCAGACAACCCCCTGAGCGATAATTCCAGCCCGCCAGTCTGTACGTTTACTAATTTTGAACAGGGTCATATGAAGGGGACCGGAAATGCGCTGGATATGGCTCTGGACGGGGAAGGATTCTTTTCAGTACAGACGTCGCAAGGCATTCAATATACGCGAAAAGGAAATTTTGTTCTGAATTCGAATGGAACCCTGGTAACCCAGGAAGGATATCCGGTTCTGGGCAAAGGCGGCGGTGAAATTCAAATCTCCGGCCAGGAGGTTGTTGTGGGTTCCAGTGGCGCCATTATTGTTGATGGCGTGGAAGTGGACACCCTTGATATCGTAGATTTTGCAGATAAAAAAGAGCTGTTGAAAAATGGTGATTCCCTTTACAGTCCGATAGATCCCAATAAACCAGGTTTACCAGCAGAGAAGACCCTGGTTCAGCAGGGATTCATTGAAGCATCCAATGTGGATTCCATCAAAATCATGACCGAAATGATCGATGTGATTCGAGGATATGAATCCTATCAGAAAATTCTTCAGTCCATGAATGAAACCAATAGTCAAACCAATGAAATCGGAAAACTGTCATGACAATCAACAAGAAAGAAGTAGGTATTGACCGGCAATCAGAATATCCGTCTCCGAATCCGATCACTGCCTGCTGCTTACAATTCATAAGGAGGCCATTATGTCTCGGGCTTTATCCATAGCCGCATCCGGAATGCAGGCACAGTCATTAAACATCGATGTGATTTCAAACAATCTTGCCAATGTAAGTACAACCGGCTTTAAACGCAGCCGGGCGGATTTTCAGGATCTGCTCTATCAAAACCTTCGTCCGGCAGGATCGGCTTCATCCTCCGAAAATCAGGTGCCGACCGGTATCCAGCTGGGACAGGGAACAAGGCCGGTGGCGACGCAGAAAATTTTTATTCAGGGAAATTATCAGCACACGGAAAATGAGCTGGATATCGCCATTGAAGGAAGCGGTTTTTTTCAGATCATGCAGCCTAATGGAGAAATTGCCTACAGCCGCTCGGGCGCTTTTAAACTGAACAGCGAGGGGAAAATCGTGACTTCGGACGGATACCCCCTGGAGCCAGAAATCTCTGTTCCCAGCAACAGCGTTTCGGTAACCATCGGAATGGATGGAACCGTGTCCGCGCTAAAGGCGGGAGAGGTTACACCTTCTGAAATCGGCACCATCGAACTGGCCCAGTTTCCGAATCCGGCCGGACTCAACAGTATCGGCAGAAATCTGTACTTGAATACCGCAGCCTCCGGTGAGGTGACAACCGGAACAGCTGGCCAAGATGGCAGGGGTACCCTGTCTCAAGGCAGTCTGGAGATGTCGAATGTCAGCGTGGTGGATGAGATGGTCAACATGATTACCGCCCAGCGGGCTTATGAAATCAACAGCAAATCCATTCAGGCGGCTGATGAGATGCTGCAGATGGCCAATAATCTGAAACGGTAGAAACCCGATCAATTGGCAAGCGATTACAAAAGGACAGGGGGATCAGGATGACAATAAATAACCGAAAACATTTGCGGATGGGCGGTGCTGAAGGCAACAGACAGCGGGTGCGGGAATGGTGCGGATTGGTAATGTTGGGAATGCTGGCCATGCTGTATTTTTTTGAAAATACCGGTGAAACCGCTGAGCCGAAACCAACTCCCATGACCCTGTCCGCAAAGTCCGATACGGACGATAGCGCATCCATTGAAATAACCCGGAAAATGATTGAGGATATAGCCGTTGATTTTTTGAATTCAAAAATTCCCTGGGAAAAAAACCGGGTAAAGATCAAAATCGTTCAGATCAGCAACGGCCTGATGCTTCCGAATCGGCCATATTCCTTCAAAGTGCACCCACCCAACAGAACCAATTACCTGGGAACGGTTCCCCTGAGGATTGTTTTTGATGTCTATGGGCATCCTTCCAAAAAGGCGTGGGCAACCGTGAAGATTGAGGTGGAAACCGATGCCATTGTTGTTCAGAAACCTCTTGAACGCAATCAGACCATTGAAAAAGACGATGTGAACATCATATCCATGGATATGGCGGACCTGCCCTCAAATACCATTTTTCGCATTGAGGATGCCGTGGGAAAAAAAACATTGAGAGCCATTAATCCGAAAGAAGTCCTGCGCACCGATATTGTTGAAGAGCCGCCGATGGTCAGGCGCAACGATGTGGTATCGATTGTTGCCGAATCCGGATCTTTAAGGATCACAGCCGTGGGAGAAGTCAAGGAAAGTGGTTGTAGGGGAGAGCGTGTCAAAGTGGTCAATCTGAGTTCCAACAAGGAAGTGATCGCCCGTGTTATTGATTCTAAAATGGTTCAAGTGGAATTCTGAAGCATCGGGTGTTTTTTTAGGGGGGGAGATGAATAAACTGTATAGGGCGTGTGGATGTCTGTGTTTCCTGGCGCTGGGATTTTGGGGGTGCGCCACTCCGATAAAGCAGGCTCAGCCGATAATTGAACAGCCGGTATTTATAGCGGCTGAAACACCTCAAACGACTGTCGAAGGGTCTCTGTGGCAGGAGAATGGAGCCATGGGAGAACTCTTTGTCAACCCGAAGGCCAGACGGGTTGGGGATATCGTGACCATTAAAATCGTGGAGTCCTCAAAAGCGTCCAACAGTGCCACAACCAATACCAACAGGGACTCCTCGGTGTCTGTTGGTATTGACAAGTTTCTAGGTCTTGAAAACCACATTTCGCCGAGTCAGGCGATAAATCCGTTTTCCAGAATTGCAGGCAGTACTTCCAATAAATTTACCGGGGAGGGTGGAACGAGTCGGAGCGGCGACTTGAGTGCCTATATCACCACGAGGGTGATTGGGGTATTGCCAAGCGGGAATCTGGCCATTTCCGGATCCAGGCAAATCATTGTCAATAATGAAACGCAACTGATTGTGGTGACCGGCGTGATCCGCCCCAGGGACATCTCGTCTGAAAATGTGGTTCTCTCAACGTACATTTCTGATGCCAGAATCGCTTACAGCGGTTCTGGAATCGTAAATGATCAACAGCGCAAAGGCTGGTTGGCCAATATTCTGGATGTCTTCTCGCCTTTCTGACGAAAATATGCAGGCGATGAAGCTTAACGCAGATATTGGACTACATTGCAAAACCATCAACAGATAATCGGATATGGGGACGAAGGCTTTCTCGTGCCATGACCGAAAACGTTATACCGGTGATTCCATGAAAAAAACATGCGCGATGAATCGATCCATCTGGATCCAGGCAGTGACAGTCCTGGTTATTCCACTGTGCCTGGCCGTCAGTGCCAATGCAGTGAGGATTAAGGACATTACCCAAATCCAGGGGGTGCGTCAGAATCAACTCGTGGGGTATGGCCTGGTTGTGGGATTAAATGGGACCGGCGACGGGGATAAAGCCAAATTCACAATTCAGTCCTTGGTCAGCATGCTTGAAAAAATGGGAATGACGGTTAATCCAACCACAATCAAGGTGAAAAACGTTGCAGCCGTGATGATTACAGCCGATATGCAGCCATTTTCCAGGCCGGGTATGCGCATGGATGTTTCGGTCAGCTCGATTGGCGATGCAAAAGACCTTCAGGGAGGAACCTTGCTGTTCACTCCGTTAAAAGCCGCTGATGGACAGACGTATGCCATTGCCCAGGGACCTGTCAGCACCGGCGGGTTTTCCGCTCAGGGGGCCGGCGGCGGCACGCAAAAAAACTTTCCCACTGTGGGTCGCGTTGTTGGCGGCGCTCTGATTGAAAAGGAAGTATCCTCTGGTTTCAGGAACAAAGAAAGTCTGATGCTGACGTTGAACCATCAGGATTTTACAACGGCTAAGCGGGTTGCGGAATCCATCAATACGGCTTTTTTGTCTCCGATTGCCAGTAACTCCGATTCTGGCAGCATCGAAGTGCGCGTACCTCCCAAATATGCGGATGATCTGGTCGGATTTGTAACCTTCATCGAAGCGCTCGGTGTAACTCCGGATGTGGAATCGAAAGTGGTTGTCAATGAACGGACCGGCACGGTCGTGATCGGTGAAAATGTGCGAATTTCGAAAGTCGCCATTGCACACGGAAATCTGAGCATACAGATTAAAGAATCGGCCGATGTTTCGCAGCCCCTGCCATTTTCCAGGGGCGAGACGGTGACAACCCCCAATACCGATATTTCGGTAAAAGAAGAAAAATCGCCAATTATTCTAATGGAATTCGGCGCCAGTATCGGCGAAATTGTCCGGGCGTTGAATGCCCTGGGGGTCACACCGCGCGATTTGATTTCTATCTTTCAGGCCCTTCAGTCTGCCGGTGCGCTGCACGCCAAGCTGGAGATCATGTAAAACGATAAAGATGATGCATGCATAAAGTGCATGTAGAAGGAGTTAGCGCGGGAGTACCGCCTTTAAAAAGGAAGGCACCAAGGATGGATATATCGCTTAAGACAACCACCGGTTATGGTGTTTATGCAGGGATGGGAATAAATACAAAAGCAAACCGCTCTGTTTCTCAGGATTCCAAAATCGACTCGGCCTGCACGGAAATGGAATCGCTGTTTATTCAGAACATGCTCAAGGCAATGCGGGCGTCAATTCCCAAGGGCGGACTGACAGGCGGCGGCAAGGCAGAAGAAATGTTTACGGACATGCTGGATGCCGAGCTGGCAAAATCTGTTTCCGCATCCGGCGGAATAGGGCTTTCTTCGATGGTTCGAAGGCAGTTGGAAGCTGTTCCGGAAACCGGCAAAACCAACCCGGGAAAATGACCTGTCCATAGCGAGGTTTTTCTGAGACAATAACCATTTTTGAGAACCAGACGAAGGGTGAGAAATAATATTAAAGTTTTAACGGATAAAGGCTGATATTCTATTCAGGGTAACCATCAACACGCAAAGGAGTAATTTATGGTTAACATGATTGAAAGAAATCAGCCAGCAGGCATAAAAGCATATACCCGCCAGACCTCCAGGATTCGGGGAAACGAGAAGGCATCCGCCAATAAATCCACTTCGGATTCCTGTGAAGATCGGGTGTTGTTGTCACCCATGGCAAAAGAAATACAGATGGCAAAAAGTCAGTTGCAGGATATTCCCGATGTTCGGTTCGAGAAAGTGACCGAAATCAAAAATCAGATTGATCAGGGGACTTACCCGGTTTCTTCAGAAAAGATTGCGCATCGTCTGATGGGGGAGTCGCTGCTGAATGAGCTCTTATAGTTCTTCTGCCTGAAATACTGCAGGATGACTTCACAAAGACAGGCGATAATATGGAAAATATGCTAAACGAGTTGATAGGGGTATTGGAGCATCAGGCCAGCCTTTACCGGGCGTTGCTGGATATTCTGCTGAATGAAAAAAAAGCAGTTGTCAGTGCAAAGCTGGATGCAATGAACGCAGTCCGAATCCAGAAAGATGCGGTTCTGTCCATGATTCATGCTGGGGATGAAAGGCGAAAGGATGTGGTTAAAAAGATATCCGATCATCTGGAATGTCCATCCCAGGGCCTGACCCTGACGCAGCTGGCACAGCGTGTTGAAGTCCCCTTCTCCGTGAAGCTGACCCAGTGTGCTGCAGATATTTCTTCGCTAATTCAGGATATTCATCAGGAAAATGAAATGAATAAGTCTTTGATAATGCACTCGCTTAAGCTGATTCGATCTTCAATTAACCTGATTGCGCAATTGATGACCCCGCCTCCGGTGTATTTCCGCACCGGGAAAATGTATCAGGGGGAAGTTTGCGGCACCGTTCTTTCCAGCAGTGTTTAAACAGCCCTGTAACTTCCTCATAGGATGCCTGTTCGCAATGAGTGTCATGCTCTGGGGCATTGGATTTGCCGGCAAACACGCTTCTGTCTCTCGAAGCTTTCACTTAATCTCTAACAACGGTCAATTCCATGGATCCAGTTGAAGAAATCATCCAAAAACTCCAATCGATTATTGACGCTGTCGAAGCCATCGGTCTAAACGACGTCGACGGGTGGAATTCGGCCAGCTCCGAGCTGCGGGCCATCCAGCCTTGTATCCCGGATGCTTTCGGTGCACTTTCCTGGATTCTTGAGCTGTCGATTCAGGGAATAGACGCCATTGTTCTGAAGACGGCTCGACAATACCTTTGCAGCGGTTGAGGCAGTGAGTAAAGGCGTTTTTGTTTGCAGACAGTGTCTGGAAGAAGGGGCTCTTGTTGAAGATCTGGTTGATCCGGCGATTCAAGCCCTGCAGCAGGTTGTTTCCGCCGGTACGGTTTCGTCTCCACCCGTATCGGTTGATTCCGAAGACAGTATTTTGCTGGAGACGGACTTAAATGATCTTGCCTTGTTGTGGGTTCAGCAGGAACCTGATGATTTGGCGGGAGTTTCGAAAGTTCTGCAATTGCTGGTTGTTTTCTCTGGACATGCCGGTCTTCATGCTGCGGTGAAGGATCAGGTTTTTAAGGCAATAGAAATTCTGAATGCAATGCCGCTTCTTGAAGTGGACAGCCTGGCGGATGCCTGGTCCGAAGCGGGAACCTGTGTTGAGCGGGCAATTCAACTGATGGAACATCCGGATGAATTTCAGACCAATCTACCTGAAAAGCCGCCTTTGCTGAATCAGGATGATGCACTGCGGGATTTTATGCCCAAAGATCCGGATTCCGACCTTATCGGCGAATTCGTTGCGGAGGCCAATGACCTGATATCTCGGGCCGAGGAGGCGCTTTTATCCCTTGAAGTGGATCCCGAAGATATGGATGCCGTGGGGACGGTATTTCGCGCGTTTCATACCATAAAGGGCACTTCTGCATTTCTGGATCTATCTCTCCTTTCAGAGATGGGACATCATGCAGAATCGCTGCTGAGCCGGGTACGGGATAAAGAGATCCGCTATCAGGGCGGTTATGCCGATCTTGCCCTGCGATCGCTGGATATGCTAAAAACCCTGATGCATTCGGTTGAAAAGGCGCTTGGCGGAGACCCGCTGATCAAACCCGAAGGATATGATGCGCTGATGGATGTCCTGATGAATCCGGAGGCCGCGGGTGTATCCGAGGAAAGGGATGAAGTGCCTTCTTCTCGAATCGGGGATATTCTGGTTGCTCAGGGTAAGGCCGACCGACAGTCGATTGAGATGCTGGCTCAGGATCATTCGGAAGAACCTCTGGGCATGGCGGCAATCAGAACCGGAACTGCGTCGGCAACCGATGTGGCGCATGCCCTTCGCACCCAGGAGCGCATGAAGGCAGGTTCCGGCAAACAATTTGTCGAAACATCGGTTCGGGTCAGTACGGATCGCCTGGACCGCTTGATTGACATGGTCGGCGAAATGGTGATTGCCCACTCCATGGTGGCGCAGGACAATGTGGTCGTTCAGGCCGCCCACTACGAACTTCTGAAAAAAGTGAATCATACCAGCAAAATCGTTCGAGGACTTCAGGACCTGTCGATGTCGATGCGAATGGTACCATTGAAGGCGACATTCCAGAAAATGGCGCGACTGGTTCGGGATGTTGCCCGAAAAGTCGGGAAAAATGTGACCTTTGTTACGGAAGGGGAGGATACCGAAATTGACAGAAATCTTGTGGATGTGATCAATGATCCTTTGGTCCACATGGTAAGAAATGCCGTAGACCATGGTATCGAGTCTCCGGAAGTGCGAAAGAAAAATGGAAAACCACCCAATGGGACGGTGAAACTGTCGGCTTTCCATTCCGCCGGCAGCGTGGTGGTCCAAATAATTGATGATGGCAAGGGGCTTGGATCGAAAAGCCATTCTGGCAAAGGCAATTGAGAAGGGGATGATCGCAGACAGCTCTGCTGTGTGCGATCGCGATGTCTGCAACCTGATTCTTGAGCCCGGATTTTCTACGGCCGCAGTGGTTACAGATGTGTCAGGCCGGGGCGTTGGGATGGACGTGGTTAAAAAAAATATTGAATCCCTTCGCGGTCAGGTCGAGATTACATCCGATCCGGGCAAGGGGTCTGTGTTTCGAATGAGTCTTCCCCTGACACTGGCGATTATCGATGGAATGGTTTTGCGCGCCGGTCAGGAAATATACGTCATTCCAACCGTCTCTATTGTTCGATCCATCAAACCGGACCCCCGAGACATTTCAACGGTTTTCAACAAAGGGCGGGTGCTGTCTCTTCAGGGAAAATTGATTCCCCTGTATCGACTGACCCGCCTTTATGAAATTGATAACGCCAGCGATGACCCGGAAGGGCTGGTGGTGGTGATTGAAGACGACGGCAACCAGGCAGGGCTGATCATAGATGAGCTGGTCGGCAGGCAGCAGGTCGTGATTAAAACCCTTGGGGAAACCATGCAGAAGATACCGGGAATATCCGGCGGCGCCATCATGCCAAACGGAAGGGTCGGGCTGATTGTGGATATTCCCGGACTGATGAAGCTGACCTCAACGGATATGACCGACAAAAAGGAAGACAGAACCGATAAGGTTTATCAATGATGCAACCATCCCATGAACTGAACGAGAAACAATTTCGAGAAATATCGGATCTGGTTTATCGGCATTGTGGCATCAACCTCAAGGACGGCAAGGAAGCATTGGTGAAGGCAAGGCTGATGAAGCGGTTTCGCGCCATCGGCATGGATTCCGTGGAATCCTATCTGGAACTCATCCAGAGCAAAGCCGGTGATCATGAACTGGATCATATGATTGATGCCATGACCACAAACAAGACGAGTTTTTTTCGAGAAATTGAACATTTCAAGTTTTTGCGGGAAATGGTTCTGCCTCAGTTCAAGGGAAGGCGGATGCGATGCTGGAGCGCGGCCTGCTCATCGGGAGAAGAACCCTATTCTCTGGCCATGCTGCTCAGAGAACACCTTTCAGACATTGATCGCAGGGATGTGTTGATCCTGGCCACCGATATTTCCAGAAGAATGCTTGAAAAAGGCGCAAAAGCCTTATATCCTGAAGAATACTTTAAAGGATCTTCCATCATCGTATCAGCAAAAATATTTTGTCAGATCGCGAAATACCGCATGCACCTACCAGATTTCCGATACTGTCCGGTCCATGGTTCGTCTGGCCCGCCTGAATCTGATGGATTCATGGCCGATGAAAGGGCCGTTTCATGTGATTTTCTGCCGCAATGTGATGATTTATTTTGATCGTGTCACGCAGCAGCAGTTGATCAACCGTTTCTGGGAGCTTCTTGAGCCTGGCGGTTATCTTTTTGTGGGGCATTCGGAAGGTCTGTCGGCCATTACGCACAAATTCAAATACGTTCGGCCGGCAACTTATCGAAAATAGAAAACCAATCGACGCATGGCAGAATCCTCAGGCTCCTGTCACGCGTCAGTTTGCAAATTATTGTACCTTGTACCGTAAACGGATCATACTGAAAAAAACAGACAGGTAATGATGAATCAAGTAGTAGCTGTTGGAGATATGAAAACAGGACGCAGGGAAGACATGATTGTCACCCATGCGCTTGGAAGCTGTCTGGGACTGATGGTGTATGATCCGGCAGCTCAAGTTGGCGGGCTTCTCCATGCCATGCTGCCGCTTTCAAAAATCAATCTGCAAAAAGCCTCTGAAAATCCCTATATGTTCGTCGATACGGGAGTTCCGGAACTTTTTCGCCAACTCTATGATTTGGGCGGTCAGAAAAGCCGTATGGTAATTAAAGCTGCCGGATGCGGACAGCCATTGGGCAACAGCGAGATGTTTAAAATTGGAGAACGCAATTACACCATCCTGAAAAAACTGCTCTGGAAGAACAATATCATGATCGAAGCTGAAGATGTGGGGGGAATAGCCAGCCGTACGGTTTATTTTGACCTGTCAACGGGTCAGGTGACTATCAGCAGTAAAGGAGTCAAAAAAGAGCTGTGAACCAAAGAGAACTGAAATTAATATTGGAAGATGTGAAGTCTTTCCCCAGTATGCCTGCCGCGGCGCTGAAACTGTTGACGCTGCTCAAAGATGAGAACACATCCAATGCGCAGATCGAGCAGATTCTGCGGTATGAGCCCGGATTGACCGCCAATATACTCAAACTGACCAACTCTGCGTTTTTTGGCCTTCCCACAAAGATTGGTTCGATACGACAGGCGATTTTGATGATCGGATGGAAAAAACTGATTCAAATCGTTCTGGCATCCTGCGTCAGCGCTATCATTGATAAGCCGGTCCAGGGGTATGATTTGTCGGCCGGAGACCTGTGGCGGCATTCCGTGGCCGTTTCTGTGGCTTCGGAAATTCTGGTGAAAGAGCTGAAGTTGTCGGTTCCCGAAGAGGTGTTTACGGCGGCTCTCCTTCATGATGTCGGGAAAATGGTGCTGGGAAGATATATAAAAGAGGACATTGCTGAGATAGATGGCGAAGAGATGCAGGATGTGCCATTTGAACAGGTTGAACGCAGTATGTTCGGAATAGACCATGCTGAAATTGGCGCCAATATTCTGAGACGCTGGTCATTTCCGCCGGCAATGATCAGCGCCGTGCGATGGCATCATGATCCGGATGCCGCACCCAAACCCAACCACCTGATAGATGTGGTCCATGTGGCAGATGTATTGTGTTTGATCTCGGGGATTGGCGTGGGCAGGGAAGGACTTCAATATCGGCCATCCCCGACGGCCTGTGAGAGAATCGGTCTTACTGAAGAGCACCTTGAAAAAGTGGCTAGCCAGACGCTGCAATGGGCAAATGAGCTGGCGGCATCCCTTCAGGCGGATGCCTGATGCGGAAGCATCGGCGGTGTCCGATTGTAAAAGGCAAATGAAATCCGGGAGAGTTGAGTTATGGGGATAAACATCCTTATCGTGGATGACAGCAGCGTCATGCGGACAATGATTCTGAAAACGCTGCGAATGAGCGGGCTTTCTCTTGGCGATGTTTATGGGGCTTCAAATGGCGTTGAGGGGTTGGAAATTCTCGGCCGGCAGTGGACGGATCTGGTGATTCTGGATATCAACATGCCGGTGATGAATGGAGAAGAAATGATGATACGCATGAAAGCAAATCCGGAGACGCGGGATATTCCGGTTATCGTTATATCTACCGAAGGTTCCAAAACCCGGATAGAAGATTTCGAAAAAATGGGCGCAAAATTCATCCGCAAGCCATTTACCCCTGAAATCATACGCGATACAATCCATCAAAGCCTCAGTACCGGAGAAAGCCATGGATGATGCCAAAAAAAAGGCATTGAACCAGATTGTCAGCGAGTCTATTGAGAAACTGGCTTTTATGTTTTTTATGCCCGACGCTTTCAGAGAACCGATTTCGTTTCAACATGCCGTAACGGCTGAAGTATCGTTTTCAGGCATTTTTTCAGGTCGGCTTGCGGTGGTGATGACAGAACCGGCTTTAAAAGAACTGGCAGCAAACATGCTGGGGATTGACAATGAAGAGGTTTCGCAGAATCACCTGAACGATGCTTTGAAAGAAACCGCAAATATTATCTGTGGAAACTGGCTTCCGGTAGTAGGTGGTGACGCAGTGGTGTTTCACATTGCCGCTCCAAGGATACTGAGCCCGTCACAAGCTGAAACAGCTCTGACAGGTCAACCCCCTTCTGTTCTGGAAAAAATGAGTATGGATGAAGAACCCTGCGATATTTATTTTT
This sequence comes from uncultured delta proteobacterium, assembly GCA_963850225.1. Taxonomy (GTDB): domain Bacteria; phylum Desulfobacterota; class Desulfobacteria; order Desulfobacterales; family Desulfatirhabdiaceae; genus RAAP-1. The sequence goes on from CAWKLD010000010.1 coordinate 49,993, forward strand.
TCAGGGAAGAAACTGATAGTCTGGCATGATTCTGGCATTTATAAGTCGAACAGGCACAGCAAAATGATAAAAGTATTGATTGTGGATGATTCTGCGGTTGTGCGGAAAATATTAACCGAAGAACTGTCCAAATACAAAGACATTGAAATCATAGGGACTGCGGTGGACCCATATGTAGCCCGTGACAAGATTGTCAAGCTTCGGCCGGATGTGATTACGCTGGATCTGGAAATGCCGCGAATGGACGGGCTGTCTTTTCTGACGAAATTAATGAAGCATTATCCTATGCCTGTCGTGGTGCTCAGTTCCCTGACTCCCAGAAACAGTGAAATGGCGCTGAAGGCTTTGGAGCTGGGGGCGGTTGAGGTGCTTGGGAAGCCGGGGACGGCCTATTCAACGCAAAACATCTCCCAGCATCTGGTTCGTGCGATTCGTGCTGCGGCTTCGGCGCGGATTCAGCGGATTCCTGACAAAACAGAGGCTGCTCAAACTCTGGCTGGTTCCGGAACGCTGCTGACCCATACAACACATAAGGTCATTGCCATCGGAGCCTCAACCGGAGGAACAAAGGCCATTGAAGTGGTACTTAGCGGTATGCCGGTTTCCTCTCCGGGAACTGTCATTGTTCAGCACATGCCGGAGAATTTCACGTCGTCATTCGCAAAACGGTTGAATGATCTGTGCCAGATGGAGGTCCGCGAAGCGCGGGACAATGATCCCGTTGTGCCCGGAGTCGCCCTGATTGCGCCCGGGAACCATCACATGCTCCTTCACAGAAGCGGCGGAAATTACCTGGTCAAAATCAAGGGTGGCCCCATGGTGCATTACCAGCGGCCCAGTGTGGATGTCCTCTTTCAGTCAGTTGCAGCCAGTGCCGGCAAAAATGCTGTTGGGGTTATTTTGACGGGCATGGGGGCGGACGGGGCCAAGGGGCTTCTGGCGATGAAGGAGAGCGGGGCTTATACCCTGGCCCAGAATGAAGAAAGCTGTGTGGTCTTTGGCATGCCCAAGGAGGCCATCAAAATGGGGGCGGCGGATAAAATCGTCGGAATTGCGGATGTGTCCCGTTCCATTATACTGGCGCTGCAAAAAGAGGCTGCCTGATCTGATTGTCCGCTGAAGGCGCCGGGCAAGGAAATTGCCCTGTCGCAAACCGAAAGAATTCATGAAAGGTCTATTGCCATGATAGGATTGAACTCAGCATTGTATATCGGAAGAGACGCCTTGATGACCCAGCAGTTGGCGATTTCCATAACCGGACAGAATATTGCCAATGTGAACACGCCTGGATATTCCCGACAGCGGGTCGATCTGGAGAGCAAGGTGAATAACTCTGCGCAAGGACCCGTAGGGGCCGGCGTGATAGACAAAGGAATTATACGCTTTTATGACCAGTTTTTGAATGCACATATCCAGGAAGAGACTCAGCAAAAAGGGATGTGGCAAACCCAGAATCAGACGATGCAGCAGATAGAAATTATTTTTGATGAATCTTCCGGTGATGGTTTAAGCCAGCACATGAGTCAGTTCTGGAATTCATGGCAGGATCTGACTCTGAATCCATCTGGCTATGCGGAACGAAAAGCGCTGACGACTGACAGTGAGGATTTGGCGTCCAATTTTCAGGAAAAATACCGGTATCTTGATCGGATGCAAAAAGATATGGATGGCCGTATCACGGCTGCAACTGATGAAATCAATTCCCTGGCCTCTCAGATTACGAATCTGAACGATAAAATTGTTCAGATGGAAATGAATGGCAGCGCAGCCAATGATTTTAGAGATAAACGGGATCTGTTGATCAATCAGCTGGCTGAAAAAATTAATTTTTCAGCCAGTGAAGATTTTCAGGGGCGCGTGACGCTGACGCTTGGAGATGGCAAGGATCTGGTAGGCAGTCCGCCGTTTGGGAAACTGACCACTGTCGTGAATGCTTCCGGGTATAAGGATATCGTATGGGATTCAGAACCGGGTATTCCGATCAATGAGAGTATTCCCACCGGGAATTTAAGAGGATGGATGAATGTTAGGGATTCCCTTGTACCGGAATATAAAGCCCAACTGGATTTACTGGCCTACCAAATCATTCAGGAAGTCAATGCAATTCACCGCGCAGGCCAGGGGTTGGATGGTTCCACCGGAAACGATTTTTTTTCCGGGGATTCTGCCTCAACCATGCAGGTGAATCCGGATATTCTTGGCGATGTCAATAAAATAGCAGCCGCCGGAGCTGTTTTACCGGAATTTATTCGGGGGGACAACACTCAGGCCCTTGCCATGGCCGGGCTTCAGAATAAACTGACGATGGACAGTAATTCAGCGACATTTGATACATATTTTAATACCCTGATCTCCAGAGTTGGCAGCGATGTGCGGAATGCTTCGGTGAATCTGGAACATCACACCATGACGGTTGATCAGATGGAGAATTACCGGGAGTCCATGTCAGGGGTTTCTCTTGACGAAGAAATGGTAAATCTGGTTAAATACCAGCAGGGATATGCGGCTGCCGCAAAACTGATTGATACTGTCAGGCAGATGATGGACACTGTCATCAATATGGTAAGATGAAAGCAGAAATCCGACGAACCCGGTTTTGATGCGAGCCTGTAACCGGCCGATTGCAGCGTATTTATGGTCGATTGTCGAGAGTAGAGAAGCATTATGGGCTTACAGATGGTTGAACATCAAACATCCTTTCGTGTCGAAGATGTCCTCTTGATTGCTTTAAAAAAAATTGAGGATATTTCCTGTACCAAAGCCAGGCTTTATTCGGGATTTTACTCCGGAATCGGTTTGTCTGTTCTGGAAGAAGATCTGCCGGATGAAACCATCAATCCCAGGCTATGGAAAAAACTGATTTCCATTGACGCGAAATTGAATTTGATCCTGGAAAAGCTGATTCAGAACAGTGACGGATTCAATCAGGCCCAAAACCGGCAATCGTCCTTAACCGAAGAAGATATCAGGATATTGACGCCCGATGTTTTTGCAACCGGCGACTTTGTCGAAATTAAAATGCTGTTGCCCGTGAATACGCCGGTATGGATCATTCTGTATGGCAGGGTATCACGGGCCGGAAGCATTACATCGGAACAGAATGAAATATGGATACAATTTTCAGAAATGGCGGATGATGTCAAACAGATTCTGGCTTATTATCTGTTAAACCGTCAGCGGGAAATTGTCCGAAAACTCAGACAGCAATCAAAAACCAGTAATTCGTGATCCGTTTCGTGGATATTTTATGTAAATACTGAGGCTGTGCAATTTCGTATTCCTCCATGCGCTTCCAGCGAAAACGCGGCATGAAGGAAAAGGTTGGGACTGGCTTCCGGCTCCATTCAATCAAACAGGACGTGTTAACCCATGTATGTTGCAATCGGTATTATTATCGTTTTTGCTGCCGTTGGTGTGGGCTATAAGTTGGAACATGGCCAGTTCAGCGTGCTGTTTCAGCCCGTGGAACTGCTCATCATCGGCGGTGCAGCCCTGGGCGCATTCGTCATATCATCTCCTAAAAAGGTATTGTCCCAGACCCTAAAAGCCGTTACCAAGATTTTCAGCAGCCACGACATTGATAAAAAAGCCTATATTGAATTGCTGCTGCTGTTGAATGAAATATTTTTCAAAGTCAAACGGGAAGGATTTCTGGCGATCGAGGCGGATATCGATCATCCGGATGAGAGTGAGTTGTTTAAAAAATACCATAGCGTCATTTCCAGCGCATCCACAGTGGATTTTATCTGCGATAATTTTAGAACCATAATTTCATCCAACATGACCCCCCATGAACTGGAAAATCTGATGGAAATCGACATGGAAGCCCAGGAGCATGATGCAATGATTCCAGCCATGGCCCTGACAAAGGTGTCGGATGGTCTGCCGGCCCTGGGGATTGTTGCGGCTGTTCTGGGGGTGGTTCTGACCATGGGAAAACTTAACGAACCGCCGGACGTTCTGGGGAAAAGCATCGGCGCAGCATTGGTCGGGACTTTTCTGGGTGTTCTGCTCAGCTATGGACTTGTTGGCCCCTTGGCAACAAATATCGAGAATAAGGCAAAGGAACACGAAGCCTATTTAAAAGTGATCAAAACAGCGATTTTGGCAATGGCCGGCGGCGCAGCGCCCCAGTCGGCCGTGGAGTCTGCCAGAAGGGCCATTCCGAGCGCGGACCGTCCTGGCTTTGAAGAACTCAATGAGGAAATCAAGAATTGGAAGGGCAACCAGTAATCATCAAGAAGGTTAGAAAGAAAGGGCACGGCGGCGGACATGGCGGGGCCTGGAAGGTGGCTTACGCTGATTTTGTCACCGCCATGATGGCTTTTTTTCTGCTCATGTGGCTGCTTGCCATGGTTTCCCCCGAGAAGCGGGCCGGGGTTTCCTATTATTTTAAGAACTTTAATGTTTTTGACAAAAGCGGGCTGTCGTTTGTTGAAACCAAGGTTGCGTCTTCAATCAACGTGATAGATACACAGGCCACTGGAAAACCCGAGTTGTCGCTTAAGATCGAGGATGAGGAAGAAAGAGCGCTAAAAAGTGCAGAGACGTTAAGCGAGCATCTGAAAAAGGAGATTGAGACCAAACTTGCTGATTTCAAGGACCAGATCATCATCGATACATTTGAAGGCGCTGTCCGGGTTGAGATTCTGGATAAGGAAACAGGGACCATGTTTCCTCTGGGCAGCGCTGAAATCTCGACAAACGGCAAGCGGATCCTGAAAACCATTTCCCCCGCCATCATCGGCAGCAACCGAAAAATTGCCATTGAAGGGCATACGGATGCGTTGGTCTATGCGGCTTCCCACAAATACAGCAATTGGGAGCTTTCCACCGAAAGGGCTTCAGTAGCCCGAAAAGAGCTGGAGCGTTCCGGTCTGCCGCCTGAAATGCTGATGCGGGTAACCGGGTATGCCGCAACCGAACCCCTGATCAAGAGCAACATCTATGATCCGAGGAATCGCAGAATCAGCATTCTGATGTTTTATCAATACAAGGATAAAACTCAGGGAGCGATGAATGACATGAAGGGAAAGATCAAAGTTGTCAAATAAGGAGGTTGTCTGATGCGGATTACCCAAAAAATGATGACCGATCAGGTCAACAACAATTTGTCGAAAAATATTGAAAAACTCATGAAAACCCAAAACCGGCTTTCATCCGGCAAAAAGATATCCCTGGCATCGGATGACCCGGTCGGCATGGCAAAGATTCTGGACTATCGCAAGACACTGGACGCTATCGATCAATATGGCCGCAACATCTCTCAGGCCCAATCCGGTCTGGAAGCCGGGGAATCCACACTGTCGGATATCGGCAATTTGTTTTACCGTGCAAAGGAATTGGCCCTGTCACAGGCAACGGGCACAGCCAGTGCGGAAACCCGTAAAAATGTAGCCGGTGAAGTCCGGCAGATCCGGGATCAGCTGATTCAACTGGCCAATACCAAGCTGGGAGACCGCTATATGTTCGGAGGCCGTAAAACCGATGCTCCGCCGTATGACCTTAGTCAAGATCCCGGATATCAGGGAGACGATGGGGGATTTTCGGTGATGGTTGGCGACGGGGTGATGCTGAATATCGCTGTCAGCGGAAAGCAGGCCTTCGACGGTGCAGTGGATCCTGTAGGGGTTTTATCGGATCTCATTCAGGGACTGGAGGCCAATGATCAAACTGCCATTTCCGACCTGCTGGATCCCCTGGATCAATCTTTGACCCAGATTACAAATACACGGAGCGATGTCGGCGCTGTTTTGAACCGGTTGGATGCAACCGCATCCCATTGGGATACGTTTAAAATAAATATTCAGCAAATGCTCTCGGAGACGGAAGACTTGGATTTCGCTCAGGCTGCAGTGGAATTGACAACTCAGCAAACGGCGTATCAGGCGGCCTTGTCCTCGTCAGCCAAAATCATTCAACCCAGTCTTATGGATTATCTGAGGTAGCCTCGTGAACAAAATTATCTGGGCAGTCTTGGGGATTTCACTGATATTTGCCTCTTCAGGATGGGGTATCAGCGGCGAAGACATTCATCGGCTCAACAAGGCAGGTCTGGGTGCGGATACGATTCAGTTGGTCATCAAGGAAAAAGTGATTGAAACCTGCGCTTTTACCGTTCAGGAGCTGATTGATCTCAAGACCAAGGCCAGGCTTTCGGATAAAACGTTGCAGGTTCTGATCACCGAGGGATCGTTCCTCAAAGACCGCTCACCGGTCATATATGGACAGGATGTCAAGCCGGTCAGCTTGACTACGGTTGCCGACATTATCGAACTAAAGCGGGCGGGTATCAGTGATGATATCATTCAGGCCATCATTATCTCCGGATCAGGCTCCCGAAACGAAATGGATCGGGATAACGCATGGCGGATGCTGAACAATATGGGAATTGTCGTTGATACGCGAAAATGACCATGGGTGATTCCTCTCAAGCCCTAACACCGACAAATTATTTTCTGGAACCTGGCTTTGTGGTTATGCCCTCAAGTCCGACGGTTATTTCTGCGGTTCTGGGGTCCGGTGTTTCGGTCTGCCTGTATGACCGGAAGCGAAAAACAGGCGGAATGAACAGTTTTCAATTGCCGCTGATTCGCGAAAAAGGAAAGACAACGACCCGGTACGGCAATGTGGCTGTCTGGACATTGATTCGCATGATGGTGGAAGATGGTTCCAAGATCAAAAACCTTGAGGCGCAGATACTTGGCGGGGCGCACAACCCGGAGTTGTCCCATCAGAATGTGGGGCAGGAAAATATCAGAATTGCCTGCAGAATACTGGCCAGAGAAAAAATTGCCGTGACATCGCAGGACACGGGCGGAAGCAAGGGCCGAAAGATTGTGTATTCCACCCATACCAATGAAATTGCTGTGTTGAAAGTTGAAAAACTTCGAAAGTCAGACTGGTATCCTTATGAGGATGACAGAAACCCATGACGGCTCCGGTATGTCAACAATGCAGGCATTACCATGTTACCTGGGATAAGATTCAACCCCATGGGTGCGAGGCCTTCGGGTTTAAAAGCCGGGAAATTCCCGGCAGAGTGGTGGAACAGAATTCATCCGGAAAACCCTGCCAGTTGTTTGTCAGAAAGGACAAACAACCGCTTTTTTTGCGTTGATTGTCTCCTTCAATAATTCCCCGGTGTGCTCACATCAAGCCACAATGGATCAGAACTCCAACTGATTTTTCCCCCGAAGTTTCGTATGGAGAACCCAGAAAACATCATCCTCTGTTGATTTATAGATCAGTTGGCGAGAAATCGTCGTCATTTTTCTGTCAGAACGCGTGGTATTGTCTTCGAGTGGTCCGGAAAGGCAAGGTGGTTCTCTGTGAGGGTTGCTGTACAGAAAATAAATCGTGTTTAAATTGGTTTTCATTAAGACCTCCATGTCTTTTGGGGGAAAGATGCTTGCAAGCCAGCCTATCAAGCATGGTTTATTGTATCGGGGGTTGCCCCGCACTTGTGAGCGCCGGTTATGAATCGCCTTTTTCAAGAGTCGCCATATCCTGAGAACTCAATACCTTGTCTATATCCAGGAGAATCTTGACACTGCCCCCCATTTTTGCCATTCCCAGAATATAATCGGTATTGACGCGGGTTCCAAAGGCCGGTGTATTCTCAATATCTTCTCCTTTGATATTGAGAACCTCGGAAACGGCGTCCACGACAATTCCGATTTTGATGGCGCCGGATTGACCGGAAATCTCCACAACGATAATGCAGGTTCGTTCCGTATAATCGATTGCAGGCATTCCGAATTTCAAACGCAGATCCACAACCGGAATAACCTTTCCCCGCAGATTGACCACGCCTTTGACAAAGGAGGGGGTCTGGGGAACCGAAGTGATCGGCATCATTCCGATGATTTCCTTGATTTTAAGGATTCCGATACCATAGTCTTCGCTGGCAAGCGTAAATGTCAGATACTTGCCTTCACGTTCGATGAGGGTTGATAATGTTTCATCCAATATTCTTGTAGTATCTTTTTCCATGCACGGTTCTCCCAACGCGGGTTTGCGTTATTATGATATGCTCCATGGGGTTTGCAAAGCTGTTGCCCGCCCATTCTGAATGATTATGAGGGTTTCACTGCTAGGTCAATTTCTTTTAGCCCGAAAGCGAGGAGGCGCATCCCCTTGCCTCTTGCCTTAGTGTTCATGGTTATTGTGCTGCAAAACAAATATTAAAAATCCTTGAAATCCTTTTCATCAAAGGGAATGATCTCATCCGGATGTACTTCTTTTTTTAGCGGAAACCGGGTTTGTTTTGACGGAAGATTTCTGGGGTTTATCGACGAACGGATCGGTTTCAGCGATTTTTGGGGACGGGTCTGAGGCCGTCTGAGTTGTGTTGCTGTATCGCCGCTGATCAGGGCAAATAGGTGATCGACCATGCCCTTCATCTGTTCTGCCTGAGCATTCATTTCTTCCGAAGCTGACGCAGACTCCTCGGCGGTGGCGGCGTTTTGCTGGGTGACCTTGTCCATTTCGGAAACGGCAATATTCACCTGTTCGATTCCCTTGGCCTGCTCGCTGGAGGCGGCCGCGATTTCACTGATCAGATCCCTGATTTTGGATGTACTCTCCGCGACACGGGAGAAAACCGTGTTGCTCCGGTTGACATGATCCGAGCCTTCCCGGACTTTTTTGGAAGTTCCTTCAATCAGGTTTGCAGTGTTTTTGGCGGCTTCGGCTGCCCGCAGGGCCAGATTTCTGACTTCATCGGCCACAACGGCGAATCCGGCCCCGGCTTCTCCGGCCCTGGCCGCTTCAACCGCCGCATTCAGCGCCAGAAGATTGGTCTGAAATGCGATTTCGTCAATCGTTTTGATGATTTTCGAGGTTTCATCGCTGGCTTTCAGGATATCGGACATGGAGGCCGTCAGTTCGGACATGGAAGCTGAGGCCGTCTGAACGCTGTCAGAAGCCTCTTTCATCAGAGCGTGGGCCTGGCCGGCATTGTTGGCGTTCTGCTTGGTCATGGAAGACATCTCTTCCAGGGAAGCGGATGTTTCCTCGATGGAGGCCGCCTGTTCCGACGAGCCTTCGGCCAGGGTCTGACTGGCGGAAGACACCTCGCCAGCCGCAGAGGCAACCTGATCTGCGCCTTCATTGAGTCCTTCAATGATCTGATTGATGGGATTTGAAATGGTGCGGCTGAAAAACCAGATGCCTGATAGAGCGATGCCCAGAAAAATGGTGGATACTAGAATCATGGCTTTTCTAAGGGCAGTCACGGAACTCATGAATTCTTCCGTAGGCTGTGTGACGCCAATGCTCCATCCCGTCAAATTAACCGGGGCAAAACCGGCAATTTTATCAATACCTTCAAATGTATAAGCCTCAACGCCGGTCTGGTGCCCCAGCATTTTGTCCATAATGGACTTCATGTCCTTTAAAGTGGCCAGATTGAGTTCAAGAATATGTTTGGTATTGGGGTGGACAATGATCAGACCGCTTTGATCCACCATGAATGGATATCCGGTCTTTCCGACTTTGACGGCCAGTAATTTTTCAGACAGAAAATCCATCTTAAGAACAATTGCCAGGGCGCCTGTGAACTGTCCCGATGGAGAAAAAACCGGGATGCAAATCGGAAGGACCGGGTTTCCGGTTTTTTTGGATTTCACCGGAGTCGACAGGTTGATCTTGTTGGCTTTGGCATCCTGAAAATATTGCCGGTCTATTACGGAAATACCTTTATAGCTTCCACCGACGCTGTCGGCGTAAACGAGGCCTTCCACATTGCAGACGATGATGCTTTCATAGTTTTCCCCGATCTGTTTCATGGCATTGACCAGCTTTTTTTCCAGCTTCTGAATTTCCTCGGTTGCGCCAGCAATGCCGACTTCGGCCACCTTGGCGGCCACGTCGATGGTGGTGTTGCCTACAGCCATATCCTTGGCAAGTTTGATTTCCCCCTGTAGCACCATCTGGGTTAAAGTGGACAGGCTTTTGGCGATGTTTTCGGCGTTTTGCTGATTTGTCGTTTTCAAGTCTCTGGACAGCTGAGTGTCCGAAAATACGGCAAATGCAAAAAGCGGCAGCAATACGCACAAGGTGCCGCCAGACAGAAGTTTGAAATTGAGACTCCGCTTTTTCATTCTTTTTTCATTCCTTTAAGCACTTAATTATTATTTTATTAATGTAAATAGTTATAAACTATCGATGTGTGAGGAATTGCTCTTTCGTCAAAGAAATATCCAAGCTGCTTGATCCTATTTATCGGCAGTCTGAAGGAAAACTTGAGCAATAAATCCTGACTCAAAAACGTCTGGATGTAAAATCAGGCGGGATGCTCTTGGCTTTCTGCATCTGAATGGGGTTGATTTGAAAAACTGCATGTTATAATATCAAAAACAGGTTATTTGACACTTAGACCAGGATACATAGAAAATGTCCCTTTCTCAGGAAACCTCGAATCCGCTTGTTGTAACCGAACTCCAGGTTCAGGATTTTTGCCGAATTTTTGAAGGTGACTGTCTTTCATCCATAATGGATGCAAACCCCGTTTCCACATTTATCATTAATACGGATCATCATGTGGTGATCTGGAACCTGGCCTGTGAAATCCTGACCGGAGTTCAAAGAGAAAAGGCATTGAACCATCCCGTGGATTCCAGGATATTTTACAGCGGGCAATACCGGCCCCTTCTCGTTGATCTTGTTTTGGACAGGGATGAAAGTGCCATGAGAAGGTGGTATGATAATAAAAATCTTTCCCAATCCGCCAACATTCCTGAAGCTTATGAGGCCTCGGATGAGTTGGTTATTCAGGGAGAAAAACGCAATCTCTATTTTGTGGCCGCGACGATTCGAGACGCCACTGGTAAAATTGTCGGGGCAATGGAGACCATTCAGGATATTACCGATCGCAGTCAGTTGTTGAATCAATTGTATCAGGCGCAGAAAATGGAGGCTCTGGGAGCGCTGATCGCCGGCGTGGCCCATGAAATTAATAATCCGATCAATCTGATCATGTACAATATCCCCCTTCTGGAAAAAATCTGGCAGGATGTCCTGCCGGTTCTCAATGATCAGGCAGTCCTGTCTCCCCACAGAAAGTACGGGGGCCTGCGGACCGATTTTATCAACAATCATTTGATGCAGCTCATTTCCGATATGGACATGGCCGCAAAACGGGTAGCTACGATCGTGACCGGTCTGAAAAGCTTTTCAAGATTCTCGACCCAGTCGGAGAAAATTCCGCTTCAGATCAATCTTGCTGTTGAAAATGCCATCCGGCTTTCACAGTCCACATTGCGAAAACAGAATGTCGAAATCGATCTGGATCTGGAATACGATCTTCCCACCCTATCGGGAAATCTTCAGAATATCGAACAGGTCATCCTGAACTTGATCATCAATGCGGCGCAGGCCATTGAACATGATTGCGGAAAGATCCGTATTTCCACACGGCTTCAGCCCCAAGGTGGCGATATCCGGATATCGGTATCGGACAATGGAAAGGGCGTTAATCCGGCCATTGCCGGCAAACTCTTTGACCCCTTTATAACGGATAAACAGGAAAAAGGGGGAACCGGACTTGGACTGTCTGTGTCCTACAACCTCATCAAGTCACATGGCGGGTCCATTTCCTTTGAGAGCCGTCAGGGTAAAGGCACAACGTTTCATGTTCTTTTACCCTCGGTGCTGAAGCGTAAACCGCTGCGCATCCTGGTTGTGGATGATGACGCAACGATTCGCGAAATGTTGCGGGAAGTTCTGGTCCAGCGGGGCTCCTACGTTGTTGAGGAGGCCTCGAATGGTATTGAAGCCTGCATCCGTCTGGGCTCTCACCGTCCGGATCTTCTGGTTATGGATCTGTTTATGCCGGAAATGAATGGTGTTGAGGTCTGCCGGGTGATAAAAAATGATCCTGTCCTGTCGGATATGAAAATCATGATGATTACCGGACATGAAGGCCATCCGCTGCTGGGTGATATTTCTGAATTCGGATTCATTGATATTCTTTATAAACCATTTAAGCTGGAAGACTTTGTAAAAAGGGTCGACAACATTCTAATGAAATAAAATGGCAGAAGACAGGCTTTCGGGCACTGCCTTGTCCCGATTGTTGTGACAAAGAGGTCTGATGGAATCCATTTCTGAACAGTTCCCCATTCTTGTCGTTGATGATGATCCAGGGCTCTTGCTGAGCATCAAAGCCACGCTGCTCAGCGCCGACCTGCCAGATCCGGACACGATTGCCGACAGCAGGCTGGTGATGGACCGGATTCGAAAAAATGCTTATAAAATCATCCTGTTGGATCTGCAAATGCCGTATATCAATGGCATGGAACTTCTGGAGATGATTAAAAAAGAGTTTCCGGAAACGGTCTGTCTGATTGTTACTGCAACAGATGAAGTTTCTTCGGCAATTCAGGCCATCAGACTTGGTGCGTATGATTATCTGGTAAAACCGGTTAACGGCGGAAAACTGGTGGAGATCATCCAACGGGCGCTGAAGCGGTACTATGTTCGCAAGGAAGTAGAGCGGTTTGCCGGGAAGCAGTCTTTTTCAAATCTGGCCAATCCCCAGGCATTTAATGAAATTGTGGCTGAAGATGAATTGATGGCGCTGGTTTTTTGTCAAGTCGAGGCGGTTGCGCCAACCGATTACAGCGTTGTTATAACGGGCGAGTCGGGTACGGGTAAGGAAATGATGGCTCGTATGATTCACAAATTGAGCTGCCGCGCATCCGAACCCTTTATCGCAGTTAATATGGCCGCATTTACTCAGACCTTGTTTGAAGATGAATTTTTCGGCCATACCAAGGGGGCTTATACCCATGCGGTTAGTGATAAGAAGGGCTTCTTTGAAGTGGCGCATGGCGGAACACTGTTTCTGGATGAGATTACCGAACTGGCTCCGTCGCTGCAGGGCAAACTGCTAAGAGTCATACAGGAAAAAGAGTTTTACCGGTTGGGCAGCTCCAGCAGCAAAAGCATTGATGTCCGAATTCTGGCGGCAACCAACCGGGACATTCTCGATGAGGTAAAAAATGAACGTTTCAGGGCGGATCTATTCTACCGCTTGAGCATGTACACCATCAAGATTCCGCCGCTCAGAGAGCGAAAAAAGGATATTCTCCCCCTTGCCCGGTATTTCATTCATAAATATGGAAACAATAAAGCCGACCCCGTTGAATCTCTTTCTCCTGAACTGAAACGATGTCTTCTGGAGTATTCTTTCCCTGGAAATATCAGGGAGTTGGAAAACATGATGGCATCGGCTGTTCTTCTGGAAAAATCCCGGGAGTTGACCCTTTCATCGGTTCGCAGCCTTCATGCTGCTGACAACCACTTTCTGTCAGATACGGGCAGTGGGCTGGCAACGCTTGAAGACCTGGAAAAACAACACATCCTCCGGGTGCTTCAGGAAACCGGGGGGAACCGGAAAAAAGCCGCGATTATTTTGGGAATCAACACGGCGACTGTTTATAGAAAAATTGAAAAATATCGGGTTTCTGATAAACGATTCAGGGAAGATGAATTGCCGGAAGAAGGGTAATTGTTCCGTTTTCTCGAAATATCCACAACAGGTGCGGTCCCGAAAGTAAATGGATATCCTGCGGATTTGATGGGATCAAGATGGGGTTCGACGATAGAGATTATTGGTGCTGATGTCAGACAGTGCTCTTGGTATGGTCAATCACCCGGTCCACATATTGACGGGTTTCATTGTAGGGAACATTGCCGTTATACCGTTTAACGGTTCCTGGCCCTGCATTATAGGCAGAAAGCGCTTGTCTGACATTTCCGCCAAACATATCCATCATTTTTTTTAAATATCGAACACCCCCGTCAATGTTTTCTTTGATATCGAACGGATCTTTAACCCCCAGGTCTTTGGCTGTTCCCGGCATCAACTGCATGAGACCCTGCGCGCCCGCAGGAGAAACTGCATTTACATCGTAATCGGATTCAGCCTTGATAACCCCTTTGATTAGTTTGGGCGATAGTTGATATTGAACTGCCGCATCCTGAATGGCTTTTTCGATTTTATGACTGGTTGCGTTGGATCTGATTTGAGACAAGCCTTTGTCGGAAGTCGGGAAAAGCGTTTTCTGGGAATTGCTTAAGTCGGACTGAGATCTATTCTGTTTTCGTTCATTGGCGACTGTTTCCAGGGAAATGGACGGCTGCGTGTTCGAAGTTTCAGGGCCCAAAAAATACTCAGAAGCCTCTTTGTATGCGGTTATGCCCTGTGATGGATTCGAATGCGCTTTTTGGGTTTCCGCCGGCGATTGTCTTGATAGCTGACTATTAGAGGTTGTGACCGGACGTAACCGGTAGTCCGCGACCGAAAGTCCTTTTAAGGTTTTGGGTTCGGGTTGATGCGATGGCTTTTTAAACGTTGAAAGAATCCCATTAAAATCAGAAGAAGTTGCCTGTGTTTCTTTTTGGTGTTTCAAATCCTGCCTGACCACTTTGAATCTTCCGGAGGCTTTTTTCATATAATCTTCTATTGTCATTTTTAATTCGATTGTCATGATTTTTTTCTCTGGAACTCTATTGGGAATTTAACCTTTTCCGTCTTATCCAGATGATGGGTCTGCCAGTTTTTTGGCGCTCTGGATATTATTTTGACACGTTCATTTCAAACATATTATATGAAAATAGATACAAGTTGCTGATTATTTTCATTCTTTGTTGTGCCTGCTCCGGACATGGGGGTTAGTAACTATATTAATAAATGTTTCCAATTTCATCTTGCGCCATTTTCTTTCCCAAACCGAGAGCCACTTGGTTTGATTTTGCGATTTTCAGTGCTGAAAAAGAAAAAAATAATGTAATGCAACATACTGTTATCAAGGAAAACTTCATTAATAATCGTGCGATGATACCCACAATGTCTTGAATAGAATCCTGTTGCGGTGCATGTTCAGGGGCGAGTTTATTTGAGACCATCTGGATGTCGTCGTTTTTTTTGCTGACCGGGGACGCAATGTCTTTGTCAAGTTGTTGAGAACGAGTTTCTGTTACATCATTTAGAAGTTGAGAACGAATCTCCGTCAATAATAAGGTTTGGTCGGCCGGCGTTAGCGGTCCTGAAATTATGGGTTCCTGAACTTCATGTATTTCCATAATGGGTTCAACTTCAGGCGGTGGTAGAGAGGTCTCTATGGGAACAGTAATATCAGGTGATTGAACTTCGGCAACTGGTTGCCGTGCAGGTTCAGAGTGCAGCAGTTGTTTTTTGGTAGATTCAGATTGCTGCGTACGTTTGTTTTGTGTTTGCAGCAACTGTTTTTTGGCTGAAGGAGATTGCTGGGCACGGGTCTTCTCGGGAGGTTTTTTATCAGTAGACGCTGTCGCTAATTTCGATATAATGATTTTTCCCCCTCCGTCTACGCGTTGTCCGGAATTGACCTTTGATGTCAATTCTTTGGAGGCCGAATCATAGCCTATTCCCATTCCGGGAAAAATCATTATCAGCAGTCCCAAATAACCTGTAATTCTGGTTAAATAACGACAAAGCGAATTCATGAATGCAAGCCTCCTTTTCAACGGTTTCCAAAAGATATGCGGGATGCTGAATTTTAATGCAACAAAAGTGCCATGCTGAAAAAATAATCGACTGAGTTTATATGGTGCATTGATCAAAATGGGGATCGCCATGAGCCGGAAGTCAGGCGGCTTTTTGTGGAGAAGACGGTTGAAGAAAACCTGGATATGGAATTTTTGAAAGGAGAGACCCGCAAGGATCGCGAAAAAATCAAGGAAATGATATCAAGATGTTTCCCGGCGGCAGGAACACCTGTATCAGCCTTTGCCTGTACCTTAAGAGCGGAGGAGTGCAGCAGATGTCCATTGCCAGGCATCCAGCTACTGATACAGGATGTGCCGTCTAACTTCCGTCAATATACAGATTTAGAAAGCGCATCCAATTCGTTAGGGCCTGATATTCCAGTGGAAACTGTAGTCGGCAGGCTACCCTCCTTGAAGCATTCAAAAAGGGTGTTCTGCGTTTCAGGGCCTGCCAGAAGGCCGGTGTCAGTGTCAATTTTCGCAAAAACGATTCCTTCAGGAACCGGAAAAACCTGCACAGGCTTATTGGCAAGCGCCTGCTTCATAAACCCCACCCATATCGGGCAAGCGGCTGCTCCGCCGGTTTCACCCTTTCCCAGCGATCCTTCTTCGTCAAATCCGACCCAGACTCCCGTAACGTATTCTGGGGTGTATCCTACAAACCAGGCATCATTCAGATTATTGGTCGTGCCGGTCTTCCCGGCTGCCGGACGGCCCAGTTCTCTGGCCTTTCGACCGGTTCCATTTTTGACAACGCTTTCTAGAAGGCTGGTCATGATGAAAGCCGTACTTTTTTCAATGACCTGTATTTTATCCGGAATGGAGTCTTCAAGAACACGGCCATCCCGATCCGCGATTTTGGTGATGAATACCGGCTGGATTAAATCTCCGGCGTTGTCAAAGACAGAATAGGCTTTGACCAACTCCAGAAGGGAAACGCCGGAGGAGCCTAAAGCAATGGAAAAGTTGCGCTCCAAAGTGGAGGTGATGCCCAGTTTTCTGGCATAGTCGATGGCATAACCAACGCCGATATCCTGAAGAATTTTTACCGTGACTACATTCACGGATTTTTCAAGGGCGTTTCTCAGCAGGATTTGTCCGGAATATTTTCTGTCATAATTCTGGGGTTTCCAGGTCGAATCGTGTTCTTCATCCGGAAACGCGATAGGGGAGTCAATCATCACCGTTGCAGGGGTGAATCCCTTGTCAATGGCTGCGGCATAGATGATGGGCTTAAAAGACGACCCGGGTTGCCGTCTGGACTGGATGGCGCGGTTAAACTGGCTGTCTCTGAAATCCCGGCCGCCGACCATCACCTTAACCTGGCCGGTCTCCGCTTCAAGACAAAGCAGGGCGCCCTGAACTTTAGGAGTTTGTTCCAGGGAAAGATTCCACGTGTTTCCATCCTTGGCTTTATCCGTGACTTTGACCAGAATGACGTCTCCGATGCCAAGGATGGTTGGCGAACGCTTCACGCCGGCTTCTTTTTGGGAGCTGTTCGGGCTGATTTTTTTTGCCCATTTCATGTCTGAAAACCTGATGACGCCCTGGGATTTGCCAATGCGAATCCCCACAGACTGCTCAGATCCGCTGACCGAAACGACAACCCCGTTTAAAATGGCCCCGGGTTTGATCGGTGCGTCCTTGATTTCTTCCTGAATGGCTGCGGAAAAGGATTCGATTTCATCCGGTTTCACGTGTTTGATCGGCCCCCGATACCCCTGGCGTTTATCGAGTGCGCCAAGACCGATACCCAGTTCTTCCTGTGCAGCCTTTTGCATGTCGATGTTGACAGCCGTATAAATGCTTAATCCATTGCTGTATAAAGCGTCCGGGCCATATTTGGTGTCAACATACCGCCGGATATGTTCGGTATAAAACGGCACTTCTTCAATATACCAGTTTTTTCGGGGCTTTATGTCCATGGATTGCTGAGCGGTTGCCGCGGCCTGAGTTTCAGTGATATAGCCTTCAGCCGCCATGCGGTTTAGGACGTATATCTGGCGCTGCTTGGCCCTTTCCGGATACCGGAACGGGGAATACTTGGTGGGGGCCTGGGGAAGTCCTGCCAGCATCGCGCATTCGGCAAGATCTATCTCTGTGACGGATTTGCCGAAATAATTTTCCGAGGCTGCTTCGATTCCGTAAGCGCCATGGCCCAGATAAATCTGATTCAGATATAAAAACAGGATTTCGTCTTTTGAAAATGCCTTGCTGATCCGATACGCCAGAATGGCTTCCTTGATTTTTCGGGTATAACTTCGCTCCGGCGTCAACAGAAAAGATTTGGTAACCTGCTGGGTGATCGTGCTTCCGCCCTGAACCACGCTGCCTGCTTCGATATTTTTCAAAAAAGCCCGAAAGATGCCGATGACATCGATTCCCGGATGGCTGTAAAACCGGGAATCTTCCGCTGAAATAAACGCCTCTTTCAGGGTTTGCGGGATTTTGGATATGGGTACGACAATACGGCGTTCTTTGTAAAATTCGCCGATTTTACGATTATCGTCTGAATAAACCGTGGTGATAACCGGCGGATGGTAATCGGATAATTTGGATATCTTCGGCAGATCTTCGTTGATGTAATAATAAAATAGAATTGCTGCAATAATTCCTGTGAAGATGACAACCGAACCTGACCAGAAAACAGTTTTTGCAATGGTCCTGGACAGGCTTTGGCGGGGTTTCTGGCGGGCCCGCTGTTTTAAAATTTGTGATGTCTTCCGAGATTTAGGCATAATTGTGATGATTTATTGTGTTTGGATGAAAGCAATTCAAAACTTCATGAGCTTATTGCTTTACAAATTTTCAGCGGCTTGTTACTTTACACACCAGCTGATAAACACTGTATTATAACCCAGGATAACAGAAAGACAAGGATTTTTAATAATGACATTGACCAGGATGGATATGGACGTGATTAAACTTGATTTCAACAAACACGAAGGGCTGGTGCCGGCCATTGTCCAGGACTTTGAGACCGGCGAGGTCTTGATGCTGGCATTCATGAATGGCGAAGCTTGGGAAGCCACGCTTTCAACCGGCAAAGCCACGTATTATAGCCGTACCCGAAAAAAACTCTGGATCAAAGGCGAAACATCCGGCCACTGTCAGCTCATCAAAGAAATCTACATCGACTGTGACAACGACACGGTGCTGCTGAAAGTGGCGCAGGTCGGCGGCGCCGCCTGCCATACGGGCCATAAAAGCTGTTTTTTTCAGCGCGTGGAGGGAAGCGCCGTCAAAATATGTGGGGAGCCGATTTTTAATCCAAAGGAGGTCTATAAATAAATGAACGCTGTTTTAAAACTGGGGATTCCCAAGGGAAGTTTACAGAACGCGACTGTGGAGCTGTTCAGACGCTCCGGCTGGAAAATCGATGTGAATGGGAGAAGTTATTTTCCTGAAATCAATGATGATAAAATTGAATGCGCCTTGTGCCGGGCACAGGAAATGTCGCGATATGTCGAAAATGGTACGATGGACGCAGGACTTACCGGCAAGGACTGGATCGCCGAAAACAGATCGAATGTCCATGTCGTGGCGGATCTTGTTTATTCAAAAGTGAGTGCAAGGCCTGCCCGGTGGGTGCTTGCCGTTCCTTTTGACTCACCGGCCAGAAAACCCGAAGACCTGGCTGGTAAAAAAATTGCAACAGAACTGGTTGCGTTTACAAAAAAATATTTTGCTGAAAGGGGTGTTCCGGTAACTGTTGAGTTTTCCTGGGGCGCGACAGAGGCCAAAGTGGTATCGGGTTTGGCGGATGCTATTGTCGAGGTTACGGAAACCGGCAGCACTATCAAGGCGCACGGCCTTCGGATCATTCATGAGCTGATGCAGACCAATACCCAGCTCATCGCCAACAATGAATCGTGGAAAAATCCAGAAAAAAGAGAGAAAATCGAGCAGATTGCGCTGCTGCTTCAAGGTGCGTTGCTGGGGGAAAAACTGGTGGGCCTTAAAATGAATGTTCCGGATGACTGTCTTGAAAAAGTAGTGGCTTTGCTGCCCAGTCTGAATGCTCCGACGATTGCGTCTCTTTACAAATCCACCTGGTATTCTGTTGAAACCGTTGTGAATACCCATGTTGTGAGGGAATTGATTCCGGTCTTGATGAAAAACGGTGCGGAAGGGATTATTGAATATCCGTTGAATAAGGTAATATAGCACGTTAGCGTAAATCCTGCGCTAAAAATTCGAAACTCGCGCTTTGATATTCGTCTCGGCCATTACGCGAATTTGCGGGTTCCAAAGCTCTGGCTTGGGAACCCGCATAATTCCAATGGCTCAAACCAAGTAAAACCACATTGATCGTTTGAACTTGTTTCGGATTTCGTATTTTCCATTCAGTCATTATTCTACTGATGAAAACAATCCTGCCTTAAAAAATTCCCGGTTCATTCTGGCAATGTTTGTGATGGAAATCTCCTTGGGGCATTCGGCCTCACATTCCCGTTCATTGGAGCAGTTTCCAAATCCCAGTTCATCCATGGTCCGAACCATAAATGTAACGCGTCTGGCTGCCTCGGGCTTGCCCTGCGGTAGAAGGGCAAGCTGCGATACTTTGGCACCTACAAAGAGCATGGCCGATGCATTGGGGCAGGCAGCCACGCAGGCGCCGCATCCGATACAGGCTGCTGCATCCATGGCCTTTTCCGCGATTTCCTTGGGCACGGGAATGGCGTTGGCATCCGGAGTCCCGCCGGTATTGACCGAAACATACCCGCCTGCCTGAATGATTTTGTCCAGAGCGCTCCGGTCCACAACCAGATCTTTGAGCACCTTGAAGGCTTTTGCCCGGAACGGTTCAATGACAATGGTGTCCCCATCGCTAAAATGCCGCATGTGAAGCTGGCACAGGGTGGTGCCTTTTTCTGGGCCGTGAGGCCTGCCGTTGACCACAGCCCCGCACATGCCGCAGATGCCTTCCCGGCAATCGTGGTCAAAGGCAATGGGCTCCTTGCAGTCCAGAGTAAGCTGCTCGTTGACCACATCCAGCATTTCCAGAAACGACATGTCCGTAGATATATTGTTGGCATGGTAGGTTTCAAATCCGCCTTTTACTTGCAGCGGATTCTTGACGCCATACCTTTAGCGTCAAATTGATGGTTTTGTGTCACTTGTAACTCCTTTGTGTTAATTTGACATTTTCAAAAACCAGGGGTTCTTTGTGGAACTGGGGATCTTTTCCTTCACCGGCATATTCCCATGCCGCAACATGGCAGAAATTGTCATCATCCCTCAGGGCCTCGTTCTCTTCGGTCTGAAAGCCTTCATTAAAATGGCCGCCGCAGGATTCCCTGCCTTGCCAGCGCATCGATGACCATTAGCTCTCCGAATTCCAGAAAATCGGCCACACGTCCGGCCCGCTCCAGGCTCTGGTTAAGGTCCCTGTCCACTCCGGGGACCTTGACGTTTTCCCAGAATTCCCTGCGAAGGGACTGGATGAGGGTTCTGGCTTTGGCAAGGCCGTCATCGTTTCTGGCCATGCCGCAGTATTCCCACAGGATACCACCCAGTTCCCGGTGAAAATCATCCACCGTGCGTTTGCCGTTAATGGACAGCAGGCGCTGGGTGCGATCGTCGGCTTTGCGGACAGCCGTTGTGAATTCAGGCTGGCTGGTTGTGATTTTGGGAAGCGGCGCCCCGGCAAAATATCCGCCGATGGTGTAAGGGATTACAAAATAGCCGTCTGCCAGGCCCTGCATCAGGGCGCTGGCGCCCAGGCGGTTGGCGCCGTGATCGGAAAAATTGGCCTCTCCCAGGACAAACAGACCGGGAATGGTGCTCATCAGATTGTAATCCACCCAGAGCCCGCCCATGGTATAATGCACGGCGGGATAAATCATCATGGGCTTTTCATACGGGTTATCCGCGGTGATTTTTTCATACATCTGAAAGAGGTTGCCGTATTTCTGGCCAATGACATCCTTGCCGTCGCGGTTGATGGCATCGCGAAAATCCAGATAAACCGCAAGTCCGGTTTCTCCGACGCCTTTCCCGAGATCGCATTGTTCCTTGGCGTTTCGGGATGCCACATCCCGGGGAACCAGGTTGCCGAAGCTGGGATATTTGCGTTCCAGATAATAATCCCGTTCCGCTTCCGGAATCTGGTCCGGCGATCGCTTGTCTCCGGCTGTTTTGGGAACCCAGACCCGGCCGTCGTTTCGCAGGCTTTCACTCATCAGGGTCAGCTTGGACTGATAGGTGCCGTGAACCGGAATGCAGGTGGGATGAATCTGGGTAAAGCAGGGGTTGGCAAAAAACGCGCCTTTCTTATAGGCGCTGATAGCTGGCGGTGACATTGCAGGCCATGGCATTGGTGGAAAGGTAAAAGACATTGCCGTAGCCGCCGGTGCAAAGGACAACGGCATCGGCGGCATGGCTTTCGATGTCTCCGGTGACCAGATTCCGGACCACGATGCCCCGGGCCTGTCCGTTCACCAGAACCAGATCCATCATTTCCCTGCGGCTGAACATCTGCACCTTGCCGGCGGCGATCTGGCGGCTCAGGGCGCTGTAGGCGCCCAGCAGAAGCTGCTGGCCGGTCTGTCCCCTGGCGTAAAACGTTCGCGAAACCTGTGCGCCGCCAAAGCTGCGGTTGGCCAGAAGCCCGCCGTATTCCCGGGCAAAGGGAACGCCCTGGGCCACGCACTGATCGATGATATTGCCGCTGACCTGCGCCAGGCGATACACATTGGCTTCCCGGGCCCTGAAATCGCCGCCCTTGATGGTGTCGTAAAAGAGGCGCCAGACACTGTCCCCGTCGTTCTGGTAATTCTTGGAAGCGTTGATGCCGCCCTGGGCCGCGATACTGTGAGCCCGGCGCGGGGTGTCCTGAATGCAGAAGCTTTTGACATTATAGCCAAGCTCTGCCAGAGATGCTGCTGCTGCGCCGCCGGCAAGACCGGTTCCAACAACAATGATCTCGAATTTTCTTTTATTGGCGGGGTTGATCAGCTTCAGCTCAAACTTATGCTTGTCCCATTTCTCAGCGAGCGGCCCACCGGGAATTTTTGCATCTAGATGCATGGTTGATCTCCTTGTTCTTAAGCAATCAGCGAAATATAGACGGGAAGAAATCCAAAACCAATGCCGACGATGAGACTGAAGACCAGACTGGCCATCATAATGACCGGCATGTATTTGGGGTGGTTGGCGCCCAGGGTTTGAAAAGCGCTCCACAGCCCGTGGCTCACATGAAGGCCGGCGATTATCATGGCCAGAATATAAAAAATGACATAAAGCGGATTCGAAAACGCCTTGGAAACAATATCAAAAATGGTCATATGGGTCTTGTCCACAAAATGAAAATTGAAAAGATGAAAAATCACAAAAAACAGGAGAAAAAAACCGGTGTAGGGCATGGTTGCAGACCCGATGGTTCTGCCTCCTGCGGATTTGTTGACGCTATAGCGGTTGGGCCTGGCCCTCAGATTTTCATAAAACAGGGTTGCTCCTGTCAGGACATGGATCAGGGCTAACGTCAAAAGGCCTATCTCCGCCAGGTTCACCAGCAGACCCAGGGAATGGAGGTGAGCTGCATATGAATTGAAGGCATCTCTTCCGCCATAAATAAACAGATTGCCGGCAAGGTGTGCAACCAGAAACCCGCAAAAACTCAGTCCCGTAACGGCCATCATCAGTTTTTTCCCGATGGATGAGCCCAGCATGTTGACAAACCAGTTCATTTCTACCTCCAGGTTAAGGATAATTAATAAATAATTTAGTAGCTTAATCTGATTGTTATTAAATCAATTTTCTTTCATATTGCTTCTGCTCCGATCTGTCAAGAATCAAAGTTAATGGTCATGAATCACCCGGATATTCACTCCAGAATATGAAAACGATAAATGCCCCCTTTTTTTTGAAAAGAGGTGGGCAAAGGGGGATCATTTTTACAGCAATGAATCAGGATGAAATCGTTCGTTATTTTCAGAACGGCCATGTCTTATCAATCGGGACATCAGGCAAAAACTTTGTTACTGTAAACACTATAATCAATATCGCTTGTTAAAACGTTTCATTTTTAACAATCTGAATTTAAATAAAATGAATTAATTATGCTGAGTATAAATAATACAACGCATGCATAATAGAAATGATGTTCTATTTGTTTGTTATTGTCAACATTTTGATATTTATAAAAATAAATAATTATTATGATTGAAAATAAAAATTTACGAAACAATGTTTCGTTTATTTTGATATATGAATGAATCTGCTCTGTCAAGTGTAAAATTTATGCAAACACATTTAAGCTTAATTGTCGGCCCTGAAACCCGGCGCATTTCATTTCATACATCTTGCCCCTGTGCCGTATCAAAAAGGTTTTTATGCCCCGATGGCTTTGGTTCGTTTCAGAACTCTCGTGAGCTGTCCAAAGCTCAGTTTGACATTTCAGGACTTTATTATTAATGATGTGTATGGTCTGTTGCATTTGAGAAATCGGTGGTTCTGTAAAGAATGACCTCTTTTGCGCCTTTGCATGAAATCACTTTCATGCTTTTTGTACCGGGAGAGCAAGATGAAACAATAAGGAAAAACAATATGATTTCTGTAAACATTCAGGATTGTCGTATTCAGCTGACACTGAAAGAAGATTCCAGGCTCAGCTTGCTGTTGAACGGGGTTTTCCGTCAGGGAGTTCAGGTGGAGATCCTGGCCGGATCCAGCATCCGGCAGGTCATCGTCGACCAGCTGGGAATTGCTGAAGATTATCTGGAAAACCGGGTTCAAACCCTTTTTCTGAACGGAAAGCCCGTGGATGATGTGGACGCCAGGAAGGTTTCTGACGGTTCCATTCTGGCGCTGTCGGCCGCAATGCCCGGTCTTGCTGGCGCGACCCTCAGAAAAGGTGGGAAATACGCGGCCTTTCGTCATCAAATATCCCTATGCAGCGATTCGCCGGTCCCAGTTCTCCGCAAAGGTTGGATGACTCTAAAGCTCTTTAATCAGGTTACCGAGGAACAGGGGCCCGCGGTGTTAAGAAAAGGGATAGGGATCAGCGGCGGGGATTTGCTGGATGTCATCCGCAAAGCCCAGGATCAGTCCCTGCTGCAGGAAATATTGAAAGTGGAAGTTAATGGCAATGCAATTGCTCCGGAAATGCTGACTTCAGAGATCAGCAGCGAAACCGCTGTTTTTCTTTCGATCAGATAGTTGAAACAGTTCACAATTGGCTTATGGGATCAATTCGAATCGTTAGCGGGCTGGATTCAGATTGCCCATTCGATATCCTTCCAGGTCCAGTAAAACATGGACAAATCCAAGCTGTTTTAAAAACGAAATCACCTGTTCACGGATAGAAGGTTCCATCATTCGAATCATTGCCCTCACATCCATTTCGATGCGGGCGGAATCGCCAAAATGTCTGACCCGAACTTGTGCGATGTTTCCCAGACTCCGGATAAACGCTTCTGCCTCATCAACCTGCCGAAGCTTTTCTGCGGTAATCGGACTGAAATAAGGAATTCGGGATGCCAGGCAGGCCAGTGCCGGCTTGTTCCAGGTCGAAAGCCCCAGCATTTTGGATAAGGCGCGGACCCTGTCTTTGGTCAATCCTGCCTCGCTTAAAGGACTTCGCACCCCCAGCTCCCGGGCGGCTATGCTGCCCGGGCGGTAATCCTTCCCATCATCGACATTTTCCCCATCTGCAATTACGGCAAATCCGTGTTGGCTGGCGATGGTCATCAGGGCCTCATACCGGTATTTTTTACAGACATAGCATCTGTCGGGAGAATTTTGTACAAACTCCGGGATGCGCATTTCATGGGTTTCCACCAAGATATGCCGAACCCCGATTTGCCGGGCAAACGTTATAGCCTCTGCATATTCCCCCAGAGGGGTGGTATCAGACCGGGCGGTTATGGCAATGACGGAATCATTAAGAACATCGAGGGCAACCCGAAGCAGCAATGAGCTGTCTACGCCGCCGGAATAAGCAATTGCAATCCGCCCCATTTCCATGAGGATGTTTTTTAAATCGGTATACCCTCTAACCTGTAAAGGATCGATAGCGTTCATATCGCTTTTTTAAACGTCATTTGCCGATCTGTCAATATTTCAACGGTATAAATATTTTATCCTGCTGTGTTTGTGGATAATCAGTGCTGTCTATACAGGGGGACCTCTCAGCAGCTGTTGATATCACCATTTGCCGATACTGAATCCGGCATTGCCATCATTTAGAAAAAAATCTCGCAAAAGCTTAAAAATATTGATAGAATAATAGAAAAAGTCAACGATATTATCGGTTTTGTATGCGTATTTTTTATGCTTTTTTGTGTTGGGAATGAGAAAAGCTGTTGCTTAATGGCGTTTTGAAATGCCATTTTATACTGTGGTGGTTCAATCGGGCAACATCATCTATCAGAGAGATGGGGATATTCCTTGAAAATCCAAATGAAATTGATATACCATACGCACTGTCTTGCTTTTCTAAGATTGGTATGAAAGCCGTCAGTATCCGGGAGTCGGAACTCAGCTGCTACAGGGAGTCAGAAGATCTTTTCCGGCTGGAAATTCCAGTCATCCGTAATGGTTTGCTGGGTCTCAATCGTCATAGCCGTTTCTCTGAAAGTGTGGAGGTTGGATGATCAATACGCGTTTGCCGAATAATCTTCAAAATCAGGGGTTCACCCTGATTGAGCTCATGGTTGTTATCGTTATTCTGGGAATACTGGCCATGTACATTGCCCCCAAAATCATGGGACGGCCTGATGAAGCCCGTCAGGTAAAGGCCAAAGTGGATATTGCCAGCCTGGAAACGGCACTGAAGCTCTATAAACTGGACAACGGAATGTATCCAACCACAGAGCAGGGGCTTCAGGCACTGGTCGGCCCGCCCCAGACCGAACCTGCTCCCCGGAACTGGAAAAAAGGAGGGTATCTGGAAAAGGGAAAAGTCCCCAAAGATCCTTGGGGAAATGCTTTTGTTTATCTATGCCCGGGCATCAAGGGCGAATATGATATTATCTCATACGGGGCTGATGGTGCTCCCGGAGGTGTGGAGCATAACCGGGATATTCAGAGCTGGGACCTGGACTGACAGCCATGACAGCAGGATCAGGCGGATTATCGGAGTCCGGCGGATTTACCCTTATGGAACTGATTGTCGTCACTTGTCTGCTCAGCCTCTTCCTGATGTTCTCAATTCCCCGGCTTCAGTCGGTGATGCCAACCGACCATCTTAACGCCACGGTTCGATGGATGATTGCCACGGTGTCTGAACTCAAAGATATTGCGGTTCGGGACAGCCGTTTATATACCCTGCACCTCGATATGGATAATCGACTGCTGTGGGTTACCCATGAAGCCATGGCCGAGGCCGAATCCCAGGCGGCAAAGAAAAACGGTTTCCGTCTGCCTTCGAATGTCCGCATTCTGGATGTGGAAATTCCGGATGCAGGCAAAGCCTCATCAGGTATTGCGGAAATTGCTTTCAGCTCCCGGGGATATTCCAGCAAGGCGCTCATTCACCTGCAAGGCAAGGGCGGGAGCCCGGTTACGCTGCTGGTTGAATCTTTCATGCCTGGCGTCAGCTATTACGGCCGGCGCATTACTTTTGATGGGGGGTAAGGGACTTGAAATACAAAACAGACGGATGGGTGTTAATGCCGGGATTTACGTTTCTTGAGGTTTTGATGGCGGTTTCCATCCTGGCCATTTTACTGGTCGGCGTCCATAAGCTGCAGAGCCAGATGGTTTCCATGAGCCAGGCAACCCAATTTTTCACGCTTGCGCCGCTTCTGGCTCAAAGCCAGATGGCAGAAATGGAACGCCAGAATTTTAAAGATATCCAGAAGGATTCAGGAGAGTTCGGGCCCGCATACCCTGGTTACGCCTGGTCATTGCGTATGGAAAATACAGAATCTGAAGTCCTAAAAAAACTGGCGAACCCGATGAAAAAAATAGACATATCCGTGTCGTTCAACAAAGGTGAACGGACGTATCTCCTGAGAACCTATCGTGTTGTTTTGGATAAAACCGCAGCCGAAACTCTGGATATGCGTCTTGGCCCGACATGATAATGAATGATTCAAACGCTCGGGGATTTACCCTTCTTGAACTTCTGATCGCCATCACGATGCTGGTTATTGTTCTAACGACCCTTTATGGATCATATCGCAGCATTCTGACCCGCAATCCCTGGATAGAGAATGAGATCCAATCTCAAGAAATGGCCCGAACCTGCCTAAATCAGATGTTGGCTGATCTTGGCGCTACTTACGTTGTTCCATCCAGTGAAAATAAACCGCCGCAAGCTTCGGATCTGCCAAACCCGTATTGCCTGATCGCTGAAAATCTTTCGACTGGTAAAAAAACCTTTCCCCGGCTCGGTTTTTCGTCGCTGTTTCATCTGAGGCTTGGCGATAGGCGGCAGCAGGATATTGCACATATCGTGTATTATGTTCAGCTGTTACCAAATGGCACTTTTGTCCTAAGGCGCTCCGAAACCCTCTATCCGTATCCGCCGTTTAAGGAGAATCCGGCTGATCCGATATTGTGCAAGACCATTCGGTCACTGAGCTATACGTTTTATGACAGCAAAGGGAAAGAATATCAGACCTGGGACTCGGATTCGTCAGACTATGATCGTCAGGCGCCAGCTGCCATGCATATCACGATGGAGCTGGAAGCAAGGCAGGGGGCTACCCTGAAAATGGAAACCAGCCTGGTTTTCCCGACAACAAGAACTGACAATACGCGGAAAAGTTGAGCAAAATCAACTCCGATACGCCAAAATCATTTTTCACAACAGGTTAAGAGCATGATTCGAAAAAAAGAATTAATTGAAAAGGCTTATGAATGCGGTTTTGGGGATATTGGTTTTACCACCGCCGAACCCTTTGACTCCCAGAAGGCATTGCTGCAGGAAAGACAAAAGGACTATGCGTGGTTATCCAGACAGGGTCTTGATCTTATTGCGGGTACGGACCCGAAACAGATTTTTCCCACGGCCAAAACAGTCATTGTTTTGATGGAGGAATATTTTAAGGAAGCGTTTCCGCAGTCTATGGAAAAATACTTTGGCCGTTGCTATCTGGATGATGACCGCGTGGCAAAGGACCGCTTGGCCCAAAGGATTAAAGCCTTCCGCGCTTTTCTCAGAGACAATGGAATCGATTCAAAAATACCCTTTAACTTGCCCCACAGGTTGGCAGCTGCCAGAGCCGGAATGGGTAATTTTGGAAAGAATTGCCTGTTTTATTCCAACAAGGTTGTTCGGCAAGGTTCCTGGGTATTGCCGATCGCCGTTGTGGTGGATCACGAGTTTTCACCGGGCCAGCCCACGCTTGAAGTGGGATGTCCCGACTGGTGCAAGAATTCCTGTATCGTTTCATGCCCTACAGGTGCTCTGAAAGGGCCTCGTAAGATCGACCCGACCCGATGCATTTCATATCTGACGTATTTCGGAGAAGGCATCACGCCCATGGCCCTTCGGGAACCCATGGGGCTGTGGGTGTATGGATGCGATCATTGTCAGAATGTATGCCCCCGGAACGCGCCTTGGCTGGCCAAGGAACTGCCGCTTAACCAGAAAGTGGCCGGTATGGTGGATGATTTCCGGCTCAAGAAGCTGTTGCAAATGGATAAGGCATATTTTATCAATAGAATCTGGCCGCACATGTTTTACATGCCGGATAAGGATATCTGGCGGTGGAAGATGAATGTGGCCAGAGCAATGGGAAACAGCCGGGACCCTGAATACCTTCCGGAACTTCTGGAAGCGTTTCGCAGCAATGACGATGACAGGGTCTTGGGTATGATTGCGTGGGCGATTGGCCGTATTGGTGGTTTAAAAGCGAAAAAAGCACTAAATGATATTCTTCCCGGATGTGATGGCCCGGTTCGGAAAGAAATCGGGTTTGCTTTGGACAACATCTAAGGGAAGGTGAATATATGGGACAGTCAGTCTTTCTCATTCATGATGTACTTGAAAAGCCATTTGCCCGGCAGTTGGCGATTGATCTTTCACTGGCTGGCGCTTCCGTGTGGCTCGACGAAGTTCAGACAGGAGGTACCCAGGATTCCCTGATCGGAAAAATCGACAAGAAAATTCAAGGCGAGATTTATCTGGCGGTAATCTTATCTCCAAATTCGGTCAGATCAGACTGTATTCAGCGTGAAGTCGAGATCGCGCTGAATTGCGGGGTGTCCGGATTAATCATACATATTTTGCCATTGCTTTATAAAGACTGCACAATTCCAGCATTTATGGCGAATAAGCTGTGTGCGGACTTTCGAAATCCCGCAGACTATGCCGTCATGTTGCGCAGGATCATCGACCGTCTTGGGCTGGGCATTGGTAGCGATGGCAAAGAGCCAGTCTTGCCTGTCAGCCTTGCCGGAATGTGGCAGGGTGCATGGATCTGGTGCGGCAGACAACGCAATGCGGATATGTTTATTTCATCATCGCCGACTATTCCGTCCAAGATGATCATCCGTTATCTGAAATCAGGTATTTTAACCATCGTAGACCAAGAACTCAACGTAAGGTTTTCAGGAAATGCCGTGAAATTGATCGGGACCGGCTACCGGTTGATTGAGCGCGGAATTTCCTTGGGTTGGAATCTGGATACGTTCAATTTGATCATGGGTCCATCCGGCATGACGCTTGAAGGAAACATTACGGACAAAAGAGGCATGAATTCTCCTGTTCTGTTCAAACGAATATGAATGCGATGCCCGGTGGATATGTCGCGGGAAACATCACGGATTATCCAATGCAGCAGCGTTCAAGCTATCATCACAAAAAGCGTGTTGACAACATCAGTTCAGAGCACTGAAGGCAACCGTCATTTTAAGTCAATGGGTCCATCAGATCTTGTAGATCGTCCGTTCACTGGTAATGATAATGTCAACATGCTTGTCATGGGATTCCATCGGAGCCTGGGGAATGATTTGATCTTCAAATGCGATGGAAACCTTTCGGGTCGTTATGGGAAGTTTGGGAATGAACCGGTCATAATATCCTTCTCCAGAGCCGACTCTTCCGCCTTTTTCATCAAATGCTATTCCGGGAATGATGGCAATATCCAGGCACTCAACCGGCACCGGCTTGCATCGGGCTGTATCCGGCTCCAGCATTTCCCGTGATCCCGGTTTTAAATCTTTTTCGATATTATCGATTTTAAATAATCTGATTCGAAATTTCTGAGGATCGAAGGCCGGAAGAACGATAATTTTTTTGTAATCCAAACAATATTTTATGATATTGCGGGTAGAAACCTCTCCCGGGCAGCTGACATAAAGCATGGTAATGTTGGCTTCAATGAAATTGGCAAAATCAAATAGACGGTTTTCAATTTTTCGGGTCTTTAAAGCAATTTCATCTTCCGAAAGAGATTCTAAAGTCGTGATCATGTCTTTACGAATTTTACTTTTGGTTTGCTTTAAATCATCCATTGGGGTTTCTCCTGTGAAGAGGCAATAGCAATATCATTGACTAAATGGATTTCAGTTGTTACACAGATGGGCAAGGAATTCGATAAAACATCCATGAGTAACCGGAACAAAGTTAATAATTTTCTATAATAGGTATTGTTATGCTGGAAATCAAGTTTGTACGACAAAATATGTCGATTGTTCAAAAAGCTTTACTCGACCGGGGTAAAACCGCTGACCTGGAAACCCTTTCCCAGTGCGATGCCATGAGAAAAACGGTTCTTCTGGAGCTTGAAGATCTGAGATGTCAGAGAAATACCGTCTCAGAGCAGATTGCGGTAATGAAAAAAGCCGGAGAAAATGCGGAGCCCCGGGTTGTTGAAATGCGCGATGTTTCTTTGCGCATTAAAAGTCTGGAAAAAAAACTGGCAGATTCCGAAGAAAAACTTATGGATATCATCCTGGGAATTCCCAATATTCCTCATGCCACGGTTCCGGTTGGAAAAGATAGCGCAGACAATACGTTATATAAAACCAGCGGTGTTCCAAGAAATTTTGATTTTGAACCCAGGCCGCACTGGACTATTGGTGAACTGCTTCAAATTTTTGATTTTGAACGGGCCACGCGAATTACCGGCGCGCGTTTTCCCCTGTATTTCGGGGCCGGGGCCAGGCTGGAAAGAGCATTGATCAATTTCATGCTGGATGTGCATACCACGCGTCATGGATATGTGGAAGTGCTTCCCCCGTTTATGGTAAATCGAGACAGCATGACCCATACAGGGCAGCTTCCCAAATTTGAGTCAGAGCTATTCAAGCTGGAGGGCTGGGATTATTTTTTAATTCCAACCGCTGAAGTGCCGGTAACCAACATTCATGCGGATGAAATTCTGGATGAATTCCAGCTGCCTATTCAATATACGGCCCATACTCCCTGTTTTCGATCAGAGGCCGGCTCTTATGGAAAAGATACGCGGGGCCTGATTCGACAGCACCAATTCAACAAGGTTGAACTGGTCAAATTCACCACCCCTGAGTCATCTTATGACGCGTTGGAAACCCTTCTGAGTGATGCTGAATCTATTTTGAAACAGCTGGAACTTCCCTATCAGGTGATTACCCTGTGCACCGGAGATATGGGCTTTTCCGCAGCAAAAACCTATGATATCGAAGTCTGGATGCCGGCACAGGGAGTGTATCGCGAAATATCCTCATGCAGCAATTTTGAAGATTTTCAGGCCAGGCGGGCCAATATCCGCTTTAAACGAAAAGGGTACAAGGGAACAGAGCTTGTCCATACGCTAAATGGATCCGGGCTTGCCGTTGGCAGAACCGTGGCGGCAATCCTTGAAAACTGTCAGCAGACCGACGGTTCGGTTATTATTCCCGAAGTCTTGCGTCCTTACATGGGAGGGGCATCGTCCATAACGCCATGATTCTCAGCGATTTTCCAAAAGACATTCAGCCTTTTATTCTGCCTGAAACGCGAAATGACCTGATCTACCGGTGCCTTGGGTGTGGCAGGGAACATGGAATCGCAACCCTGCTTTACACCTGTCCCGGCTGTGGTCAGGTCCTTTTGCTGTATGACCGCCATTTTGAAGATTTAAAAAAAATTCCCGGAAAGACCTGGCGGCGGATTTTTGATTACCGAAAACTCCTTACGCTTCCGGCCCTGAAAGGAATTTACCGGTATCACGAGTTTATCGGGCCGGTGCTTCCTCTGGAATCCATTGTATATCTGGGAGAAGGCCATACCCCGGTTATCGAAGCCAATGCTTTGATGCAGGAAAAGGCAGGCGGAAAATTCTATTTTAAAAATGATGGCCAGAACCCCAGCGCTTCGTTTAAAGACCGGGGAATGGCCAGCGCTCTCAGCTATATCCATTTTTTAATTCAGCAAGGGCTGGTGGACGATGTACTTGCCGTGTGCGCCTCAACCGGCGACACTTCAGCCTCTGCCGCCCTTTATGCATCCTATCTTCAGCCGCACATCAAGTCTGCGGTGCTTCTGCCACATAAGAAGGTCACGCCGCAGCAGCTTGCGCAGCCTCTAGGCAGTGGCGCGCGGGTGTTTGAAATTCCGGGAGTCTTTGATGATTGCATGAAAGTGGTCGAGGCCCTGTCCGAAAAATATGCTGTGGCGCTGCTTAATTCCAAAAACGCCTGGCGGATCCTGGGACAGGAATCTTATTCCTACGAAATTGCACAGGATTTTGAGTATGATCTGGCCGGCAAAGTGGTGGTTGTTCCGATTGGGAATGCCGGCAATATTACGGCTGTCATGAGCGGATTTTTGAAATTTTATCAAACCGGCATTATCGCGTCCTTGCCCAAGATTGTGGGGGTGCAATCGGTTCATGCCAATCCGGTTTACCGGTATTATCAGGAACCCGACCCCGGCCAGCGTCAGTTTCTTCCGGTAACCGTAAAACCAAGCGTTGCCCAGGCCGCCATGATCGGCAACCCGGTTTCCATGCCCCGGGTCATTCATCTGGTTAATCAATACAACCAGGCTGCCGGCAGGCCACTGGTGTTTTTTGTGGAAGTGGCGGAACAGGCCATCATGGACTGGCAGCTTCAAGCCAACCGGAACGGTCATGTCGCCTGTACGCATGGCGGAGAATCTCTGGCAGGACTGGTTACCGCAAGGCAGCTTGGGTATGTGGGAAAAGATGAAATCGCCATACTGGATTCAACGGCCCATGCCATCAAATTTTCTGGTTTTCAGGAAATGTATTTTGAAAATCGTTTTCCGGATGAATTTGAAGTTTGTCCGGATTCAGCCCTTGTCAATCTCCCGGAATTTATCCGTCCTGATCATCTGGAGAAGGTCCCAGCTCCTGGGATGCCCCTTTCCGATGAAGATTTTGACCGCTTTGTGAAGGCCGTGTCCCAGGAAATTGCGGATAAACTTAAACTCAAAAAGGTTTGACGACCATGATCTCAGCAAAATTTTGCACCAAGGCTGCCTGTCTTTTCTGTTGCTGGTGCGTTTTGCTGCCGTTTTCAGTCTTTGCAGGGGTCATGTTTCAAAAAGACTATGTCGTTAAACAGGATATGGGAAACCGGATCTGGTGCGAACCCTATGTTGTTCAAAAAAATGATTCTCTCACCAAGGTCTTTCAGGAGAAAGGCGGGATCATCGATGAAAACCCGGAAGAATTTTTAAGGATATTTAAACGCCTCAACCCCCAGGTGAATGATCTAGAAAGCAGACCGGGTCAGCAGATATACATACCGCTGAAAATTTTGGGACCGGACCAGGAACGCTCAAGCCGCATTTTCACCCTTCCGATGGTGACCATATCGGCTGAAAAAGTGCAGCTTGCCAGCGATCAGAAACCGCCGTCCCATGACGCCGGATTTACGGAGTACAAAATCAAGCCAGGAGATACCCTGACCCGGATTTTTCATCAATACTTCGGCATCATGAATGCGGCTTTGCTCAGTGAAAGATTGCGGCTGTTTCAGAAAATCAATCCGCAGGTTGCAGATATCAATCGCATTTATCCAGACCAGCGCATTCGGATGCCGACATTTGATTACGACAGTGATTCAAGTGCTTCCCTTGAGAATATCCCAGGGCCTCTCGAAAGAATTGCTGCTCTGCTTAACGCCAAATTGACGCGACAAGGAGTCTGTTTTTTCCCCATGCCGGAAAAAGCCGATTTCAGGCTGGATCTGGCACAGTTTCCGATAATGGAATTTTCAGACGGTCTGCGGATTCTCTTCAACCCAGACCAGACCCTGATAAAGGATGAACAAAACGTCCTTCACCATTTCTGGCCGGATCTGAAGATTGTCGATGTTTCCTTCGATGCTTCTTATGATGACATTCTCGAACGGGTTCTTGAGGTTGCGCCTTATCTGGGTGAGTATCTTGGAAAAAACGATCCTTTAGATGCTGCGTCGCATCGACCTCCGTTGCCTTCTTCCGCCATTCTGGCAACCGGAGGGCATGTTTCCGTTCGTGGCAAGCAGCAGCTTGTTGAAACGCTGATGCGGATACTTGGCGTTTCGTATACACAAAACGTGGAAATGAGCTTTCCCTATGCAGACATTCAGATTGCATCGCATGCCAACTGGCTTGAATCCGGCAAGGGAAAACCGGTTTTGGTTGATTTCGGATCGTTTTATGGGGATGCCATTCAGGCTCTGGAAAAAACCGGTTTTGTCGTTATCCAGATTCTGGAAACAGACAGCATCCACCAGGGAATTCCCCGGCTGTTGAAAGCCATGGGGGTTTCTTTTACAATGGATCCGGAATTCCAGATGTTCAACCAGCCACCGCAGAATATTCCTGGAATTTGGATTCAAAGAGAAGCTTTGCCTTCTCTGATCCTGACAGATGTCCCCCTGGGGCCACAGGTGATTCAGGCTATTCAGGAAAAGGGAATCATTTTAATAACTGAAAGAAAGTGACCGGGTGAGAAATGACTTGTCGGCATAACGGACGATGGATTGTGGGAATACTGGTGATAGGTTTTCTTGTGGGGTGCGTACCGGATGAAAACATCAGAAAACAGGGGACATCCTCCCGAAATCTGGGTGAAGCCTATATGGCTCAGGGAAATTATACGGCTGCCTTGAAAGAACTTTTGGCTGCCGAACAGCTGATACCTGAAGATCCCTATCTTCAAAATGACCTGGGACTGACATACATGGCCAAGGATCGGCTCGATCTGGCGATTCAACATTTCAAGAAGGCACTTGCCCTGAAACCCGATTACGCGCCGGCCATGAACAATTTGGGTACGGCCTATCTGGCGCAGCAAAACTGGGATGCCGCGATTGTCTGTTTTAAATCGATTACCGGAGATCTGCTGTATGCCACACCGCATTTTCCGCTTTCCAATCTGGGGTTGACTTATTATAATCAGAAAAAATATGACATGTCGGTAAAATATTATCAGGAAGCCCTGAAAATGGAACCGCGTTTTCCAACAGCGATCCGGGGTCTTGCGGGAACCTATCAGGCCCAGGGAAAACTTATTGAAGCCATTGCGCTATTGGAAGAGGGCGTCAAGCTGTTGCCAAGATCTCCCGAGCTCTATTTCGATTTAGGTGCTGCATACACGGCTTATAAAAAGTATTCCGCAGCAGCTGCTGCTTATGCCAAGGTGATCGATCTGTCTCAGGCGTCTTCTCCGCTGGCCAGAGAAGCCCAGAAATCTATCGATGCTCTAAGGATAAAAGACAGCACAATTGCGCCGAAATAAGGGACTTCGCGGTTTATAAATACCAGATCGTCACTTGTATATGTCTTAAAGCCTCACTTGTCACTTTCACATCAACGATAATGCAGGTATGTTTCAGGAATATCGTATGAATACCTTTCAATGCGCTGGATTCCAGGCAGCCGGGGTTGCTGCCGGTCTTAAAAAAAATGGCCGGAATGACTTGGGTCTCATTGTTTCTCAGGTCCCTGCAACTGCTGCCGGGGTTTTTACGCAAAACCGGGTTCAGGCCGCTCCAGTGGTTCTGGATCGGCAGCGGATCAAAAGCGGTGTTTGCCAAGCGGTTCTGATC
This sequence comes from uncultured delta proteobacterium, assembly GCA_963850225.1. Lineage (GTDB taxonomy): Bacteria > Desulfobacterota > Desulfobacteria > Desulfobacterales > Desulfatirhabdiaceae > RAAP-1. The sequence continues at coordinate 86,452 of CAWKLD010000010.1, forward strand.
AACAGCGGCAACGCCAATTGCTGCACTGGAGAGCAGGGAATGCGGGATGCCAGGGAAATGGCAAGACTATCGGCGGCGGCCCTGAACATTCCCGAGGAAACGGTTCTGGTTGCCTCCACAGGTGTGATCGGCCAACCACTTCCAGTGGTCAAGATTCAGAAAGCCATTCCCGCTCTGGTTCAGTCCTTAAGCCCGGATGGGTTCATGATGCTTGCAGAAGCCATCATGACAACCGATACCGTGCCCAAGCTCGTCAGCCGGAAAGGGACGCTGGATGGCAAGACTTTTACCGTAACCGGCACAGCCAAAGGTGCCGGCATGATTGCTCCGAACATGGCGACCTTGCTCTGTTTTGTATGCACGGATGTCGGAGCAAATGCCGATCAGCTCCAACGTTGTCTGTTTGAATCAGTACAGCAGTCGTTTAACCGCATTACCATCGATGGCGATACCAGCACCAATGACACGGCATTGATTCTGGCCAATGGTCTTTCAGAAGCTGTCATTCAGACTCCGGCGGATATGGCTGTCTTTCAGGATATATTAAATGATGTTCTGGTCACGCTTGCCAAGAAGCTGGTCAAAGATGGGGAAGGGGCGACCAAACTGGTGGAAATTTGTGTCCGGGGTGCGGCCACAAGTAAGGATGCGCGAAGAATCGCGGACACGGTTGCCGGTTCCAACCTGGTTAAGACCGCCATTTTCGGGGAAGACGCCAACTGGGGAAGAATCCTTGCAGCAGCTGGAAGGGCTGGCGTTGTATTTGAGCCTGGGCAAATGGATATTTTTTTCAACGATGTGCTGATGTTTTCACAGGGCAGCGGCCGGGGGGTGGCGGTTGAAGATGAGGTGACAAAGGTTCTCAAGCTTTCGGAATTCGTTATTACCATCGACCTTCACAGCGGGGATTGCCAGACGTCTGTCTGGACCTGCGATTTTTCCGTCGAATACGTGCGAATTAACGCCGACTATCGGTCGTAATGTCAGCAGATCCAGGAATCCGGCTGCAAAAATATCTCTCCACTGCCGGAATCTGTTCCAGGCGCCACGGCGAGGCTCTGATCCTTGCCGGAAAAGTATGGGTCAATGGCAAGGTCGTCACAGAACTGGGAATCCGGGTGTATCCAGGGAACGACACGGTTGAGATTGACGGAAAACCTGTTCTGGACCGACAGCGGCTGGTCTATGTCGCGCTCAACAAACCCCGTGGGTATGTAACGAGTTGCGAGCAGCCAGGCGAAAAACTGGTTACGGATCTGATAAATGTTCCGGAACGGATTTATCCGATCGGACGCTTGGACAAGGATTCTACGGGGTTGCTGCTGCTGACCAACGACGGGCCCCTTCATCACCGGCTTTCCCACCCATCGTTTGATCATGAAAAAGAATATGAAGTCACGCTTGCGGCCCCGATTTCGGACAGTGCGCTCCGGAAAATGGCCGAAGGCATGCTTCTTTCCGGAAAGCGCACCCGCCAGGCCCAGGTTTATCGCATTTCCCTCCGGCGGTTCCGGATCACCTTAAAGGAAGGGAAAAACCGCCAGATCCGGCGCATGGTCCGGAAAGTAGGACAGGACGTCTTGAAGCTTCATCGCATCCGTATTGCCGGCATTCGCCTGGGGAAACTCGATTCGGGGAAATGGCGTTTCCTTGATCCTGATGAGATTGAGGCGTTGGTGGCGGACAGGTAACAATGCCAGCCTTTGTTCATGTTGGGGAGACACACACGAGAAGGCTGTGGCGGATTTGGCCTGAGTCCGGCATCCGGGCGTATTTGTCTGCCGCCATTTTTTGAAGAAGGGCATCTGGCCTCTGGTTTGGAATAATGAATCCCTTGACCGAAACCGCATTTTCCCAGTCATAATCCGAACAAGGGGGTTCAAATGTTTTGATGGCTGACGGCCACGGAGCTGTCTGAAGATGAGAAAGATATGCCATGATGCTTTCCTGCCAGAAGCGCGTGCTGTCATCGGCGGTTTTTTGAATGGGAATACAGTTGATTTCAAGGACTGGTTCCACATCGGCCTCATCTCGAATCCACTCGACAACAGACAGTCGGGAGGTGACCCACAGGTCTTCCGCCCTGTGTAGTTTCCAATCCTGAAGAAATAATATGGCCCAGACCTGAAGCCTTTCTGCAAGCATAAAGTCACCGGGATCATCCTGAGAAAGTGACAGGTTATCCAAGGGAACAGGCGCTTCCATTTCCGAATGATCCCCCAAAGCTGACATAAAACGTTTTTCCAGATTCTGGATTTTTGAAAGATCGCTATTGAGCTCAGCCTGTTGGGCATCGTAAGCAGCGGCAATTTCCAGAAAAAGTCTGGCGTTAAACACCGGATCATGTGCCGGATCTGCTGGAGAATCCTGATAATGCAGAATATCGGATCGGATCCGAGACGAAAGATGATCGATAAACGGGGCAGCGGGTTGCCGGGTTTTCAAAAATGACAGGTCGCTTCCCTGATGCAGTCTGGCCCAATTCTGGTAATCGGCGACCAATGTTTCAAGTTTTTTGCTGTCTTTTGTAACCGGTACGCGGATTTCAAGATTGCCGGCCTGTTCAAACGGTTGCAGCAATGAAGTGTCTTTGCAAGCCAAGGGCCGATAAACGGCGATTTTGGGAAAAACGGCAGTAATGGCCTGAATCGTGGACGCAGCGGCCCACGTAAATGGAAAATATATCGGTGTCATGAACAAAAGTCCTTTATTCCTTCTCAGATAGGAACCCGCCGGCAAAACAGAGTCTATTAATCGGCCAGTTTACACTATATCTAAATCTTTCCGTCCTTTACCACAACGTTTCTGGCGACAAGCGCATCCCGGATCTGATCTGCCAGTGCCCAGTTTTTCTCGTGCCTGGCCTGGTTTCTTTTTTCGATGAGTTCCTGAACGTCCGCGGGCAATGCCTCTGTGTCTGTTTGCAATACATGAAGCACCCCATCGATCTGCCGAATGGCGGCAAGAATTTTTAAAGCGCTTTCCGCGTCAAGGGCTTTTTGCTGAATCAGGCGGTTGATCTGTTTGATGAGGGTAAACAAGGAGGCCAGGGCCGCGGAGATGTTCAAATCATCATCCATGGCTGTGATGAATCCGTTCCGGATATCATAAACGAGTTGATCGATTTCCGGATATGCAGATCCTGTTTTAACCTGTTCCAGATTACCTATTAATGAATCCAGCCGGTTCAGCGCTTTCTGAGCCTCGTTCAGCCTGTCCCTGGAAAATGTCAATGGCTTTCGATAATGGCCGGAAAGTAGCCAGTACCGGATGACCCGGCCTGAATAGCCCATTGCCGCAAGACTTTCCAAGGTAATCCGGGATTTTTTCTCATCCACTTTTTTCCCGTCAATGAGCACCCGGTCACAGTGAATCCAGAACCGGGCCAGAGGCTTTCCATTTAAGGCCGCGGCAATGGCGATTTCGTTTTCATGATGCGGAAACATCAGTTCCCGCCCGCTGGTGTGAATGTCGAAAGACTGTCCCAGATATTTCATGGACATGGCCGCGCATTGCAAATGCCACGATGGCCGGACATTTCCCCAGGGGGTCTTGGTATATATCCCTCGTTTCAGCTCAGAAAGACGGGATCTTTTCAGCAGGGTAAAATCCCTGGGATTGTCTTTTTCATATTCATCCAGATCCACCGTGGCGCCAATACGGATTTTGTTCAGATCAATCCCGGAAAGCCTTCCATAGTCGGAAAGCCGCGAAATATCAAAATACAGGGAATGGAGTTTTTCATAGGCAAATCCCTTGCGGGCCAGTTGTTCGGAAAGATCCACCATGTCCTGAATATGCTCGCTGGCTTTCGGATAGCTGGTTGCGGGATTGATTCCCAGATCAGCCATGTCTCGGTAAAACAAATCAATATATTTATGCGTAAAATCAGACAGACTCATTCCGGCAGCTTCGGATCCGTCAATGGTCTTGTCGTCCAGATCCGTGATATTCATGATGTGAGTTACATCGAACCCTCTGAACTCCAGATACCGGCTGAGCAGATCCGAAAACACAAACCGCCGGCATTCGCCAATGTGCATCCGGTCATGGGCTGTGGGACCGCAGGAATACATCGAAACCTTACCCGGGACCAGAGATTGAAAAGGCTCTTTTCCGCGGGTGAGGGTGTTAAACAGGTTCATTTCGATTTTTTCACGAACCGCAAAAAGCGACGTGCTGAGATAGCGTTCGCCGGAATCCGGAAAGATCACAACAATCATGCCTTCGGTAAGCTGCTGGGCCTCTTTTGCGGCAATGGCCATGGCGGCCCCGCTGCTCATCCCGACAAAAATGCCCTCTTCTCTGGCAAGCCTTCGCGTCATTTCAAAGGCTTCCTCATCGTCGATGTTGACCTTTTTGTCCAGAAGGCCCTTATCGTAGATTTCAGGCTGGTAGGCTTCCTTCATATTTTTGAGGCCCTGAATTTTATGCCCGAGATAAGGTTCAACGCCGACGATACATATCCGGGAATTGAATTCCTTCAGTCTTCTGGACATGCCCATCAGGGTTCCGGATGTTCCCATGGTGGCTACCAGGTGGGTGATCTTGCCTTGAGTCTGGTCCCAGACCTCTACAGCGGTGCCATGATAATGGGCCTGCCAGTTGGCCGGATTGTTGTACTGGTCTGCCATAAAATAAGTTTCCGGATTTTCCCTGGCCAGGCGGTATACCTCCTCAATTGCTCCGTCAGTTCCCAGATGCCCCGGGGTCAGCATGATCTCGGCGCCTCTGGCTTTTAATATCTTCTGGCGTTCCATGCTGACAGCATCGGACATGGTCAGCAGCAGCTTATACCCTTTAACCGAACAGACCAGCGCCAGTCCGATTCCGGTGTTGCCGCTGGTTGCCTCAACAACAGTTTTTCCGGGCGTCAGTTTGCCTGATTTTTCGCCGCCTTCGATCATATAGCGAGCAGGCCTGTCCTTGATGGATCCGCCCGGGTTGAAATACTCCAGCTTGGCAAAAATTCTGACGGCCGGGTTGGGATTTAACTGTCTGATTTCAATCAGAGGGGTATTTCCAATGGTGTCCAGTATGGAGGGGTATATTATTTGCATTTTCTGCCATCCTGTGCTGATTGATCCATGAATTGCCGGATCTCGGATTCCAAAACCCGGGTGATCTGGTTCTGAACCTGATCCTCGTTTTGAGAGGCATCGATAATTCGAAATCTCTCAGGTTCTTTCTCGGCAATTGCAAGGTATCCGGCTCTGACCCGTTCATGAAAAGAAAGTGTTTCGTGTTCAAATCGGGATTCGGTATCCATTCTGGACCCGGAGTTAAGCTGCTTCCATGCCCGAAGCAGTCCGGTATCGGGTGTCAGATCCAGAAGTAAGGTCAGGTCCGGCATTAAATTCCGGCAGATCAGTTTATGAAGATCCCATATCAATGTCATGTCCAGACCCCTTGCAACGCCCTGATAGGCAAGGGTTGCGTCAAAATAACGGTCGCAGATGACGATGCTTCCGCCTTGGATCATGGGAAGGATGATTTCCTGAATATGCTGAACCCGATCCGCTGTATAAAGAAGCAGCTCTGCCGCAGGATTCATGGCTGAGCTTTCAGGATCGAGTAAAATGGACCGAATTTTTCTGCCGATCTTTGTTCCGCCGGGCTCTCGCGTAATAACGCACTTGAGACCCAGTTTATTCAGAAAATTAAATATGTGAAGAATCTGAGTTGACTTGCCCGATCCTTCAATGCCTTCAAGTGTAATAAACATATCGCTCGTTGCTGGGTCTAAATAGAGATAAAATTGTAAGTTCGTTCAGGCAAAAGCCGAATATCAAAAGCCGAAATTTGAAACAAATTCAAAATACCAATTTCAGAATGACTAAAAACGATCAGGATGAAAATATACAGTTTTGAGCATAGTTTCGTGTTTCGGATTTCGAATTTATTTCAATGGAATCATCCTTTTTTCCCCATGTAAAAATGCCGATCCAGTAGTTTGTGAAAAGATGTCCAGGCCGCATTGGGGTCTTCTGAAGCCATGAACTCTCGAATGCCCTTTACTTTGGAATCGATTTCATCAATATGATTCAGCAGAACCGCTTCAATGGTTTTAGGCAGTTCCGGAGAGCCGAATTCCCGGATGCCATGATGACTGACCACCAGATGCCTTAAAAGGACTGCCTGCTCTTCGGGGAAGTCTTTAATCAGCTTCATTTTTTCATCGATGATTTGTATACCGATTACAATATGGCTGAGGAGTCTGCCTTCACTCGTATAGTCGATATGGGAGCTGAATTCAAATTCTCGAATTTTGCCGATATCATGAAGAATGGCGCCGGCCAGAAGCAGATCCCGATCAACGCCGGTGTAATGACCGGCGAGCTTGTCGACGAGAATCGCCATGGACAGGGTATGCTCCAGCAATCCGCCAATATAGGCATGGTGCATTTTTTTTGCAGCCGGTGCAGCTTTGAAAAGGCGTACCAGTTCGACATCTGCCCAGAACAGCCTGAACAGATCATGAAAACAAGGGGTATTGAGCGTGTCTGTGATCTGAATCAGCTTTTCAAACATGGCATCGATGTTTCGGCTGGTCACCGGCAGAAAATCGGCGGGTTCAACGTGTTCTGCAGCAGACCGGGTCGCGGTCCGAACAACAAGCTGAAGCACTCCCCGGTACTCTGAAACACTGCCCTTCACCTGAACATAATCGCCGGCGGCAATCCGCTCTACAGTGCTCTCAACATTATCCCAGAGCACCCCTTTAAGGGTTCCGGTTCTGTCCGTGAAGGTAAGGTTCAGATAGCTCTTTCCATCTTTTTTCTGGGCCAGATTTTTTTCAGACAGCACAAAAACATCATCTACGGTTTCACCGGGTTTCAGGGAGCTGACATACTGTTTCTTGGGCATTTAACTTACCTTGAAGACCGAACAAAAGCATTGCATGGTTAATGGTTTCCCGATAGCTGATCCCTGAAAGCCTTCGGCGCGTCACTTTCGGGCAAGGCGATATTCCAGGATTTCAAGTCGGCCATGACTTCATAATCCGTCATATCGCATCGCATGGGGGTAATTGAGATGAATTCGTGGCTGAGTACGTTGCCATCCATGTTGCTGCCTCTGAAATCCGCCGGTGACTCCAACTCCTGCCAATAATATGTCCGATTCCGGGGGTCCACTCTTTTTTCAAACCCTTCGCGCGAAACGGAAATACCCTGGCTGCTGATGGAAATGCCGCGAACGGTTTTTATGGGGATATTTGGGATATTGACGTTGAGAAATACGCCGCCGGGAAGCCCCTTTTCCATGACCAGTCGGGCAAAATCTTCAATGAATATGGCGGCTTCTTCAAGAAAGGCCGGTTGGGGGCAGTTGATGGAAACTGCCAGAGATGCCAGCCCCAGCAAGGCTGCTTCGCGCGCTGCCGCCACTGTCCCCGAATAATGGGCGTTAATGCCGACATTGGCTCCGGGGTTAATCCCTGAAATCACCATGTCCGGCCTGGTTTTAAGAATTTCCAGAACGCTCAGCTTGATGCAGTCAGCAGGGGTTCCGTTAACCGCATACCCCTTTCCTTCGCCATTGACACGGATGCGTGTGGCGCGAAGCGGTTCATGGAGGGTGATTCCGTGCCCCACCGCGCTGCGCTCCCTGTCCGGCGCTACCACGGTTACGGTGTGGGCGACTGAGAACCGGCGATGCAGTGCCCAAAGACCCGAAGCGTAGATGCCATCATCATTGGTTAATAAGATATTCATGATCCTGCTCTTATACTAAATCCACAAATTTTTAAAGCAGGTATTTTCTGAACAAGATCTTGACATTTTGGTTCAACTTCGATTTTATATGGGCCATGCATATCCTTTATCTCTCAGCGGTATCCTATCGGGTCATACAGTGCGTCTGAAACGCTTTATATTCTATATGTCAATTCTTATCTGCCTTTTGAAAGCAGTTTCCGCCCATGCATTTCCAAACATTTCGGCAAGCCAGGATTCTCCGGACACGCCCTGGCATATCATGGCAGACGAAATATCCCATGATCAACAAACCGACCAATATATCGCCAGCGGTCATGTAACGATTAGCAAAGATTCCCGGCAATTGTCCGCGGACTTTGTCCGCTTTGATCACAAGGCCATGATGGCCTATGCCAGGGGCCATGTCATGATGACGGCAGGCGATGATGTGTTAACAGGTTCCAGCCTTGAAATGAATCTGGCTTCTGAGATCGGAACACTATACGAAGGCACGATTTTTATCAAAGAAAATCATTTTTATATCCGGGGCGACAAACTTCAAAAAGTTGGGGAAAAGACTTATTCTGCCGATACTGCCAGCGTATCTTCCTGCGATGGTGAAGTGCCGGACTGGAAAATTACGGGAAAAAACATGACTGTCACCATCGAAGGCTATGGTACGGTTCATCATGCTGCCCTGTGGGCCAAACAAGTTCCGGTATTGTATTCCCCCTACTTGATTTTTCCGGCAAAAACCCAACGTCAATCCGGTCTTCTTATCCCTGAATTCGGCTACTCGGAGCGAAACGGTTTTGAATTCAGCCAGCCATTTTACTGGGCCATCAATGATCACTCTGATGCCACAATTTTCTTAGGTTATTTAGCCAATCGCGGAGAAAAAACCGGCGTTGAGTATCGCTATGTACTGGATGCTGAATCAAAGGGAATTGCGTTGGCGGATTATTTGCACGACCGGCAGGTGGATGACGGAACAGGTACCTGGGGGTACGCCGATGACAATGTTCCGCGCACCAATCAGGACCGCTACTGGTTCCGAATGAAACACGATCAGGCATTTTCTTCCGGATTTACTGCCAGGTTGGATCTGGATGTCGTAAGCGATCAGGATTATCTTCGGGAATTCCGGGACATGTATATGGGTTATGACGATACAAATTTGAATTTTTTCAGATATTTCGGAAGGGATCTGGACGATTATAATGATCCGGTCCGGACCAACCGGCTGAATATCCGAAAATACTGGTCCGGCTATGCCCTCAACGCCGAAGCGCTCTGGTACGATAACGTTATTGCCCGTCAGTCGGATGGTCCTGATTATTCCCTTCAAAAGCTTCCGTTTGTCCAATTCTTCGGCTCTAAGAAATACCTGTTTCAAACGCCGTTTTTTGTGGATTTTGATACGGAAGTGACCAATTACTACAGAAAGGACGGTGTTAAGGGACAGCGGAGCGATATATATCCCAGGCTGTCTTTTCCCTGGCGGTATCAACAGTATTTCACCTTCGAGCCATCCATCGGTTTTCGGGAAACCCTCTGGTATTCCGAAAACAATGAAAATGCCGGAGAGGACGCCAGCTCTGCGCAAAGCCGAAGCCTTTATGATGTCGCGGTGAACCTCTCCAGTGAATTGTTCAACGTTTTTCAGGTCAATGGGGATCGTGTAGAGCGGATCAAACACACCCTTATACCCAGGATCAGCTACCGTTACATCCCTGAAACCAGCCAGAGTTCCTATCCATATTTTGATCAACTGGATCGGATCCGGGAACAGAATCTGATCACCGGTTCGTTGACCAACACGTTTATTTCAAAGCTCAAGCCTCCGGAAGACATGCCGGACAGAAATCCCGAAACTCCGCCGCCTTATGCCTACAGGGAATTTTTGCGATTTTTGATCGAACAAAGCTATGATGTGAATCAGCAGGATCAGATAGAGCGGGGGGACACGAAACCCTTATTGCCCTTATATGGGGAAATCCAGTTGGAGCCGTACCGGTTTCTGGCGTTTCAGGCAGATGCCGAATGGTCTTACGATGACAGTGATTTTAGATCTAGAAATGTCGGAACAATGGTCTCGGATATTCGAGGCGATCGCCTCTTTGTGGAGTATCGGTATGAAACAAATGACAGCGAATCCGTTTATACCAATTTGCTGGTAACGTTGACCGACCGCCTGAAAGCATATACGGATTATGAACAGAACATTCAGGACAGCCAGCGGATTCAGTCCGGGGTGGGAATGCGATATCAGTCTCAATGCTGGTCTGTTGATCTTCGATATATGGATGAAGTGGATGACCGTAAATATGTTTTCATCATCAATCTCTCAGGACTTGGTGGATTTGGCAGCGGCTCCTCCCGGGACATGAATGATTTCGGAGGCCGCTATTCGATGTTTGATGCGCCTTATCAGGTTATCCGATCTCAATAAAACATATAGGAGTGGGATGGCCGGCAAAGACGTGAAGGCACAAACCTATTGCCTTTCCGTAATGCCGTCAAACTGAAACGCAGTGGAGTAAGGCTATGGTGATTGTTAAAACACCCCTTCGGCTCAGTTTTGTCGGTGGTGGATCGGATATCAACGACTATTACCAGCAGAACACTGGAAAGGTGGTCTGCACGGCAATCGATAAATTTGTCTACGCCATCGTCAAAGAACGTTTTGACGATTTGATTTACATCAACTATTCCAAAAAAGAATGCGTTGAGAAAGTGTCGGATATCCGTCACGACCTGGTTCGGGAAGCCATGAAGCTCACCGGAGTGACGCACGGCATTGAAATCACCACCTTGGCGGACATTCCTTCAACCGGATCAGGCCTGGGAAGTTTAGCTCAATCACCGTAGCCCTTCTACATGCTTTTTATGCGTATCGAAATGTTCTGGTTACTGCCGAACGTCTGGCCAGGGAGGCCTGCCAAATTGAAATTGATATTCTGGACAAACCCATTGGCCGGCAGGATCAGTATGCGGCCGCTTATGGCGGGGTGAACAAATTCATTTTCCATGCGGATGATATGACAGAAATAGAGCCTGTTACGATTAGGAGCGCGGATAAGCGAAAATTTGCATCTTCTCTGTTGCTGTATTATACAGGGATCACCCGCAGTGCGGATGCGATTTTATCCCGGCAGAAAGCCAATTTCGTCCAGCCGGATAAGCGACGCACCATGGATGAGATGGTTAGCCTTGTGGATCCTTATACCGAAGCCATGGAAAAAGCCGATATTCATGCCTGCAGCCGGTTGCTGGCTAAGAATTGGGAACTGAAGCAGAACATGGCAGCCGGTATCTCTACCCCTGCCATTCAGGCCATGTATGAAACGGCGTTGTCAGCGGGCGCTCTGGCGGGCAAAGTCGCTGGGGCGGGCGGCGGCGGGTTTCTGCTGCTGATTGTTCCCAGGGAGCGACAGAATCAGGTATTTGAAGCCATGAAGGCTTACCGGGAACTGCCTTTCATGATTGAGGAAAGCGGCAGCAAGGTCATCTTTGACGACACGTCGTATTCCAGCAAATGAATGTCAGAAGGCAGGAGCCAGGAGCCAGGAGCCAGGAGTCAGGAGTCAGGAGTCAGGAGCCAGGGGTCAGGAGTCAGGAGTCAGGAGTCAGAAGCTGGGAGTCAGAAGCAGGGAGTTAGAAGTATGAGGTATGAAGGCTGAAGGCAGAAGATAAAGGAGTGTTATGAATATTCTCATCACCGGCGGCGCCGGTTTATCGGATCGCACACGGCCGATGCCCTGATCGCCAAGGGCCATCGGGTCCGGATAGTGGATAACCTCCAGTCGACAATTCACCCAAAGGGAAAGCCCGGTTATCTTCATCCGGAAGCTGAATTTATTCAGGGGGATGTCTGCGACAGAGATACCCTTATGGCTGCGCTTAAAGGCATGAATGCGGTCTATCATTTCGCCGCTTACCAGGATTATCTTCCGGACTTTTCTACGTTCTTCAGAGTCAATGCCGTATCCACCGCGCTGATTTATGAGCTTCTGGTTGAAACCGGAATGTGTTCCCAAATTCAGAAGGTTATTGTGGCTGCGAGCCAGGCCGTGATGGGAGAAGGTCGATACCAATGCCATTCCTGCTTGACGGATGTTTTCCCCAGCATTCGCCTGGATGCGCAGTTGTCTCAGGGAAAGTGGGACCACCGGTGTCCGGAATGCAATCAGCCGCTGTCGTGGATGTCTTCGGATGAATCCGTGATTCATCCGTGTAACCCTTATGCGATTTCGAAAAATTCACAGGAACAGATCGCCATCCACCTGGGGTCTCGTTACGGTATTCCATCGGTTGTGATGCGTTATTCCATTGTGCAGGGACCGCGTCAGTCTTTTTACAATGCTTATTCCGGAGCCATGAGAATATTTTCCCTCAGCTTGATGATGGGCAAACAGCCAATCATTTTTGAAGACGGCAGGCAGATCCGCGATTTTGTCAATATACGGGATGTGGTTGCGGCCAATCTATTGGTCCTGGAGAACTGCCGGGCCGATAACCAGGTGTTTAATGTCGGCGGCAATCAGGCCTGGACGGTTCTGGATTTTTACAATACCATGCAGCGTATTGTGAATCGGCAATGTACCCCTCTGATGTCCGGATACTACCGGTATGGAGATACCCGCCATATTTTTTCAGACACGCAAAAACTTCAGGCCCTGGGATGGAAACCTGTCCACCAGGTAGAAGACAGCATTCGTGATTACTGGTCGTATCTTCTGCTCCAGGATAACAAGGACGACATCCTGGATTTTGCTGAAAAACACATGAAGCACCTGCAGGTAATCCGTAAGACGATGTAGTGTCTGAACGAAAATCCTGTTTCCTTTCAAAAATTCGAATTTTACCTGAACGGGCTTTCCGCTCAGGCACTGAATAAGGGCTTTGACATGAAAGCTTTTTTACTGGCAGCTGGAAAAGGAACACGGCTCAAACCCTATACGGATTCAATCCCAAAGTGCCTGATTCCCATTCACGGAAAGCCGCTTCTGGAGATATGGCTTGATCACCTGCGTGAGCAAAACATTCAGGAAGTGCTGATCAATACCCATCACCATGCGCATCTTGTGAATGCATTTGTTCGCAGCTATTCCCATCACCGGGATATTCATATCGTTCTTAGCGATGAACCGGAACTTCTTGGAAGCGCTGGAACAATCCGGCATTGCAGAGATTTTGTTGACAGCGAAGATGATTTTATGATCTTCTACGCAGATAACCTGACCAACGTCAACCTGAAACAGTTTGCGGCATTTCATCGGCGCTGCGGGGAAAAAAATGGAATCTTGACGATGGGGCTGTTCCATTCGACAAATCCGGCATCCTGCGGTATTGCTGAACTGGATTCGGATCAGAAAATCGTAGCGTTTTTTGAAAAACCGGAGAAACCCCAAAGCAATTTGGCAAATGCCGGCATTTATATGGCGTCACAGGAAATTTTTGAGTGTTTTCCAAAGCCGCCACCAGAGCCCGGGTCAGTTCTGGATTTTGGTCACCATATTTTGCCGCTTCTGGCCGGAAGGATGTATGGATACACGATTACCGAATACTTGCGGGACATCGGAACCATAGAATCCTATCAGCAGGCGTTAACAGAATGGCCTGACTTTTAAAAAATTACCAAGTTTCGATGCATGGATACATTGACATGATGAATATCAGCGATTTTGCAGTTGATTATCTTTCCGGGATAAAATCTCTGCTTGAGATTTTCGATACCCGCGGCTTTCAGCAAATTGTTGAAAAAATACTGGATGCCTATGATGCGGAAAGGCGTATTTTTGTCATGGGAAATGGCGGAAGCGGTGCAACTGCGTCTCATTTTACCTGTGACATCAACAAGGGCTGCTGTATGGACCTGGATAAAAAATTTAAAATGATCTGCCTGAACGACAATTTACCCACCCTTCTTGCTCTTGCCAACGATGTGTCTTACGATGCTGTATTTGTTGAACAACTGAAGAATTTTTTTCTTCCAGGCGATTTGGTGATCGGGATATCTGGAAGCGGTAATTCTTCTAATGTTCTTCGGGCCATTGAATATGCCAAGACACATCAAGGGACTACCATCGGCCTTTCTGGGTTTTCAGGGGGCAGGTTGGCATCCCTTGCAGACATCACCTGGATTGCGCCAGTTGAAGATATGCAGAAAATTGAAGACATGCACATGATTGTGGTCCATATGATCATGCAGGCGGTTCGAAACCATCTCATCCCATTAGGGGCTGTTCTATCATGACCGTTTCCGGCCTTTCCAGGAACTGGTATGCACTTCATACGCGAAGCCGGTTTGAGAATGTGGTTCTGGACGGACTGACGAGAAAGGCAGTCGAAGCCTTTCTGCCCAAGATCACAGTTCGAAGCAAGCGGGTTGACCGAAAAAAAATGATTCAGGTCCCCCTGTTCCCCGGGTATCTTTTTGTAAAAACCAGTCTGGATCCCTATGAACATCTTGAGGTCGTCAAGACCATTGGCGTGGTCAAGCTTGTGGGGAATCTTCAGGGGCCGGTGCCGATCTCGGGGGAATCCATCGAATCGCTGCAAATTATGGTTCTGGGCGGCCAGGAAATCTTGACCGGGTCACAATTTAAATACGGGGATCGGGTCATGGTTGTCAGCGGCCCTTTTACCGGCGTTACGGGTGTGTTTGACCGATATCGCGGCAAGGGAAGGGTCATGGTGAACATTGATGCCCTTGGGCAATATGCTGCAGTTGAAGTCAGCGAGGAAGATATTGAGGTGATTCGGACCTCTTGATAACTGCTTGACTTGTTATCTCAATATGTTTTATAAATCTAATAGGATATCATTTGATTGACAGAGGACTCAAGGAGGGGCAATGAATAAACTGGAATTAATATCTGCTCTGAAATTCCGGACAGATATTTCGAAATCAGAAGCTGCAAGAGTTGTCGAGGTGTTTTTTGACAACATGGCGGACACCCTTGCCGGCGGTGATCGGGTTGAGATTCGGGGGCTGTGCAGCTTTTATGTTAAAGAGTATAAAAGCTATACGGGCAGGAATCCCAAAACCGGCGAAAAAGTGGTGATCAAGCCGAAAAAACTGCCATTTTTTAAATCCGGAAAAGAACTGAAAGAACGGGTGAATTATTAGGCTTTCGTCTGGATTTGAAGCCATCGTCGGCCAAGACCATGCGGTCAACTCTCTGCTCCAGATTCTGAAATGTGGCCGTATTCCGCACTCGCTTTTGTTTTCGGGTATTGACGGGATTGGTAAGCGAACCGCTGCTGTCCGGCTGGCAATGGCTTCCAACTGCTTGGCTTATCTTGCACTGAAACAGCCGGACGGAATGACGGGATATTCAGATCAGCCCTCGGGATACCCCTGTGGACAGTGCGGTCCGTGTTTAAGAATTGCAGAGGGGTTCCATCCGGACATCGCCTTGATCCAGCCGGAAGGCGGGGTGATTAAAATCGCTCAGATCCGAAATCTGTGCCGAATCCTTTCGATGAAACCTTTTGAAGGGGCAATGCGGGTCGCCATTCTCGTCGATGCCCATTTGATGAATCACTCAGCGGGCAATGCCTTGCTAAAGATACTGGAGGAGCCGCCGGAGCAGACCCTTTTAATTCTTACTGCCCGACAGACTTCCGAGCTTCTGTCAACAATTGTTTCCAGATGTCAGCATATCCGGTTCAACCCTGTTTCCCGCGCAGCTCTTTCCGAGGAATTGGTTCAGCATCATGAATTCGGCATGGATGAGGCGTCGACTGTTGCCGCCCTTGCCGGAGGCAGTTTTTCAAGGGCTCTGGCAATGAAGCATTCCGTATGGATGAGCCGAAGAGATTGGCTGATCACTGAACTTGACCGGTTGGGTACCAGTTCGCTTCATGTTGTTCTGGCGCTGTCGGAGAAACTGTCCAAAAATCGCGATGCCCTCTCTGATGTTTTTGAGATCATGTTTTCCTGGTTCAGAGATCTTCTGATTGTTACCCGTGATCCGGCCAAAGTGATCAATCTGGACCGGCTGGATCTTGTTCGGAAGGCATCCCTGCGGTATCCGGCGACCGCGCTGATTCACAGCGTCAATGCGATTAAAATCGCTCAAACCCATGTTGATGCAAGAACAAATGTCCGCCTGTCGATGGATCATCTGTTGCTTTTGATCTGGCAGCAGCTTTCGGCTTTCCGATAACTTCAAACAGAACTGTTTATTGATAATGGGAAAAAAAGTAGGCATCCGATTTAAACCTTCAGGCAAAGTGTATGATTTTGATCCTGGAGCCTTTGTTTTGCATCAGGGCGACTCCGTCATTGTAGAGACCAAGCAGGGACTATGTCTGGGAATCGTGGCCGTTGCGCCGGCCTTGGTCGATGGTCCGCCGGAAGGCCAGGTGCTGAAAAAAGTATTTCGAATGGCGACTGAAGTTGATTTGATGCAAGTTGAGAATAATCTTGAAACTGAAAAAAAAGCCCTTGCCTATTGCCAGTTCTGTATTAAAAAGCTGGGACTGAGCATGAATCTCTTTGCCGTTGAAAATGCCTTTGATGCCAGCAAATTAACCTTTTTCTTTACTTCGGAAAGCCGCGTTGATTTCAGGCAACTCGTCAAAATGCTGGTAAAGGAACTTGGCGTTCGGATTGAAATGCGCCAGGTCGGCATTCGTAACCAAGCCAAGCTGTGCGGGGGAATCGGCAGGTGCGGTCGTGAAATATGCTGCTCGACATTTCTGGATAAATTCGGACCAGTCTCCATCCGGATGGCCAAGGAACAGTGCCTTTCGCTGAATCCCACCAAAATATCCGGCCAGTGCGGCAGGCTGATGTGCTGTCTGACGTATGAATATGAAACTTACCGGGCGCTTCGTTCTGAATTGCCGAAAATCGGCAAGACAGTCACAACGCAAAAAGGCTTGGCGAAAGTGATTCGGCACAACCCGATCTGCTATCGAATCGCTGTCCGGCTGGAAGATGGCACCGAGATTGAAATCGGACCGGATGAAATTGTGACGGAAAGCTGCGAGGAACATGCTGATGCGTAATCCATTCTACATTACCACCCCGATTTATTATGTGAATGCCAGGCCCCATCTCGGGCATGCATATACGACCCTTGTTGCGGATGTTGCCAGCCGGTTTAACCTTATGCTGGATCGAGAAGTCTTCTTTTTAACCGGGACCGACGAACATGGCGACAAAATTGTTCGTGCAGCCAATAAAGAAAACCTGAGCCCCCGGATTTATGCAGACAGCATCAGTGAGCTTTTCCGGCAACTGTGGCCTCAGCTCAATATCGACTATTCGGCGTTTATTCGAACCACGGATCCGGCGCATATCACAGTTGTCAAACAGGTTCTTCAAAAAATATACGATGCCGGCGATATTTACTTCAGCGAGTATGAAGGCCTGTACTGCTATGGCTGCGAGCGGTTCTATGTCGATCGCGAGCTTGTGGATGGAAAATGCCCGGATCATGAAATCCCTCCGGAAATCATCAAGGAATCCAATTATTTTTTCCGGATGAGTCGATATCAGGACTGGCTTATTGAATATATTGAAACAAATCATAATTTTATCAGGCCAGAGCGATACCGGAATGAAGTCCTTTCGTTTTTACGGGAACCCCTTGAAGATCTATGTATCTCAAGGCCGAAGAGCCGCTTGCTGTGGGGGATCTCGCTGCCCTTTGATGATAACTACGTCACGTATGTCTGGTTTGATGCACTTCTGAATTATGTTTCGGCTCTGGGCTATCCGGAAGGTCCCTTGTTCAAGAAATTCTGGCCTCAGGCTCAGCATATTGTGGCCAAGGATATTTTAAAGCCACATGGAATCTACTGGCCGATCATGTTGAAGGCAGCCGGTATTCCGATTTTTAAGCATTTGAATGTACATGGATACTGGAACGTGGATCAGAGTAAAATGTCCAAGAGCCTGGGAAACGTCATCGAGCCCCTTGAGCTGAAAAACATTTATGGACTGGATGCATTCAGGTATTTTCTGATGCGGGAAATGGTCTTTGGTCTGGACTCCGGATTCAGTGAGTCGGCGCTGGTGGGAAGAATCAACGCGGATCTGGCCAATGATCTGGGGAATCTCTTCTCACGGGTGACTGCCATGGCCCATAAGTATTTCAAGGGGATTGTCCCGGCTGCAGACCCTCATGGAGATCCCCTTTTGACTCAGGGGCTCCAGTCTGATGCGGCTGTTGCGGTTCGTGAATTTGAAAACACCATGCCTGAATTTATGTTTCATAAGGCTTTGATGGCTATCTGGGAATTCATCAGTCAGATGAATAAATACATTGATGTGACGGCTCCCTGGGTGCTGGCCAAATCCAAATCCTCCAGCAAACAGCTTGAAACCGTTATCTACAATCTCCTTGAGGGACTTCGCATTATATCAGGTCTTATATTTCCGGTAATGCCGGAGACAGCAGCTTCCATGCAGCGCCATCTGGGACAGGATCCTGGAAAGGATTTCTACCGCATGCCTTTTCTTACTGAGTGGGGTGGACTGAGCTCCGGCACGGTGATTCCCAAATCCATCCCCCTCTTTCCCCGAATTGATGTAAAAAACAAGGAGAACGAAACCGACGAAGCAACTGCACTATCGTCGGATCGACCGGTCTTTAAGCCTGAAATCAGTCTGGAGGAGTTTAGAAAGGTGGATCTTCGCGTAGGCCGTATCATCAAGGCAGAAGCGGTTCCCAAAGCTAAAAAACTCCTCAAACTCGAGGTTGATATTGGAGAAAACCGGACCATTGTGGCAGGGATTGCAGGGTCGTATTCTCCGGAAAGACTTGTTGGCAAACAGGTGATTGTGCTGGCCAATCTCCAGCCAGCAAAACTGATGGGCATTCTGTCTCAGGGAATGCTCCTTGCTGCGGTGGATGACAATCGCTGCACCGTTGCTACGCTGGATGGTGATGTCAAGCCTGGCACGGCGTTATCGTGATGGCAGTATTTGAAGAACGCATTTTAATATAATGTCCTCATCCCCGAGGAATTAATGGATAAGAGATTTTCGATGGGTGAACCCAGTGTTCGACTGGACTGGTGCGATTATCAGTCGCGGTTGAATCGGATTGCTGCCGCCAGGCGGCGAAACAGACGGATGTACCGGTTTGCCGCGGTGTTGACGCTTTTAATCGTTATCGGATTTTGGATACTTGAAGGCCCCAGCGGTTTAACCAGCGTATTCAGCCATCTTCAAATACCTGAAAAAATTCAGGTAATCGCGCCTTCCGTGCCTGAATTTGAAAAACTGCACAACAAAAAGGAAGTGCAGGCGTTTCTTAATGGCAAAACGTTTGTCAATCTGACCCGACAAAGCTTTGATACTCAGATAGATGGACGCAGCTATCGTGTGGTAACGACACTGGATATGCCCCTTCAACAGTTCATGATAAAGAACCTGAACACTGCAAACGCCCGCCATATTGGAATTGTTGCTATTGAACCCTCAAGCGGAAGAATTCTGTCCATGGTCGGGTTTGACCGGGCAAAACCTTCGAATAATCCTTGCCTTGACAGTATTTTTCCAGCAGCCAGCATCTTTAAAATCATTACTGCCGCTGCCGCTGTAGAAAAATGCGGTTTAAATCAGGGATCATCACTTTCCTTTACCGGCGGCAAGCATACGCTCTACAAATCCCAGCTGACTGATAAATATTCTAAACATGCTCAAAACATTAATTTAAAGGATTCTTTTGCTCAATCGGTAAATCCGGTGTTTGGAAAAATCGGTTCCCAGTTGCTCGGAAAAAAAGCCATCGAACAATATGCAGCTGCCTTTGGGTTCAATCGCCCCATTGATTTTGAAGTACCAATCGATTCCAGTTCGCTGTCTTTTGATGACGTGCCTTATCAGTTGGCCGAAATCGCAAGCGGCTACAACCGAACCACCCTGATATCACCCCTTCACGGTGCGCTCATCGGTGCTGCCATCCTGAATCAGGGGGCCATGATCGAACCTACCGTGATTGACCATATTGCGGATCAAACCGGCCATGTGCTCTATGAAAGCCGGGTCGAACCGATGAAACAGATTATTTCGCCAAAATCGTCAGACATCATGGCCAGTATGATGGAGGCCACTGTGGACTCCGGTACCGGAAGAAAAGCTTTTAAGGGTTATCAAAAAGACAGCGTCCTGGCCCGGCTGGACATTGGCGGAAAAACCGGGTCTATGGACAACGAGACGCATGAAGCACATTTTGACTGGTTTGTGGGATTTGCTGCAGATAAAACCAGTGGAAAAAAAATAGTGGTTTCTGTGGTCGTGGCGCATGAAAAATACATTGGAACCCGCTCCGGCTATTATGCCAGAATTCTGATGAAACAGTATTTTTCTCAGTATTTTGCATCTGCAGAGCATAAATTGAAGCCGAAAGATCGCGGCTAAAAGATACAGACAGTTAATTTCAGCTGGAATGTCATTTTGAAAGCAAATGGGAATAAAGAGGAGACCTGTCATGCCGGGGTTTGAATGGTTCGGGGATGAAGAACGAAAAGAAGTGCAGGATGTTCTGGATACTGGGGTATTGTTCCGCTACGGATTTGATCAGGTGCGAAAAGGTCACTGGAAAGCCCGGACATTCGAGGAAGAATTGACAAAACGGCTTGAGTCTGTTTACGCACACCTTTGTTCCAGCGGTACATCCGCTCTCAGCATCGCACTGGCTGCCTGTGGAGTCGGTGCAGGAGATGAAGTGATCGTTCCGCCCTTTACATTTGTGGCAACGGTTGAGGCATTGCTGACAGCCGGCGCCATTCCGGTTTTTGCCGAAATCGATCAGACACTGTGTCTGGATCCGCTATCTGTTCGTGGTGCCATTACACCCCGGACCCGCGCCGTCATGCCGGTTCACATGTGCGGCGCCATGGCGCGGATTGATGCGCTGAAAACAATCTGCGATGAAAAAAAACTGGTGTTGATTGAAGATGCCTGTCAGTCCCTGGGAGCGTCTTTCAAGGGGAAATACGCGGGCACTTTTGGTCATGCCGGCTGTTTTTCATTTGATCCGGTAAAGACCGTTACCTGCGGCGAAGGCGGGGCCGTAATCACTTCGGATCAGGACATTTATTTCAAGGCCCAGGCATATGCCGATCATGGCCATGACCATATCGGGTCGGACCGGGGATTGGAAGGGCACCCTTTTCTTGGCATGAATTACCGGATCGGCGAGATGAATGCTGCGGTTGGTCTTGCCCAGCTCCGCAAACTGGATGCGATTCTGAGCACGCAGCGGGCCCATAAACAGATTCTTAAAGAGGCGCTGGGTCAGTTCACTCAGGTTTCGTTCCGGGTGATACCGGATGAGGCAGGCGATTCAGCCACTTTTCTGTCTTTTTTCCTTGAGGACGAGGATCAGGCAAGACGGATTGCCCGCGGTCTGGGTGCTGCCGGAATGGATGGCTGTTTCTACTGGTACGACAACAACTGGCACTATCTTAAAAAATGGGATCATTTCAATCAAATGAAGTCCGTTGCTGGTCTTCCATTTCATTTACAGAAAGGGTGTCCGGATTATTCCAGGGTGTATCTTCCCCAGTCAGACAGGATCATGAGCCGCACCCTGTCGTTTCAGATAAAACTGTCCTGGACTTCGGAAGTGCTTCAAAAACGGGTTGAAATCATCGAGAAGGTGATGAAGGAAACCAAATAGCGGAGAGGGCTTAAATGAAATTCCGTAATTTTAAAGTGGTTCCGCAGGTAATTTTTGGCCGGGGTTGTTATAACCAGCTGGATGACATTTTGTCCTATAAACGAAAATGCGGATTCATGGTGTTTCTGGTTGACGACGTTTTCATGAATCACGCCTTAAGACACCGTATTCCCCGACATTCAGAAGACATGCTGCTCTGGGTCAACGTAACGGATGAACCCAAAACCGGGTATGTGGACAACCTGGTCCGGCAGGTCAAAGATTTTTCCGCAAAGCTGCCGGACGGAGTGATCGGCATTGGCGGCGGCAGCGCCATGGATTTGGCCAAGGCTGTCTCTCTGATGCTGACCAATCCCGGCGTTGCCGCTGACTATCAGGGCTGGGATCTGATTCAGAATCCTGCCGTATATCATGTCGGTATCCCGACTTTGTCCGGAACGGGCGCGGAAGTGTCTCGAACCACGGTGCTGACCGGCCCTGTGAAAAAACTGGGAATCAATTCGGATTATACGGTATTTGACCAGATTGTTCTGGATCCGGAGCTGATTGGCGGCGCGCCGACAGACCAGCGGTTTTATACCGGCATGGACTGCTATATCCACTGCGTGGAATCGCTCTGCGGAACCTATCTGAACACGTTCAGCCAGTCTTATGGCGAAAAAGCTATGGCGCTGTGCCGGGATGTATTCCTCAGCCCGGGCCCTGACAGCGATGACAAGCTCATGATTGCCTCCTATTTCGGCGGCATGAGCATCGCCTATTCCCAGGTTGGTGTCTGTCATGCCCTGTCTTACGGTCTATCCTTTGTTCTGGGTCTTCATCACGGCATCGGCAACTGCGTGGCCTTTGATTACCTTGAAGAATTTTATCCGGACGGAGTTATGGAATTTCGCCAAATGATGGATAGGCAGGGGGTTTTTCTTCCCCGGAACCTGACTTCCGGTTTGGAAGGGCAACGGATGGAAAAAATGATCGATGTCGCCCTTGTTCTTGAGCCGCTTTGGGAAAACGCCCTGGGCAAAGACTGGAAAGCCGTCATGACCCGCGAGCGGATCAAGGATCTCTATCTCAGGATGTAGGCCCCTCGGCTCTGTCGATCCGTTTACTTGTGGACTATCAAAATGTGACTCAAAGGTGCGCCGTGAAATACTTAAATTCCCTGTTGTCTTTATTCCAGTTTTGCAGTGAATGGCTTGCTTCCGTTCTGTTGTCAAGCGTTTATTTCGGACGCCACCCGGCTGCAGTTCCAAAAGGCTCTGTTATTTTTTTCCCCTGCAGTTCCAATTTTCTTTGTTGCGGCCTTTCCGGTATCGTTTCTTTTAAGCTCGGTAAAACGGATCATTCTGATCTCGCGGCGGATTTACCGGTTGATGGCCTTAGAAACACATTGCTGGCCGTGGAATCCGGCGGATATTCGACCTGTAAAATATCGGCGTTGTCCATAACGGATCATTATCTAGGAGGGGACTCTGCTGTCCTGTCGTTGTTCAATCAGGTTCATTCTCTAAAAAGAATCCATGCCTTTTATTCCATCTATACCGATCCGGGTGTGCAGCTGATCCTTTCCGAGATTTCAGATCGCCTGTTTGCCCTTATCCAGTCTGAATCGGCGGCACTTGGTCTGGACATGGGCCACCTTTCAGCCGATGACATCGATGTCATGATCCGCCGGGTTGAAATCATAAAAGATGTGCTTTGGTGCTTGAAATCCGAGATAATGGAAAATGTTACCCGAATTCAGGACCTGATTCATCCGGAGAACACGATTCCGTCCTTTGGCCTGATCAGCGTTTTTAGAAAAATCAATGGTGTTCTCAACAGCTTGGATCGCCTCGAAGTCCGGGGTCGGGATTCTGCCGGAATATCTCAGGCATTTATTCTGGACGCTACGGAATACGAGCGGTTCATGCGTGCGGTTGAGGCGCGGGGATTGTCCCTGGATCTCTCGGCCCGGATCAACCAGGAAATCCTTTTAAACCGGGGTATCAGTCTGCGAAAATCTCCTCAGCAGGACGGGGAGGATCGCATCTCGGTGGTCTTTACATATAAAGTGGCCGCGGAAATCGGTCGGCTCGGAGATAACATTGCCTTTATCCGCCGGCAGATCCGCGAAGACCAACTCCTTCATCTCATCGCGGCAACTTCCAACAGTTCCGTGATGGTGTTCGCCCACACCCGGTGGGCTTCAGTAGGAGCCATATCGCCGGACAACTGCCATCCTGTGGACAATAGGACATCGAAAGCCGGTTTTGACGATGTCGGCATCATTCAGGCCGCCCTGAATGGGGACATTGACAATTACCAGGAGCTGAAGGCAGCCTTTGAGGAAGAGGGGGTCCGGGTTCCCGCAGACATTACTACGGACACTAAGATAATTCCCCTTCAGATCCAGAAGTTTCTTCAAAGCGGAATGGAAATAGAGGATGCGTTCCGGCAGGCCGTCAACACGTTCAAGGGATCTCACGCTATTTTCATGACAACGGATCTTGCTCCCGGAAAGCTTTTTCTGGCACAGAAAGGCAGCGGTCAGACCATTTTCGTGGGCCTGGGTGAAGAGCACTATATGCCGGTTTCAGAAGTTTATGGTTTTGTTGAAGATACCCATCGATTTGTGAAAATGGACGGGGAAAAAGTCGTCGAAGGGCCAGAAGGCAGAACCCAGGGCCAGATTTTTGTCCTGGATCAGGATTCGGGCGGATCCGTATCCGAAATCAAGGCCATGTACTATAACGGTGTGCCGATCTTCCTGAGTGAGGCCGATGTCAAAACCACGCAAATCACATCTCGAGACATTGACCGCCAGAATTTCCCCCATTATTTTTTAAAAGAGATTTCCGAGGCCCCGGCATCCGTTGAAAAAACCCTGGTGAATCGATGGCGGGTCCATCCGGATACCGGCTTGCCGGCTGTCGTACTGAGCGAAAACGTTATTCCGCCGGAAATCCGGCATGCCTTTGGTCAAAAATCCATCCGCCGGATCTTTTTTATCGGCCAGGGCACTGCCGGCATAGCTGCCCAGGCCTGTGCGGATATTTTAAATTTTTATCTGGATGATCCGGGCATTCAGATATCAGCCATGAAAGCCTCTGAGCTGAGCGGATTCAAGCTGTCCAGCCCGGGAGCTAGGAACATGGCTGATGTCCTGGTGATTGCCATTACCCAGTCCGGAACCACGGCGGACACCAATCGCACTGTGGATATGGTACGGGAAAGGGGTGCCAGCACCCTTGCCATCGTGAACCGCAGGGATTCAGATATTACCTTTAAGGTTCAAGGGGTGATGTATACCAGCAGCGGTCGTGACATCGAAATGTCCGTGGCATCCACCAAGGCATTCTATTCCCAGATCGTTGCAGGCGCGCTGATGGGTTTGTTTCTCGCAGGGCTTCAGGGAAAGCGGACGCCTGAGTTTATTGCAGAAGAACTCCATCATCTGTTAAAACTTCCGCAGCAGATGCGCCACATTCTTTCCCTTCAGCAAGGGATCCGCGAGTCGGCCAGAAGGCTGGCTCAGACGCGAACCTACTGGGCGGTGGTCGGAAGCGGTCCCAACAAGTCTTCGGCGGATGAAATCCGGATCAAGCTCAGCGAGCTTTGCTATAAAACCATATCCTCTGATTATGTCGAGGACAAAAAACACATCGATCTGTCTTCAGAGCCGCTTATCATCGTTTGCGCTGCCGGCACGCGTGGAATCGTTATTGGCGATATCATAAAGGATACGGCGATTTTTAAAGCCCATAAGTCTGCCGTGGTGGTTATTGCCGATGAAGGGGAGGACCGGTTTGAGCCATACGCGGATGACGTGTTCCACGTTCCGACTGTTCCCCAGCATCTGTCGCCGGTCGTCAATACCCTGGTCGGCCATATCTGGGGATATTATGCGGCTCTGGCGATCAATGAAGGATCAAAGCTCTTATATGATTTCCGCGAAGAACTTAAGCAGACGGTTGACCGGTATATTCAGGATGGCATGGATGTGTATGAGCTGGTTCTGGAAAGGCCGTTCCGGGAAAAAGTTGCTGAATTCTATTATCTCTTAAAGAAAAATAATGAGACAAAAGGTCTTTGCGCCACGATGGGCTATCAGGCCGGAGCGGATCTGTCCATATTGCTGAAGTATTTGGCCGGAAGACTCCCTGACTCGGATTTTGAGCTTGATTTCGGAAAAAAAGGGACAGCCCAGCATATGCTGAGCACGCTGTTTCATTCTCTGGGAGAAGCCATTAATTATATGGCCAGACCCATTGACGCCATCAAACACCAGGCCAAAACCGTAACCGTCGGTACTAGCCGGATCATGGAGAAAATCGAAGGGATTATCTTTGACGTTTTGGAGGAAAACGCAATTGCCATTTCCCAATTGACCAGCAGCAATATTCTGGTCTTAAAAAACCTTCAAGGTATTGTCTCAAAAATCAACGGCGCGATTCTTTACCGCATTGACGGCCTGAATGTTCTGGGAGAAATCACCGATCAGACCACCATCTCGGTCAATCAGAAAACCGGCTCCCTTGCCCCTCTGACGTCAAGGGTTGAAACCGATTCGCGGCTCCGGGGCACAAAAAGCATCATTGTTAGGGAAGGAAATGTGTTTATCGGCAGGGGCCGAACGGATAACCGCAATATCATCATCATCCCCATTTTCTCAGCCACTTCCACCAGCAGCATCAGCAATCTGATGCTGCTTCACATCGCCTTTAAAGACCAGATGCCATTGTCCGTGAAAATAAAAGCCCTTGGCGGAAAGCATGAACGGATTAAGAACATTGTTCAGGAAACCAGCGCCCCGTGGGACGACACCTATCTGGAATGGGTTCGCATGGAAGATCTTTTCGGCCAGTCTGCCGAAAAAACGGCGGAATATATCGTATCCCGCTTGCGCTAAATCCATTAGCGAACCACCAAGATATTTAAAACCATGGCAAACAAATCCGATACAAAGATTAAAGAACCAATCCATTCCTTGCAGGAGCGGCTGTCCCAATCTTCAGCGGCAACTTTGAGCCGGTGGATATAAGCGGGCAGAGGATGCGTTGGGTAAACAGGTAAAGATTGCCGTAAATGCCAACTGGCTTGTCCTGTTGGCTGTAATTAACTGAAATACTTCCAGGCCAATGTCCTTTTTCAGGCGGAGAGTGAGATATGTATATTAATGGCAGATGGATGGATGCCGAGAGCGCCCGCAGTTTTCAATCATTCAACCCTGCCACCGGTGAACCCATCGGACAGGTTCCGGCAGGGGATGGTGTCGATGCCATCAAGGCCATTGATGCGGCCGCCGATGCCTTTCCACACTGGTCATCCCAAACGGCCTATCAGCGGTCCCAGTTTATGTATACGGCCCACGCCCTGATGATGGAAGACCTGGAACGGCTCGCCGCAGTTATGACAGAAGAGCAGGGGAAACCCATCCAGGCCGCCCGCAATGAAGTCAAATACGGTGCCGACTTTCTGCTGTGGTATGCGGAGGAGGCCAAACGTATCTATGGCCAGACGATTCCTTCCGCCAGAGCAGATCAGCGATTCATTGTTCTCCGCCAGCCTGTCGGTGTCGTTGGTGCCATCACTCCCTGGAATTATCCCATATCCATGATCACCCGTAAGGTTGCCCCTGCACTGGCAGCCGGGTGCACCATCGTCCTTAAACCCGCGGAGGCGACGCCGCTGTGTGCCAGAGCAGTGTTCGAGGTTTTTGAAAAAGCCGGAATTCCCGCCGGCGTCGTCAACCTGGTGACGGCGCTGGAACCGGGGCCGATCGGCGAGGCTTTCCTGGATGATCCCAGAGTCCGCAAACTGACTTTCACCGGGTCGACTCCGGTCGGAAAAATGCTGGCCCGGGGTGCAGCCTCCCAGATGAAACGGGTATCACTGGAATTGGGCGGACATGCGCCTTTTATCGTGTGCCGTGATGCGGATCCGGTTCATGCCGCCAAGGGACTGGCGCTCGTCAAGTTTCTCAATACCGGGCAGGCCTGTATCAGCCCCAACCGGATCTTCGTCCATGCGGACATCGTCGAACCGTTTATTGGTGAATTATCCAAGAGGGTATCAGCTCTGAAAGCCGGTTCTGGATTCGATCCCGGGGTCCGGATCGGTCCGCTGGTGAACGATGCGGCGCTTGAGAAAGTGGATCGTCAGGTACGCGATGCGATTTCCAAAGGCGCCGAACTCATTGCCGGCGGCCGCCGCCTGACCGAAGACGCTTTAGACCGCGGATTCTTTTATGCACCAACCATTCTCAACCATGTGAATCCGGATATGACCATTTACCGGGAGGAAACCTTTGGCCCGGTGGCCCCCATCGTTGTGTACGATGACGAAGACGACTTGCTTGCCATGGCCAATGACACCCGTTACGGCCTGGCGTCCTACGTTTATACCCGGGATCTGAGTAAAGCGTTTCAGCTTTTTGAGGGCCTTCATTTTGGTATCGTCGGTATCAATGACATCAATCCGACATCGGCGGCAGCCCCTTTCGGCGGCATGAAAGAGAGCGGATTGGGCCGTGAAGGTGCTGCAGAAGGGATTGATGAGTATTTGGAAACCAAGCTGGGCGGGTTCTCCATCTGAGCCGACATTTTACACAAATTGAAATCCGGGCAATAGCGCGACGAGAAATCTTTAATCACCCTCTCAAAATATGTCTTTGAGGCAATTGTTCTCCTATCATAGATTCCCCAGAGACCAATGGGCATTCTGATCAATCGTCTCCGTCGTGCATTCCCAAAATTTTACGGATTCGCCCATCTGTAAATCTCCACTTTACTCCCACTCTCCCAAGTTCGGATTCGGTACCGTGATGTATCGGGGTGTATCCCCAACACTTGAAAGGCATCAGCGGTAGTGTATAGTTCTTTTCCAGGCAGTCTGAGAGATCACTTTTCGTTTGTTCTGAGATCCTTTTTGCATACTCGATGCGGTCATAGGCAAAATAGGCCTTTCGGCCACTGGATATTTTTTTCTTGACATCGAGTCATAACATAACTACATCATAGCTATAATGTAATCAGAAAATGCCGCCGGCCGAACCGATGATATCCGGGATTGATAAACGCCTTGACTTCCCCGATAGTCCATGGCAGAGCCAACCTGGCGTCAAGCGGTGTTGAGAGTATGAATATGGCGTTGTTGAACAAAATTTCCACTCGGCCTTCAGGCGGTCAAAATCTTGACCACGTGACCGAATCAAAGAAACATAAATGATCAGGAGGACAATGTGAAAATTCTTACAACCGTTAAAAAAGTAGTTGATGTGGAATTGAACATGCACGTGAAGGACGGGGCCATTGTTGAAGAAGGCTTGCAATATGTCATGAACGCCTGGGACGAAAATGCGGTGGAAGTCTCTGTCCAGCTTAAGGAGAATAACAACGCGGAAACAACGCTGGTGAGTATCGGCGGTGGCGAGGACAATACAAAAATCATCCGGAGAGCTTTTGCCATGGGCATTAAAAACGCTATTCAAATCGATGATCCGGCACTTGCCGAAGCCGATTCGTTTGTCTACGCCAGGGTTTTGCAAAAGGTTTACGAAAAGGGAGACTATGATCTGGTTATCACCGGCAAACAGGCCCAGGATACGGATAATGGTCAAACCGGAATCATATTGGCCGAGTACCTGGGACTGCCTTGCGTCAGCAATGTGATTGCCATCGAAGTGATGGACGATAAGCACATTAAAGTATCCCGATTGGGAGATGGCGGAACCGAAATCGTTGAACTGGCGCTTCCGGCCGTGGTCACGGTTGACGTTGCCATCAATGAACCGCGACTGCCCCAGACGCGCGGCATCATGATGGCAAAGAAAAAGCCCATCGCTGTCATGGATCTGGCAGCTCTCGGGACTTCGTATGATGCAGTCGGAGGCGGCGCGCCAAAATCCAAAATCGTTGAATTTATTGCACCGGAATCGCGCAAGACCGGGCGGAAATTTGAAGGTCCTGCTGCTGAAATCACCGCCCAGGTCGTCGGTCTTCTGGCCAGTGAAGCAAAGGTGTTATAACGCAGAAATATCATTTTCTATCATAATCGGACACTAACCGCATTTATACAAGGAAACAATATTATGGCAAAAGTACTCGTAATTGCAGACATCAAACAAGGTGTACTAAAGAGCAGCACAGCCGAACTTTTATCAAAAGCCAAGGCCATCGGCGCGGAAACCGCGGTGGTTGCGATTGGCAGTAATATCGAATCGCTGATTCCCGGCCTGGTAAATGCCGGCTCCGATACGCAATATGTCGCCGATGATCCCGGACTGGAGCTGTTTTCAGCCGGCCCCTACGCATCCTGTGTCGTGGATGCCGCCAAACAATTCGGCGCCAATCTGATCTGGTTCGGTTTTTCCGAAAGCGGCAAGGCCGTGGCCCCGAGGGTCGCAGCCAAGCTGGATGCCGCATGCGCCACCGACATTACCGACGTGACGCTTCAGGCAGATCAAATCGAAATCATCCGGCCAGCCATCACAAATAAAGTGATTCAGCGCGTCAAAGTCAATACCGGCCAGCTGGTGGCGGTTGTCAGAGCGGGCGCTTTCGAGGCGACGGAAGGCATCACGGGAACCGAAAACGTCGTCAGGCTTTCTCCTCCGGCTCCTGATTTAAAGGCCGTGATCAAGGAAATCTTATCTGAGGCAAGCGGTGAAATCGATCTCACCGATGCCGACATCGTTGTCTCGGTGGGCCGGGGCGCCAAAGATCAAGCCGGAGTCGATCTTGTAAAAGAACTGGCCAATGATTTAAAAGCCGGTTTCGGCTCTTCCCGTGCCATGGTGGATGCAGGTTTCATGCCGCATTACAAGCAGGTCGGCCAAACCGGTAAAATTGTTGCGCCTACCCTTTATATGGCAATCGGTATCTCCGGAGCCATCCAGCACCTGGCGGGAATGAAAGGCTCAAAGGTGATTCTGGCCGTTAATAAAGACCCCGAAGCACCCATATTCAATGTGGCGGATTATGGTATCGTCGGAGACCTCTTCGAAGTGGTTCCGATTCTCCGCGAAGAGATTAAAAAAATTAGAGGTTAGGCCGCATTGGGGATGGCAAAGAAAAAATCTCCAGATGCATGGCGCGCAAATGCTGAGGACTGATGCGTACTTTTGGGTACGCCGCAATGACGAAGGATGCTGCGCAGCAAAGCAGATGGACTTTTTGCGAAGCCATCAAAACTGATTTGATGAGGTAAGTATGAATCCCCTGTTGATGTCCCTACTGCTTATTGTCGCTCTGACGGTATTCGGCCGTACGATGGTTGGAAAAATTCAATTGCTAACGGCGCTCGAACCCACCGACAGAGCCAATCATCTGAAGGAACGACTGATGAATATGGTGATTCTGGCCATCGGCCAGAAACGCCTGGTCGGAAGAGAAAAAGAAAGAAGCTCGGGTCTGATGCATGCGTTCATTTTCTGGGGGTTCTGTGTTTTATTGATTCGCAGCATCACCTTGTATGGAGAGGGCTTTCAAGAAGGATTTCAGCTGCCGTTTTTGGGCGGCGATCATTTGGTCGGATATCTTTATATCGCCTTGAAAGATATCATGGAAGGGATTGTCTTGTTGATGATCCTCTTCGCAATTTTTCGTCGCGCCGTTCTTAAAGCCGAAACGCATTGCACAATACCTTCGAAGCCTATCTGGTTTTGGCGATGATCGGGATTTTGATGGTATCCGATCTACTGCTCGACGGCGCACGGTACAATTTAATTCAATTGTTCAACAACCCGGGAAGTATCCATTTCTTCAATAATCCGCAATATGGTTCTGAATTCCTCTGGACACCGATATCGGTGGGAGCGGCCACCCTGATTTCAGGGTTGAGCGCGGAAGCCAACACCAACATTCTGGTCATGATGTTCTGGCTTCATATCTGTACGCAGCTGGCGTTTTTGAATATTCTGCCTCTGGGAAAACATTTTCATGTGATCACCGCGCTTCCCAACGTTTTTTTGAAAAGCCTGGGCTATCCCCATGAAAAAGCCAGACTGCTGGATTTGGAAGATGAAGCCGCCTGGGAGGATGAATCTCTGGGAATCAATCACATCCATCAACTCAATTGGAAACAGGGACTGGACCTTTACACCTGCACCGAATGCGGACGATGCAAGGAGGTCTGCCCGACATATACCACCGACAAACCGCTGAATCTGCATGAATTCAATGACAAGCTGAAGCTTGAACTATTTGAAAATACCGATAATATCATCAAAAGAGCCAGGCTTTCATCCGCAATCCGGCAAAGCGAAGATCCTGGACAAATTGAAAAAATCAAGGAGGAGATCGCCGGACTCAACAGCAAAAAGCGATTAATCGGCGATGTCATCGCGGAAGACACGCTTTGGGCCTGTACGACCTGCCGTGCCTGCGAAGAAGTTTGTCCGGTGACCATTGAACATGTGCCCCGAATCATCGCCATGCGACAGGGGCAGACGTTGATGGCGGAGGCGTATCCCAAGGAGCTGAACACGGCCCTGAAAGGGCTTGAACGTAACGGCAACCCCTGGGGAATCGGCTATGACAAACGCGCCGATTGGGCCGAAGGGCTGGACGTCAAAACGATGGCGGAGGACTCGGACGTCGATTATCTGCTCTGGGTCGGATGTGCCGGTTCATTCGATGATCGATCCAAAAAAGTATCGAAAAGCCTGGTTAAAATTCTGCAAAAGGCAGGTATCAGCTTTGCGATCCTGGGGGTGGAAGAAAAATGTACCGGCGACTTTGCCAGACGTGTCGGAAATGAAATGTTGTTCCAGATGATGGCCCAGGAAAACATCGAAACGCTGAACAACTATAAAGTCAAAAAAATAATCACGGCCTGCCCGCATTGTCTCAATACGCTGAAACATGACTATCCTCAAATGGGCGGAAATTACGAGGTCATTCATCATGCCGAGTTCATCGATCAACTCGTCAAGGCGGGAAAAATTAAATTGAAGCAGATCGCTGGAAGGTGCGCTGACATATCATGATCCCTGCTACCTGGGGCGATATAACAACATTTACGATCAGCCCAGATCGATTCTGCAATCCGTTTCCAAAGGCGTATTCAAGGAACTCGATCGACATGGCCGGGAAAGCTTTTGTTGCGGTGCCGGTGGGGGAAGAATGTGGATGGAAGAGACCATCGGCAAAAGAATCAATCTGGAGCGTTCGGAAGAAATCGTCGGCCTGCAGGTCTCGAACGTGGCGGTGGGGTGTCCCTTCTGCCTGACCATGATCGAAGACGGGATGAAAGAGCTGGGGAAGGAAGAGAAGATCAAGACAATGGATATCGCTGAACTTGTGGAAAAAAATATGGTGTAATACGGAAAAATTTCGAATGCCAGGTTACAGCGTTATCCATTGTGAAGAAGGGCTTTGTCAAAGCAGCAACCATGAGCTGATTCAGGAAGAGCCCCTTTTAATCCGCGTTGAGGGCAAGCCCTATTCCGTTGTCATGCGCACCCCAGGTGATGAAATCCCACATGCCGCGGGTTTCTGTCTTTGGGGAAGGGCTTGTGGATAATTTCAGTGATTTTGCGACAATTGGGTTCTGCAAAGATCTTGATCCGAATGTCGTTGAAGTCAGACTCAAACCCGAAAGGCGGGAAAAAATCTCTGAAATCCTCGATCGAAGA
>CAWKLD010000011.1:0-72500 GCA_963850225.1 uncultured delta proteobacterium
AATCAATAAATTTTATCACACGGAACAAACGACCAGCGATGACCTCGGCGTAGCGCGGATTGAATTCTCGCACCTTGGTGAAAGCAGATATATTCTCTGGGCCAAATCAACCATCAAGCGTTCGCAGCCGAATTCCGATGGGTTTGTGTCTCTTGAATGCAGTTTCTCATTCCTTCAACTTGACCTTGATGCGGCCATTTCGACACCGGCGTTGAAGCGCAGGGTTTTGCCGCCCAGCACCGGGAAGTCGGGCTCCACGGGCACAAGGAGCTTGACGCTGAGCAGGTTCTGTGACAGGTCGATGGCCAGCTTGCTCGCCAGATTGGTATTGTGTGCCAGAAGCGCGTCAGCTCGCGCTCGTTGAAGTTGACCTCCCGCTTTGCACCCGTTTAGCTATAGCGTTCCGGTTTGAGAACACCGCGGCCATCGAACTCCCCGGGTGACGGCGGGTTTGTCCGATTCGACTTTCTTCGGGCTGAAACCCAACGTTCGCAGTTTGCTGTCGAGAAGCTGTTGCTCTTTGGCGCTGAGCTCAACCGGCTTGAACTCGCGCATGAACACGTAGGTCTTCAGAAACCAGTAGCTGCCGCCGAGCGTCACCAGAACGGTGACCAGCACGACCAACAGTACTCTGGGCAAGCTGAGCCCGCCCTTGTTCCCATTGCCTGCCGGGATCTTCACGCCGCTTTCCATGGGTCTGTGCTCCTTACTGATTTACTATATTATGCCCTGATTGCCATTTCAACAGTCCAATTTTTTAAATTTTGGATGTGTGCAATTTTACTGATGAACGAGCCCATCCCTCTCGATTATGGCGCATGTGACATGAATCTGCCTGGTTCTGTTCAATCTGGCCTCAAAATAAGATTCAATCCTGCACAGAGTCTTTAGGCATTAATAACGCCAATATCGCCTGCCATCACATCTCGATCGCCACCTTCTGCCACAGGCAGGTGCATATGATTTAATGGGATCGTGGTTCCGGATGCCGTCGGTGAGCTATCCCTGCTGCTATTCGCCCGTCACCCGACTCGCTGTTGCAGCCATTGTCGGCCCTTACCGGCCAAGCGGTATTTCTGCAATCGGCTGTTTGGTTTGTCGGGGATGGTCATTTCTATCAATCCTTCCGCCAGGGCCGGTTTGAGGTAGCGCTCGCGGAACGACTTGCGATCCTGCAGGTCAAGGCCGATTTGCAGCGCTTCTCGGCTCATTTCTCCCTTGATGGCCAATAGTAACTGCCTGACTTGGGGGGTGACTTGGGGGGCGACTTGGGGGGCGGAGGTGGTCACGGCATCAAGGATCATCCTGAGCATGAACTCGATAAAGAGGGCGGAATCGGTATGTTGAGTGCTCTCCTGCAATGTCTGGTAATACTCGGACTGGTGCTCGAAAATCAGACTTTCCACCGGGATATCGGTAAACAAAGGATTCCAGCGGGCCAGAATCAGACTTTGCCACAGCCGCCCCATGCGGCCGTTGCCGTCGGCAAAGGGATGAATGAACTCGAATTCATAGTGAAAGACCGAGCTGGAGATCAGCGGATGCGCGTTGCTGGCAGCCAGCCAATGGAAAAGATCGCCCATCAACGCTGGTACCCGATCCGCCGGGGGTGCTGTGTGGATCACTCGACTGCCCGCCATCACCCCCACGCCGCCGCGCCGGTAGACTCCGGCCTCATCGATCAGTCCGGTCATCAGAATGCGATGCGCCTCCTGCAACTCCGCCTCAACATCCGGCCTCCATTTGTCGAAGCGGTCATAGGCTTTGAGGGCGTTTCGCACCTCTTGAACCTCGCGGGGTGGCGCAATCACCCGCTTGCCGTTCAGAATCGCAGTGATCTGCTCTTCGCTCAGCGTATTTCCTTCGATGGCCAGTGAACCCCGAATGGTGCGGATGCGGTTGATACGCCGCAGCCGCAACACCTTGGCCTGGTCGGTGAGCACGGTCAGCCGTCCGACGGCCTCGCTGATATGCGCGACCAGATTCAGAATGGCCGGGGTGATGGTGTAGGGCGGCTGGTAGTTGGGTTTATTGTCTTCAATATTCAAAGTGTTTTTCCCTTTAGCAACTCAATATACTCAAAATGACCATATATGATTTTTCTTGTCTGCCTTTTATCTTTCTGTGACATATTGTATGCTGGAATTCCGGGATTACCCGGAATTACCGGAATTACCAAAACCTGTCACTTGGAAATTCAAGCCTCAGCTCGTGGGAAGCACACCCCCAATTTTTATAAAATGACTTCAGTTTAATAAAACTCATTTGCAGTTTTTTGGGTGTAGGTTCATTATTATTATGGCGACATAAGTGGATGAGGACCAAATTGATTTCGTTTAACTTGCTGACCTGTTTCCGCTTCAAAGCCACTGTAATAAGTCAAGTGATCCTTTGAGCCGACGCCATTCCAGCTCTCAGCAGTATGTTTCTTCATGAATGGGTGCCACAGCGTTAGACCACCTGGCAAAGCAATTATATCCCAAGCTTTTTCAGCAGAAACCGCAATCTCCTTCTCAACAAAAAAACTTTCCTCGAAGTTAAACATGGTTCATTAATCTCCGTAGGTTAGGGCTATAACGAATAGCTTACCGGCTGGTGCGGAGCGGTAGCGGAGCACCAGTCCGAGTAAAACGACAGGTTGGAATTCCGCCGGAATTCCGATGGGTTTGTATCTCTTGAATGCAGTTTCTCATTCCTTCAACTTGACCTTGATGCGGCCATCCTCGACGCGGATATCCGCGACGCCTTTTGAAAAAGAGTTCCAGAAACCCGGCCCGCCGCCGAATTCGGCCATCAGGTCGACATTTTTCAGGCCGCCCAGCCAGGCACTGGGTACCGGTACGCCCATGATGCTGACCCCCTTCAAAATAACTGATGGCTTACCGCCCAGATAGGCCATTTCGACACCGGCGTTCAAGCGCAGGGTTTTGCCGCCCAGCACCGGGAAGTCGGGCTCCACGGGCACGAGGAGCTTGACGCTGAGCAGGTTCTGTGACAGGTCGATGGCCAGCTTGCTCGCCAGATTGGTATTGTGTGCCAGAAGCGCGTTCAGCTCGCGCTCGTTGAAGTTGACCTCCCGTTTTGCACCCGTTTCGCTATAGCGTTCCGGTTTGAGAACGCCGCGGCCATCGAACTCCCCGGGTGACGGCGGGTTTGTCCCGATTCGACTTTCTTCGGGCTGAAAACCCAACGTTCGCAGTTTGCTGTCGAGAAGCTGTTGCTCTTTGGCGCTGAGCTCAACCGGTTTGAACTCGCGCATGAACACGTAGGTCTTCAGAAACCAGTAGCTGCCGCCGAGCGTCACCAGAACGGTGACCAGCACGACCAATAGTACTCTGGGCAAGCTGAGCCCGCCCTTGTTTCCATTGTCTGCCGGTATCTTCACGCCGCTTTCCATGGGTCTGTGCTCCTTACTGAATTTCACTATATTATGCCCTGATTGCCATTTCAACAGTCCAATTTTTTAGAATTTTGGGGGGGATTGAATTTCAGAGACTGTAACGGATTCGCAATTACCCGCCCCTTCGATTGTCTTCAAACATCTCCACCGGCATCGGATGCCGCAGCCGCCAGACCATTTTTATCGGCCGCTCACGCTCATAACTCACCCGTTCCACCGGCCCAAGATACGTAAACGGAACCGTGGCAGCGTTGCGCTTTTTCTGATCCCGGGCAAAAACCAAAATACGGTACCCTCGATCGACATGATGAATCAGATTCTGACCGTCATGGTGATGTTGTGCGGTATTTGCCTGCGACTCCCAATGCAGAAGTTCCCTGCTGATGGGGTAATCCGCATACATGGTGCTCGGCGAGAATTCCTTTTCCGTTTTCTGAAACGTGACCAGCAGCGCATAAGCCTTTACCTCAGGAAAATGAAATACGCCCACGCCGGCCTGGCCTGAAGTTTCAAGATTTGCCTTGCCGAATGCCGCCTGAATTTCCTTTCCGCCGTATTGTGCATGCAATTCCAGCGGGCAGAAAAATGGCAATTCCGGGATCACCCCGCCGACTGCGCTCGTGTCAATTGACCAGCTCAGAATTTCGTCCAGATCGGAAAGGATGGACGGATTTTTCGAAAGGCGCTGGAAAGCCTCTTCCAGAGAAGAAATCCCAAGTTTACTGCCTTTGTCCCCCCAGATTCGATAATACAGGATCATGACCGACTGTCCGGCAAGGGCGATTGCTTCCGCATTTTTACCCTGGGAAACCTTGCCAATGACATTGCGCAGCAGCATGGCTTCTTTGGGTCCGTTGATGAATCCGGCCCGAATCAGGGTTTTTCTCAATCTGGCAAGATCGGGATCAACAGGGATCGGGCATAGCTGCACCTTGGCTTTCCACTCCGACCAGGATTCTTTTGCCAGCAGCACCTCCGGTTCATACCCATGATAGCGGATGAAGTTGCCAAACGTAAGATCCTGGCCTGTTTCGCTGGTGAATGTCTGGAGACGGTCAGGAACCTGCACCTTAAGATTCCTGAGGTTTTCCCTGATATTTCTAAGAACATATTCCCGTGACTGACGATCCAGCTGGATCGAGCACCCTGGCGGAAGGTGCGGAAAGTCCAGCTCCACCTCCCGATCAATTGCATAACGGTGCTTTGGCAGCAATGCCCGGAATCGGGTGTCCATCCGGTAGTGCCGATGCACCTGCCCCACAAAATCAAGAACCGTGAGGCACTCTTTCTCCGGGGCATGGCGCAGACCGCGACCCAATTGCTGGAGGAATACGGTCAGGCTCTCTGTCGGCCGCAGGAACATAACCAGATTGATCTCCGGTATATCGAGACCTTCGTTAAGCACATCAACGGTAAACAGGAAAATCAGGCTGCCGTTTTTGAAACGCGAGATCATGCTGTCGCGCTCATCGGATGCAATGCCCGACACAAATGCTGCAGAAGGAATGCCTCTTTCAGTAAATTTCTGCGCCATATAGCGGGCATGGTTGATGGTGACACAGAAGCCGATCCCCTTGGCGCTGGTGCGATAGTCGGGCTGGTAGCGTTCCAATGCCGCCAGGATCGCATCCAGCCGGCGCAAGGCATGCCCCTGATCAAGGGTATATACGTTTTCGAGTTCAACCTTGCTGTAGTTTCCGTTACTCCAGAAACGGTCATTATCGATTGCTACCGGATCTGAAACACCAAAATAATGGAAGGGGCAGAGGAGTTTCTCCTCAAGCGCCTCCGGCAGTCGGATTTCTGCCGCAAACGTATTATGGAAATCGGCGGCCACGGATTTTCCGTCCATCCGCTCCGGTGTCGCGGTCAGGCCAAGCAGTATCGCCGGGTTAAAATTCGCGAATATGGGTCGGTAGCTGTCCGAAGCGCCGTGATGGACCTCGTCGACAACGATATAATCATAGAAACCATTTCCGACTTGCTTCCAGAGCTCTCGGTTCGTCAGCATCTGGACAGAGCAGAACAGGTGCTCCCGGCGGGCCGCTGCGAAATTCCCGACAAGCAGCTCACCGAAACTGTGGTTACGCAGCACGTTTCTAAACGTGATGAGTGCCTGTTCCAGGATTTCCTTGCGGTGGGCTACGAACAGGAGTTTCGCCTGACCACTGCGTTCCTTGAAAAAGCGATGATAATCGAACGCGGCAACCACGGTCTTGCCCGTTCCGGTAGCTGCAATAAGCAGATTTTTATAGCGCTGATGAACGTTTCTCTCCCGCTCCAGCGCATCAAGGATGCGCTCCTGGAACGGGTGCGGTGTCAGGTCGAAAAAAACCGACGACACCCCAGTTTTTCTGGTGCGCTCACGGACGATTGCATCCCGGAAACGATCAGGCTGCAAAGGGTCAAAAGGGATAAATTCCCTGCTGTTCCAGTACGTCTCAAATTCCGCCGTAAATTTCTCCAGGATATGCGCCATGTCCTGGGCCGTTACCTTCAGGTTCCACTCCAGACCGCTGGTGATGGCCGCGTTGGACATATTTGCGGAGCCGATATAAGCGGTTGAAAAGTCGGAGTTACGCCGGAAATGATAGGCCTTGGCATGAAGCCGCGTTCGTTCGGTATCGTAGGAGACGCGCACCTTGACATTTGGCATTCCCGCCAGCCATTCAACGGCCGGAGCATCGGAAGCGCCCATGTAGGATGTGGTGATGACCCGCACCGGAACGTCACGCTGCCGGAGGTCTTCAAAGGCAGGCATCAGCAGGCGCAGTCCTGACCATTTGATAAACGAGACCAGAATGTCGACACTGTCGGCAGACTTCATTTCATCAATCAGTTCATGGGCCAATTGGGGTTCCTGGGGAGAGCCGGTGAACAGACTGCTTTCAGTCAAAGGGGACAGGGGCCGAGGGATGCCCGATGTTCCATAATGCGGCGGGGTGATCTCAAGGAGGATTGGCTTTTGTTCTTTGACAAGGTGATGTTTTGCAAGGTGACCCAGGCCCGGTTCGCCGGCAACCTGGTCAAGAATCCGATTGCAGAGTGCCAATCGTCTTTCCGGGTCAGACTCCTCCCGGAGTGCCTGTTCAAGCACCTTTGCCACAAAAGATGCATACATACCGGGCTGCTCTTCCGGATCAATCTTGCCAAAGACGGTTCTTAACTCGGGACGCCGAGCAATGGCGTCCCGAAGAAACTCATCGGTAAGCGATTCGTATATGCCTGGGGCAAGGTGTTTCATCGAATTCCAGGCTTTTTTTGGGCAAGATAAGACGCCAGCACAGGCACATCGGCTTCTGCCCATTCGAGGGCATGAAGTTTCTCAGGTGTTAACCAGGCGATGGCAGCGTGTTCATGGAGGACGATCTCACCTGTTTCAATTGCGCAGATAAACGGATAGAGCGAGATAGTAAATGCCGGGTAATGATATGTGCTGACT
The DNA here is from genome assembly GCA_963850225.1 of uncultured delta proteobacterium. Lineage (GTDB taxonomy): Bacteria > Desulfobacterota > Desulfobacteria > Desulfobacterales > Desulfatirhabdiaceae > RAAP-1. The sequence goes on from CAWKLD010000011.1 coordinate 6,843, forward strand.
GGAAGGTTTTTCCCCACGCCCACCTGAATACTCAACTCTTCATGAATCTCACGTCGCAGACACGCTTCAGGGGACTCGCCGGGATCAATTTTGCCACCCGGAAACTCCCATTTGAGTGGCATACTCATGGCGGCACTTCGCTGGGAAGCAAGCACGAGCCCATCACGCTCGATTATGGCGCATGTGACATGAATATGCCTGGTTTTGTTCAATCCGTCCTCAAAAAAAGATTCAATCCTGCACAGAGTCCTTAGGCATTAATAACGCCAATATCGCCAGCCATCACATCTCGATCGCCACCTTCTGCCACAGGCGGGTGCATATGGTTTGATGGAATCATGAAATTCCGGATAAGCGTCGGTGTTTTTTAAAGTTCCTCTTTTTGACATCGAAAAAACGGATATATATAAATATAAAAATGTAAAGGGCGTCCCATCGTTCGCCTCTTTCAAAAAAAGATATTTCCTTATATAAAGTAATCGGGCTTGTCCAACCAACGGATAAGATTGTGTTTCGCTTCGCTCTCACAATCTATCCTTATTCGCCGCTGTTGTCCGGCCGGCTCGATCGCGTGGTTGGGCGTCACATCAGCGCTACTCGCCACTCTCGATTCCGCGGAGAAATATGCACTCTTCGGGTCAGTGGCTGACATTGACATTCGGGTCCGGGCGGCCGGATATTACCGGATATTAGGAGACTTGCCGCCACCGACACCAACAGGATCAACCCGACGGTTCCCAGAGCAATCCCCACAGGAATCTTATAGACATCGAGCAGTAGCATTTTCGCCCCGATGAACATTAGGATCACCGCCAGCCCGTACTTGAGCAGGTGAAAGCGCTCCGCCATATCGACGAGCTGGAAAAAGTCCACTGCCAGCAAGACGATGACGAGCAGCGTGAATCCGAGATAGAGAATCGGGGTGCCGGTGGATTCGATAATCATCCTTTGCTCTCCGGATCAGAATCGCCTTTCTCCCAGCGACTGCGCCGCATGAAGTAGTAGCCCAGGGCCAATGCAAGCACCAAGGCGGCAATCCCCAATAGGGTCCCTTCCGGCAACTCTTTCGGCTCCAGGACGATGATCTTGCGGGACACTGCTATCATCGCCACCGTGAGTACCGTCTCGAGATGAAACTCCCGGCGAACGATGTAGGTTTTTACCGAGTGCAGTAGCTCGATTCCGATGAGCACCATCAGGAACAGGCCGAAAAGCTCCAGCAGTTCGTGGATCTCCAGTAAGGAGAAGGGCGGGGTGAGCACGTCCTTGACGAGGATCCACGCTAACTCGATGGTGGCAAGCAGCACTACGCCGGCCATCAAGACGAGCAGGGTGTTAGTTATAACTCGCTCAAATTTTTCTAGGTACGGTAACAAGGGGCTGCTTCTCCTACATTGATGTGGCATCGAAGGCGAGGCCGCAATGACGCCCAACTCAAAGGTCACCTGCGTAGCGCAGCGAAGTCTGGTGAAACTTTTGGTTGATAGGCGACGGGACAGGGGGTGGACAATTATTCCTTGAGGTAAACGCGAAGCATGTCTTGATGTCCTCATTAACGCATGTTATGCGGCATCAAGACATGCTTCGCGTTTAGCATTTTTTCAGTCAATTGTCCACCCTCTGGCACGTTGTCCTGATCAACAAGGAATTGAGTAGTTTCTGGATATCTTTTCATCCCAGGATGTTTCTGCGATATCAGATTCGCAATTCTTCCTTTTAGTAATCCTATATATAGTTCCAACCTTTCAATATATTATGGAATAATACTTGACAAGACATTTCTGGCTCTTTATTTATTTTTCTGTATATTATGCAAATAATATGAATATAACAGTTTCTGGATATTATCCATGGACATCATCCCGTTACAATTGCAAGCAGATGGGACGCTTTTGAGAAACAGGTCGGTTCCGACTGTCTTGAATCCGCATTATAAAAAATGGTTGCCCTTTTATCTAAATTTTTGCCGGAAATATCGTTTCCCTGAAATTGAACAAAAAAGCAGGGCTTCAGCAGCAGCCAGGTATCGGCACGTCCTGAGAGAAAGGCTGCGTAAGGGCCCACCAGGTGCCGGCTGGAAAAGAGACAGACTCGCTCCGGTGGAGGTGGTGATAAAGGAGATGTCGCCAAAAGAAAGCTGACAGCGCCCTGCTATTTCTTCACATCATGATAACGGATCAGCCCTTCCTGAACGACAGAGGCCACCAGTTTCCCTTCCCGGGTGTAGATCTTGCCCCTGCTCAACCCTCTGGATTTCCCTGCATTGGGGCTTTCCATGGCATAAAGAAGCCAATTGTCCATGCGGAAATCTCTGTGGAACCACATTGCATGATCAAGGCTGGCCACCTGCATCTGCGGCTGCCAGAAGCTTTGCCCGTGGGGATAAAGAGAGGTGACGGCCAGACCGAAATCCGAGGCATAGGCCAGCATGTACTGGTGAACCATCGGGTCGTCCGGCAATCGGCCGACAGCCTTGATCCATGCATAACGCAAGGGCTTGCGCCTGTCCGGGGCAAAAGGGTTGACGGGATCCACCGGCCGGATCTCTATGGCTTTCCTGCAAAGAATCTTTTCACGGATGGATTCCGGTATCTGATCGGCGACCTTCAAGGCAAGCTCACGCTCGGATGTGATGCCTTCGGGGCCGGCCGGCTGCGGCGCCGCATCCTGATGCTCGAATCCGGTTTCGGCCACTTGAAAGGATGCGGCCATGTTCAAGATGGCGCGCCCATTCTGTATGGCGATTACGCTGCGGGTGGTAAAGCTCTTTCCGTCCCTGATACAATCCACAGTGTAGACGATTGGCTTTTTGGCGTCCCCTGGCCGGAGAAAATATGCATGCAGGCTGTGCACGCCGCGTTCCGACGGCACCGTCTGGTAAGCGGCCGAAAGCGCCTGTCCCAAAACCTGGCCGCCATACACGTTGCCGAAACCCAGATCCTGGCTTTGCCCTCGAAAAATATTCTCCTCGATTTTTTCGAGCTTGAGCAGCTCGATCAATTCTTCCAGGACATCCTCTGCGCTGCATTCAAACATAAAAAGCTCCCTCCGTTATTAAAGATATGGTCGGCAGCAATCGGCACAAGCCTCGGTTTTCAAACCGCGAGGATATGAACCGGCTGAGGGCTTCATCCATTATTACTCCTTAAAACGCACACTTTCAAATTAAAATATGAACAGCACACATAGAATCGCAAATAACTCCCAATGTATTTTTTTGATAAAATTTGATACGGTGTCCTTCGGATCCCCAATGAATTCCTGGGGAACGATCCGGCATGTCACTGGCCATCCGCATTTTACAAATTACCTGAACCGGCGGATATATTGAAAAAATCAAAATATCCGCTGCAGCATCCGAGACGGAGGCGGCAATGAAAAAGATTTTGATCCTCTTCGGCCATCCGGCTTTCAAACGCTCAGCCATCAACACCGCTCTGCGCGAGGCCGTGGAAACGTTGGAGGGGGTTACCTTCCATGACCTCTACGCCAGCTATCCCGATTTTCTCATCGATGTTTCCCATGAACAGCAGCTTTGCCAGAGCCATGACGTTATTATCTTTCAACACCCGTTCTACTGGTATTCCACTCCGGCCATCATCAAGGAATGGCTGGACCTGGTTCTTGAATACGGCTGGGCGTACGGGCCTACCAGACGTGCCCTGGCAGGCAAAATCACCTTCCAGGCATTGACCGCCGGAGGCGATTCCGTCAATTATCGCGCAAACGGATCGAATCTGTTCACCATCCGGGAGCTGACCACGCCTTACCGGGCAACCGCCAACCTGTGCGGGATGGACTGGCTGCCGCCTTTTGCGGTTCTGGGCATTTACCGGGGGATTCCGAAAACACAGCGGGTTCGACACGCCGAGGATTATCGCCGAACGCTCATCGCCCTGCGGGACAATCGATTGGACCTTGTTCAGGCCCGCAACAGCGAGTTACTCAACCAGTCGCTTGACGCAATCACCATCAACGAGGCTTAAACCATGGAAGCGTTTCTGCTGAAGCTGCTCATTTATCTTGCCGCCGCGGCAATCGCAGTTCCGATTGCCCGCAAATGCAGGCTGGGCTCCGTTCTCGGATACCTGATCGCCGGTATCGTCATTGGACCGTTCGGCCTGTCTCTCATTGACGATATCGAAGCGGTGATGCGTTTCACCGAATTCGGGGTCGTGATGATGCTCTTTCTGATCGGCCTGGAACTCAAACCATCCCTGCTCTGGCAGATGCGCACACCGATTCTGGGGATGGGCGGCAGCCAGGTTCTGGTGACATCGGCGGCGATTGGGCTGTCAACGGCGCTTGTCCTGCCCTGGCGGCAGGCCGTTGCCATCGGGCTCATTCTGGCCCTGTCTTCCACGGCCATCGTCCTGCAGACCCTGCGCGAAAAGGGGCTGATCAGCACCTCACCGGGCCAGTCGATATTTTCCGTACTCCTGTTTCAGGACCTGGCCGTCATTCCCATGCTGGCCGTCATGCCGCTGTTGGCAACTGCGACAGCGCCCACCCATGCCACCCACGGCAGCGGACTTTTTGACATCACCGCACTTCCCGCCTACCAGCGCCTCATTGTGGTACTGCTGGCCATCGGCTTCATTTATTTACTTGGCAGATATGCCAGCCGGCCCTTATTTCGCGCCATTGCCGCTGCCCGCGTGCGCGAAATCTTTGTTGCGGCGGCCCTGGCGCTGATCATCGGCATCTCTCTGCTGATGACCGCCGTGGGCCTGTCGCCCGCACTGGGCGCCTTCATTGCCGGGGTCGTGCTTGCCGACAGTGAATACCGGCACGAACTGGAAAGCGATATCGAGCCGTTCAAGGGTCTTCTGCTGGGCATATTCTTCATCTCCATTGGCGCCAGCCTGAATTTCGCCCTTGTTCTCGATAAGCTCTGGCTGATCGGCGGGCTGGTGGCCGGGCTGATGCTGATTAAAGCCTTCGTACTGCTCGGCATCGCCAAAACCTTCAGAATGCCCGGAAACGAACGCTGGCTTTTTGCCCTCGCCCTGTCACAGGGCGGAGAATTCGCCTTTGTCCTTTTCCAGTTCGCCAGGCTGAACGGAGCGCTGACGCAGCCGCTGACCGAAACGCTTATTTCGGTCGTGGCCATATCCATGTTTCTGACGCCTCTGCTCTTTCTGGTGCACGAGCGTCTGATCGCGTCGCGCCTTCAGGCTCCCGGGACCCCGCGTCAGGCGGACGCCATCGAACACAAAGGACGATCGGTCATTCTGGCCGGGTTCGGCCGCCTTGGGCACGGATCTGGGCAGGATGCTCATCTCCGTGGGCATCAAGCCGACCATTCTCGATCACAACGAAGCCAACGTGGACGTGCTGCGCCGATTCGGTTTCGAAGTATACTACGGTGACGCCACCCGCCTCGATCTGCTGGAATCGGCCGGTGCCGCCGAGGCCGAGCTGATCATCATCACCCTCGGCGATCATGAAAAATCGATGGAGCTGGTCAAACTGGTGCAAAAGCATTATCCGCGGCTCAAGATCGCGGTCAGTGCGGTTGATCGGCGGGCAGCGTATGAGTTCATGGACCTGGGCATCTCCACCATCCGCCGGGAAACCTTCGGTACCGCCCTGACGCTCGGCCAGGATGCCCTGCAGCTGCTCGGGTTCGACCCGTACGATGCCTACAAAATCAGGCGGCTGTTTCGAAAAAAGGACAGGGACGCCATGCCGGAGCTTTACCGGATGAATCGCCAGGATGAGGACAAATACTTCTCCATGTACCAGCAGCACAACGCCAATCTGGAGGAACTGATGAAAAAGGACCGGGAGATCGACATGGAAGAGCTCGACAAGGCCTGGAACGCTGCGAACCCCGAAACCTGAACCGCCAGGACCAACTCTTCCGGCCCGGGCTTAATGATTTTTTTCATGCCTTATCGTGCGCGTTCAGGGATTCAGCAGCAGCCCGGTATCGGCACGTTCCGCGAGAAAGGCGGCGTAAGGGCGCTCCAGTTGCCGGCGTCAAACGGTGCGGTCCCGGCCGGGACCTCCTCCCAGAGGACCTGATAGCCGATGCCCGTACCCCCAAGCACCTCCCGGTATTTTGCCACGGTATCCTCGAAGCTGATCTTTCCGGTGGAGAGATCCACCCGCAGCGCAGCCCTGCCCGGGCCCGCCTCGCGGGTCATATCGCGCCAGGGAACATAGCGCAGGGCGCCGGACGGGCATGCTTCCACGCATTTGGGATGGCCCTGGCAAAGAAAGCACTTGGTGGCTTTTTGACTTTGCTCATCGAATATGATCATGTTCCAGGGACAGGCACGCTGGCACAGGCGGCAACCGACGCATGCGGATGTGTCCACGATGCGGGCGCCGGCGGAAAGAAAGAGAAACTCGCGCCGCGAAAGCCCGGCGCCAAATCCGGCGGCCTTGGCCGCACGCAGCATCATTTCAGGCATTTCCGGCTTTCCAGGTCCCATTTCCGGCTTCATGTTCTCCCTCCTTGAAATTGCATTTTTCCAATGTCATGAAGTTTGTTCATGACCGGCGCCTCCTTATGCTTCTAGTAATCGACGCTGCAACAGCAGCTGCATGTCACGACGGCCATCCACAATCAGCAGAACATAGACGTTCTGATCCATAACCCGGTAAATGATACGGTAAGGCTTGAAAAATATCTCGCGGTATTCTCGAATCCCTATCTTGAGCAGTTCTTGTGGATAGACACCCCGCTCGGGAAATTCGGATAACGTGGAGAAGGTTTTCTCAATCTGTTTTAAAACATTGTCCGCTTTGCGAGGTGAATCATGCAAAGCGATGTAATCATAAAGTTCGTTGAGATCACGCGCGGCGTCGATGGTCAGCAAAACCGCAAATGGCATCACCGATCCTCCCGTCTTTCGTGAAGGCGCTTTATCGCATCCTCAGCGGACAGAACCTTGCCTTGCTCAATCTGACGCATTCCAAGTGACATAATTTTCAGCAGGGCAAGGGTTTGCTGGGTTTGCTCGTAACTTTCGATGTCTTGTATAACCACTTTTGCTTCGCCGTTCTGGGTGATGACGAGCGGCTGCTGCTGTTTGGAAAGGTTTCTTACGATTTCAGCGGCATGGGCCTTCAGGTAGCTGATGGGCCTGATCTGAGTTGACAGTTTCATAAGGATAGTCTCCTTTTCGATATGACTTAATTTAGTTCGAAATCAGGTCAACTGTCAAGTTTGAAATCGGTTTGATCGGGTTAAGGACGCATTTCAGGAACCGCGCCGGTTTTTTCATTGTAAACGGATGCCAGGAAAACGTTTGCCAGCGGGCAGGTAATGAGAAAGCCGATAAAGACGGACCCCGCCCAGGGCCATGATTCCCATATAGAGCACCACGACGATAACATGATCCAGGATCTGGTCTTTTACTGCCATCCGGTAACTTTCCTTTACGGCATCCACAACCGCCAGACCCTTGTCCGTCATCAACGGCAGCATATAAAGGCAGCAGAACGTCATTGCGACAACCATCAGAAAGCCGGGCAGAAACAGTACCAGAAAGCCGATGAGGATCGCAATAAACGCCAGAACGCCAAATCCGAACAGCGGAAAGAACAGGCGCATCTGGGAAAAAACGTCCTGGATTTTGGGTTCGCGCCCCTCACGAAGCATTAAAAGGACGGATTGAATATACCCTGCCATGGTTACGGGTCCCAGAATGCCGAATGAAAATCCGCTGACCAGTGTCATGACCAGCGTCATTAAAATGAGGGGAACGATTTTGGAAAATGTGAGTTTCCATGCTGTTTCAATATGCCATTTAAAGTCCATGTTCTCTCCGTATGTTCGGGTTATAAAAAAGTGTCGTATTTTTTGTATTGACCCCGGCTATTGAATTCTGAACTGGGCAATCTGCCGTGATATCGCGGCAAGGTTGCCTGTCTCGTCCCAGACCTCGCTGTCTGCTTCCAGCAGGCCGCAGGTGATGTGCCGCGTTCTCAGTTTGCACCGGAGCCATTGCGTCTCGGGAATGGCCCTGATGCTGACGCTCAGTTCAATCGTCGGCACCCACGCTGCAATCCCCTGGCTCGCGAAAGCCGCAGGGGGCATCGAATCGATGATCTGCAGAACTGAAAAGATATCGTGCCGCCGCGTTTCCCTGAACCTGAACCACCCCCTGTTCTCGGAGGTTTCGATCCGTATTCCCTGAAGCCATCCCGCGCAAGGCGGATCGAACAGCAGCTCGAGGTTATCGTACACCGTGTATCCCGGAATCGGCGGCATCCCGATGCAGGCTTCCCTTGCCGCAAGCTGTGGCGCCGATGATTCATTCCGGTTGATCGCGCATTCAATATTTTCATCCGCGAAAGTGCCCAGCGCGCGGATTTTTTCGGCGCCGTCCTGAAAGAGCCTGGCCTCATAGCGGCTGAACTGCCTGGAAACGGAAATCTCCTCGACCCTTACCTCGATCTTGCCGGGCCGGCAGCGCGAAATATAGTTGGCGGTTATGATCGGCGTGGATTTTTTTTCGCTTTTATCGCTCATGGCTCTTGCGAGGATGGCCATGAGGTATCCGCCGTTGGGGTTTTTGTTGATAAGCCAGTTTTCCGATATGGCTCCCGTATAGACCGACGGCGCGGTTTCTCTGAGTTCCGTATCCCTGTCGAAAATATGCATGAATCACTTCCGCTGATAAATATTGTGGCAAGGCGCTGCACAGCAAGGATCTGCCGATTCCGGCAGCTCGAACACCCGGCTGCCTGCGGCTTGCGCCCGCCCGTCACGGGCGTGAACTTATGGGCTGAAAGCCCCTTGTTCGCGAATCCTGCCAGTCGTTTATACCACTGACATAAAAATACCAAAGGAGTCAAGATCGGAAATCGTATGGTTATGGACTTAGGCTTTCGCCGCAGTGACGCTGTTTGGGATTTTTGTTGACAGATTTGAAATTTCGGTTATATTAGTTCGAAAATTATCGAATTGTAAAAGTTTCAAATTGAACTCAACAAGGTTTTGTTTTATGGATTCGGCCAAGCTGTCAAAAATCATGAAAGCACTTTCAAACCAGACGCGCCTGGAGCTGTACCTGCAAATTGCAAAACAGAACGAAGCCAATTTTGAAACCGGGTGTGAATGTTTTATCTCGGACATTGTCGGATCATTAAGCATCGGCGCCCCGACCATTTCCCACCACTTAAAGGAACTGGCAAACGCAGAGCTGATTATTACCGAAAGGCGGGGGAAATTTCTGGCAGCCAGAATAAACAAGGAAACCATTCAGACGGCAAGCGCTATTTTATCCTTGATCGAAAAGTAAGCACAAAAAATTTTATTCTTTCATTTCGATACTTATCAAATTATAAAACTTAAAACAGGAGGCCCTATGAAAAAGATCATCACGCTTCTCGGAAGCCCCCGTGCAAACGGAAACAGTGCAGCCATTGCCGCTCGGTTCAAGGAAACCGCGAAAAAATACGGCGCAAAAACCAAAACCTATTCATTGAACAAACTGAAATTCACAGGGTGCCAGGCATGCATGTGATAAATGCATGTCTGAAAGAAAACCCTTTATCGATTAGCGCACACACAGGACACGGGATGAAAATGAAAAAACCGATAACAGACATTATCCGGAAAAGAGTTTCCTGCAGAACCTACAGCACGAGACCGGTTGAAAAAGACTTGAAAGACCGGCTTGAACAATTTCTGGCTGACAGCCCTAGCGGGCCATTTGGATCACGCGCCCGGTTTGAACTCATCACGGCAACCGATGAAGACCGGGAAGCGTTGAAAGATCTGGGAACCTACGGGTTAATAAAAGACCCTGCCGGATTTATTTTAAGCGCAGTCACGCAATCCCCCCGGGACCTCGAAGATTTCGGCTATGCCATGGAACGAAACATTCTTTATGCCACGGACCTGGGTCTTGGCACCTGCTGGCTGGGCGGAACTTTCACCAGAAGCACGTTCGCGGAAAAAATCAGCGCAGGTGATGATGAAACCATGCCTGCAGTGGCATCCGTCGGTCATATGGCGCCAAAAATGCGTATGGTGGAAAAAGTCATGCGATGGGGGGCCGGTGCCGAAAACCGCAAACCCTGGAAAGACCTTTTTTTTAAAAACGGATTTAACGGCGCCCTTTCCCCCGAAGATATCGGAAAATGGGCGCAGCCTCTGGAAATGGTAAGAATCGCGCCTTCCGCCTCCAACCGCCAGCCCTGGCGGATTGTTCATGAATCGACAACCAGGCGCTTTCATTTTTATCTCCAGCGCACAAAAGGATATCAGACCCGAAACAAAACGCTGTTCGGCATGGCAGACCTTCAGCGCGTGGACATGGGCATTGCCATGTGCCACTTTGAATTGACCTGCAACGATCTGGGATTTTCCGGGAAATGGACATTTGATGAACCGGATATCGGAAAACTGCCTGGATTAACAGCCTATGTGGCGTCATGGCAGCCATCCCTGCAAAAGGCTTAATCTGAATTCCCTTAACTATGCCCAAAGATAAAGGAACCACCTCGTGGACAACAGACGTTCTTTTTTGAAAAAAGGATCATTGGCGCTGCTGGCGCTTTCAACCTCCGCATCTCTATTCCCGGTGAGGGTGCACGCCAGGGCGGAGTTGACCGTCACCGATCCCAGAACCGCGGCTGTGATCTGGTACAGCCAGACCGGAAACTCCGAAAGAACCGGAAGACTCATCGCTGAAACATTCCGCAACAAGGGGCTGAACGTCACAGCATCCGACTATAGGGATTTTGACCGGGAATCCATCGGCACCTATGATCTGATCGTCGCCGGCTCCCCGGTGTACTATTATGACGTGCCGGAAAATTTCAAACGCTGGCTAAAAAGTTTGCCCGAAATCACCGGCAGGCCCTGTGCCGCCTATGTCACTTTCGGTGGTCCCGGCGGAAACCAGCACAACACCGTCTGCACCCTGGCGGACCTGCTGGCTGAAAAAGGCGGCGTGCCGGTGGGGATGGAAACCTTCGGCAACATGTCCACGTTTGCCATTACCTGGTCATACGGGAATGAGGCACGTGTGCTGGAATACAGACACCTTCCGGATGACATGGCCTATGATCGGATGCGGACGTATGCCCGATTGATAGTAGACCGCGTGCACCAGGGGCAGGCTATGGAAATCGAAAAAGACTGCGACTTGCGGGAGCTGATCAAAAATTCCCCTTCCATCTGGGGAACCAAGCTTTTCATAACCCATCACACCATCGACGGATCAAAATGCATCCGGTGCGGCACCTGTCTGAAAAAATGCCCGGTTGGCGCCATTGATCTTGAAATGAATCATGTGGATACGGATGCCTGCATCGCCTGCCTCGGGTGCGTCAACAACTGCCCGGCCGGTGCCGTTCATATGGAATCCATGGGCAAAAAAATATACGGGTATTTTGATTTTCTGGAAGAAAACCATATCCAGATACGTCTTCCGGAAGAGTTGCGGAATCGGGGTGAAACCCGTGTCAACTTAAAATAATAACAGCGTTATTCATTAACCATGCCGAAACTCTCACCCGAGCAGATGCGCCGCGCTTTGCGCGGCGCTCTACCGCTTTATTCAGGGAAACCTGTATATGACCCCGCCCCAAGTGAGTCCTGCACCCAGACCGATGAACATGACATTGTCCCCGGACTTCAGCATGCCTTTCTCCATCAGCTCATCCAGGGCTATGGGAATCGTTGCTCCGGTGGTATTTCCATATTGCTGAATATTATTATAGACTTTTTCCTCCGGGATCTTCATGCGATCCCTGAAAGCCTCATTTATCCGCAAGTTGGCCTGGTGGGGAACGACCATGTCCAGATCTTCCGGTTGAATACCCGCTTTATCCAGCAGTTCCAGGGCGGCTTTAGGCAGCAGGGTGACCGCCAGTTTGAAAACGGTTTTTCCGTCCATGTAAGGGAAATACTCCTGTCTGGCCAGAACTTCGGCATTCATGACCGGGCCGCTTTTCCGCGCCGGAATCCCCACTTTCAAAACACCTGCATAATTTCCATCCGCATGAAAGACAGATGCCAGAATACCAATTTCTGCGTCGGTCTCTTCACCCTCAATGCAGACCGCCCCTGCACCATCGGCAAAGATAACCGCTGTATCACGATTCTGGGTGGTCAGTTCAAGAAACCGGCTCTGGGTTTCAGCCCCGACCAACAGGATTTTCTGCGCCTTGCCACTCTGGATATAGGCATCACACAATTCCAATCCGTGCAGAAAACCGGTGCATTGCTGGCGAATATCAAGTGCCGGGACATTTTTGGCCCCCAGTTTATGTTGAAGAATGACACCAGAGCCGGGAACATAAACATCCGAGGTCATGGTGGCGAATACTATCAGGTCAAGATCGGCAGGTTCCCAACCGGCCCTGTCAAGGGCGATCTTTGAAGCTTCCAGCGCCAGATCAGACGTTCCCACGTCATCACCCTCTTTGACCCAATATCTGCCCTCAATCCCTGTGCGTTGGCGGATCCATTCATCTGAAGTGTCCAAAATTCCGGCCAAATCGTCGTTGGTTACATGATGGTCCGGTAAGAACCTGCCGGTGCTTTTAATAATTGATCGTTTCATTATCTGGTGATAACCATTTTAGAGAAGATAGGATGGATGAAAAAAAAGAGAGCAAAGTTGTTCTGCTCAGGTGTTACGGAATGAGTCCCATCCCCTGAAGCACCGAAAGCATGATGGCGGCGGCTATGACCGAGCCGACCTGCCCTCCGGTGTTGGCGCCAACCGCATGCATCAGGAGAAAATTGAACTTGTCATATTTCTGTCCTTCCTTTTGTACAACCCGCGCGGCCATCGGATAGGCTGAAATTCCAGCGGCACCGATAAGCGGATTGATTTTTCCGCCTGTCATCACGTTCATGAGCTTTGCGAACAGAACGCCGCAGACCGTATCAAGACAGATCGCAAGAAAACCGAATGCCAGGATCAGAAGCGTTTGTGGCTTTAAAAATAGCGGGCCGTCCATGGTAGCCCCGATCGAAATGCCCAGAAAAAGGGTCACGACATTGGCGATTTCATTCTCGGATGCTTTGGTGAGCCGGCTCACAACGCCGGATTCCTTCATAAGGTTGCCCAGCATGATTGTTCCCAGAAGGGGCAGGCCCTTCGGAGCGATGAACCCGCCGACGATCGTAATGATGATGGGAAAAAAGATTTTAGCGGTTTTAGATGCCGGCTTTGTGTCGGAATCCATGTTGATCAAACGTTCCTTTTCAGTCGTAAGCAATCTCATGATGGGAGGCTGTATCACGGGAACGAGTGACATATAGGAATAAGCGGCGACCGAAACAGCCCCCAGGAGATGCGGGGCGTATTTTGCCGTCACATAGATTGCCGTCGGCCCGTCGCAGGCGCCGATTACGCCGATGGCAACGGCATCCAGTTTGGTAAAGTCGAAAAACAGGGCAAGGCCGATGGTCAGAAAGATACCGAACTGTCCGGCAGCTCCCAGTAGAAAAATCTTCGGGTTTTCCAGGAGGGGCCCGAAATCCGTCATTGCACCTATTCCGATAAAAATGAGAAGCGGAAACAATTCATTGGCGACCCCCATGTTATAAATGGTCCTTAAAAAACCCCCGTCTTCCATGAGTCCCGCAAGCGGAATATTGACAAGAATGGCCCCGAATCCGATGGGCACCAGCAGAAGCGGTTCCACATCTTTTTTTATGCCCAGATAAAGAAGCAGGCAACCAACCACAATCATCACCGGGTTGGACCAGTGCATACTGACAAAACCCGCTCCAAGACCGCTCAATCCGTTCAAAATCGCATCGAACATTGCTAACCCTCTCTATCAAAGCAGATTACTTTGAGTTCTCTTCCCGGAACGGAAAAATCTTTTTAAGAAGAACCATGAAAACGGCAAACAGCGAAAGAACTGCAAGTGTGCCTCCCATTCCGACAATGATCATCGTAAACCCGAATGCCCAGTTGTCCATTTGAATCTCCGATAAAATATTCCTGCTTATAAAGGTTTAATATCTAAAACATTTCCTATCACCCGAGGCAAGCGATTTCAACAAAATAATCAAGGCGAAAACAGCGGGGAGCGTTAATATGGATGTCTCCTAATTCCCTATCACGAACCCATCTTGTGAAGGAGACGGCGCAGACGATGCTCCATGGCAAGGCGATCTGACTCACATAGCCTCTCTCCGTCAAGGTTTCTGCGAACAATCCCCGCAGCAAGTCCGAATTCGCGGACATGATGCTCATACCATTTGGCAAGCTCTTCGGTTGCAAAAACATCATAGGGATCTAAAGCGATCATCTCTTCCCAAAGGGCTACGGCATCCTTCCATCGGTTGGTCTTCTTGTGGATCAGCGACAAGGACTGCCGGGCGTTCTGTGCGACCCCTGGCTGCTCAGAGCGGGACAAGGGTTCAAAGATACGGCTGGCTGCTGCAAAATCGCCACGATCGAGATGCAGTTTTGCAACCGAGAGAAGGTCGGCATGATGGGCATATGGGGTATCAGGACTGCCTGCCACCAGGTCCGTTACGTGCTTCAGCAGGGATGCCATGGAAACAATATCAAGCCGGTTGTGCCGGAATACGTCCGCCATGAGTCTGCCGTCTCTTCTCCTGAGCCAGTCGAAATAGCGCTGGGGTATCTCGTGGCCGGGCACATCCTGTCCGCGCCTTACCCCGAGCACGGATGCCTCCAGGGTCACAAGCCTCACATTTTCAAGGCGGTGAGAATAGATCCGCCGGCTCGGGTGGAGCAGATCGATTTGCGGCATACAGGAAAGAAGGTCCCGGGACCGGTTCAGGATGAAACGGGTCGCAAGCAGGTTCAGATCATAGGCCTTACCGTTGAAGGTCACCAGGAATCTTCGCCTGGATGCCAGTTCGCATAAGCAGGCGAGCAAGGCAGGTTCTTCGGAGAAATCCCGCGCAAATAACTGATGGGTGATGAAGCTGCCATCTTCAAACCACCCAAGCCCGACAAGGAATGGAAAGGTCCCGGTGCCGCCTGCAAGACCCGTGGTCTCGGCGTCAAGAAACAGGCCGTCCGCGATGTTCATGCCCTTAAGCCCATCAGAGCCGGCAAGAAAGGCAACCGCCTCCATGCTGGAAGAGAAAAGATCGCAGACACGGGTATGCCCATGAAAGTCCGCGGCATTTAACCTGCTGCGTGAAAAGAAAAATCTGCCTTGCGGCGTCTTCCCCTCCTCTCCGGCAACCACGCTCTCCAATGAGACTGGCCGATCTGTTTCCTGAAAGGTGTGAAGCGCTCCAAGGCGCTCCCTGCGGTTCACAACCTCATTGATTTTGCTGCGGAGTTCGCTGACTCTGTCATGCTTCAGATCCGCTTGAAAGGAGCTGCCGGCTTCACCCGTGAGGCGGCCGAGTCTGTCCTTGAGGCTCATGATCTTTCCATCAAATCAAGAAGCCCCATGGCTGCATGCTTTGACGACGGTCCCACTTCAAGTGTCGGACCCACACACATGGGGCATCCGTGGTCGCACGGGCATGAAGAGATAAGCGACCTCGCAGCCCGGACCAATTCTTCATGCCGTTCGAACAGATTATCTGAAAAGCCGATCCCGCCCGGGTAGGCATCGAAGATGAAAACCGTGGGATCATAGGCATTTTCCATGACGTTCATGGGCTGACCCGGGCTTTCGGTTATGACACGACGGTCCTTGCCGTAGCGCACAAACCACTCGCCGCTCTTATCGCCGATGCACCGGTCGATATCGCGGATGTCCGACATCACCAGCATGGCACAGATGTGGTGCAGGCAGTAGGCAAGGCCTGAAAGGCCGTCGATAACCTCCTCGCGTCTGAGATCCAGGAAGTCCAGCAGGTTCCAGGGAATGGTAAACCAGTAGCTGGTCGTGTGCATGTCCTTCTGTGGCAGGTTTACATCGCCGTAACCCACATTCTCCGATGTATAAAACTTGATTTTTTTGTATCCCACCACTTTGCGCGACACCTGAACCTCGCCGTGTTCTACAATAATGCCGCCTTTCATCTTCTTGTTAAAGTCGTCCATGACGCGGACATGGGTGTAAGTCATTGCATCCGTGTAATAATCAACATCCACTTTTCTGACGTATGCCTTCTTGCGCTCCAGGTCGAGCTTATCCACGTGGTACTGCTGGGATTCCACCATATATATGGCATCGTCGTGGACTGTGGTGAACGCACTGTCCCAGTCCACCTCGGCAATCACCTTGTGGTTTGCCGCCTCAGTTGTGTCCACGACCACCACATTCTCAGGATTTATCGATCTTAGGCTCACCTCGTCCGCGGGGTAGCTATCGGCTGCCCAGTGCCAGCGCTGACCCACCCGGTGAAGCACGGCCTTTTCTTCCAGATAGGCCAGAAGCTCCATAAGATCCTCCCTGCCGAATTGTTCACCTTGCTCGAAAGGCAGCTCAAAGGCAGCGCTCTTGATGTGGTGCAGCAGGATGATGAGATTGTCCGGGTTCACGCGGCAGTGCTCGGGCGATCGGGTGAAGAAATAATCCGGATTCTGAACGATGAACTGGTCCATGGGGTTGCTCTTTGCAATCAGGATGGCAAGACTCTGGCCTGCCCTGCGGCCGGCCCTGCCTGCCTGCTGCCAGGCACTGGCAATTGACCCTGGGTAGCCCGCCATAATGCATGCTTCCATATCTCCGATGTCGATGCCCAGTTCCAGGGCATTGGTGCTCACAACACCCATGACACTGCGATCCCTCAGGCCTTTTTCGATATCCCGCCTGAGAATGGGCAGGTAGCCTCCCCGGTAGCCGGTCACATAGTGGTCATTGGCGGGGATCTTTGAACGAAAAATGTCCTTGAGGTACTTGGTGAGCACCTCCACGTTGAGCCTGCTCGTGGTGAATACGATCGTCTGAATCTTGTTGGCGATGAGTTTGCTTGCAATTTTACGCGCAGGGGTCAGCGCCGACTGGCGGATGCCGAGCTCTCGGTTGATGATCGGCGGGTTGTAGAGAATGAATGTCTTTTCAGCCCTGGGTGCCCCGCTCTCATCGATAAGGACCACCTCCCGCTCAAGCAGGTTCTCTGCATGCGTTTTGGGGTTGGCAACCGTGGCCGAGCAGCAGATAAACACCGGGTCCTGCCCATAGAAGCGGCAGACCCTTTTCAGCCTGCGAAACACATTTGTCACATGACTGCCGAACACGCCCCGGTAAATATGCAGCTCATCCACCACCACATATTTCAGGTTGGCAAAGAGCTTCTGCCACTTTGTATGGTGAGGCAGGATACCGGCATGCAGCATGTCGGGATTGGTCACCACGACATGGCCCTGCTTGCGGATGGCCTGTCTGGCGTCATCCGGCGTATCGCCGTCATAGGTAAAGGTCTTTATGTCGGCCTTGAGATCGCCGATGAGGCCATGCACCTCATTCATCTGATCATTGGCAAGGGCTTTGGTGGGGAATAGATATAAGGCACGAGTCTCCGGCTCATCAAGTATCCTCTGGAGAACGGGCAGATTGTAACACATCGTCTTGCCGCTGGCTGTCGGCGTTACCAGCACCACGTCCATGCCCTGGCGAATAAGCTCAACGGCATGCGCCTGATGGCTATAGAGCCGGGATATACCGCGCCTGGCCAGGACTGCGTAAAGGTTCGGGTTCACCCATTTCGGGTATGGGGCAAAACTGCCTGAAGATGCAGGAATGTGCGTAATTGAGGTAGCGTTTTCCCTGAAGCGCCGGCTGCTTTCGGTGCGTGCCAACCATTCTGCAAGACTCAAGTTCGCCATATCTCTCACCTCAGGGGAAAATTGGAATTACCTTTTTAACTTCCTGATGTATCTCAAAAAGCGCCTTGCATGTCAAATTGTAACAGAAAAGATCGTCGCTATTGCATTGCAAACTCCGAAGGAAGGGGCTCGGAGTATCGCAGAAAGCGTTGCGTGTATCTTGGCTGCTAATGAGCTCAAGGTTAAAACATGAGAGCATCCCATTTTACAAGAATTTGAGTATTTTCTTGAAAGTGGAAAGAATATCACGTAAACGGCAGTGACATTGACAGAAATCCTTACCGTAAAATGAAAATGTGGGGTCTTGAACCGTTCAAGATGGAGATAATCATGCAATTGAATCATGAAGAAAAGTTCTCGAGTGATGTGCTTGTCATCGGCGGGGGCGGAGCAGGACTGCGTGCGGCCATTGCCGCAAGGGCGACCGGTGCCCGGGTGCTGATGGTATCAAAATTCAAAATCGGACAGTTGACCAACACCTATATATCCAAGGGCATTATCGCCGCTTCGGGATTGGGAAAGGCCGAGGACAATTCGGATGTCCATGCAGAGGACATAATGATTGGCGGTCGATTTTTGAACGATCCATCGAAGGTGGCTGCAATTACCCGGCAGGCGTGTTCGGAGATCGATTTTTTGCAAAAGTGCGGCGCTCACTTCGGTATGGACGGTAATAATTACGCACTGATGCACATTTCCGGCCATAGCTTTCCCAGACATGTTTTCGGCGAAAACTGGAAGGGCAGTGACATTGTCCTGCCGTTGAAGCGATATGCACAAGACGCCGGTATCAAATTTCTCGAACATGTTTTCGTAACTCAGCTGCTGACATCTGACAACTGCATTGCAGGGGCTTGCGGTGTCACACAAGAAGGACGGTTCATAACGTTTCAGGCATCATCCATAGTGCTTGCGACCGGCGGTTATGCACACGTTTTTCGAAATACCAATAATGTACCGGGCATTACCGGAGATGGTCATGCACTCTGTTATGATATAGGGGTGCCGTTACAGGATATGGAATTTGTCCAGTTTTATCCTACTGCAAGAGGCAAACACGGCAGCAGGCTGCTCCTGAACGAAAAGCTTCTAGCACAACCGGGAGTGGCTTTGAAAAACCAGAATAAGGAGGATATCCTTAAAAAGAGGGGAATTACGGATTTCTTGACCGTGACCCGGGACCAGCTTGCCCAAGTGATGATGCAGGAGATCCGGGAAGGAATTGTTGTCATGGATCTGGAAGCACTTTCCGATGAAAAAGCTGCCCAGCTTGCGCCATTACTGCCAGCATTGTGGTGGAAAGGACAAAAAATATTTCCGGTCTTACCGACCGCGCATTTTTGCATGGGCGGCGTAATAACGGACACGACAGGTAAAACTGGGGTCAGGGGCCTTTTCGCGGTCGGCGAAGTGACGGCAGGCGCTCATGGGGCGAATCGGCTTGGAGGCAATGCGCTGGCCGAAATATTTACGATGGGGGCTGTGGTCGGGGAGGCAGCCGGAATTGATGCAACCGCATCCAGAGTGTCAGCCCCTATCGGCACCATGGTGGAAACAGAAAAACTCAGGCTGGAGAAGACTTTCTCAACACGAGGATCGTCTCCCGAAAATCTTATCCATGAATTGAAAGAGATGATGTGGGAAAATGCAGGCATTATCCGCCAGCACACGGGACTGAGCCAAGCTGTTAACATGTTGGGCAATCCCTGTCCTGAAGCCCGCATCACATCGCCGATCGAATTGATCAGGTTTCTGGAGTTTCTGAACATGAGAAAAGTATCCAGGATGATCTGTACGGCTGCGCTCGAACGTACTGAAAGCCGGGGGTCTCATTTCCGGAACGATTTTCCCCAGGAAGATAACAAACGCTGGAGGCAGAATATCATCATTCAAAAAGGCGAAGCGGGCATGGAACTTCATACCGTCGCTGTGAAAGCGTCTTGAATCAACAACATGGCCTTGGGTCGTTGCAACTCCAATCACAACATGATTCCAATAGCGCGCTGAACGCATGAATGTGATCATCAGCACGCCTGAAAATTCTTGCAAGCGGATGGTTCCGCCCTTCCGCGGACTTCAGTTTATGGCGAATGCATACATAATCATCTCCTCAATTATTTTTCATATCCTTCACTTTGTTTTTCATAATTTCCAGTATATTGTCACCGCTTTTTTTTGCAATCAAATGGGCATCATCCACAACTTTTTCTGCATGAGCGGATATAGCTGCCTCATCGGGTAAAGCTGTGCGGGATTTTTCATATTGCCAGACAAGAAGTTTCTTGGCAAAAGCAACCTCCTGTTTCCGGATAAATCCATTCTTTCCAAAAATAGCCATAGACGCATGTCTCTCCATGATATCCATTTCAAATCTGATTGCCGCAGCAAATTTCAACTATCATAAGGAGTGCAAGTTCATTCCTGATGCAATGCGGCATGTTTGCCGACGATGAGTTTGAGCATATCGGCAGGGTTGTCTGCCCGCAGTATCGCATTCCGGTGAGGGGATTTCAAGAATCCTTCTCGCTCCGCATTGTCCATCAGGGCATCCAGGGGGGCATAATAATTGTTTACATTGAGAAGTCCGAACGGTTTGCAATGGAACCCCAATAGTGACAGGGTATATATTTCAAAAAATTCCTCAAACGTCCCGATTCCACCCGGGAGAGCCACAAATCCGTCAGACAGTTCCCCCATAAGCGCCTTTCTTTCGTGCATGGTGGATACAACGTGAAGTTCTGTCAGTCCGGGATGGAAAATTTCTTTATCCCGTAAAGCCTGGACAGTTACGCCGATCACTTTACCGCCCGATTCCAGAACACTGTCTGCAAGCAGTTTCATGAGGCCCGTGTCTGAACCGCCATACACGCATGTGAGGCCGTATGCGGCCAGTTCTCTGCCCATTTCTTCGGCTGCCCGGGCATAAACCTGGTCAGCGCCGGGGTTGGAGCCTAAGAAGATACAAATCGAATGCATGATTTTCTCCAAAGCAGGATTGCGCATGAAATGAACTCAAAGCTCACCTGCAGAAAAATGCCTGATCTCTGCAGAGACAAAGAGTGACGTCAAATGCTCTGCGAAATTTCCCAGGGCGGAACCGGTTACAAGGCCAATCGAGCAGCCCCAAGCAAGGCCCTGCTATGAAAGTCTTTCAACATTGAAATGAAGAATTTCAGCTATCCGTTTTGCCATTGCCGGCGAGAGCCTGCGCTTGCCCCTTTCGTAGTCACTGATCATGTTTTGGCGGACACCGAGCTTTTCAGCGATTTGTGACTGTGAAAAATTGTGTCAACTTTTTTGTATCGGGCCGTCTGCTTTAAGGTCTTCAACCAATAAAAATAGCAACTTCCGCGCGTTTACAGGAAGTTTTTCCAGCCCGCGGAGGGCTTTCATTCTGATTCTGACCTCGAATTGCTTTTGGTTATAATATACCGAATAAGGTTATGATCAAGAAATATCATGCAATGGGCAATCCACAATCACCCCGCCACATCCGCTCATAACAAGTTACCACCTAAGCATATCGTCCGGATTGGAAAGGACGGACGGATATTTCGAAAGGCTCCGAAACACCGCTTCAAGGGAAGAAATCCCAAGCTTACAGCGGGTTTTTCCCAACGTTTACCTGAATGCCCAACTCTCCATTTATCTCACGTCTTACTTGTTGATATTTGCCATTTTCGCGCTTTATTGGTGTTTTCATTTTACTTTAACGGTTAAATGCTTATTTTTTCCAGTATCTTTACGCAACTGCTGAAAAAAGAAGCCGGAACAGGATAATCGGAACGGATGCCAAGACAGAAGCCTGGAAAGTTCATAAAAACGATACAAAGCAATTGGATATTTCCGACGCCTAACGCTCCGGTATTTTATGATTATTTCAGATTCAGTGAAGATATCCTCTAATATGGCGCTCATCATTCGAACAGGAGGTGAACCATGGAAAAGATGGAATTGAAGAATTTTGGAAAACCAGACGAGGTTCGAGAGTTCCCCAATGGGCGACTTGAACTCGTTAAGATTGGCGGCAAAAGTATCGGCCGAGCCATTTTGAAGCCGGGATGGAGATGGGCAACTTCGGTGCAGCCCATCGCCAAGACAAAGAGTTGCGAAGCACCCCATTTCCAGTATCATGAGTCGGGCGTATTAAGGGTTCGAATGGATGATGGTAGCGAGTTTGACTGCAAAGCGGGCGATGTTTCCATACTCCCTTCAGGTCATGACGCATGGGTCGTAGGCGATGAGCCGGTGGTCGTTGTGGACTTTCAGGGGATGATTGATTACGCTGCATCCAAATAGCTGAATCAAACCCACCCTCAGAAGTACCGCACAATGATATCAACCCTCGAAGAATGGATCTGACTTTATTATGTCAGTTCCATTCTCGATGAATTTTAAAGTGGTTTTTCTGCCGATCAAATCTCACGCGCCACTGCCCCGAAGTCATCACCAGTCATGCTACAGAGCGTCAAGCAAGGATATAACCTGATTCCCCTTTCTGGAACCCTGCTGAAGGCCATACTGCATTTCTCCCCAATAATTACCGCCAAACTGTCTTGCTCATCCATATTATAAAAAGGTGAGAAAAGGGGACAGAATTATTTTAAAGTTTTCTCGTTATAAATAATTCTGTCCCCTTTTCGCGTTGATGAAATTTATATCTTCTGCTTTATGACCCGGTACCCTCCGGTTTTTCTGGGTACGAATTCGATTCTGTGGGTGATGCAATCGAGCCGGTCCTTTTGGTGCGTGACGTAGATAATGCTGGTATCCGTGTTTTTCCCCAAATCATCGATCAGATCCAGAAGCATTCGCCGGTTGGCATAGTCAAGCCCCTCAAAGGGCTCATCCAGAATCAGCATGGCCGGAGATTTGACCATGGCCCGAACGATGAGGACCATACGCTGTTCTCCATAGGACAGGCGGGCAAAGACGCGCTCCCCATATTCTTCCATTCCGACCCGCCGCAACCACTGCCCGGCAATCCGCCGCTGCGCTTCAGTAGCGTTTCGGAAAAGACCGACCGAATCGAAAAAGCCGGACAGGACAACCTGAAATGCGGTAATCGGCACCCCTGTTCCCTGGTACCGGATCTGAAATTCCGATGAAATCAGGCCGATCTTCTGCTTGATATCCCAGATGCTTTCCCCAGTTCCCCGTCTTTTGCCGAACAGATAGATTTCGTTCGCATAGGCCTGCGGCTCATCCGCAGTGATCAAGCGGATCAATGTAGATTTTCCGGCGCCGTTGGGTCCCACGATATACCAGTTTTCCCCCTTATTTACCTGCCAGTCAATATGTTCCAGAATAGGGGTCCACCCATAAACGACGCTCACATCCGTCATCCGGATCAAGGTGGGGACCGCATCGTCAAAAACCGTGCTGCAAGACGTTCCGATCTCCCCCGTAAATTGAGCCGGGAAACTCTTGACGGGGTAGAGGTCCGTGGCAAGCTGTTTTTCGCGAAGAATTCCGGCTGGGCCTTTCCTGAAGATCGTGCCGTTTTTTAAACACAGCGCATGGGTAATACGGGTCGGGATTTCTTCAAACCGGTGCGTCACCAGGATCACTTGAATGCCGGATGCCATCAAATGCTCGGTTAACTGAATCAATGAACTGGCTGATTCTGGATCCAGTCCATCATAGGGCTCGTCCAGGATGAGTAGTTCAGGCTTTGCAATCAAGGCATCGGCGATCAACAGTTTCCGCATTTCGCCGGTGGAAAGCCGCCTGATTTCCCGGTTTATGATGCTGCTGATGTCAAGCAGTGCGATGACGTCCCGAAAACTGTCCGGATAGCCGATTGCCTCGGCCGAGGCCCGCAGGAGGCTCGCCGGCGTTACAAGGCCTTCATCAAGTCGGCCACTGAAATGTCTGGCATGGTCTTTTTCCGCTTCCTTGCGGATCAAGGCCGAATGGAGGTCAAAGGAGACATAATTTGTGCGTTCACGCAATCCGGCTGCAATGAAAAAATCACCCCGATAGTAGAGTTTGCCGAGAATGACATTCAGAAGCGAGGTCTTGCCCGCCCCGTTGGGACCGACAATAACCCAGTTCTGACGCGGCTCAATCGCCCAGGAAATATCCTTGAGCACGCTTTTTCCACGAACGATTGCATCCAGTTTGCTGAAGACAATGAGAGACATTTAAAGAAACATTCCGGGTAACTATTCAAAGAGGCAATGATGGAATCAAGAGGAGAACTTGATTAATCCTTGAGCAAAATCACAGAATTCAGCCGTTCAAATCAGCTGCTCGTAAAGAGACCGCCAAGGATCTCGAAAAGGTTTTTTTCAGACTTGCCCCTTGCTATCCGATCAAGCAGTTTGATGTTGTCGCGGTCCTCCGCCCTGGGAAACTCGAACCCGAGCTTATAGTAGGCCGGTTCATCATCAAGTTCCTTATCGAACCAAGCGGGTCTGCAGGAAATCGTGTAACTCCGGCCTGAGCCGTCTACAAAACGCAGCACCAAACAACACCTCTGCCGGTCATTACAGCTGTAAAATAAGTGCATACCGTCCGCTTGCATACTTGGCAGCACAACACTGCCGCCATGTAACGAAAACGTGTTCAGTTCAACATTTACCGGCCCGGCAAACGCCTCGCCGCTCTCGTTTGCCAACATCAGATCAACCGTCATCCTAACTGCCATCCGTTGCAACTTGCGTCGTTCTTTCGTCATCAAACCCTCCTCGTTGATCGTTCATTTTGGCTGCATGGCCCTGCACCAAATTTCCCATCAACCGTTTAAGCTATTGAATTAAAGAGAAGTTCAAACTGTCCGGCAGAGTAGACGGCCGAGAGCATGTTTCCGCCATCGGGATAAGCCATTCCGCATTTATAAACTTAAAATATTATCAACAAGCCTATTCTTCACTAAAGCGGTTCATGACCCATTGTTTTGCGGCCTCAAGTTCCCCCGCAGAAAAATGCCTGATCTCGGCGGACACAAAGTGTGACGCCAAATGCTCCGCGACATTTCCCAGGGGGGAATCGGTTACAAGGCCAATCTTCTTGATGTGCTTGTGATGATCCCGCACAAAGCGGAAATGGGCCGCCATTGCGCCAAGGCTTTCCCATCCGGGAAACGTGGGGGCCTCGATGACGAGGGCGGCGAGATCTCCGGTTTCCAGAATGTACGGATCCACCGTTTTAGCAAGTTGCACAAAGTCGCTTTGCTCGAGCGCGGACTTTGGTCGCACATACAAAATGGACTTGGCAGTGTCGAGGGTGTGTTCGATCATGTATTTCTCTTTTCGTATTCATTCCGCTGATGTCATTTGCTTTTTCGGGGAGCAGGATTGATTAAGGACGTATTTCAGGAACCGCACCTGTTTTTTCATTGTAGACGGATGCCAGGAAAACGTTTGCCAGCGGGCAGGTAATGAGAAATCCGATAAAGACGGACCCGCCCAGGGCAATGATTCCCATATAGAGCACCACGACGACAACATGATCCAGGACTTGGCCTTTTACTGCCATCCGGTAACTTTCCTTTACGGCATCCACAACTCCCAGACCCTTATCCGTCATCAACGGCAGCATGTAAAGGCAGCAGAACGTCATTGCGACAACCATCAGAAAGCCGGGCAAAAACAGTACCAGAAAGCCGATGATTATTGCAATAAAAGCCAGAACGCCAAATCCGAATAGCGGAAAGAAAAGACGCATCTGAGAAAATACGTCCTGGATTTTGGGTTCGCGCCCCTCACGAAGCATTAAAAGGACGGATTGAATATACCCTGCCATTGTTACGGGTCCCAGAATGCCAAATGTAAATCCGCTGACCATTGTCATGACCAGTGTCAGTAAAATGAGGGGAACAATATTGGAAAATGTGAGTTTCCATGCTGTTTCAACATGCCATTTAAAGTCCATGATCTCTCCGTATGTTTCGAGTAATAAAAATCAGAAGTGCATATCCTCTGACACAAACACGACAAACATGTCAAGGGCGGAAACCTTCATGATATTTTTGTTTCAGCAAATGCATTAAAAAAAACCGAGCCACAAAATAAACGGATTGACAGATTTGAAAATCGGTTATATTAATTCGAAAATTATCGAATTGTAAAAGTTTCGAATTGAGCTGAATGATGATATTCGGGATACGGACGTTCTGGTTCTTGCCACCCCTGTATATTTTGCGGACGTTACCGCGCAGATGAAAATGTTCATCGACCGGACCTATTCATATTACGTGCCTGATTTTTTAAACAAACCCGTGCCGGGCCGTCTGCACCCGGGCAAAAAGCTTGTCTTTATCCAGACCCAGGCCCAGACCGGAGATAAATTTTTCAATGATATTTACCCCAAATATGAGTTTTTTTTCAGGTTTTAGGATTCAAAGACAACCACCTTATCCGGGCAACCGGGGTGAATGATCCGGGCGATGCCGAAAAACAGGAAAGCATCATGAAGCATGCGGAAGCTCTTGCCGCGCAACTCATGAATTATTCCCCGGGAAGTTAAACAACCGGCAGGCATGTGATAAATGCGTGTCTGAAAGAAAACCCTTTATCGATTAGCACACACACAGGACAAGGGATGAAAACAAAAAAACCGCAATACCAAGGCAGGTTGCCGATCACCCCATCCGCAGCCAGGACAGCAGAATAACGGCAAGGGTCAGTGAAAAGGAGAGATATTGGACAGGCGGACCGGGAGGTTTTTTTAGAAGAAATTCAAAAATGAAACCGACCGTGATTCCACTTCCCAGGCCAAAAAGATGGGCCAGAATATCGGTATGCTCTCCCTGGCTGAACAGTCCCAAAAGACAGATACCGCCTCCCAGGGGAAGCCAGGCCCTGAAGCGCTGTTTTGCATCCCGGAAGCTGCTGAATGTCTGATGGGCGATGAGAATGCCGACCGCCCCGAAGACAGCTGTGGATGCCCCGATCGAAAGATGGGCGGAGCGGTAAAGAAGCGCAACGACATAGTTGCCCAATGCGCCTGAGGCCAGCAGGGAAAGAGAACCAACGCCAAAACCCTGAACACTGCATACGGCAGTAAAAAAAAGTGCAAGACTGGCCATGTTGCCGGCAAGGTGAACTGAACTGGAATGAATCATCAGCGCGGTTACGGTCCGGTAGATCTCTCCATTCAGGATGGAAGCGGCGGACGCACCATATTTTTCCACAAAAAACGGAATTCCCCCATGATGGATCATGAAAACATGGCTGGCCAGAAGTCCCAGGGCCGCCACGATTCCTGTATGAATTTTATGGGGAATACTGCTCCAGACATCCTCTGCATCAGGGGTTTCACGGTTTTCCTGAAAATATCTTTCGATCTCTATCAGGGCTTTTTCGCTGTCCGCTGGAAGAACCGATACTGTCCAGTTGTCCGGCTGCCCGGTGATCCGGTAGGAAATCCCCGCGGATGCCAGAATTACCAGGCAGGTATTGGTATCATCCTTTGAGAGATTTTCAAAAAGCTCGACCATTGTTTCAGCCGACAAATCCATTAACCGCCCTGCTTTGTCAGCACAATGAAGCATGAAAGTGCTACTCCCCCCTTTGGAAAAAAGTCAGGGGGGAAGATCATACGAATAAAAACTATTGCAGCATTTTCCACTGACCCTCTGAGATCTGAACCAGAACCATGGAGTCCAATCCAAGTCCGTTGTGATCTTCGGGCGTGATGTTATAAGTACCGCTGACACCGACATAGCCCGTGGTTTTTTCGATGGCGTCCCGAAGCTTTTCGTTATCCGTGCCGGCTTTCTTCATGGCGTTGGCGACGATGTACAGCGCATCCCAGGCATAGCCGGAATGGGTGTTGATGGGAAACTGCTGGTCATAGTGAAAGACATCCTTATATAAACGAATAAACTCCTGAATGACTTTTTTCTGAGGATCGGTATCCAGAAGCTGGGAGGCTACCATCAATTTTGTGGATGGCATGATGTTGCCTTCGGATGCTTTTCCCGCAAGTTCAATATATTTGGGATCTGGAAGCCCGTGGCACTGGAAAAGCGGAGCCTGGATGCCCAGTTGTTTGACGTTCTTTGCCACAATCGAGCCGGCCTTTCCGATGGTCCAGCAGACGATGGCATCCGGAGAAGCCGTCTTGATGTTGATCAGCTGTGCCGTCATGTCGCTGTCCGTTGCCTGAAATGATTCGGCTGCCACGATCTTTATTCCGTATTCAGCCGCCAGGGTTTCAAGCGCCCCTTTACCATCCTTGCCGAAACCATCGGCCGCGGTTATGATGGCAATCTTCTGCATGCCTTTCTGCTTCAAATAGGCGTAGACTTTTTTTACTGCAATCGTGGTCCGCTGAGGAGACTTGAAGGTCCAGTGGAAAGGACCGAACTTGCCGCCCGCGATGACCGGATCCCCGCCAACGGTCATGAACGTGGGGACCTTCATCTGCTCGATGGTCGGTTTTGCCGCCATTCCGGTGTCGGTCCGCGTGGGGCCGATGATGGCGACGACTTTATCGGATTCGGTAAATTTCTTTACAATGAGCGCAGCCTTTGTGGGGTCACCCTCGTCATCCGCAATCACAAGCTGCAAGGGAACACCATTGATTCCGCCTTCATCATTGATTTTTTTTACAACCATTTCTGCCACCAGCTTTGTCGGGGTCCCGATCGCAGAAGAAGGACCTGTGAGGTCAAAAAATGCGCCGATCTTGATGGGATCTGCCCAGGCCGTTCCGACCGCCACAAACACCGCAATCAACAATCCCGTAGCCAAGCATTTTTTCTTCATGTCTGTTTTCTCCTTTGGAAGAAAATTGAATAACTTGTTAATAATATGGATTCGGATATGTAACGTTTTTCGCTATGACGCGTTTTTTTTGGTCATGATGATATTCTGCATCAGCAATTCAAGGATATTTTCATTCCACCAGGGTCCATCGGGGATTGTAACTTTTTCTCCCTTTCCGATTTGTTCACCCAACGCTCCCAGTTCATCGGCATCTTTTGTCTGCCATCCGTTCAACCTGGCCCAGACGCTTATTTCTTCCGCCAAAAGCTTCTCGCCGGCTTTATGCAGCCGGACAAACATTTCTTTTGCCCGATTCATGTCGCTTGGATAAGACAGGCCAGAAGACAAATCGGTTCCGATCGTAACGGCGTTAAGCGCTTTTTCTACTAATGGGGTCATGCTGCATCTCCTGTTATTGCATGAAATGAAATATAAATCACCGGCAATTATGGGTTCAATCCTGATCCACCTGTCAGATCCTGAGCAGACAGATTCACACTCATGAAGCGAGCAAAGGTTTCAGCATATAGATCAGATCGCTTTCCCGGGTCGGATAGGGACTCATGATGCTCTGCAGGTAAAGCTGATCTACGGTGATGCCGTAAATCATGGCAAGCCGCAGGGTATTGACCAGACCCGAGGCATTGTCCGACAAAAAATGAGCCCCAAGAAATCGGCCATCCGCCGAGACAAGGATTTTATAGGCTGCATGGGCCAGTCCGATACGTTGATAGGTCGGCCATCGCAGGTTTTTGCCAAAGCTTTTCCGGTATGCGATACCATCTTTTTGCAGTGCTGCCTCGGTTTTTCCGACCATGGCATACTGGGGACAGGTAAAGAGAACCGCAGGGACAGCTTGATAGCTGATTGTTGCCGGCTCGGCCCTGTCAAAATTCGCCAGGATGTTGGCAGCAGCCGTGTGCCCTTCGAAATCGGCTACCCGCGCCAGTTGAACGCTGTCCGCACAGTCACCCACGGCGTATACACCGGGATTTGAGGTCATCATGTGCTCGTTGACAACAATACCCCGCCTGTTGAACGCCACACCACCGGCATCCAGATCAAGCGCCTCGATATTGGGTATTCTTCCGGCGCCGTGAACCACCATATCCGTTTCATAGGACAGACCGGATCGGGTTTTTACCAAAAACCCTGCAGCATTTTTTTCAATGGCAACAATCTGAACGCCCGGAATGACATCGATATTTACTTCCCTGGATGCCTGAACCAGAAGATCCACCATTTCCGCATCAAAAGGCCCCAGGGGGCGCTCCCCGGCCTCAAGAATGACAAGGTGGCTGTTCACGGGACCCAACCTTGCGGCAAAATGAGCGAATTCGAACGCGATAAACCCGCCGCCGACAAACAGGATGCGTTCGGGCAGGGATTCAAGTTCCAGGAATTCGGCTGCTGAGCACCAGGTGTTCTTTGCCCGGCATTTCAAGAGGCATGGGACGGGCTCCGGTTGCCAGGACAAAAAATTGAGACCGAATCTGCCGTCTGCCGACAGTCAGCATGTCAGGGGCGACAAACCGGCCACTGCCCTCTATGTATTCGATGCCGGCTTCAAGAAATCCGTCAACAGTGCGCCGCGAAACGGCGGAAGTGAATTTGTTTTTTTCCTTAAGTACCTGGGACCATGAACCCGTGGCCGCATCAATGATTCCCCTGCCCTTTAAATGCACAGATTTGGAAACTGTTTCCGCAGCCTCATAAAACCATTTTTTCGGCTGACATCCAGCCAGCGCACAGACGCCTCCCGGCATGTTGCTGCTCTCGACCACAGCAACCCTGAGCCCGGCGGCTTTAAAATCATAAGCCGCCGTCTGACCAGCGGTACCTGACCCGACCACAACAACATCAAATTCCAGCATGACTTCTCCTTCAAGCCAACAATCATTTCCGTGATCCGCGTTCAACAAGGCACAGGGGTGAGTATAAATATCTTGTTCGAAGATTACTGACTTGAACAGGAAAGTCAATAAATAAGTCCGGAAAAAGCCGCATAAAGGAAGCAGTTTTTTCGAAATCTATATTTAGGCGCATTGACGATTATCCAGAAGAGGCAGCCGGTCTTGACTTGTCAGGATGTGTGACCTACACTTGTACACTGATATAAGCACAAGAATAATAAACAGATGCCATATTTCTGCTGAAATGATGGATGTTGAGAGGTTGTTCGTTATGTTGAAAATCGGCAGTTACAATGAACTCGTGGTTGAAAGGATGGTTGATTTCGGGCTCTACCTGAACCCGAAGCCAGACGAAGTCCTGCTTCCCTTAAAATACGTGCCCGAGAATACCCGTCCGGGCGATACCCTGAAGGTATTTGTCTATACCGATTCCGAGGATCGTCCGGTTGCAACAACCCTTGAACCCAAAGCCGTGGTGGGTGAATTCGCCTATCTTCAGGTAAAGGATGTTGCTTCGTTCGGCGCTTTTCTCGACTGGGGTCTTGAAAAAGATCTTCTGGTTCCGTCAAGCCAGCAGCAGGACAGGATGAAGACCGGGAAAAGCTATGTCGTCAAGGTGTGTCTGGATGAATTGACCGGCCGGGTTTACGGCACAAACCGGATTACCCATAACTGCGACAAAAACCCGAAGGATCTGTCCGAAGGGGAAAAAGTCGATCTTCTGATTTACGGCATCACAAAAATCGGCATCATGGCTGTTGTCAACAACCGGTTTTCCGGCCTGCTTTACAGGAGCGAAGTTTCACGTCTGTTTCAGTCGGAGAAAAAATAACCGGCTACATCAGCCGAATCCGTGAAGACGGAAAAATCGATCTGACCCTGAAAAGTCCCGGATACCAGTCCGTAACCGGCTCCGGCGCCAGAATTCTGGAGACCCTTAAAAAAAGGGGGGGCTTTATCCCCTGTCATGACAAAAGCTCGCCCGGATGAGATTCGCCACATTTTTTCGATGAGCAAGAAAGAGTTTAAAAAAGCAATCGGCGGTCTCTATAAAGCGGGCAGCATTCAAATCACGGCCAAAGGAATCCAGATTCAACCATAACAGGATCCGCTGCCATAGGGCGCGGGGTATGGATTGCGACTCGCAACCACCGTCATTCCGAATTCTTACGAGACCATCAAAAGCTTAATCCGAATAGGGTCCGGGAATTGCTTGAATGATGTGCTCCCGAACCGAGGACCAGTAGCGGTCTGCGCCTGTAAACATCAAATCGTTGTGTCCGGCGCCCTCGATTTCGACCAGGCGCCTGACCGTATTTGTGCAGGCATTGTAAAGGGCTCTGGCATCGGAAATGGGGATGATCTGGTCAATGGTGCCGTGAATGATGAGCGTCGGCAGGTCAATGGCGCGCATCATATCGATGTTATCCATGAACTCCGGCAAATCCTGTCTTTTCAAATCAATACCGCTCAGCCTGTAGATGAGCTTCAGCCCATCCGCATACGGGCTGTCCAGGATCAGGCCGCATAATTTTGAGGCATGGCGGGATGCCAGAAATATCGCGGATGCACTCCCGAGGGACCGGCCCATGACCAGTATTCTCTTGAACGTTCGTCCCACGGTGTTTGCCATGCGGGGGATATCATTCAAGAGGGCCTGGGCATCGTCAAACATGAGGCTGTACGCCGGCAGGCCGGTGCTTCTGCCGTACCCGCGATAATCGACACTCCAGAACGAAACCCCGCAATTGGTAAAAAAGGATGAAATATCATCATAGTCGGCGGCGATTTCGCCATTGCCGTGGAAGAAAAGCAGGAGCGTTTCGCTTGTCGGGTGAAGATGCAGATATCCGCCGATTCCGGCGTTCCCGGATGCGGTGACGGTCCGGATTCCTTCAGGGACATATCCCGGCTCTTCTTCTCTGGGATGAAACAGGATTCGGGATATGATATTGTCGTCTGGTTTCATGAATTGTCCATTTTTGAAATTGTCACGGAATGCTGACATTTCCTGAGAAAATTGTGTTTGGTGCTAATCTTGATTTTACTGTTTTTCAATGATTTCTTTCAAATCCGGATCAAGTAATTCCCACAGATGAGGGTGGCTTTCAACCAGGCGAGCGATATCACCCAGGTCTTTGAGTTTCTTGCTTTGTCTTCTTTCCGTATCTCGCCACGCTTTGATTTTTCCACGCAATGTGTCTTCCAGAGAAGCAACCCGCATCAGAATTCCATGGATGTCTGCCGGAACAGAACGACTGGGAAAGTCTTTATAGAAATCTTCCGTGCTCAATTGGATACTTACCTTGGAATGACCACGAAAATTAATAGACCACTGAAAGCGTTCAGATTTAAAGCCGGCTTCCTCAAGGAATTTTTTAGCAAGTTCCACAGATTCTGCAGCAACCACGAAATCAACATCTTGCGTGACCATGGGTTCATCAGCCCAATGATTCACCGCAATTCCTCCAATTGCGCACCATGCAAGATCTGCCCGCTCCAGACAATCTACCATGCGCATGACATCGTCTGTACCACCTGCCGTCTGCCAGTCATAAAATTGTTTTGGAGTCATATTGTGATCCATATGTTTTCATCGTACCGAACCGTGCGGTGGTCCCGGTGCTTTGGACAGCTTTCCAACAATTTATCGCTTTCAGGATGAACCTGCGATATAAGATTTTCTATTCTTCCTGCAAGCAACCCACTATCTCAATATAATCATTCAATATATTATAAAATAATACTTGACAAGTTATTAATGGTTGCGGTTCTATTTGGAAAGGTTGGGGGTGTTGTCAGGACCAAACGGAGGCTTTATATCCTGGATGGAAAAGGCCAAAAGTTGAAACGGCTGTGCACAGCAGGTGGACGACGCATTTATTTGTCGGTAATTTGCGGGGAGGCTTATAATAAAACGAGGATCAACCGGCTGCCCTTTAAAAGTTCAGCCGGCTGATGTACGGTTGTGCAGAATTTAAGACTTCAGATGACTATTTCATCTCTTTGATTTTTTCGGTCAGCTCGGGCACAAACTCGAGAAGATCGGTGACAATGCCGACATCGGCAACCTGAAAAATGGGCGCCTTGGGATTTTTGTTGACCGCAACCATAAAGGGGTTGCCCTTGATCCCGCCCATGTGCTGAAAAGATCCGCTGATCCCCAGCGCCATGTAAACCTTGGGTTTTACGGTCTTGCCGGATGTGCCCACCTGACGGGATTTTTCCAGCCACTTGGCATCCACGATCGGCCGGGAGCAGGAAACCACGGCACCGATGGCATCGGCCAGTTCCTGGGCAATCCCGATATTTTCCTGATCCTCGATGCCACGTCCCACGGAAACAAGAACATCGGATTTGGTGATGTCAACATCTCCGACTTCGGCTGCCACAACTTCAAGAAACCGGCGTTTGGCCTTGCAGTCTCCGGCCTGGCCGGACTTATCCACAACAGTGCCGGACGCCTTGCTGTCATCGGAGCGAAAACACCCCGAACGCATATTCATCACGGCACCGGCGGAGATATCGCAACGAATATGCGTGCTGACCTGGCCGCCGAATTCCTGGCGAATCACTTTCAGATTCGCTCCGTCAATGCCTTCAATGCCAACGACATCCGGAACAAAGGCTGCATCCAGTTTAATGGACAAGCCCGGGGAAAGATCCATGCCGAAGGTATCATGCGGTACCAGCGTGATGGCGTCGGCCGGAAGGATATTGACCAGAACCGCCCGCAGAATTTCCGCATTGGGATAGGCCAGCGCCGGATTGTCAATTTTCCAGACCTCAGAATACACCCCGGCCATTGCCGTGCAGACCGCATCCAGTTCAGGCGCCTGCACCGCATACAATTGCGGTGACGGCTGCTGCAGGATCAATTTTTTTTGCTGCCACAATCAGTTCAAGGGCCGAATCATCTGCAGCCCCATTTTTATGGGATATATAGGCAAAAATCTGTTGCGTCATTATTTGATCCCTCCTTTGGACTTCAAGAGTTCAATCAGTTTTTCAACGATTTCATCGGAGCTGCCTTCCAGCATTTCAGCACCCTCGCCCAGGGGCGGCACAAAATAATCCACCCGTTTGACCTTGGCGCCGGCAGCGCCGACTGATCCAGCGGCAAGTCCCAGATCCGACGAGCCATGAACCGGAATCTCAACAGAGGCCACTTTTCGAATTCCCCGGATCCCGACATAGCGGGGTTCATTGATGCCGGTCTGAATGGAAAGAACGCAGGGCAGATCGATCTCGTTCATTTCCTGATTGCCGCCTTCGATTTCACGGCCGACTTTGATGACTTTGTCACTGACAATTTCAATCTTGTTGACCAGTGATGCATACGGCATATCCAGCATGGCGGCCAGCATGCCACCGACCTGACCGGCGCCGTCATCGGCCTGGGCACCGGTCAGAATCAGATCATATTTTCCCTTTGCAACCTCTGCCTTCAAAATGGCGGCAATGCCCTTGCCGTCAGATCCGTTAAACGCGTCATCTGACAGCAGAATACCTTTGTCCGCGCCCATCGCCATTTCACTCCGCAGAACCTCCTCTGCGTCCGCATCCCCGACGGTTACCACCGTGACGCTGCCGCCGACATTATCCCGGATCTGAATGGCTTCTTCAACGGCATAATTGTCCCATTCATTGACCGAGTAGACCAGATCGCCCCGTTCAATATCCGTACCCTTGCTGTTGACCACGATTTCATTTTCAGCAGTATCTGGTACTCTCTTTACACATACCAAAATTTCCATGCTTTTCCTCCGCGTTAAATGTTACTCATTGTTGATATCATCGATTACAGTATATTCTGTATCAAGATGCTTCTCAATCAGTTCACACAGATCAATGGCTTCCATTTTTCCTTCCAGACCGGCAACCTTGATGGCATCTTCCATATTCACCAGGCAGAACGGACAGGCGGTGACAATAACATTTGCACCGGCCTTGCTGGCCATCTGAACCCGCAGCACGCCCATTCGCTGTTCTTCTTCAGGCTCGTAAAACAGCATCAGTCCGCCGCCGCCGCAGCAAAACGAGCGATCCCGGCTTTTGAGCATGTCCACGCGCCTTAACCCCGGAATGGCATCCAGTGCCTCACGGGGCTCATCATAAATGCCGTTATGTCTGCCCAGATAACAGGGATCATGGTAGGCGTAGACTCTTGTTAAATCCGCAACGGGTTTGAGGCGGATTTTGCCTTCCCTGATGATTCGTGTCAGGGTCTGGCTGATATGTTCGACCGGCGGCAGGCCCGTGTATTCATTCTTCAGTGCGTTGAAGGCATGGGGATCTGCGGTAATGATTTTTGCAGCTCCTGTGCCCAGAATGGCTTCGGTGTTATGGGATTTGATATCCTGAAACAGCATTTCCTCGCCAAAACGGCGGATCTCATTGCCGCTGTCCT
Source organism: uncultured delta proteobacterium (assembly GCA_963850225.1). Classification (GTDB taxonomy): domain Bacteria; phylum Desulfobacterota; class Desulfobacteria; order Desulfobacterales; family Desulfatirhabdiaceae; genus RAAP-1. The sequence goes on from CAWKLD010000011.1 coordinate 42,586, forward strand.
TTTCGTCCTTACCCAGAATCCCGAAATCCTCGCCGGCAGCGCTCAGCAGACAGGCAGTTGCACGGGCAATGTTCTGCATCCGGTCATCATATGAGGTAATGCTGTCCACAAAATACAGGCTCTGGGCTTCATCGCCTTTTTCAAAAAGCTTGACATCACAGGTTTCCGGCAGGGTTTTTGTCCATTCGGCCCGTTTTTTCTCCATCTTGCCCCAGGGATTTCCCCGTTTTTCGAGGGCTTTCAGGGGTTTTTGAAGCGACTGCGGCACCAGCCCCTCGTCCACCATGCCCCGCCTCAAGTCCACGATCTTGTCGATGTATTCGATAAAAATCGGGCATTCGGCTTCGCAGGCGCCGCAGGTGGTGCAGGACCAGATTTCATCCTCACTTAATATCGTACCGATCAGATGCTCGTCCTTGGGCGTCATTTCCCCGCGGATCGGATAATTTTTAAAGGCATAATCCCGGCACTTGATCGAAATGAACCGCGGGGACAGAGGGCGTTTTACGGCATTGGCCGGACACTGGTCCGAACATCGGCCGCAATCCGCACAGGAATAAAAATCCAGCATATGCTTCCAGGTAAAATCCTCAAATTTCTTGACGCCAAAGGATTTCAGCTCATCCAGCTTGTTTTCTTCCACACCCCACTGAACCGGCTTGATCGCGCCCTTTTTCAGCTTCATGAAAAATACGTTGGGAATCGATGTGATGACATGAAAATGTTTTCCCATGGGCAGAAAACACAGAAAGAAAAAGAAAATCAGATTATGCAGAAAATAAGCTCCGAGATGAAGATTCTGCAGCGTTGAAATGCTCGTGCCGCCCAGGATGCCGGCTGCCATCCACGCGCCCATTCCCGGCAGCAGATATTCGGTATTCAGGCCTTTCTGTATCTGAGCAGCCGCCAGCGTACCTTCGAAAATCATGTCGCAGGTCACCAGAGCCGTTATCAACATCAGCACAAACACGGCCTCGGACGTATGGTCCTTACCGTATTTCTTGGGAACAGCATAGCGCTCAGGCCGGAAGACACCCCTTCGAAGCATCCCCACCACGCAGGCTAAAAACACAGCCGTGGCTGCAATATCCTTCAGAATATTGTAGAAGTGTCCGGCGGATCCGCCCAAGCCCGGCAGAACAAATCCGGCTTTAAGCCCAATAATGACCAGGGTGATGGAGCGAAGCGACAGGATCATGAACCCTGCAAACAAAACGATATGAAGGACCCCTGCCATCATGTACCGAGGCTGGCGGTACTGGGCCAAGGCGAATTTGAACATGCCTGCCAGCCTGTCCTTGATATTGTCCAGGCGGGGATCGGGTTTGGCGCGAACCAGCGGCGCGGCACGCTTGGCAATGATATAGGTAAAGCAGGCCACCCCGATAACCAAAATGAGGATTGAAAAAAACATCGTGGGAATAAATCCAAGCACCCACGCCTTAGCCGGAGAGATTAAAGCGGTTTCCATTTTTTACTTTCTTTCTCCCTTCGATTGTATTATTTGACTTTAATCATATTAACACATTTATTACCAAAAAAATATTTTCACGGGCATTTTTCTGGCAAAAATGAATGAGTATTCATTCATTTAATCAAAATTTCCATTTTCGTCAAGTAAAATTTATCTATTCTGAACGTTCGTTCAGAATCAATATCTGATAATGGAGAGTATTTCAATGATTAATTAACGACTTTTAAAAAAGCCCTCTCAGCATCGCTTGATCTGATGGGCGTTTTTTATATTACCCCGTTCATGATTCATTTTGAATTCATCATTTTTTAACAGCCACATTGATTTGTGGAATCCAGTTGCTGGAAAAGGAGGCAGTTATGACAGAACCGGTCAACTATCAAGACAAGCCCTGGTTGAAACATTATGAAAAAGGGATTTCTGAATCCATTCAATTTGAAGAAACCTGCATTCCATCATTTTTGGAACGCTCTGCCAAAGAATTTCCAGATCATACGGCGCTTCTCTTTCAAGGATTCAAGGTAACTTACCGCCAGCTCAATGACATGGTGAACCGTTTCAGCGCCTGCCTATCCGGTTTCGGAATTCAAAAAGGCGACAGCGTCGCTCTGCTTGCTGCCAAATGTCATTCCCTGTGTGGTAGGCTATTATGCCACTTTGAAAATCGGCGCCATTGCCGTTATGAACAATCCGCTGTATTCGGACCGGGAACTGCTGCACCAGTTCAATGATTCCGGATCAAAGCTCTTGATTACCCTGGATCTTCTGGGCAACCGGATGATTGACCTCAGACCCAAAACCGGCATCAAGCACATTGTTTACACATCCATCGGCGATTACCTGCCTTTTCCGAAAAGCCTCCTCTTTCCCCTGGTCGCTAAAAAGAAAAAACTGGCTGCTGATGTCAAGTCCGCCCCGAATGTGCATAAATGGAAAGAAGTGCTTGCAACGGCAAAACCGGGTTTTTCCGGAGCTGATCTTTCCTTTGACGATGTCGCCATGTATCAGTACACAGGCGGAACCACCGGCGTTTCAAAAGGCGTCATCCTGACGCACGGCAACCTCAGCCGCCAGGTTCAGCAATTGCAGGCCTGGTTTCCCGGCTTTAACAAAGGCCAGGAAATGATGCTGGGCGCACTTCCCTTTTTTCATGTTTTTGGTCTGTCGGTTGCCATGAATTTTGCCATCTACATGGGATGGGGGGACATTCTCGTTCCCAAGCCCCAACCCGAACCCCTGCTTGAGACCATCGGCAAATTCAAACCCACGTTTGCACCCCTGGTTCCCACCATGTATATCGGCATGCTGAACCATCCGCTGATTCAAAAAACCGACATGACTTCCATCAAGGGATGTTTTTCAGGAAGCGCTCCCCTGCCGATCGAAGTCATCCGGGATTTTGAGAAAAAGACCGGGGCCGTGATTGTCGAAGGCTTTGGTATGACCGAATCCACGCCGGTCACCCATGTCAACCCCTTTGCCGGGGGCAAGCGCAAGGTGGGAAGCATCGGCATTCCCATTCCCTGCACCGAAGCCAGGATCGTAGATCTGGTTTCCGGCACCACCGATATGCCGGTAGGCGAAACCGGAGAGCTGATTGTTCGCGGTCCCCAGGTCATGAGAGGCTATCTGAACAAACCCGATGAAACCGCCCAGACCGTTACCGATGGCTGGCTGCACACCGGAGATATTGCCATGATGGATACGGACGGCTATTTCTTTATCGTGGACCGGAAAAAAGACATGATCATCTGCGGGGGCTACAACGTATATCCACGGGATGTTGAGGAAGTGTTTTTCAGCCATCCCAAGGTTCAGGAAGCAACCGCCATCGGCATCCCCCATCCCACACGTGGGGAAGCCGTCAAGGTCTTTGTCGTATTGAAAAGCGGGCAGACCGCAACGGAAGATGAACTGATCGAATACTGCAAGGGGAACCTGGCTGCATACAAGCTGCCGTCCAGCATTGAATTCCGGACCGAGCTGCCCAAAACCAATGTCGGCAAAATGCTTGAAGAAGGACCTGCGGGTGGAAACACTGAAAAAGGTATAATTTATCTTAACAAAAAGGGGGCGATTTTAGAAGAATCGCCCCCTTGCACGTAGACCCCTTTCCCCGGCATCAATCAGCCGTCATGCCTTGTAATCATCCCCCAAAAGACACTTCCGGAATTTCCACCGCAGCACCGCAGGAGTTCATGATTGCCTTCATCTTTCCATAGGTTACGGGCAGGACAGACTGAATAAAGTATTCGGCGCTTCTGATCTGGCCTTCATAGAACGCCGCGTTCTTGTTCTTTTCGGCTGCGATCCGGCGGGCTTCGGGATCAAAGCTGCCGGCCAGTTTCTCCAGAAGCGGCGCGGCAACCGATGCCCGCCACAGCAGCATCCATGCCATCACCACATCACCGGCAACCTCAAGAAAAGGATGCGCATGCGCAAAGGCGGTCATAACCTGGGGAGACATGGCCGTTGCACCCAGGTGCATGGCAACCTCGCCAAGCTTGTTGACCGCGGCTTCCAGCTTTACAGCATAAGCTTCGATGCCGGCAATTCCCTTGGCAGCGGCAATGGTCTTCTGCATTTCGCCGAAAAGATCCATGACCGGTTTTCCTTTTTTCATCCCCAGCTTTCTGCCCAGAAGGTCCATGGCCTGAATGCCGTTGGTTCCCTCATAGATCATGGTAATACGGCAGTCCCGCATGAGCTGTTCCATCGGATATTCCTTGATATAGCCGTAACCGCCGTAAACCTGAACACCATGACTGCAGACTTCAAAGGCTTTGTCGGTGATATAACCCTTGGCAATCGGAGTCAGGATCTCGATCAGTCCCTGATAACTGGCTTTTTCATTTTCATCGTCCGTGATAACAAGCTTGTCCGAACAGAACCCCACATAGTACAAAATGCTTCTCATGCCTTCCACATAGGATTTCATGATCATGAGTTGCCGCCGGACATCCGGGTGCTGAATGATCGGTACACGAAGGCGCTGCTTCATTCATGGACTGAAGCAGATTTTTGCCCTGTTTTCTTTCCCTGGCGTAGTTCAAGGCATTCATATAGGCGGAGGTAGCGCAACTAAAGCCCTGAAGCCCCACAAGAAGACGGGCTTCGTTCATCATCAGAAACATGGCCTTCATGCCCTTGTTCTCTTCGCCAAGAAGCGTTCCGCGGCATTTCCCCTTTCCGCCAAGGGACAGGGAACAGGTGGAATTGCCGTGAATTCCCATCTTCTCCTCAATGCCCGTGCAGACCACGTCATTGAATTCTCCCATGCTGCCATCATCATTGACCCAGATTTTTGGCACCAGGAACAACGATATGCCCTTGGTGCCGGCAGGCGCGCCGACAATACGCGCCAGAACCGGATGAATGATATTCTCCGCCAGGTCGTGCTCACCACCGGAGATAAATATCTTGGCGCCGGTAATGGAATAGGTGCCGTCATCATTTTTGACTGCGGTCGTGGTTAACGCGCCTACGTCGGATCCGGCCTCGGGCTCGGTCAGGAGCATGGTTCCGGCCCATTCGCCAGTGTACATTTTTTTCAGAAACAGTTTTTTCTGCTTTTCGGTTCCGAATTCCTCAACCAGCTTGCCGGCCCCATGGGTCAGTCCGGGATACATCATAAAAGCAAAATTTGCGCCGACCAGATAGTCACTGGCAGCCAGAGAAACGGTTCTGGGCATTCCCTGCCCTCCCCACTCCGGATCTTCCGGCATCGCCACCCATTCGCCCTCCTTGATCAGATCATATACCCGATGAAAGGATTCAGGCACGGAAACCACGCCGTTTTCAAGTTTGCAGCCTTCTTCGTCTCCGATTTTCTGGGTGGGAAGCACTTCTTTTATGGCCAGATTTCTGGCTTCGGATATGATCAGATCAACCGTCTTTTTGTTAAAATCAGCAAATTTTTTATGTTTACTGAGTTCTTCAACATGAAGCTGTTCATACAGAACAAAATCCACATCTCTTCGGTCTGCAATAGGCTGTGCCATAGTTAGTTTCTCCTTATGGGGGTTATAAGACTAAGAACATTTAATAAAATGCGATCGTATTTTTCATGCGCGGGCAAAATCCGAGAAATCAAAAGGTCATCGGGTATTGCCGATGCCCCTGATAAATAAATCGATTAAAGGATCTGTCATGGATACCAGATCGTATTTGCCGCCGGAATGCAGCCAGTTGTTGATGGTTTCATCCACGGCTCCCACGATAAAGCGCTTGACCAGGCTGAGGTAAAGATCCTTTCTCATGCTGCCGTCCGCCTGACCCAGTTCCACGATCTCAGATACGATATCCAGATACATCTTGGACATTTCACGAATCTGAGGTTCCGCGGATCGGCTGTTCTGATGCGTTTCAGCCTGATAGACAATGGCCATATTCTTGTCACGCTGGAATTCTTCAAGATGTCTGCGGACTAAATTTCGAAGCTTTTCAACCGCATTGTCCGCCTTTGACACTTCTTCCCGAAACAGATCAAATACCTGCTTGGCCTTGTCGGTAAAAAACTGAACCAGAATATCGTCCTTGTTTTTGAAATAAAGATAAATCGTTCCATCGGCCACACCCGCTTCTCTGGCAATATGGGATATGGTGGACTGATAGAATCCCTGCTCGGCAAATACCATTACGGCTGCTTCGAGGATTCGGTGATATTTGTCATTATTTTTGTCCCGTGTACTGATAACAGCCTCCTTACCATATCAACAAGGTTATGAATGAATATTCATTCATTTAACAAAACAAGGCTTCAATAGTCAAGTAAAATTGTATGATAAAACAAAAGGGCTTCTGATTTAATGAATGAATAATCATTCATACTGGCGAATTCAGGGTTTTTTCTTGACACAATGACGGGTAGTTTCCTATAGTTGCGGTTGAAATGATCCGAACAGTCTATAATACGTGGCAGTGTTCTCTTCAATTATTTTATGAAAGGAGATCCTCATGGCTGTCAAAATCATCATCCGGCGAATTGTTCCCGAGAGCAAGACGAATCTGTTGACACCGCTTTTGAGAAAACTCAGGGCGCTTGCTATGAACCATACCGGATATATCTACGGTGAAACCCTGCGCTGCGTAAATGATCCCCGGGAATTTATGGTCATCAGTTCATGGCAATCGGAAGAGGACTGGGAATCCTGGTTTCATCAGCTGGAAAGGGCCGAGATTCAGGATCAGATCGATGTATTGCTTAACCAAAAAACAGAATATCAAATATATACGAATACCTGATGCAAAAAAAACAGTTTTGTCCGTATTGCGGCTTTCGACTGATTGAAAAATTTTTTGAAAACCGGAACCGGCTGTTTTGCAGCCATTGTAATGATCCTGTTTATGAAAATCCGACCCCTGCGGCTTGCCTGATTGTAACAGACGCGCAGGGTCTGATTCTTCTCGTACAAAGAAGCGTTGAGCCTCAAAAAGGGCTGTGGTGTCTGCCAGGCGGCTTCATTGAACTGGGAGAGTCTCCGGAAAGCGCTGCGCTTCGAGAGCTTTACGAAGAAACCGGACTGACGGGCCAGATTCATAAACTTCTGGGTGTTACGACCAACCCCAGCCGTTTGTACAACTCGATTCTGCTGGTGGGTTACTGGGTCACGGCATATTCCGGAGACCTTGTTGCAGGGGACGATGCCTCCGATGCTGCGTATTTTTCCCCCGACAACCTGCCGGAGATTGCCTTTGAGAGTCATTTGAAGTTTATACAGGGGCTGACAGCCTCTTCTTGATGAGGTTATGATTCACCATTAATGGGTCTTAAACAATCATGCATATTCCCGCTTATCAAATCCACAATGTCCTGAACACTTACAGCCTTCAGCTTTTCAAAGCCGGAACCGCCACTCAGAATGAAGACTCCGGTCCGGACTCATCTGCAAGCCGAATGTCGGCAGAAACCAGGCGCAAGGCTGTTGTTGACAAGGTTGCTGCGGAAATCGTTCAGCGCATCACCCGCCTGGATGCTCTATCCGCCGGGCACACCGTCCCTTCACAGGTCTCACCCGGCCGAACAGATGCCCTGCATACGGAAAATCAAAACAATCAATTCGTATTCAATACCCTGGATAGTCACAACAACAAAATGTCCCGAACCCTTTCTATCGAAGATTCGATTTTTTTTATCAAAAAGGACCCGCCCTGAGTGATGCCAAAGCAGCAGCAAAGAAATTCATAATGAAAACCACCCGCAAGTTTAATATTATTCCCTTGAACAAAGGACAGAATCCATGAAGTTTCCGATTGCGCTCGACCGCTATATCCCTGTTCGTTTTTCTCTCTCCCAGCCTCAACTGCTTCCGGATCAAAAAGAGCAGCTTGGCCGAAACATTAAACTCGTTAGAGACAGCATTGTTTTCTTTACGGCTTACGCCAATGCCAAGGGTCTGGGGGGTCATACTGGCGGGGCTTTTGATGTGGTTCCAGAATTGCTGATGATTGACGGCTTCATCAAAGGCAGCGAATCCGTTTATCCGGTCTTTTTTGACGAAGCCGGCCATCGGGTGGCCATTCAATATATCATGGCGGCCCTAAACGGATTTATGCCGGCGGAAGCCCTTCTTCATTACCGGGAATTTGACAAAGGACTTTATGGCCACCCTGAACGTCATGATGACATGGGAATTTTCTTCAGCTCCGGCAGACTAGGGCATATGTGGAGCTATGTCAACGGAATTGCCGCGGCCAATCCCGGCAAATCGGTCATCCTCTTCGGCAGCGACGGGTCCCAGCAGGAAGGCGGGGACGCCGAAGCCGCGCGCTATGCCGTGGCCCAGGGGATGAATGTCAAACTGCTGATAGACGACAATGACGTTACCATTGCCGGCCATCCCAGCCAATACATGAAGGGCTTTGATGTTGAAAAAACCCTGAAAGGGCACGGTCTTTTCGTTGATGCCGGAAACGGGGAAGATATGGATGCCCTGTTTCAAAGAATCCAGAAAGCGCTGACCACCAGCGGCCCTTATGCCCTGGTCAACCGCCGCAAAATGGCCCCGGGAGTCGACGGCATTGAAGGCCTGCCCAAGGGGCATGATGTCATTCCGGTAAATTTTGCCATCTCCTATCTTCAGCGAAACGGATATGACGAAGCTGTAAAGATTCTGGAGACGCCTCTACCCAAGCAAAAAAGCGCGCCGTCCAAAGGTAGCTCCCCCGAACAGGCCAAAAACAGGGATGATTTCGGCAAATATGTCTGCGAGATTCTGAAAGACATGCCGGACAGAAAAGAGCGGGTGATTGTCGTGGATTCCGATCTAGAGGGTTCCTGCGGCCTTCATCATATCCGAAAGACTTACCCGGAAGTTTATGTCCATGGCGGCATCATGGAGCGGAACAATTTTTCCGTGGCAGCCGGATTTGGAGCAACTGCCGGCAAACAGGGCATATTTGCCACATTTTCCGCTTTTCTGGAGATGGTGATTTCCGAAATCACCATGGCCAGACTGAACCGGTCCAATGTGCTGGCCCATTTTTCTCATGCCGGGGTGGACGACATGGCGGATAATACCTGCCATTTCGGAATCAACGCCTATTTTTGCCGATAACGGCCTTCTGGAAAATGATGCCACGCGGCTTTTCTATCCTGCGGACAGCCTTCAGCTGAAAGCCGTCCTATCCTCGATATTTTTTGACAAAGGGCTGCGATTTGTCTTTTCAACCCGATCCGGCACACCGTATATTTTGCGCGCTGACGGCAAACGCTTTTTCGATGAAGGATACACATTTATTCCCGGCAAGGACGACCTTATCCGGGAAGGCAGCGACGGATACATGGTAACCTACGGCGAAATGCTGTACCGGTGCCTGGATATTGTCGAGGATCTCAAAGCCCAGGGGGTCTCGATCGGCCTGATCAATAAAAACACACTGAACGTGATTGATGAAGACATGCTTACGCGGATCGGCTCCGGAAATGCGATTCTTGTGGTGGAAACACAGAATGTCAAGACCGGCCTGGGGGCCAGAATGGGAACCTGGCTTCTGGAAAGAGGCTATCATCCCCGCTTTGCCTGCATGGGCACCTGGAAAGAAGGCCGGGGCGGCCTCTCTGAACAGATTCCGTATCAGGGGATGGGCAAAGACGCCATTTGCTCGCGAATCACCGCACTGCTGAAATAAGCGACTGAGGATATATCTGATTCGCAGATCTATCGGATCCAGGCTGAAACATTTACCCTTCAGTCTGGACTTCTGCCTGTTTTTTTTGAAACGGAGGATTTTTTTGCTTATTGCAGGGCTTACCGGCGGAATAGCCTCCGGGAAATCAACGGTATCCGCCTTTCTTGAAGATGCCGGGGCCGTCATTGTGGATGCGGATAAAATCGCCCGCGATGTGGTTCGGAAAGATCAGCCGGCTTGGCGGGAAATCGTGGGCGCCTTTGGCCGGTCGATGCTGCTGCCCGATGGAGAAATCAATCGCACCCTTCTGGGAGAGATCATCTTCAATGACCCGGTCAAGAAGCAAGCCCTGAACAGGATCGTCCACCCGGGGGTCTTTGCGGAAACCGCTGCCCGCCTGGCTGAAATTGAAAAAAAACAGCCCAATGCCGTCGTGATTCTGGATGTGCCGCTTCTGATCGAATCCGGCATGGACTCCGGCCTTTCGGATATCATCGTGGTCTATGTTCCGGAGTCGGTTCAGATTCAGCGACTGATGGACAGAGATGCATTGACGCAGGCACAGGCCCTGGCGCGAATTCGATCTCAGATGCCCATCGAAGAAAAAAAGCTGCGCGCCACAATCGTCATTGACAACAGCGGCAGCCGTGAAAATACCCGCAATATTTCATTGCGTATTTACAAAATGCTGCGTGATAAAAATAAATAGCTACAAACCGACATGCTTTTCAAGCACGACAAAGCATGAAAGTGCTATTCCCCCTTTGAAAAAAGGGAAGGTCAAAGGAAAACATGAATAGCATCATTATCGCATCCCTGATCGGCTTCAGCCTGGGCGCGGCAGGGTATATTATTTTTCGCTTCTGGCTTTTGCCCATCCGGCGCTATCAGCGGATCAAAGGGCAAATTACGGAAAGCATTGGCCACCATGAACTGAAACTGTCCAGCGAAAAAACTTTTCAGCTCTCGCCCGAACAGTCCGAGATCTGCCGAAAGCAATCGGTTTTGCTGACAGATGCCTATTACGACGACCTGCCTCACTGGTACCGCATGGTTCTGGCCAACCGGAAAGAATCCCCGGATGACGCATCCAAAAACCTTCTGGCCTTATCCAGTATCCGGAACCCCGATCATGCCCGCAATCGCATCCATAACATCAAAATGAGTCTTAATCTACCTCAGAACCGGGCAACGGGCTGATCCGGACCCTGGCGCCTGACTCCTGTCTAACCCAAACCATTTCGAAAGGATCTAATCATGCAACGTACGTTATCCATTATAAAACCCGACGGGGTTTCCCGTAACCTTATCGGCAATGTGATTCAGAAGCTGGAAAAATCCGGATTAAACATCATCGCCATGAAAATGCTACACATGACCCGCACTCAGGCGGAAGGATTCTACGCCGTTCATAAGGAAAGGCCTTTTTTTGCCAGCCTGACGGATTTTATGTGCTCGGGGCCTGTGGTGGTGATGATTCTTGAAGGAGAAAACGCCATCTCGATATACCGGGATCTGATGGGCGCAACCAATTTCAAGAATGCCGCCGAAGGCACCATCCGCAGGGAGTATGCCACGGATATTGAAAAAAACGTGGTTCACGGCTCGGACTCTCCGGAATCCGCGGCATTTGAGATGGGCTATTTCTTCAACAGCTTTGAAATTGTAAAGTGACATCATCCACCGAACGCATCTGCCTGGACCATATCACCATTGTCCTTCAGCGGCCCCATTTTCCGGAAAATATTGGAGCCGCTGCCAGAGCCATGCGGAACATGGGTATTCGCCGTATGATCGTCGTTGAACCGGAAAACTACGATCTTTCCCGGGTGCTCAAAATGGCAACCCATGTGGCTGCCGACGTTGTGCAGAAGATTCAGGTCGCCCAGAATCTGCGGCAGGCCCTGTCCCCGTTTCACCTGGTTGTAGGAACCACTGCACGTCTTGGCGGGGAGCGCGAAGTCGTCTTGTCCCCTTCTCACATGGCCGGCCGTCTGATACCTCTTTCCCAGGAGAACGCCATTGCCATTGTTTTCGGACCCGAAGACCGGGGGCTTTCCAACGAAGATCTTCGTCTCTGCCATGAACTGGTCAATATCCCCACTGCCGAGTTCTCTTCACTGAATCTGGCCCAGGCCGTCATGGTCATCTGTTACGAACTGTATACGGCAGACAGGCCTTTAACAGAGGCAAACGCCCCCCGGCTGGCCACGCGTCATGAACTGGATGGCATGTATGACCAGCTTCGGGATATTCTGGTCCGGATCAGCTACATCAACCCGGAAAACCCGGATTACTGGATGAACAAAATCCGGCGTTTTTTTAACCGCTTACAGCTTAAAGCAGGGGAAGTCAGCATCATCCGGGGAATCTGCCGGCAGATTGACTGGTATGGAAAAAAATGCCATGAAGACGGCAGGCAGTCAAAACCATAATTATTTTCCTCCCAGGAGCCCCTGAACGGATTTCAGGATATCAGCCGGCATCACGATGGTCTTGGCATTGGGTGAGGCTGCCAGGTTTTTAAAAGCATCCACATAGCGTTCGCCCAGAAGATATAAGGCCGGCAGATGGCGATCCCCGATAGCGTCCGTAACCCGCTGAATGGCCTCCTTCGAGGCATTGGCCATGATCACCTTGGCCTCCGCATCCCGCCTGGAGGCTTCCAGCTTCCCTTCAGCTTCCTGAATCTGGGCTTCCTTGGCGCCTTCGGCTTTTAATATTGCGGCAACTTTCATTCCTTCCGCCTCGGTAATGGCGGCCCTTCGGGACCTTTCCGCAGACGCCTGCTTTTCCATGGCTTGCTGCATGGTCGGCGACGGTTTGATATCCTGGATTTCCACGGTCTTGACCACAATTCCCCAGGCCGCCACATCGTCTGAAATCCCGCCCTTCAACTTCGATTTGATGAGCTCCCGGGAGCTGAGCGCATCATCCAGATCCATCTCACCGACAATGCTCCGGAGAGATGTCTGAATCAGGTTCACAATGGCAAACCGGTAATCATCTATGCCATAGACGGCCTTCTGGGGTTCAATGACATTGATAAAGGCAAGCGCGTTAGTCATGATCACGGCATTGTCCTTGGTAATCACCTCCTGGGTCGGAATGTCCAGAGAAATATCCTTGGTGATGACTTTATGAGCAATGGCATCCAGATAGGGAATCACAAAATTCAACCCCGGATTCAGGGTAGAGTGATATTTGCCCAGGCGCTGCACCACATGCTTGTACCCCTGGGGAACAATCCGCACGCCCATAAAAATCGTCAAAACAACCAGCAACGTTAAAATTCCAATGACTGTCAGACCTCCGGTCATTTCAATGCCTCCTTTTCTCGAAGATTACTTTTTTCAACCTTCAGCACATGCCCGTCTATGCCCGAGACCCGGATATGATCCCCGGGCTGTAAAACTTCTGCGCTGGTATAATCCCACTCTTCTGCCCCCAGAACCGGCAGGGTAAACCGCACCCTGCCCCTTCCAAGCGGCGTTGCATTGGATTTTACGACCATTCCCGTTTCACCGACGATGGCTTCCTGCGACATTCCGGCCGTGGTTTTATCCACCATTTTGGGTTTTAACACCCGGAACCAGAGAAAGGTGAGCACCGATGAAGCCAGGGTCCATGTAAACAATTGGACGCTGAAAGAAGATTCCGGAAAAATATACAGAAAAAGCCCCACAAAACAAGCCCCGAGACCAAACCAGATGATGGTAAAGGACGGGATAAAGAGCTCGGCGCTGATAAGAATCAATCCAAAAGACAGCCAGTGCCACCACAGCATTGTCATGGAATTTCTCTCCTGGTTTTACAGAAAGGCGTTTCGGGAAAAGATATTGTCGCGTAGAGCGTTTTTCACCGATGGTATCGGCTGAGTTGTCAAGCTTGGCTCTCAACCGACTGGATTCGTCAAACTTTGCCTGACTCAAAAAAAACGCTTTTGTATTTTTGGATAGCACCTGTCCTGGATGCTGTCAAGGACATTTCAGAGCCGTTTGGTCGCCAATAGCGCCGGTACCTGGCAGGTGATGACAATAAACACCGGAAATTTGATGTGGCAAGCCGATCCTTTTTGTAACCTGCCAAGGAATGGTCCTGCCCAGGGCTTTATCCCTATCGAAAACTGTGATCCAGATGCGGGATGGCGCAATTCCTGCCCATTTAAAAAATATTGCTTGACATCAAGAAACAATCGATGTTATTTTCCCACGAAATCAAACATTAAGGAATTATCGTCTCGTGAATCATTCCATTTCAGGCATATATTATTACGGGTATTTTTATTACTTTAGCACCGATCTGCCTGTGGTGTGCTGATACCCTGAGACATTATCCAGCACTTAGCCGTGGGCAGACTCTGCCCACGGCTTTTTTTTCTAAAGGTCGTGGAGAAATAATCTTCACGGCCTTTTTTATTTTTAAAAAAGGAGGAGATCCATCATGAGCATTTTAGGCAAGCAGATTCGACTGGAGCGCATTATCAACCGGAATACCGGAAGAACCGTCATCGTCCCCATGGACCACGGCATGTCCATCGGGCCCATTCCCGGGCTGATCAATGTAAGAGATGCGATCCAGAAAGTTTCCGAAGGGGGCGCCAACGCCATAGTCGAGCATAAGGGGCTTGTAAAGGCAGGGCATCGCGGCCGGGGCAAGGATATCGGCCTGATCATCCACCTGTCGGCATCCACCAGTCTTTCGACGTACCCCAATGCAAAAACCCTGATCTGTACGGTGGAAGAGGCTCTTAAACTGGGGGCCGATGCCGTATCCATCCAGGTGAATCTGGGAAATGGCGGCGAAAAAGAAATGCTGAAGGATTTTGGGAAAGTCAGTTATGACGCCCGGGCCTGGGGAATGCCGCTGCTGGCCATGATCTATCCTCGCGGTGAAAACATCAAGGACGAATACGACGTCAATGTCATCAAACACGCGGCACGGGTCGGCGACGAAATGGGAGCCGACATTGTCAAGGTGTCCTATACCGGTTCCACGGAATCCTTTCGTGAAGTGGTCCAGGGCTGTTCAGTTCCGGTCGTGATTGCCGGCGGCCCCAAAATGGATTCCGACATCGACATTCTGGAAATGGTCAAGGGTTCCATAGATGCCGGCGGCTCCGGCGCTTCGATCGGCAGAAATGTGTTTCAGCACAGCGATCCAACAGCCATGACCATGGCCATAGCCGCCATTGTTCATGATGGCGCGGATGTGGACAGAGCATTATCCTTCTTAAAGTAAATGCTGAGTGTGAAAGGAATACAATGAGGCGTACTATCTGGGTCAAAATTGACCCATGGGATAAAGACATGGCAACGACTGCCATTGAAAACGGCGCTGACGGGATTATGGCGCCGCCGGGTTTTTCCGAAACAATAAAAGAACTGGGCAGGATTCAGACCATTGCCATGGACGGCGACATCAAGCCGGGAGAGGATGTGGTCTCCTGCCAAATAACCTGCAAGGAAGATGAAGAGGCGATTCTGGCCATGTGCCGGGATAAGAAGGTCATTTTGGACTGCCAGGACTGGAGCATTATCCCTCTTGAGAACCTCATCGCCAGAGGCGCCGACGTCATCGCGCAGGTCAGCTGCCTGGCAGATGCCCAGACCGCCTTCGGGATTCTGGAAAAAGGCGTCCAGCATATTCTGCTTCATGCCGGTGATCCGGCGTCCCTCAAACAGGCCCTGACCCGTTTAAGGTCTCAGGAAGATAAAACCGTTCTGGAAATTGCCGAAATCCTCAGCATCCAGCCGGCCGGAATGGGCGACCGGGTATGCGTGGATACCTGCACCCTGATGACGGCCGGCCAGGGAATGCTGGTCGGAAACAGCAGCAGCGGCCTTTTTCTGATACATGCCGAAAGTGTTTCCAACCCTTACGTGGCGCCAAGGCCTTTTCGGGTCAACGCCGGACCCGTGCATGCCTATACCCGGGTTCCGGGCGGTAAAACCCGTTATCTTTCGGAGCTTTGCGCAGGAGATCCGGTTCAGATCGTGGATCATGACGGCAATACAACGACCGCCATTGTGGGCCGCCTGAAAATCGAAAAGCGGCCCCTGATGCTGATTACTGCGTCAGTAAACGGCAGGGCTCTGACCACGCTGGTTCAAAACGCCGAAACCATTCGCCTGACCCGGCCGGATGGCGAGCCGGTGTCTGTGGTTCATCTGACGCCGGAAGACCGGGTACTGGTCGCCACCGAACAGGGCGGGCGGCATTTTGGATATGCCATCCAGGAAACCATCACCGAAAAATGATGGCTTCGCAAAAATGAGAATATCGAGGAACGCATCGCTTTATGAGCAAACACATTTCAACACCTGCCGGAGATAATTCTGAGGCTGAAGACATGGACGGCCTGCGAAAGACAATTGACGCCATTGATGAAAAAATCCTGGATTTGATCTGCATCCGGCTGGATACCGCCAGAAAAATCGGCGCGATAAAAGCAAAAAACGGCGGTCCGGTTTTTGACAGCGCCAGAGAAGCGCTGCTCCTAAGCCGCCTGAACCGCCTGAACCGCGGGCCGCTAAGCACGGGCGCCCTGCATTACATTTTCAAGGAAATTATTGCCGCCTCCCGGGAGATTCAAAAACCGGTGACCGTTGCCTATCTTGGCCCGGAAGGCACGTTTACCCATCTTGCCACCCTGAATCATTTCGGACGGGGGGTTCAGACAGCGCCCCTTGCCCGGATCCGGGATATCTTTGCCGGCGTGGATAAGGAGATATATCCTTTCGGGGTGGTACCGGTTGAAAATTCCATTGAAGGCGCGGTCAATTCGACGCTCGATCTGTTCTGGGAATCGGAAGTCCAGATCTGCGCCGAGATTTACCAGACTATTTCCCATGACCTGCTCTCGACAGTAAAAACCCTTAAGGACATTGAGGTGCTCTATTCTCATTCCCAGGCATTTGCCCAGTGCCGGGAGTGGATTGGCAACCATCTTCCGAACTGCCGGCTGGAGCCATGCGAAAGTACGGCGTTTGCCGCTCAAAAAGCCCTGGAGAATCCCAGATCCGGCGCCATTGCCGGCAGGGAGGCAGCCCGAATTTATCAGCTGCCGATACTCGCCTCCCGGATTGAAGACAGTATCCGCAATACGACCCGTTTTCTCGTCATTGGTAAAAAGATGCCCGGCCGGACCGAGCAGGACAAAACCTCTCTTCTTTTCGCAACCCATCATGTTCCCGGCGCACTTTACAAGATATTAAAGCCCATCAACGACGCCGGCCTCAATATGGTCAAGCTGGAATCCCGGCCATCCCGGCATGAAAACTGGAGCTATCATTTTTTTGTTGATATTGAAGGCCATTTAGAAGATGCTTTGGTTCAGCAGGCAGTTGATGAAATGAACAAAATGTGCATGATGCTGAAATGCCTGGGTTCCTATCCCAGGGTATGACAGACGGGGAAATCATGATTGATTCAGCAACACGGGTTTTTGCCGTGATGGGAAACCCGGTCCGCCACAGTCTGAGCCCGGTGATGTTTAACCGGGCCTTTTCGCAAACCGGATACAACGGCGCTTATGTGGCTTTTCAGGTCGATGCAATCGGCGATGGCGCGGCCGCGATGCGTTCTTTAGGCATAATGGGGGCCAGCATCACCATTCCGCACAAAGTTTCGATACTGGGTTTTCTGGATGAATTTGATCCCATGGCCAAAAGCATCGGGGCCGTAAATACGGTCATCAACCATGAAGGCCGGCTGAAAGGCTATAACTCGGATTGCCCGGGAGCTGTCACGGCCCTTGAAGAGGTCACCCATCTGGAGGGAAAACAGGTTGCTGTCATCGGCGCTGGCGGGGCTGCAGCCGCCATCGGTTTTGGCGTCAAATCTCGCGGATCCAGACTGACCCTTATCAATCGAACAGTCTCTAATGGAGAAAAACTGGCAACAGCGCTGGATGCGGAGTTTATTCCCATTTCAGAGCTTCGATCTCTTCCCTTTGACATTTTGATCCAGACCACATCCGTCGGCATGACGCCGCATCTCCATCAGTCCCCGGTTCCGGATGCGCTGTTAACCCCCGGTCTTCTGGTCATGGATATCGTGTACGCGCCACTGAAAACCCGGCTTCTGAAAGATGCCGAAGCGGCTGGATGCCGGACAATCAACGGCCTTTCCATGTTCGTTCACCAGGCAGCGTTTCAATTCGAGCTGTGGACCCAAAGTCCGGCACCCCTGGCCGTCATGAAACAATCTCTGATGGATTGCCTGAACAGTCCCCGGAAGAACCATTCATAAAAGAGAGACGCATGATCGAAATTCAATCGCGCCCGGTCCAAAACACCACAGTCAGGGTACCGGGATCAAAGAGTTACACGCACCGCGCCCTCATTGTTTCCGCTCTGTCCGACGGCGAATGCGAAATCCGGAACGGGCTGGACAGTGAAGACACCCGGCTGACCCGGGATGCATTGCGCCAAATGGGCATTTCCATTGATCAGGACGCTGCATCGTGGCGGATCCAGGGA
Organism: uncultured delta proteobacterium; assembly: GCA_963850225.1. Lineage (GTDB taxonomy): Bacteria > Desulfobacterota > Desulfobacteria > Desulfobacterales > Desulfatirhabdiaceae > RAAP-1. Next base: position 60,673 of record CAWKLD010000011.1, read on the forward strand.
GCTCATGGCAGGTTGCAGCCTTGCAGCAACCCGATTTTTCTAGGCAATTCCGGAACTTCCATGAGGCTTCTTGCAGCGGTTTGTGCTCTGGGAAAAGGAAAATACATTCTGACCGGAACCCAGCGCATGCAGGAGCGGCCCATTCAGGATCTTCTTGAAGGTCTGCATCAGCTTGGCATCAGAACAGTATCTCTTGGCCGTCCGGGATGCCCGCCGATTGAAATAGAAGCTGGCGTGATTTCCTGCGGCAGTGTATCGTTAAACTGCGGCACCAGCAGCCAGTATCTATCTGCCCTTCTTCTCATCTCCCCCTTCACCCGGAACGGGGTGGAGATCGCAGTGACCGAAGGCCCGGTTTCCAAGCCCTATATTGACATGACGATTGACATCATGAATCAGGCCGGCGTCAGCGTTACACGGAACGGGTATCAACGCTTTCAGATCGCCGGGAACCAAGGGTATCGATCCCAAAGATTCCGCGTTGAACCGGATATCTCCCAGGCCGGATATTTTTGGGCAGCGGCCGCGGTGACAGGCGCAACGATTACCGTCGCAGGCGTTTCTCAGGATTCGAGGCAGGGAGACCTTCGGCTTCTGGATGTCCTTTCGTCCATGGGGTGCACAACCTGCGAGGAACCAAACGGCATTTCCATTACCGGCGGAGAACTTACGGCTGTTGAAGTGGATATGGGCGCCATGCCCGACATGGTCCCAACACTTGCCGTTTTGGCTGCTTTTGCAAAGGGCAAAACCGTCATCACCAACGTGGGACATTTAAAAGCCAAGGAGAGCGACAGGTTGGGATCGGTTGTGGCAGAGCTTCAAAAATTGGGCATTGGAGCCGGATGCAGCGATACCGCCATGTGGATCGAGGGCGGGAAGCCGAAACCTGCGCTGATTGACCCGCACAATGACCACCGCCTGGCGATGAGCTTTGCCATTGCCGGGCTCAAAACACCCGGAATCCGGATTGAAAATGAAACCTGCGTGGAAAAATCCTTCCCCGAATTCTGGAAGGTCTTTGAAAGCCTGTATTCATGAACATCTATCTGATCGGATACCGCTGCTGCGGAAAGACATCCGTGGGAAAAGCGCTTTCTAAGATACTTGACCGGCCGTTTCTGGATACCGATGCTGCCGTGGTTGAAAAAGCCGGAATGACCATCAGCGAAATGGTTGATAGATTCGGCTGGGACGCTTTCAGAAATATGGAAAAAAGCGTGATTGACCGGACCACTTTGCTGAATCACCATATCATTGCAACCGGCGGCGGCGCCATTTTGAATCCGGACAATGTCCGGAACATGAAAAAATCAGGACAGGTGGTCTGGCTCAAAGTAAGTCCGGAAACAATCAGAGACAGGATGGCCGCTGACCCTGTAACCTCCATCCAGCGGCCGGGTCTGACGTCTACCGGCACAATGCATGAAATCGAGGCTGTTCTTCTGGCCAGGCAGCCGCTTTACGAAAAGGCCTGCCATCAGGTACTGGATACCGACATTCTGGGAATTGACGCCATTTGCCGCAAAATTCTCGAAAATACTCAGATAAGGAAATGCATGATGTCAGGCAATTCATTTGGAACCCTGTTTCGCATCACCACATGGGGAGAATCCCACGGCCCGGGAATCGGCGTGGTGGTGGACGGCTGCCTTCCCGGACTGAACCTGGATGAGGCCGTGATTCAATCAGCGCTTGACCAGAGAAAACCCGGGGGATCATCCGCCAGCACCCAGCGCAGGGAATCGGACAAGGCCGTCATTCTCTCCGGCGTATTCGAGGGCAAAACCACGGGAACACCCATTGCCATCCTGATCGCCAATACAGACGCGGATTCAAGATCTTATGCGCCTTACGCCGATCTCTTTCGCCCCGGCCACGGGGATATCACCTATCAGTCCAAATATGGCATCCGGGACTGGCGCGGCGGCGGCAGGGCTTCGGCCCGGGAGACCGCCGCTAGGGTTGCCGCGGGCGCTGTGGCCGGTCTGATTCTGGATCAGGCGAAAATTCGCGTTGTTTCCTATACGCTGGAGCTTGGCGGGGTCCGGGCCAATGTCACGGATTTAAGCCAGATCCTTCAGAATCCGTTCAGGTGCGCGGACAAAGACGCCGCAAGGGCCATGGCAGATCGGGTGGATCAGGTGCGAAAACAAGGGGACTCTGTTGGCGGCATTGTCGAAATCCGCGTCACCGGCGCGCCCGCCGGCCTGGGAGAGCCGGTTTTCGACAAACTGGATGCGGACCTGGCCAAGGCATTGATGAGCATCGGGGCCGTCAAGGGCGTTGAAATCGGGGACGGGTTTACGGCCGCATGCCGATTGGGTTCTGAAAACAATGACCCCATTACCCCCGAGGGCTTTTTGTCCAATCATGCCGGCGGCATTCTGGCCGGCATTTCAAACGGGGATGAGATCCGGGTCCGGGTTGCCGTAAAACCCATTCCCTCCATTTCCAAGGACCAGCAAACCATCAACAATCACAATGAGCCCGTAACGATTTCGATCAAGGGCCGCCACGACATATCGGCCATTCCCCGCATCAACCCGGTCTGCGATGCCATGGTGAAGCTGGTTCTTGCGGATCATCTCCTGCGGCAAAAAACCCTGTTCCATGTGAACAAATGAAGCGTTTGGGGGGAATCATTTGACGGATAACATTTATCGTTGCAAGCGGATAGGAAAAAGGAGCGTTCTTGCTTTATGAAACTGAGAAGAACCGTATTGTCCGTACCCGGGCACGTTGAAAAAATGCACGATAAGGCCCTGAACTCCGGCAGCGACGCCATCATGCTGGATCTTGAAGACAGCGTGCCCGCGGACATGAAGGCGGGTGCCCGCGGCCGGATCATCCAGTCGCTGTTATCCCGCGACTGGCGCAAAAAAACCGTCCTGTACCGGATGAACAGCCTGGATACCCCGTTCGGATACCGGGATCTTCTGGAAGTCGTGGAAGCTGCAGGACCGGTTATTGACGCTATCGTGGTTCCCAAAATCAATCATCCCGGAGATGTTCACTTTGTCAGCCGCATGCTGGACGGCATTGAGCTGAACAAGGGGTGGCGTAAAAGGATCGGCATCGAAGCTTCAATCGAAACCGCTGTCGGGCTTGAAGCAGTCTCTGAAATTGCCAGGGCCAGCAGCCGGATTCAAACCCTGATCTTCGGAGTTGCGGATTATTCGGCCTCGATCGGCGCCAGGCTGGTTTCCCTTTCCGGACACGGGGAAAAAGAGACGGAGATCTACCCCGGACACCGGTGGCATTTTGCCATGAGCCGGATGGTAATGGCTGCCAAAGCAAATGGCCTTCAGGCCATTGACGCACCTTACGGCAATTTCAAAGATCCCGTGGGCCTAAAACAAGGAGCTGCCATGGCCTGCGCCCTGGGATATGACGGCAAATGGGCTATTCACCCGGATCAGATCGATGTCATCAATCAGACGTTTTCACCCTCGCCAGAAGATATCGAGAGGGCCAGAAAGGTTCTGGACGCCCATCATCAGGCAACCATCAAAGGGCTTGGGGCCGTGGCCGTAGAGGGCCGAATGGTCGATCAGGCAACGGTCCGGCTTGCCGGACTGCTCTGGGAGCAGGCCGGTTACCTTGGATTGGTGTAAACGGCAGAATGCCGTTCACCACCTGGGTTGAATGAAATGAAACCCATGCGTTCTTTCATGCAAACCGGTAAACAGCGGCGCCCCACGTGAGTCCGGCACCCAAACCAATAAACATCACCGTGCTGCCGGTTTTTAAAAGCCCTTTTTCGATGGCTTCGTCAAAGGCGATCGGAATGCTGGCCGCCGTGGTGTTGCCATAGCGCTGAATGTTATTGAAGATTTTTTCATCCGGCAGGTCCATTGCTTTTTGAAATGCCTGGTTGATGCGCAGATTGGCCTGGTGCGGAATAAACAAGTCGATGTCGTTCAGCGTCAACCCGGCCTTTTCCAGGACTTCCCGAGTAACCTGGGGAAGACGACGGACCGCATGCTTGAACACGGACCTGCCGTCCATGGTAGGATAATGACGGCCTTCCTTGAGCATTGCCTCGCTGAGCCTGGGATTCAGGCGGGAAGCCGGCGCTTCCGTCATCAGACTGCTGGCGAATTCACCCTGTGCGTGCAGCACGGAAGCCAGCACCCCGCAAGGCCGCTCGGTATCAACGCCTTCCAGACACAACGCGCCGGCGCCGTCTCCAAAAATCACCGTGACATCTCTGCCGCGGCTGGAGATATCCAGGCCCGTACTGTGAACTTCCGCCCCGACAAAAAGAATCCGGTTGTAATGGCCGCTCCGGATAAAGGCGTCTGCGGTGGCAACGCCATAAACAAAGCCGGAGCATTGCTGCCGGATATCCAGAGCCGGCGTGGTTTCCAGCCCCAGTTTGTGCTGAAGCAGACAACCGGGACCCGGAAAGTAGATATCCGGGCTGAGTGTGGCAAAGATGATCAGATCGATGTCATCCGGATTCCACCCGGCCCGCTCAAGCGCAATTTTTGACGCCTCAAAACCCAGGTCCGACACTCCGACCCCGCCTTCTTCAGGAACCCAGTAACGCTGTTCTATTCCCGTACGCTGGCGAATCCATTCATCGGAAGTATCCATCCACAGCGCCAGATCGTCATTGGTTACCAGTCGGGTGGGAAGACACCTGCCGGTTCCGGTAATCATGGTTTGTTTCATTCTACGCGTATCCTTTCATCGAATATATGCCGAACCAGATACATACTGTTTCTTGAGGAAATCAAATCCCTATCGCACTTGTTGCCTCCCATCCCGCAATCCTTAAACCTTATACTTTCCGAAATCATCTGGAGAAAGATTTTTAAGATATTCCGCCCATTTCTGTCCTTCTTCACTATCGTCCGCAGCACGAACCGGTTCATCGTTTTTGCTCGATTTAAGAAATACCATTTCATCCACAAAAATCGGCGCATCCGCCCGAAGGGCAATGGCAATGGCATCGCTGGGCCTGGAATCCAGACTGAAAGATGCCTCGGAAGACGTAAAGTTTATCTTGGCGAAAAAAGTGCTGTTCTGGATGTCGCAGACCTCGACACTGGTAACAGTTGACCCGGTCAGCCGGACAAAATTCAGGAAAAGATCATGCGTCATGGGACGGTCAAAATGGATATTCTTCAGCGAAGTGGCGATGGCCGTAGCTTCCAGAAGGCCGATCCATATCGGAATCACCTGATCGTTTTCTTCGGACTTCAGGATCAGGATGGGCGTATTGGAGTCCGGATCCAGGATCAGCCCTGAAATAGTCACTTTATGTTGCATCGATCATTCCTCCTGAGAAACAGGCCGTCCCCAAAGCGAATGCGAAAATGCTTTTTCTATTCGAATCGTCTTCAGCCGGCCAATATTGCCGGATGCGAAAAGCTGTTCCGGCTCCGGAAAATGCACGATTTTATGTCCGGGGGTTCTCCCGTACCACTGTGGGGTTGCTTCAGGAGGCGATTCAGACGTATTCATCCGCTGGCTGACGCCCTCCACCAGAACCACCTGAACAGAGTGTACCAGAGACTGATTTTTTTCAATTGTAATCGATTCCTGAAGCCCGAGAACCTGCTGAAGGCGCTCTGCCTTTTCAGCTTCGGATATTTTTTCCGGAAAATGCGCAGCAGGTGCATTGGGGCGATCCGAATACATGAAGGCGAAAAGTCCATCATAGGCCACCTGCTGAATCAGGGAAAGGGTGTCCTGAAAATCCTCGGGCGTTTCTCCGGGAAAGCCAACGATGATATCAGATGTGATGGCGATATCCGGACAGGCGTCCCGAAGTCTGGCAATTTTTTCCAGATACCCATCCCGGGTATATTTGCGGTTCATGCGGGACAGTATCCGGGTCGACCCGGATTGAACCGGCAGATGAATATGCTTGCACAATTTATCCAGCCGGTTAAAGGTGGCGATCAGATCACTGGAAAGGTCCTTGGGATGGGATGTGGTAAATCGGATGCGAAGAAGACCTTCAATCCCGTTCACCCGGGTTAACAACTCCGAAAAATCGCAAAGCCCTTCTTTTTTGCCATAACTGTTGACGTTCTGACCCAAGAGCGTCACCTCACGAATACCGGAGTCGGCAAGTGCTTGAATCTCGGAAAGAATCCGCTCCGGTGAGCGGCTCATCTCTCTGCCGCGCACATAAGGGACGACACAATATGTGCAGTAATTATCGCACCCCTGCATGATCGTGACAAACCGGCTGATTTGATCGGCGTTAGGCACCGCAATGTAAGCCGGGCTTTCCTGGATGGTATCGGATAGCGCCACATCCACCAGGCGGCCCCCCGTGGTTTCCACCTGTTGGACCAAAACCGGAAGCCGGCTGACAGCATGAGTGCCGAAAACCAGATCCAGATACGGTGCACGGTCCAGAATTTTTCGGCCTTCCTGCTGAGCCACACACCCCCCGACACCAATGATCAGTTCCGGATTCTTTCGTTTAAGTCCTGCCATACGGCCTAGAAAACTGAATACCTTCTGCTCTGCCTTTTCCCGAATCGCGCAGGTATTTAATATAACCAGATCGGCGGATTCGGGCTCCGACACCTGACGGTATCCCAGCGGCGCCAGACCTCCGGCGATCCGCTCTGAATCGTAAACATTCATCTGACAGCCGATGGTGTGAATATATACGGTTTTTGGATAAATCATGAATCGCTGCGCGTTTTTCCTTTCAGATCCTCTGGTAAAACCGCTTCCATGTAGACCTGTTCTTGAAGATCCTGAATCACCTGCGCGACATCCTGCTCGCATCCCGGAGCGATATTTAATACGATAAGGCCGGTTGCGGGATTTAGGGTGGTGACGCCGGCAATTCCTTCATAACCTTCAAAGGTAAACCGCACCAGGCTGATAGCCTTTCGATCTACCCGGTAATAACGCTGGATGGTCTTCAAAAACAGGTTTTCCTTCTGGTTCACAGTCATTAAGCACCCTTTTTTCTGCGCTTTACGGATTCCAAGGTCTGCTGAAATCAGGGTTTAAATCATTCCGTCTTGATCCCATGCTATCATCATCTTATCCAACTGATCAATAAAAAATCGGCAAAATCGGTTGCGCTGGAATCGTTGGAATTGCTGGAAAGGAAATCGCACCCCACAAATTCTTGTTGAAGATGCCATATTTTCCTTGCAATCGCCTATGAGCGAATCTATTATGTGCAGTGATAATGGACTCATGTCAGTCAACAACGCGATGACGGATCAAGACCCCTGATGCAGCGTCATACAAGGGATGGCGTTAACAGAAATTATCAAATATATCATCGGCCCATATCAGACAACCATTTATATAAAAGGCGACGTCCCATGGCTAAAGTATTCCGGCCCAGCACTCGAGAGTCCAACATTCTATCCAAAATTGAGTCCTCAAAAGAGCACGGGCGGAGAAAAGCCATCAGCGGACTCAAGGACTGCTTAGAACCGCTTTCCAATGCCATTGCCATGAAACTGATCGAAAACAAACTGATCGAAACCACGAATAAAAACGGTCTTGAACAGCAGATTAGCAAGAGTCTGGAAAAAATCACCCACGCAGATGATTTTGACATTGACTTTCAGTCCTCCCCCTTCAGGCATGTTGCCGCACATCCCCATGTTGTCAGTCTGTATCTGACCGCATTCGTCATTGAACAGCTGATCAACCACAAGGATGTCGTGGATATTTACGGCTCGGATGAGGATATTTATGTCTGCATCAACAAACAGGTGACTAAATTTCTGCCATAGCCATGCGACCCTCGCTCCTTCCCCGACTGATTAACGGGCCGCTTGATGATCCGGGCCTTTACATTGCGTTTATCTTTGAAAAATATGCAATTCTGTTTGATCTTGGCGAGATTCACGCACTTTCCTCCAGAGACATCCTTAAAATCAGCCATGTTTTTATCTCCCATACCCACATGGACCATTTTTCCGGATTTGACAGGCTGCTGCGGCTGTTTCTTGGCCGAAACAAAACCCTTTGGCTTTACGGGCCGCAAGGGTTTATCAACAACGTAGCAGGCAAGCTGGCAGGCTATTCCTGGAATCTTGTGGATCGCTATGACAATTCTTTTTCGCTGAATATTACCGAAATCCACCCGGACCGCCGCATCTGTTGCCGGTTTTCCTGCCGGAATCGATTTCTGCCGGAAACGCCGGTGGTTGAAAAACCGTTTAACGCTGTTCTGGTTGAAGGGCCTGGATGGACTGTTTCCACGATCATTCTGGATCATGCTATTCCCTGCCTGGCTTTTTCCATTCAAGAAAAATTTCATGTCAACATCAAAAAAGACCGCATTGAAGCCCTGGGCCTTCAAGTCGGCCCCTGGATCATGGATTTCAAACAGGCGCTGTTTGCCGGCAATGATCCATCATCCATATTTCAGGTGATCGACGCAAAACACCCCGAGCACCCTATTTCTTATGCGCTTGGATGGCTCAGCCGTGAAATCGCCGCCATTACTTCGGGACAGAAAATCACCTATATCACGGATGCGGTTTTCAGCAAGGCCAATATCGATAAAATAGTAGACCTGGCCAAAGGATCCGACCATCTCTTTATCGAGGCCGCTTTCCTGGAAGCCCACAGACAAATCGCCGAAGACAAATATCACCTGACCGCATGGCAGGCAGGAACCCTTGCAGCCATGGCCGGAGTCCGGCAGTTTACGGTTTTTCATTACTCTCCCCGCTATGCCGGCCTGGAAGACTTGTTGACCGAAGAAGCCTTTCGGGCCTTCAATCAGACAATGTAAAGCCCGGGACGGGACGCGGGTGGCCGTATCGAAATGTTTTGTTTTATGTAATAAAAAATGGCTTTGGAGCTTATTATTGCTCATGCTGACCTATATCAAACTCATATTGACCGCCGTATTCTGGGGTGGAACATTTATTGCAGGAAGACTTGTTGCCCAGGACGTGCTGCCGTTTTCCGCTGCATTCCTGCGGTTTGCCATCGCCTCCGTATTTCTGGTTCTGATTACCTGGAAGGTTGAAGGGAAACTGCCCCGAATAGACAGATCGATGATTCTGCCGATTTTTCTTCTGGGACTGACCGGGGTTTTTGCCTACAATGTTTTCTTTTTCAAGGGGCTTCAGTCCATTGATGCCGGGCGCGCAGCACTGATTATCGCGTTAAATCCGGTAATGATTTCATTTTTCTCCTCCATTCTGTTCAAGGAGAAACTGACGTCCATTAAAATCGTCGGTATTTTGATGTCTGTTACAGGCGCCCTGACTGTTATCTCCAGGGGCAACCCCCTTCATCTCTTCCAGGGCCATCTGGGGTGGGGAGAGCTGAACATTTTCGGCTGCGTGCTAAGCTGGGTTTCTTTTTCGCTGATCGGAAAATCCGTCCTGGGTAAAATTTCGCCCCTGATCTCGATCTGCTATTCATCCCTTGCAGGGACTGCGGCATTAATGATTCCGGCCCTGCTGGAAGGTTTATGGTCTTTTCTTCCGGCATATTCAGGCATTACCTGGCTGGGGCTGTTCTATCTGGGTTTTTTTGGAACGGTTCTTGGGTTTGTCTGGTATTATGAAGGAATAAAAGAAATCGGGCCGACAAAAGCCGGACTGTTTATCAATGTCGTACCGCTGTCCGCAGTCGTTCTGGCTTTTTTTCTGCTGAACGAGCCCTTGACCCTGTCTTTGTTGATCGGCGCTGTTCTGGTCAGCACAGGCATCTATTTAACCAATACGTGTTTTGGAAAACTAAGCACCCAGGGCAACCACTGAGAGCCAGCAATAGCATCTGGGTTGCCGTGACAATTATTGCTTGACAATCTGCTGGAAATTCTATAATTATTCTGGGTTTAAGAAAATAATATTTGATCGCTGTTAAGAAAGGAGAAATTCTTTGGCAAATCACAAATCCGCATTAAAACGTGCTCGACAGAATGAAGATCGCCGGATGCGAAACAAGTCCACCAAAACAAGAGTCAGGTCTGTTATCAAGGACCTTCGCGCTGCAGCTGCCCAACCTTCGGGTCAGGATCTGACGGCTGATTTGAATCTCGCAAAATCGGTTATCGACAAAGCAGCCAAGAAAGGTTGTCTTCACCCCAATACCGCGGCCCGAAAAATTTCCAGAATGTCCAAACTTCTGAATTCAATAGATAAACTGTAATCCGTTTCTGGGGGTTAAGGGTTAAGCTTGTTTTTACAGTGAAAACACATCAGGCCGTCATTCCGGCGAATGTCGGAATACAGTGGTTCGAATAAACTGGATTCCGGGCCAAAACCGGAATGACGGCAAAGAACCTTTTTCATGCTCGGGATCAACCCTTTGATCATGAATGTTTACTGCGCTGTCAAAAATCATCCGTCAACCGGTTGTATATTTTTTCTGCCAGCCGTTTTGAAAGAACCCGCATCGCCGCTTTCTTATTCTGCTCGGTCAGCGTTTTGTCATCGGTAACCCTGTAAACTTCAGTGCCATTGATGCCGTTTACAGCCCACACGGTTTTTCCTTTGGTGTCCACCAGTTTCAGCATGACCCCTAGAAACACCCGGCGCTGGGTGGTTTTGCTTTGAGAACTATGCGCAACGGGCGTATCTCTCAGGTATTCGATGTTTCCAGATAAAATCCCTTCCGCATCTTCCTGCCTGCTCAGCACTTCTTTTTTTCTCATAATAAATTCATTGATCAAGTCATCGGTAAGGTAATTCTCAATTCCCACCTCCCCGGTTTTACTTTCGATCATGGAAACATAGATTCGTGTCATGCCGGACGGAAGGTCGCCTGTTCCGGAAAACCGATATGAACAGCCCGACAGAACAGGCAACAACCCAATTAGAAGCAGAACGGCATATTTATTCTTATAAAGTAAACGCCCGTGAATCATGCCTGAATTTCCCTCCGGCCCCCCTTTTCAAAAGAGCAAATCATTTTCACAGCATTGTTTTCATATAACAATGTTAACCAGCTTTTTCTGAACCACGATGATCTTTCTGATGGGCTTTCCGTCAATCATTTTTTGAACCCGTTCGTCGGATAAAGCCATCTGCTCAATCACTGCATCATCGGCATCTGCCGCAACGCTGAACTTACTTCTGAGCTTTCCATTAATCTGAACCACAACAAGCTGCATATCCTCTACCAGCGCTTCCGGACGATGCACTGGCCAGGATGCCATAAATATGCCGTCTTTTCCCAGTTCAGACCAGATTTCTTCAGCGATGTGCGGTGTAACCGGAGAGAGCAGCAAAACAACCGATTCTATAGCGAGACGAAACAGGCTTGTTTTTTCAGGCGAGTTCTCATCAACCGAAAACCCGTACAGCATGTTGACCAGTTCCATAACAGCGCTGATGGCTGTATTAAAATGAAATCGGTCTTCGATATCATTGGTGACTTTGTATATGGTCTGATGAATTTTCTTGTACAGATCCCGAAGTTCCGGCTCCAGATCATCCATAGCCCCATCAAAGGCTGCCACTGGCCGGACATATGGCATCCATGCTGCACAAAGCCGCCAGACCCGATTTAAAAACCGGTAACTGCCCTCGACGCCCTGCTCGTTCCACTCCAGACTTCTCTCGGGCGGGGATGCAAACAGACAGAAAAGCCGTGTCGTGTCTGCACCGTATTTTTCCAGCAGGGTGTGGGGATCAACAACATTCTTCTTGGATTTGGACATTTTTTCGACTCTGCCGACAGCAACTGCCTGGTCACATCGATTACACCGCCGCTCTTTGCCTTCGGTGGCCTCATCCGGAAATAAAAAACCATGGGTCGGGCAGTGCACGGTTTCCTTGCAGACCATTCCCTGGGTGAGCAGCCGGGTAAAAGGCTCTTTGTAGGTGATCAGTCCCATGTCCCGAAGAACGCGCGTA
>CAWKLD010000011.1:82500-85384 GCA_963850225.1 uncultured delta proteobacterium
TTCGCTTCGGCTACACCTTGCTCGGTTTAACCTTGCTACGTAAAGTAACTCGCTGACTCATTATGCAAAAGGCACGCAGTCAGGCCGTATGGCCTAAACCATACATGACCCTCCCACTGCTTGTAGGCAAACGGTTTCAGGTACTATTTCACTCTCCTCATCGGAGTACTTTTCACCTTTCCCTCACGGTACTAGTTCACTATCGGTCGTTAAGTAGTATTTAGCCTTGTGAGATGGTCCTCACAGATTCCCACAGGATTCCTCGTGTCCCGCAGTACTTGGGTTTATATCCCAGAAAGTCCAATGGATTTCGACTACAGGCCTATCACCTTATATTGAGCGCCTTTCCAGACGCTTCGTCTATCCATTGGTTTTGTAACTCCCCGATAAAGCTGTAACTTTATTCCGGATATACCCCGCAACCCCAAATATACAACGCTTACAGGCTTTAACATATACTTGGTTTGGGCTCTTTCCATTTCGCTCGCCGCTACTCTGAAAATCACTGTTGTTTTCTCTTCCTGAGGTTACTAAGATGTTTCAGTTCACCTCGTTCGCTTCCATGACCTATGTATTCAGTCATGGATGACAGAGTATTACCCCTGCCGGGTTCCCCCATTCAGATATCACCGGATCAAAGTTTGTTTAGCAACTCCCCGATGCTTTTCGCAGCTTTCCACGTCTTTCATCGCCTCTTAACGCCTAGGCATCCACCGTTTGCCCTTAATAGCTTGGCCACAAATCACTTATCACAATCATGCTGATGCTTTAAAAAAAACTACATCTTCAGCTTGCTTCTTTGTGTACTTCATTTCCAAATTGTCAAAGAACAAAGAAAGACCATTTGATCTTTCAAAACTAGATAGTGACAGAGTTTATTAAGGAAATACTTTTTTCTTTCTTTAAGAATTTCTTCCTTAGAAAGGAGGTGATCCAGCCGCTGGTTCCCCAACGGCTACCTTGTTACGACTTCACCCCAATTATCAGCCATACCTTAGGCGCCTACCCCCCCTTGCGGGGTTGGTCCAACGACTTCTGGTACAACCAACTCTCATGGTGTGACGGGCGGTGTGTACAAGGCCCGGGAACGTATTCACCGTGGCATGCTGATCCACGATTACTAGCGATTCCAGCTTCATGGAGTCGAGTTGCAGACTCCAATCCGAACTGAGATCGGCTTTATGGGATTGGCTCACCTTCGCAGGCTTGCAACCCTTTGTACCGACCATTGTAGCACGTGTGTAGCCCTGGACATAAAGGCCATGAGGACTTGACGTCATCCCCACCTTCCTCCCCGTTGACCGGGGCAGTATCTCCAGAGTCCCCAACTTAATGATGGTAACTGAAGATAGGGGTTGCGCTCGTTGCGGGACTTAACCCAACATCTCACGACACGAGCTGACGACAGCCATGCAGCACCTGTCTTGAGGCTCCCCGAAGGGCACTCCCTACTTTCATAAGGATTCCTCAGATGTCAAGTCCAGGTAAGGTTCTTCGCGTTGCGTCGAATTAAACCACATGCTCCACCGCTTGTGCGGGCCCCCGTCAATTCCTTTGAGTTTTAACCTTGCGATCGTACTCCCCAGGCGGATCACTTAATGCGTTAACTGCGGCACAGCAGGGGTCAATACCCGCTACACCTAGTGATCACCGTTTACTGCGTGGACTACCAGGGTATCTAATCCTGTTTGCTCCCCACGCCTTCGCGCCTCAGCGTCAGTATTGGTCCAGGAAGTCGCCTTCGCCACCGGTGTTCCTCCTGATATCTACGAATTTCACCTCTACACCAGGAATTCCACTCCCCTCTCCCATACTCAAGTCTACTAGTTTCAAATGCACTTCCCAGGTTGAGCCCAGGGCTTTCACATCTGACTTGATAAACCGCCTACGCGCTCTTTACGCCCAATAAATCCGAATAACGCTTGCACCCCCCGTATTACCGCGGCTGCTGGCACGGAGTTAGCCGGTGCTTCCTTCAGAGGTACCGTCAATAGAAAACAGTATTACCACCTTCCACTTTCTTCCCTCTTGACAGAGCTTTACGACCCGAAAGCCTTCTTCACTCACGCGGCGTTGCTGCGTCAGGGTTTCCCCCATTGCGCAAAATTCCTCACTGCTGCCTCCCGTAGGAGTCTGGACCGTGTTTCAGTTCCAGTGTGGCTGATCATCCTCTCAGACCAGCTAACCATCGTTGCCTTGGTAGGCTCTTACCCCACCAACTAGCTAATGGTACGCGGGCTCATCCCTAAACAATAGCTTACATGTAGAGGCTATCTTTGATCCCTATGGCCTAAACCATCAGGATTTTATCCAGTATTAGCACCCCTTTCGAAGTGTTATCCTGAATTCAAGGGTAGATTACCCACGCGATACTCACCCGTGCGCCACTTTACTCTCCCTAGCAAGCTAAGGATTTCTCGTACGACTTGCATGTGTTAAGCACGCCGCCAGCGTTCATTCTGAGCCAGGATCAAACTCTCCAATTAAACTATATAATGCCCGCTTATCGCAGACAGAATTAACTGGGTTCCTTAAACTCACAAGCTGTCACTATCTAGTTTTCAAAGATCAAAAAAGCCAATGGATTTTACGATTGACATCGGGTTTTAGCTTTTATCTTTTTCCCTGCGTCATGCCAATCAAAAAATTAGAAAACAGTCTAACTCTTAACTTTTATTTTAGGTTTTATTTACTTAATTGTCAAGAATTATATTTTGCTTCAAATTGTCTGACCCAAAGCAAACTAGAGTAGAGTATACGGATTCCATACCCTTGTCAAGCAAATTGACTAAAAAACCTAAAATTATTTACACAAAAGAACCGATATGCCGAACGACGGAAGCGGTTTCTTTTTCAAAATTCAAGTTCCATTCGGCGTAAAGGA
>CAWKLD010000012.1:0-107787 GCA_963850225.1 uncultured delta proteobacterium
GCAGGGCGGACGCGTGTCTGCCGGAAATGCGTCGGGCCTGAATGACGGGGCTGCCGCTGTTCTTCTGATGAGCGCGTCAAAAGCCAAAACACTCGGACTTTCGCCGAGCATGCGGTGGGTGTCTACTGGGATCGCCGGCGTGGATCCCAGAATCATGGGCACGGCCCCGGTTCCGTCTACATTAAAAGCCTTGTCAAAAACCGGTCTGAGATGAAGGATATTGATATATATTGAGGTCAAACGAGGCATTTGCGGTTCAGGCCCTCTATGATCTGGACCGTCTGGGGCTGCAGCCGGATGATCCCCGGGTCAATATCTGGGGCGGTGCCATTGCATATGGGCACCCCCTGGCGTCTTCCGGCCCCGCCTGATAGTTTTTTGGCCGGGCTTTTCAAGGAATACCCCAAGGCCCGCTACGGACTGACCACCATGTGCGTTGGCCGGGGCCAGGGTTATTCGATGATTTGGGAAAACTGCAAATCATAATGTCCGGAGATCTTTCATGGGAAATTTACATCGAAAGAATATGACGCCAGGCTGATCTCGGCACAGCAAGCTGCTCCCGGAATGGTAAAATCCGGAGACAGTATCCATTTCGGCGGCGCGGCAAAGCGTCACCGTGATCGACAAATCCCTTGCCGAAAGAAAGGACGAACTGGAAAACGTCACCGTCCGCTCCTACATCGATACGGTCCGATACCGGATCTGCGACGCCGATCCGGAAGGCGAGGTATTTAAATGGCACAGCGGATTCGTACGGGGTTTACCCGGGAACTGGCCAAGAAACGTGGGATCGGCATCTACACCCCAGCACCTGGCAAATGTGCCGGCATCTATCCGCAGCAGCCGAAATTTGATTTGTTTTTTCTGGTAACCGCGCCGATGGACACGCCGGGTATTTCAATTTCGGTTCACCACGGGCGAAACCATGGCTATTGCCGACGTTTCGGATAAAATCGTCGTTATTGTCCGAAAGGACATGCCCACGATTTTCGGCGGTCACGAAGAAGGGATTCACATCTCCCGGGTGGATCATATCGTTGAAGACCATGAATTCGAAACATTTTGCCTGCCGATGGTCAAAGGCACACCTCAAGATAAGATGATCGCGGAAAATATCCTCGGCGCAAATTTAATCAAAAACGGATCGACGCTTCAGATCGGGATCGGTGGGCTTCCCAATTCTGTTCTGGATCTCTTGAAAGACGGCGGGTTTAAAAACTGCGGCTTTCATACCGAGATGCTGACCGAAAAAATGTTGGACCTGATCGAGGGCGGCGTGGTCACCAACAGCGAAAAAAAGATGGATCGCTTTAAGTCCGTCTTCGCCTTTGGTCTGGGCAGCCGGAAACTGTACGATTTTGCCGATCGGAATCCCGCCTTTGCCACATATCCCGTGAGTTATACCAACAGTCCCCTGGTCATTGCCGCCCAGCCGAACATGTTTTCTTTAAACAGCGCAGCCCAGGTGGATCTGACCGGACAGATCGCCTCCGAGCAGATCGGCGGCGACAGACCGGTTCAGGTCGGCGGGCACCGGCGGGCAGCTTGACTTTGTCATGGGCACCATGCTGTCCCATGACGGAAACGGAGTCAGCGTGATCGCCCTTTACTCCGAGCACAAGGGAGAATCCAAAATCGTTCCGCTGCTTCCAAAAGGCGCCAACGTGACCGTTCCCCGGTCCATGGTGGATCATGTGGCTACGGAATGGGGAATCGCCCGTCTGAGACTTACTGTCGGCGAACGTGCCAGGGCACTGATTGCAATCGCCCATCCCGAAAAACGTGAGGCTCTGGAAAAAGAGGCTAAGGCTGCCGGGCTCCTTCCCTATGCGCCAGCCCATGACAGCAAAATACCCAGAGGGGTGATTAAACAGACTGTTTTTACTTCATAGGAGAATCGAGAAATGAATTTCGGACTTTCCAAGGAACATGACATGCTGCGAAAAGCGGTTCGCGAATTTGCAGCCAAGAAAATAGCCCCGTTTGCCGATCAGTGGGATGCCGAGAATTACCTGCCGGTCAAGGAAGTCATCAAACCCATGGGAGATCTGGGGTTTTTTGGTGCCGTCATTCCGGAAGAATACGGCGGGGAAAACATGGGATGGATGGCTGCGGTCATCATCACCGAAGAAATCGCCAGGGCATCCAGTTCCCTGCGGGTGCAGTACAACCTGCTGGGGTTGGGATGCGCCTACCCCATCTACTGCTACGGCACCGAGGCCATCAAGAAAAAATACGTTCCCAAGCTCTGCAGCGGCGAATACCTCGGAGGGTTTGCCATCACGGAACCGGACGCAGGGTCCGATATCATGTCCATGAAAACCGTTGCCGAAGACAAAGGCGACCACTGGCAGCTTAACGGCTCCAAGACCTGGATATCGAACGCCAATCAGGCCGATATCGTGATATGTTATTGCTACACAGACCCTTCGAAGAAGAGCAAGGGAATGTCCGCCTGGTGATCGAGCTGAAGAATTTCAACGGCATCACCACGACAGATCTGGACAAAATGGGGTCCCATTCCTCTCCGACCGGAGAGATTTTTTTCAACAATACCAGAGTTCCGAAAGAAAACATTCTGGGCCGTGCCGGAGACGGTGCCAATATCGTCTTCAGCTCTTTGAACAACACGCGGATATCGGCCGCGGCCGGAGCCGTCGGATGCGCCCAGGCCTGTCTGGATATGGCCGTAAAATACTGCAACCAGAGAAAGCAGTTCGGAAAGTTGATCGGGGAGTTCCAGATGAACCAGGATATGATCGCGCAGATGTCCACGGAGATCGAGGCTGCCCGTCTGCTGGTTTACAAGGGGGCCTGGCAGAAGGATCAGGGCCATCTGAACAACGGGCTGGAAGTGGCTCAGGCCAAGTACATGGCAGGCGAGGTGGCCATGAAGTGCGCCAATTTCGCCATGCGGATCATGGGCGCATACGGCTATTCCACGGAATACCCGATTGCCCGCTATTACCGGGATATTCCCACATACGTCATCGTTGAAGGCTCGGCCAATATCTGCAAACAGATTATTGCCATGGACCAGCTTGGTTACCGCAAGGCCAGCCGTTAGCAGTCTGAAACCATGAAGCCCCGGAAAGGAAAATTTGTTCCGGCAATCTGAATATCGAATATCGAAATACGAAAGAAATTCAAAATTAAAATGACTAAACGACTCAAACATTCATTGACTTAAGCATCATTAACCAATTGCTAAAAATGGAGGTCTCAAATGAAAAGATTAACAGCACTTGCCATTTGTTTAGTTGTCTGCACGATGTTGGGCTGGCCACGGGTCGGCACTGCCGAAAGCGTGAAACTGCGACTTCAGTGTGTGTATCCTGAAAAAGCCCATGTCGGTCAAAGCACGCAGTTTTTTGCGGAACGTGTCGCAGCCTTGACCAATGGGGAAGTGAGCATCAAGATTTTCTGGCCGGATCAGCTTGTTAAAACCAACGAGGCTTTTGACGCCATGTCCAAGGGCATGATCGACGGGTATTCGGGCAGCATGCTTTATTTTTCCGGATATGTTCCGGAAGTCAACTGCGAGTGGCTTCCCTTTGGCTGGGCAGATCCCAAAGGAGGCCATGGATCTGTTACAAAAACCATGGCTGGCTGGAATTGATGCGGGAAGCGACCCTGAAGCACGGCGTTCATTATGTGGCGCCGCTTGGCGTGGCTTCCATGGGGCTCATTACCAATTTTCCGGTCAACAGCCTCGATGATATGAAAGGAAAAAAAATCCGGGCGGTCGGCATGGAAGCCAAAATCATGGATGCCCTGGGGGCCTCTCCGGTGGCCATTTCCGGCGCCGAACAGTATATGGCTTTAAAGCAGGGAACGGTTGACGGAACCAATTATCCGTTTTACACGATTGGTAATTACAAGCTTTACGAAGTCTGCAATCATATCATCCGTCCGGCCCTGTACACGCCCGGAGTTGTGGAAATTCTGCTGAATGACAAGGTCTATCAATCTCTTCCGGAAAAACACCGCAAAGCAGTTGATCAGGCCGGCTGGGAAACCTTTGAGCGTACCGTTGAACTCAACCCGGTCTGGGACGAAGATGCCTATAAAATATGCAAGGAAAAAAACGTCACCATCATTGATCTGACTCCCGAAACCGTGGATCAGTTCCGCAAGAAAACCCTTCCGCTATGGAATGACATCGCCACCAAGAGTGATATCAGCGCCAAACTCGTTGCCTCTCTGAAGGCGTATCTGGTTAAAAAAGGGATAGTCCTTGATTAATTGAAGCACAGTGCTGCAGGTAATAAATGGTTTTCTCTGCCTGCAGCATGTCTTGTGCTCCGACAGTGGAGAACGTGTCAAATGAAACGTTTGAGTGACTTTATTGACCGCCTGAACACTTGGATCGGCAAAACAGCGGCTTTTCTGATTTTGCCGCTCGTCTTCGTCATCATGTACGAGGTTATAAGCCGCTATCTGTTTGATGCGCCGACCCGATGGTCCAACGAAATCAGCCAGTACCTACTTGTCGCCGTTGTCATGCTGGGAGGCGGGTACTGCCTGGTCGACAACGAACATGTCAACGTTGACATATTCTATCGCAACTTCACCTGGAGAACCCGTGCGGTCGTTGAAATTCTTACATTTTTCATGGTGGTCTCATTTGTGACTGCCATCGTATGGAAAGGCGGTGAACTCTGCTTCGACGCCCTGATTCATGACAAGCGGTCCCAGACCATCCTGGCAATGCCCTTGTTTCCCTCCATGGTCATGGTTCCCATCGGTGCCATCCTGATCGGTATTCAAAGTCTGGCAAGAGCCCTGCGCGCAGCCACTCAGCTGATCCGCGGGACAGATCCCGGAAAGGAGAGCTGACCGATGGAAACATGGACCCTTGCAATTATCGTGGTCAGTTGCCTGATTTTTCTCCTCTGCCTGGGCATTCCCATTTCATTTACGCTGTGCGGCATCGCCACAATCGGTATCCTGTTTACCTGGGGTCCCAAAGGACTGCTGCTCCTTTTTAACGACGCCTATGGCGAGTCCTCCAGCTTTCTGCTGTCCGCAATTCCTCTTTTTATTTTCATGGCCAACCAGCTCAAGTCCAGCGGCATGGGAGATGACCTCTACGAAGTGGTTTACCGCTGGATGGGCCGGGTGCCCGGAGGGCTTGCCATCGGCACGGTCATCATCTGCGCCTTGTTTGCGGCAATGGCCGGGGTCAGCTCGGTTGCCACCGTCAGCATGGGGCTGATCGCCCTGCCTTCGATGCTGAAACGGGGGTATAAAAAGAGTTGGCCGTAGGGTGCATTTCTGCAGCCGGCGCCCTGGGCATTCTGATCCCCCCATCCATCATCATGGTACTGTACGGTGCTGTTGCCGAGGTATCCGTTGGAAAGCTCTTTATCGGCGGAATTATCCCGGGCCTTGTGATGTGTGCCATCTTTGTCGCCTATATTCTGATCCGCACCATGCTCAACAAGAATATCGCACCGCCTGTCGATGAAAGCTATACCCTGAAGGAAAAACTGATTGTCCTTAAAGGCGTCATTCTTCCCGTGGTCCTGATTGTGATCGTTCTCGGTGTCATCTATTTCGGCATTTGCACGCCCACGGAAGCATCCGCTGTCGGTGCTTTCGGCGCCATGGCATGTGCATTTTTCTACGGAAAACTGACATGGAAGAACCTGAAGGAGTCCCTCTGGGGAGCCATCAAAATCAATGCCATGATTTTCTGGCTCATCATCGGGGCCACCGCTTTTACGCATTTCATGTCCTATTCGGAAATTCAGGGACTCATCCAGAAAAGTGTTCTGTCGCTGCATGTTTCCCCCTGGCTGATTCTGATCGCCATTCAATGCATTTATTTTGCTCTGGGAATGTTTCTGGATCCAGCCGGCATTCTCATGCTGACCACGCCGATTTTCGTGCCCATCATCACAGAACTGGGATTCGACCCCCTCTGGTTCGGCATACTCTTTGTGGTCAATATGGAAATGGCCTATGTCACGCCTCCCTTCGGGTTCAA
This sequence comes from uncultured delta proteobacterium, assembly GCA_963850225.1. Lineage (GTDB taxonomy): Bacteria > Desulfobacterota > Desulfobacteria > Desulfobacterales > Desulfatirhabdiaceae > RAAP-1. Next base: position 5,996 of record CAWKLD010000012.1, read on the forward strand.
TCTATTTATCATGAAAGGGATCGTGCCTCCGGATATCACCATGATGGACATCTACCGCTCCATCATGCCGTTTGTCCTGCTTCAAATGCTCTGCCTGATTCTGCTGATGCTATTTCCGGAAATGGCAACCTGGCTCCCGGACATGATGGTGACCCGTTAGCCCTGATACACAATGGAGGTTTTACATGGTTACTGGAATACGAAAAATCCTCTTTGCATCCGATCTGTCGGAACATGCCAGATACACCTTCGACCACGCGGCGATCATTGCCGCCTACAGCAAGGCACGGATCATCATTTTGCATGTCATGGAAGAACTGGGTCCCGGAGCGGAAGAACGGGTGGCCGAGGCTTTTGGCAAGGAATTGTACCAAAGCCTGAAAACACAAAAAAAGAAGGCGCCCGGGAAATCCTGATTCACAAAAAGACCCAGGGGCCGAAAATCCGGGAATATCTTGCCGATATCTGCAAAGAACCCGGTCCGGGGGGTATTCCCGGAGAAAACGACGTGATCGAGGATATCCTGGTTGTTGAAGGAAACGTTGCTGATGAAATCATTTCCGTTGCCGCGGAAAAAGCATGTGACATCATCGTTATGGGAAGCCGTCAGCGCAGCCTGCTGGCCGAAGCCTTTTCCGGCAGCGTGGTCAGGAAAGTGCTGCGTCGCGCCAGAAAACCCGTATTTGTCGTGCCGCTTCCTGAATAGACGGAACCCGTCATTCCGGCAAATGCCGGAATCCAGGAACTGCCGGCCTAACGCATAAAAAGCGGACAGGAAGGATATCGTCAATTTGTCAGGATTCCGGTTGAAGCCAGAATTTGGTATTGGATAGTTTCAAAACAGAGGGCGGTCCAAATGATCATGAATGTTAACCACTTCAAAAAGGAAAAGACTATTGCCCAAATATCAGAACATAACATATGAATTGATCAACCACATTGCCGTCATCACCATCGATCATCCGCCTGCCAATACCTGGAATCTCGCGACCTTGAACGAGTTCGAAGAAGCAATCGGCCTGGCCGAAAAGGATGGAAATATCCGGGTTCTCGTCATCACCGGAGCCGGCGAGAAATGTTTTTCCGCCGGTTTTGATGTGAGCGATGCCGTCAACGCACCCGTCATCAGCCCCAAGGCCCGTGAACTGTGGCGGCGGATCGATCGCTTTTCCAAACCGGTCATTGCGGCCATCAACGGCCATGCACTCGGCGGCGGACTGGAGCTTGCCATTTCATGCCATTTCAGAATCATGACTGATGCGCCCAGTGCCAGGGTCGGTCTTACGGAACTGAATCTCGGCATCATTCCGGGCTGGGGGGGCTCGCAGCGCCTTTCCCGGATCGTGGGCCGTTCGGCGGCCCTTGAGATGATCCTGTTAAGCAAGAAACTCACAGCACAAGACGCGCTGAAGATCGGACTCATCACGCAACTGTCGGCTCCTGAAAACCTGATGTCGTACACGCTGACCCTTGCAGAAATTCTCTCCGATCGCCCCCCGATCGCCGTGCGCTGCGTACTGGATGCCATTTCGGCAGGGCTTTACGAAGGACTCGATGCCGGGCTGAATGTGGAAGCCCAGGGCAGCGCGACGGTTCGTGCCAGTGAAGACTGCCGGGAAGGCTTTGTCGCTTTTCTGGAAAAGCGACAACCGGTTTTTACCGGAAGATAAATGAATGCCTGTCCTTTGAGAACTGACATCAGCCAAACCCTGGATCCGGGAAAACCGAAGATATTCTACGGATGGTACGTGGTCGGAGGCCTGTTCGGGGTCGCGTTTCTCGGTCCGATGGGCCGTTATATCCTGACATCCCTTTTCCCTTTCATTATGAAGGATCCCGGGTGGTCCCGCGAAACCATCGGACTTGCCTTTACGATCCATTTCTGGGTCTATGCATTCTTTGCCCTGGCAACCGGACGATTCATCGACAAAATCGGGGGAAGAAGCATCATTTTTGCCGGCGGCGCCCTCGTGCTGATCGGTTTGGTCTGTCTGTCCATGGTTCGGCATATCTGGCAGTTCTATATGATTTTCGGCGTGCTTCTGGCAGCCCCGGTTTCCATGACCCATCTGGTACCGAATACCGTTATCGTCCGCAAGTGGTTTGTTGAAAAATCCGGTTTCGCCACCGGCGTGGTGATGGTGGGAACGGTATTGGGACTGGCCTCACTGCCCCCCGTGATCGGCCATTACAGCGCTGCCATCGGATGGCGCAACACCTGTCTGATAACGGGCATGATTATCGGCACGCTGATCATGTTTATTGCGGTATGCATCATCCGGAACACCCCGGAATCCATCGGACTTTCACCTTATGGTGCAGAACCCAAAGCCGCGATGCCGGTGAATTATTCAAATGCAGATGATTTTATATCGCCTGAAAAACCCAGCAGTTTGACGTCAAAACATGCCATGCGTACGAAAGCATTCTGGTTTTTCTTTCTGGTATATGCCATTACCGGCTTACCGCTCCAGGGAATTTTAAGTCATATCATCATCTGGGGCGTTGAGGCCGGGGTTGCTCCTGCCCACTCGGGACTGATCATGGCCGCACTCACCCTTCCATCCATTCCTGTAAGAATTTTGGCAGGATGGCTTGGAGATCGCTACGGGAAAAAACCCGTTCTGATTTTTTTCAATCTCTGTGCGGTATTCATCTGGCTGGGTGGCTGGATCTTCATTAAAGACGGCTTCAGCTTCATTGCATTTGCGGTGTTGAACGGGTTTGTGTACAGCGCGCCTTTTTCCCTGTATACACCGTTTCTGGGGGATATCTTCGGCAGATCGTCTGTCGGGACGCTCATGGGCGTCATTACCCTGGGGCACGCCTTGTTCGGCGGAATCGGTCCGTATCTCTGGGGGAGGATTGCAGACACCACCGGTTCCTATGCCTTAAATTGTCCAGTATCCGCCGGTTGCTATGCGATCGTGACTATTTTTCTCTGTCTTATCAAAACGGAATCTACGAAATGACAATTTCAGTTATTTTGTCAGTGGAATTTTAAATTTGTTCCGAATATCGATATTCGGATTTTAGTCTGAACCGGTTTTTTGTTCACCTACGATTTTTAGCGAGGTTTATTCATGAACGCTTTGTTCGATGGCACCAATATCGATAGACTGCAGCTGCGCAATCGCTTTGTCCGATCCGCAACCTATGACGGCTATGCGGACAAGTCCGGCCATGTTACGGAAAAGCAGATCCATCTTTACGAAGAACTGGCCAGAGGCGGGGTGGGACTGATCGTCAGCGGCATTGCCAGCGTCCATCCATCGGGCCGGATTTCCGCCTTTCAGAACATCGTCAGCGATGACGCAGCCATACCAGGGCTGAAGAAACTCGTCGATGCCGCCAATTCCCACGGTGCGGCAATCGCCCTGCAGCTCTTTCATGGCGGCAGGGAATCGGCCGTGTATCAGCAATACAGAAAATCCGAAGCCATTTCGCCTTCGGTGCTCATAAATGATCCTTACTGCGAACTGAAATACCGGTCCATGACTGAAGATGAGATCATCGCGGTCATCGGTGATTTCGGCGACGCAGCTGTCAGGGCGCAAGAAGCGGGTTTCGATGCCGTCCAGATTCACGCTGCCCATGCCTATCTACCCAGCCAGTTTTTATCCCCGTTTACCAACCATCGCACCGATGCCTGGGGAGGGACTCCGGAAAAAAGGCTTCGCTTCCTTCACGAAATATACAAAGATATCCGGGCAAAGGTCGGCGATGATTATCCGGTTCTAATCAAAATAGGGGTTGCGGACGGTTTTCCAGAAGGACTCCAGTTTTCCCAAGGCAAAGCCGCTGCCGTCAGCTGCGCAGGATGGGGGGTGGATGCCATCGAAATCAGCCAGGGTCTGAGAGGCAGGCGATACAGCCAGACGGAATTCCGTACAAAGCTCAAGTGGCCGGATCAGCACGCGTATTTCAGGCAGTGGTGCAAGGAAATTAAGGAAGGGGTCAAAGTCCCGGTCATGATGGTTGGCGGACTGAGAAGCCTTGAACTGATGGCGGAAATCATTGAAAATCAGGAGGCGGATTTTATTTCCCTGTGCAGACCCCTGATCCGCGAGCCGGATATTATCAATCGGTGGGAAAAAGGGCAGGCTGCCATGCCGACCTGTGTGTCCTGCAATCTCTGTTTTGAGGCACTGCTGAAGGGCATACCGCTTCACTGCGCATATGAGGCGAGCATCGGTTTGAGCAGGTCCCGATCTGATTCAATCTGATCATGGGGAACAACCCGTAGCAGCTCCTCCAGCGTGGTCTGTCCGTCAAGTACTCTTTTAAATCCGTCTTCCAAAAGGGTTGTCCGTTTGCCATGCGAAAACACTTTTTGCCGCAACGTGAAACTGTCCGGCTTGCGGATTGATTCAGCCAATTCTTCGCGGGTCGGGAGCCAGAGCTCGATAATGGGTTGCCTACCGCTGTATCCGGTGTAATTGCAAGCGGCGCAACCCCTGCCTTTCTTCAGGGCCATTTTCGCAGAAAATGAAAGTTCAAATGCTTCCAGCGTTTCCGAAGACGTGGTATGCAACGCAGCGCATTCGCGGCAAATCCGGCGCACCAGGCGCTGTGCAAGCACACAGCGAAGCGTCGATGATACGATGCCCGGCAAAACGCCCATATCGAGCAGGCGGGCGACAGCACCGGTGGAATCGTCGGCGTGAAGGCTGCTGAGTACGGCACGGCCGCTCAGCGCCGCATGAAAGGCGATACCGGCGGTTTGCGGGTATCTGATTTCGCCGATCAGAATATTGTCCGGGTTCTGGTGTAGACTGGTTTGAAGCAATTTATCAGACGTGTTGCCGATTGCGTCGTTGACTTCTGCCTGGGTGATGCCTTCGATCGCGTGTTTTATCGGATCTTCAACCGTCAGGGTCTTTCGCTCCGGGGAGATGATTCTTGAAAGCATGGCATAAAGCGTGGACGATTTACCGGAGTCGGCAGGGCCGGTGACCAGAAAAGCCCCTGCCTTTTTTTTCAGCAGATCGTTTATTGCTGGGATTTGATGCAGAGGATATCCCAGAGTCTCGAGGGATTTGATTTTGGCATATTTGTCAAAGAAGCGAATCGCTATATTTTCTCCGTACTGGACAGGAATAGTTGAAACGCGAACATCGATGCGTCGGACGTCTCCGCCCTTTACTGCTTTTATTGAAAAACTGCCATCCTGCGGCCTGCGACGCTCGACAATATCCATATCGCAAAACGTCTTGATTCTTGAAACGATCTGCTGCCTGTTGGTATTGATCAACCCTTTGTCGACATCCGTGTCAAGCGTCTGTAGCATACCGTCAATCCGAAACCGGATGCTCATACTTTTTTCCGCGTGTTCAAAATGAATAGCTCTGGCCTCTTTTGAAATGCCCAGAAAAAGAAGTTTTTTTACCAGTGAGTCGACTTTGGCGCTGATGACATCGCCCGTATTTTTTGATTTGAAGGAATCCTGGGGTGCGATTCCTGAGATTTCGATGGCCGGCAATTTGGTTACAACCGCCTGATGACTTTCGATATTGAAAAGTTTTTGCATTGCGGCAACGATATCATGCTCTTTGGCAATGACAGGGATGATACGGAACTGGGTGAAGTTTTCGATCTCTTTTAATTCATTACGGGGAAGTGGATATGCCATGGCGATTGTAATGCTTTGACCATCCGAGGCGACAGGAACGATCTTGTGCTTTTTAGCGAAATTTGCGTTGAGTATCCGCGCCAGATCCGGGTCCAGATTAAACTGGGAAATATCCATATATGGAAGATCATGTTGGGTGGCAATGGTTCGGGCCAGATTTTCCTCGCTCACAAGATTCAACCTAAGAAGTGCCATTTCGAGCGGAATCTGCTCCCCCTGACTCAGATCGACGGCTTCATTCAGTTTGGATTCTTCGATTAATCCTTTTTTTAAAAGTATTTCGCCAAGTTTCTGTCTTTTGTTCGTGCGGTCCAGAAGCAGTTCCAGGTCTTCCGAACGCAGGACACCCATCTGGCAAAGAATCTGTCCCAGCGGTATTTCCGGAGTCGACACCTGTTTTACAAGCGCATCCTGAATTTGTCCGGCAGTGACGAGTTTGTTTTGTAGCAGCAATTTGCCAAGTCTGGCTTCAGGCATGAAAATTCCTTCATTTTGGGTTGATAATTACCGCAAATGAAAAAAAACAAGATCGCTTTTTGGTGTTGCATGAAGCAAAGAATAGGCTGGTATTGTAAAAAATCTTTATTATTTAGGCAATTATTGAATTTTTGAAAATTTTGTAGCACCAGTGCGGAATCGTGTCAAGAACAGATTCTTGTTCACCCAGTCCACTCATGAAGTGCATTAAAAGTTATTTTTCTGCGGCATCAAGTAGGGATTGGTTTGTCCGGATCTCTTTTTACGGCATTTCGACCAAACAAAATCCCCAGTTTCCGCATTCGTTTCCGCAGCGTTGACGGATGAATGTTTAGATATCTGGCTGCCCCTTTATCCCCTTCAATGCGGCCCTTGCACAGGTCCAGGATCCGGCGGATGTGATGGCGAGTTATCGCGTTCAGATCCGGTATTTCCGGTTCTGGCTCAGATAATGGAAAAGTCCGGTCTAAAGGGTATTTATCGGTTTTGGGCGCAATGTCGTCAAAGATCAGCGGCTCTCCACGGCTGAGTATCAGGGCACGCTCCACCGCGTTCTCCAGCTCGCGGACATTGCCGGGCCATGGGTATGCCATCAGGCGGTCCAGGGCGCCCGATGCCAGACCCGGTGTAGGACTGCGCTTCATTTCACGGGCTTTTTTCTGGATAAAGTGCTGAACCAGGGCCGGCAGATCCATCATCCGGCTGCGAAGGGGAGGGATGGCGACCGGAAATACCCGGAGCCGGAAATAAAGATCTTCCCGGAATGCGCCGACACGCATCATTTTTTCAAGATTCCGGTGGGTGGCGGCAATGATTCGGATGTCCACCGGAATGGGGCCGGATCCCCCGATGCGCTCGATTTCTTTTTCCTGAAGCACGCGGAGCAGCCGGACCTGGGCTTCCAGGGACAGCTCTCCGATTTCATCCAGAAACAGGGTGCCGGTGTTGGCCCGTTCGATTCTTCCTCTTTTCTGGGAAAGCGCTCCGGTAAACGCGCCTTTTTCATGCCCGAACAGCTCGCTGTCCATCAGGGTCGGCGGAATCGCGCCGCAATTTACTTTGATAAATGGCTCCTGCCTGCGGAAAGAAGCTTTATGAATGGCATTGGCAACCACTTCCTTGCCGGATCCGGTTTCCCCCAGCAGCAGCACCGGGCTGTCCAGAGGGGCCACCTGCCGGACTAGATCCATGACAGGCTTCAATCCGGCATTCGAACCAATGACATCCTCTCCGACCATCCGCCGCAGTTCATCCTGGAAATACCGGTTGTCGTCCGCCAGAAGATCCCGTAGCTTCTGCAGCTCACGGTACCGCAGGCTGTTGGTCAGGGCCACGGCAAAAGGCTCATTGATCGTCCCGATGAGCTGTAAATGTTCTTCCGTAAAAGAGGTGCAGCCGTTTCCGAAAATTGCCAGAATCCCAAGGAGCTTTCTCTCAAGAACCAGGTCGGAAACCACGGCCGGCAGATCCAGGGCATTGAATTTTTGGGCGACTGGACTGCACACCGGATCATCGCCAAGTCTGGGAATGGCCCGGACCCGGTTCAATCCCTGTTTTTCAATTCGCTTTCGCGTCAGATCGGAGAGCTGGGAATTCAGAGCCATGGCCCTATACCCTTCACGGGTGGCATTGGCAACGGTCTCCACAACGCCCACATCGCGATGATAAATATGCAGACTCATCTGGCTTGCAGGCAGAAAATCCTGAATGTACAGCAGACATTGCCACAGGGCTTTTTCAATTTCCAGACTGCCGCAGATCCGGAGCGTGACCTGCCGAAAAAAATCCTTTTCATCGATATTCATGGTTTCTCCGCAGGCGTGATGCCTTCCCGTAAATTATTTTTTATGCGATGGTTCCATCCCTCACAAATCATAACCATGGAACAGTTATAATGAAAAACCGGAAAATAGTACAGATATTACTGTGCCTGGGAGTCGTTATTGTATGTCGATATTTTATCTGTCTGAATTGTTGATTAAAATGAGTTGGCACGACTTGTGCTGCTAAATACTTGGCTTTCCTGTGCGGCATCGCGCTGAAACAAGCCGGCAGTCAATGGCCACATTGATATTCCACCTTTTGAAAAATAAGGCGGACGGGAAAATGTTATACTGGACGTTGTAAAGCACCGACTTAATGCTACCTGAGTTCAGGTTTGTTACGAATGAAAATTTTGAAACTGCCGTTTTTGATTGGACGTTATTCAAGATCCAATTAACGAAAGGCCATCAAAGGAGACACGATTATGGCACAGGTGATAACGGACAAAAGAGATGTGGAGTTTGTCCTTCATGAACAGCTGGAAGTGGAAAAACTGGCAAAATACGATCGATTTGCCGAGTTCAATAGAAAAACAGTGGATTTGATCATTTCCGAAGCACGCAATCTGGCCGTTAAGGAAATGTTGCCCGTCCTTAAAATCGCAGACGAGGAAGGTTGTAAATTTGAAAACGGTACGGTCAAGGCGCCGGAAGCTTTTCATCGCATTTACGATCTTTTCAAGGAAGGCGAGTGGATCGCCTTGTGCGATGACCCCGAATGGGGCGGACAGGGCATGCCGGCAGCCGTGGCCCAGGCAGTAAAAAATTATTTTTACGGCGCCAATTTCCCATTTACCCTGACCATCCTGTTGTCTCACGGGGCCGGAAAACTGGTTGAGAGATTCGGCACGGAAAAACAAAAGAATCTGTTTCTGAAAAAAATGTACACCGGCGAATGGGCAGGGACCATGCTCCTTACCGAGCCCCAGGCCGGATCGGATGTTGGAGCCTTGACGACCACTGCCGTGAAAAACTAATGACGGCACGTATTCCCTTTCCGGAAACAAGATATTTATCTCCAGCGGCGAGCATGACCTGGTGGAGAACATCATTCATCCGGTTCTGGCCCGGATCGAGGGAGCGCCTGCTGGAACTGCCGGCATTTCCCTGTTTCTGGCCCCGAAAATATGGGTCAACGACGACGGAAGTCTGGGAGCACCCAACGATGTCGTTTGCACCGGCATCGAAGAGAAGATGGGCATTCATGGCAGCCCCACCTGTTCGCTTGACGCTCGGCGGCAAGGGACAGTGCCGGGGAACCCTGCTGGGTGAAGAAAACAAAGGTATGCGGGCAATGTTCGTCATGATGAACGAGGCCCGCCTGGATGTGGGTATGCAGGCCCTGGGATGTGCGTCCGCATCGCTCCAGAATGCGCTGAACTACGCCAGGGAACGCGTCCAGGGCAGGCATCTTCTGGCCGGCGGAAAGGACGCCGCCTCCGGTTCCCATTATTCAGCACCCGGATGTGCGCCGGATGCTGCTGAGCATGAAGGCCTATGTGGAAGGTTGCCGGAGCATTATCTATTACATCGGCTTTTGTGAGGACATGATCCATGTCAGCAAGGACCCGGCTGAAAAAGCCCGGTATCAGGGACTCATCGATTTATTGATTCCCATTGCCAAGGGCTATGTCTCGGACAGGGCTTTTGAGGTTTGCAGCCAGGGAGTTCAGATTTACGGCGGATACGGATATACCAAGGAATATCCGCAGGAGCAGTATCTGCGGGATTGCATGATCACCCATATCTACGAAGGCACAAACGGCATTCAGGCCATGGATCTTCTGGGCAGAAAACTGGGGCTCAACAAGGGGCAACCCTTCAGGGATCTATTAATCAGAAATCCGGATGACGGTTGATGCTGCCAAAAATATGAGCGGCCTTGAAGATCTGGCCGAAAAGGCAGAGGCGACTTCGGCGGAAGTGGAAAAGACCGCAGACTTCATCGGCAGGATGTGCCGCTTCCGACAAAGCAATGACCGCTTATTCCCATGCCTATACGTTCATGGATGTCACGGGCGATACGGTTACTGCATGGATGCTGCTGTGGCGGGCGGTCGTGGCTGCCAAAAAACTGCAGGCAGGCGCCAAGGGCAAGGATGCGGTATTTTACGAGGGACAGGTTGCAACCGCCCGGTTCTTTATCAACACGGTGCTTCCGGTGACTTTCGGAAAAATAAATGTAATCCTCACCCGGACAGCACGGCAACCGATCTTTCCGAGGATGGCTTCGGGGGAAAATAGACTGTTGATGATTACCCCGTGGATCGGGATAACATTCAGCCTATCCTAAAGATATTGTCATTATTATACAAATAAGGAGATGGACGAATGAAAGATGTTGTCATTGTTTCCGCCTGCCGCACCGCCATCGGCGCGTTTGGCGCCAGCCTGAAAGACTTAAACGGCGCAACCTTGCCAGCATAACCATGAAAGAAGCCATCAGAAGGGCCAATATCGATCCGGCCCTGATCGATGATGTGCGTTACGGATGCTGCCTGGAACATCACGATACCCTGAATACGACGCGGGTCGCCGCCCTGATGGCCGGTATCCCGGATACGGTGACGGCCGCCACCATCAACCGGGTCTGCATTTCCGGAATGGAGGCCGTGGTTTCGGGCATGGCCATGATTCAGGCCGAGATGGCCGATATCATTCTGGCCGGCGGCGTGGAGCACATGTCCGGCGTTCCCTACACGGTTCCCGGAGCCCGGTGGGGATGCCGGCTTCAGGATCAGACCTTTGTCGATGCCATGATTCATGCCCTGCACTGCGGCTCCCATATTCTCCCCCTGGATGCCACGGCCCCTCTTAATCTGGAAGAGGCTCCGGCCAAATTCTTTGCCGGCAAACCCTATATCATGGGGCATACCGCCGAATTTGTGGCCCATCTTCACAACATCAGCCGCGAGGAAATGGATGAAGTGGCCTTAAGAAGCCACAATAACGCCGAGCGGGCCACGCTTGACGGCTCCTTTAAAGAGGAAATCGTTCCGGTTGAAGTTCCGCAGAGAAAAAAAGCCCCGATTATATTTGACAAGGACGAGCATTTCCGGCCGGGCATGACCATGGAACAGCTTCAAAAACTGCCGCCGGGGTTCATTCCCAAAACCGGCAAGGTCACGGCCGGCAATTCCAGCGGCCTCAATGACGGATCAGCTGCCATGATCATCATGTCCGCTGAAAAAGCCAAAGGAGCTGGGACTTACCCCGATCGCCACGTATCAAAGCCACTTCACGGGGCGGCTGCCATCCGGCGATCATGGGCCTTTCCCCGGTTCCGGCAGTCCATAAACTACTTGAAAAAACCGGACATAAAATCGGGGATTTCGAACTGATCGAGGTCAACGAAGCCTTTGCGGCCCAGTACATCGGCTGTGAAAAAGAGCTTGGCTTGAACCGCCAGATCACCAACATCAACGGCTCCGGCATCGGACTTGGCCATCCGGTAGGCGCAACAGGCGCAAGAATCATGGTCACCCTGATCCATGCCATGAAAAAACGCGGCAACACGCTGGGCCTTGCCACCCTGTGCGGCGGCGGCGGCGTTTCCATGGCCTGCGCCATCGAAATGCTTTAACCGCATTTCTTTGTCTTTATAAAAGTTCAATATCCCCCCTTTTTTTGGAAAAAAGGGGGGGATTCCGTCAACCAATAGCCCCCCTGAAGCCATCAAGAGCCTCCTCTATTCGTATCATTCAAATCAGCCCTTTTGGCGATTCTTTTTGAGGCATTATTCGGGTTATCGGTTTGTTGAGTTGTCAGGTAAATGCCGAACGGCATCCATGCGCTCATGCAGAATGCGGAGGATGTAAAGAGTCGTCTGTTCCATACGGTAAAAAATCAAGTGCCGTCCCGTCGTGTAAACCATCAGTCCGTGTCTTTTGCGACCTATGTTCGGATTATCGGCAATGGCGTTAAGGGCACTGTTGATCTTGTTTTTGTATTCGATAAATTGCGACTCTCCCCAAGTCTGAAGTGTGAAAGACAAAAGGTCGCGGAAATCCGCTCTTGCCGGTTCGGAAAGTTCAAGTCGAAATTCAGGCGCAGACATCGGGATTCGGCTTTCTGCCCTCGGCAGCAGCATGTCGCGCATCCTGTTCGATTTGGTCGAGCAAATGCGGTGTGTAAGACTCGGTACGTCCTTCCTTTATCGCCCTGTCTCCCGCATCAAGAGCCGTCATAAGGCGAGCGTATTTATTATCGTCAAATTCGCGCAGTCTCCGCACGGCATCGCGCACGAGCTCGGTTGCATTGCTGTAGAAGCCGTCATGAACCTTGGCCTTGATGTAACTTTCATCCACTGGCGGAAAGATGATATTCATATTCTATGCTCCTTTTATGATTATATTTTGATTATAATTCGTTCATAAAAAAAAATCAAACAAATATCGGCCATAACCGTTAACCCGGAAAATCGGCCGTCAGAGTGAATGGGCTTCCCATTTTTCACTGCGCCCAGCGGAAGGTGTTTTTAAATCCCATGTTCTTGGTCGTCGCCACCAACGTCCTGGTGACGCCGAAAATCGATAAAATTTTTAAAACGATCAGGCGGATGTTGAAATGTGCACCGATAATTTAATTACCTTGACAAACAATAACCGTTTTGTCATTATCTGCCATCTGAAATTCAATAACTATTATTGAGGAATAATATGAATTAAATTCAAACAAAGAATTATTGTCTTGTTTTTTATTGCTGACGGCAAACGACAATGCCTTTCCATTTGAAATGACAGAGATGAGAATTGCCAATGAAACAATTGACTGCCGGACATCTGGGAAATGGTTGTTAGTATGCTGAAGGCAAGAGAGTGTAGCGGTTTTTTGGGTCTGGATATTAATCATTAATCAAAAGGAGCGGGTTATGAAAAAAAGAGTATTGATGGGAAGTTTGGCAGCACTGCTTATGTTTTGTGCCATATCGAATGCCGGAAACAGTCATGATATTAAAATTATCAACAGCACCGGATACCCGATCAAATATTTCAGCATCAATCATTCAGGAGATGATGCATGGAGTGAAAACGAACTCAGCGCAGTTATTGATGACAAAGAAGATTTCACAATGACATTTGAAAGTGCTGATAAGGGCTGTACATGTAATGTCAAAGTAATGTGGGCAGACAATAATGGCTCCTCGATTTACAAAGACGTTGATCTATGCAAGATAAAGGTTTTTGCGATGAAATATGACCGTAAAACAGATACGACCACTTTCAAAACAGAATAAAAGCCAGGAACACAGGTTCCAGATTCATTAAATACGCCAACAGGGCGACGGGCTCCGTCCCTCTCAGAAATATCCGTTGAAATTAAGCCGCATTGTCTGCAAAGTGCAGACGGGCGGCTTTTTCATTGAATATATTCCGCCAAAGTTCTATAGATTCACTTTACTGAACTTATCAGGAGGCATATCTGTTGGATCTTTCCGCTCATAATAAAATTGTTTCTTTCATCTGGTAGATCGCCGACGACTGTCTGCGCGATGTGTATGTGCGCGGCAAGTACCGTGACATCATTCTCCCCATGTTCGTGCTGCGCAGACTTGACTGCCTGCTGGAGCCAAGTAAAGAAACCGTCATGGCAGAAGTGGCGTTTCAGCGCAATTCTGCCGGTTTTACCGATCTCGACCCTGAGGGACTCAAGGAGGCTTCCGGAAATTGAATTAACCCATATCTATGATTTTGGAACATCATCGGAGACGCTGATAAAAGCGGTCGGCATCCGAGAGGAAAAACCGGTGAGACTGCACATCCGAGTGTGACAAGCACGTTAAGACGCATCCCCAAAGGACTATGATGAGCCTTTTTCGTTGGTTAATTCGCCCCGTCTGGGCATGTGCGGTTATGTCGGGCCGGCGGAGCCGCCGTATTAATGTCGTACGGATCAGGAGACTTGTAATGAAAGATAATTATGCAAAGATTCTTCGAAACAATCTTGATCGACTTTACGGGGGCCTGTCCGATGATCTTGCCGAGAATTTTCCGGCACAGCAAGATGCGAAGCGGTTTATTAAGGAGTTTCCCGACAGCATGCCTTATGTGGGCGCTTTTGCAACCCATTCCGGACATCTGCTTATCCCTCATTCTGGCAAAATTAAAGAAGCGGTGCCGACAATTACCAGAACGCTCAAGGGAGAAAAAGCGCCTATAGAAGCAGGAGGCGATTTTTCCTTTATTGTTTATCCACTGCCAAAAATCGCATTATGTTATATTTATTACGAGGCGGATGGCGATTTTCCCCCTTCGGTAACATGCCTGTACTCGAACAACGCAAATCAATTTTTGCCGATAGATGGACTTGCGGATGAAGGCGAATACACGTCCAGAAAAATGCTGGACATGATCGGTTGATATGGAGGATCTCTACTTGGTAAAAAAGTTAAAATGCGATAATGATTTTTCTCCTATCAACGAGTCACATGTGGACTCAGTTGAAATTTCAAAGCCGGTAATATTGGCAGAAATATTTCCTGGACAATATAACTTGATTGATGGCAACATGCTTTGATAATAAGATAATACATAATTTTGAATGGATATCATTTATGGGTAAGCCGGAAATCATAGACATTATCAAAAACAGCAAACCGGAAATGCAGGCACGCTTCGGGGTAAACAAGGTCGGGCTCTTCGGCTCTTACGTCCGCAAGCAACAGAGACATAAAAGCGACATCGACATTCTTGTTTCCTTTAGTCGCGATATCGATCTATTCGATTTCCTCGATCTTCGTGAATTCCTGGAGGATCGGCTCCAGCACAAGGTCGATCTTGTTATGGAATCGGTGCTTAAACCTGCAATCGGCAAAAGGATTCTGTCCGAGGTGGAATATGTCTAAGAGTCGGAAGATTGATGATTATCTCAACGATATTCGTAACGCCATCGCTGAGATTGACGAGTTCACCCTTGGGATGGATTACGAGTCGTTTGCGGCGGACAAGAAAACCGTTAATGCTGTTATCAGGAGTCTTGAAGTGCTGGGTGAGGCAACCAAGCATATTCCTGCGCCTTTTCGCAGGAAGCATCCGGAAGTACCTTGGACCCAGATGGCGGGTATGCGCGATGTCCTTATTCATGATTACATGGGGGTCGATCTCAGGACAGTCTGGAATGTTGTTCGGAAAAGATTGCCGGAACTTATGCTTTTGTTTGATAGACAAAAAACCTGATTTACATTTTCCTTAATCGCATATGCTATATTATTTACGCATTTCACGAATAACATTATTATCTGGAGATGAACCATGAGAGAATTGAATCGTTTTTTTCTGATTACCGTGCTGCTATTTATCTGTGTTTTTTTAGCCTCTCCGACGTTTTCCAAGGAAGATAACGCCGCTTCTCCCTCCTCGGGGATCACGGCTGTCATGACAACATCCAAAGGAGTGATCCGGCTAAAGCTCTATGACAAGGACGTGCCTTATACCGTAGCGAACTTTATAAATCTTGCAAACAGAGGATATTACAACGGCCTTGGCTTTCACCGGGTCATCAATAGTTTTATGGTTCAGGGCGGTTGCCCGCTTGGAAACGGAACCGGCGGTCCGGGCTATACATTTGAGGATGAATTCGTTCCCGCACTGATTCATGACAAGCCCGGCGTCCTTTCCATGGCCAATGCTGGCCCAAATACCAACGGCAGTCAGTTTTTCATCACCCATGTTCCCACCCCCTGGCTGAACGGCAAGCACACGGTGTTCGGTTGTGTCTCGGGAAAGGAAGATATGACGGTCGTAAACAGTATCGCGAAAGGCGATACAATTATTTCCGTGCGTATTGAAGGAGATACAAAAGCGTTGATGGAAAAAACCAAAGACAAAGTGACGGCTTGGAACAAAGTCCTTGATGTTAAATTTCCCAAAAAACAATAAAACATGACCTACAACTCGAAAAGATTCATCTATGGATGAAGTCTACCATCTGCCTAAACCAATAGGGATGGTGCCGTTTAAAGTCAATATTCCGATCAGGCGGTATCCCGTCATAGATCGTTGATTAAGAAGATTTCGGCCCTGCAAGTGAGCTTTTAGACTTGAGTGCCTGTTGGAGCCGAGTAAAGAAGCAGCCCCTCCAGGCTCTATTCTTTTCCTCTCGTTACTCAGAAATAGCTTAATGAAACCCGTCCGTATTTCAGATTATCATGCAATCGTTTTCTTTACCGGCGCTGGTATGTCTGCCGAAAGCGGTGTGCCGACTTATCGCGGTAGCGGCGGTATCTGGCATCAATATCGCTGGGAAGAATATGCCAGTCAGGAAGCCTTTGACGAAAATCCAGAAAAAGTGCATAAATTCCACGAACTGAGGCGAAAAACCGTTCTTCAGTGCCAACCACATCCGGGTCATTATCTTCTGGCACGGATCGAACAGGAATATCCTCATATTACCGTAGTTACTCAGAATATTGACGGAATGCATCAGAGAGCAGGCAGTAGGTGTGTGATTGAACTGCATGGCAGCCTGTGGCGAATGAGATGCGCGGCGCACGGAATCTTCGAGGATATGGGAGAAACATTCAAAACCAAGAAATGCCCGGATTGCGGGGCATGGCTCCGACCGGATATTGTCTGGTTCGGGGATTATTTAAATTCCGATGTAACTGATGACGCAACAAGCGTCATTAAAAACTGTGATCTGTTTATCAGTATCGGCACTTCCGGTGTGGTGTATCCGGCAGCCGGTTTTCCAAATATTGCCAAAGATCGGGGTGCCCGGTGCATTGAAATCAACCCCGAACCCAGTGAAGCCTCTTATCTGTATCCTGAAACCATTCGCGAATCTGCAAGCAAGGGGTTGATGCGATTATTTGAAACTCGTCATGAATATCTTGGACATCGTCAGACCAGAAAGGAATTTTGCAATGAAACATAACGGAACAGAAGCTCAATTTCGATTTTGACGGGACGTATCTGACCTTGAATAGCAACTTGCTTATCGACGGCGTCCAAGGGGCGGTCAGCCCGATCTGGGAAAGATTACCCTGAGAATTCTGGCAAATTCTTGGGACACCTCTGCTCCAATGCAGCCACAGACTATACAAACGGATAAGGAGATGACGATGTATGCATTAGCCATAAATGGTAGTCCGCGTCAGGGGGGAAATACGGAACAACTTTTAAAGGCGGTACTGAGTGAGTTAACTGCAACCGGATGGGAAACCGAGCTCGTAAAGATTGGTGGCACGGCAATCCGGGGTTGCCTTGCTTGCGGTAAGTGCTTCGAGACGAAAGACAATCAATGCGCTACAAAAAAGGATAAATTCAATGAGTTCTTTGCAAAAATGCTGAAGGCCGATGCTGTAATCCTGGGCTCTCCGACCTATTTTGCGGCTGTATCCGCAGATTTGAAAGCATTGATTGAAAGAGCCGGTTATGTTGCCTATGCGAATGATCACGCTTTTTCTGGGAAAATCGGGGCTGCAGTCGTGGCTGTCAGACGCGGCGGAGCCACACATGCCTATGATACGATCAATCACATGTTCCAGATGTCCAGGATGGTCATTCCCTGCTCAACTTATTGGAATATGGGTTTTGGTCTGGATAAAGGGGACGTGCTTGAAGATGCGGAAGGTTTGGCGAACATGCGCCACCTTGGAAAAAGCATTGATTGGCTTGGAAGGGCTATTAAACCCAATATCGACAGCTATCCCAGGTGATCCTTCCGCTATCCTTTGCTGTTTTCTTTTTTGTGTTGAGATTTATCTTCAATTGACTATAATTGCAGCAAATGACCGATTCAGCACCAGGTTCTGATTCAGCGCCGGACGCTGCTCCTGCCATCGTGCCAGGCACAAAAAAGCGCTTTCTTCGGCAGGTGCTTCGCCTTGCAGGCCCGTATTGGAACTGCGAACGACGAGCGAAAGTTCGCGGCGCGACACTGCTTGTGTTACTGCTTACCATGGGGCAAGTCGGGCTCACGGTATGGAGCAACTACTGGCACGGAGCGCTGTTCGACGCGCTCGAGCAGCGCTCCGTGCATGCCGTGCTTCTCCAGGTGGCTATCTTTGCGCTGATTTTCGTACTTTCTATCGCCGTCACGGCGACACACTTAATCGTAAAGCGCTGGCTGATGATCGACTGGCGCGCCTGGCTGACCGAGCAGTTAGTCGGGAGCTGGATGGAAGACGGCCGCCACTATCGGCTGCTCTTCAGTGCCGGCGACCACGACAACCCCGACCAGCGTATCGCCGAGGACATCCGCATTGCAACGGAGAGCGCGATCACGTTGGCCCACTCGCTGATCTACTCGCTGATGATACTGTGTCTTTTCATCGACATCCTGTGGTCGGTGTCGGGCACGATTGTTGTTCCGGGCACCGGGGGGCTTCAGATGAAAGGCTACATGGTGCCGCTGGCTTTTGTTTACGCGGCACTGGGTAGCGTGTTCGGCTGGATGATCGGCCACCCGCTGGTGCGCGCGACAAACGCTCTGCAGACAGCTGAGGCAACGTTTCGCTTCGGCTTGTCACGGGCGCGGGAGAACACGGAAGCGATTGCGCTCATGCGCGGTGAACCATTGGAACGTGCCGGTTCGTCGATGCGATTTGGCCAGATCGTGCGCGAATGGGACCGGCAGTCGCTTGCATACATGGGTCTGGTCGCGTTCGGCGCCGGATATGGTGCGCTGCTGCCGGTATTTCCGATCCTGGTCGCAGCGCCCCAGTACATCCAGGGGGCGATGTCGCTTGGGGTGCTGATGCAGGCCGCGCAGGCGTTCCAGCAACTGACTTCCGCGCTTTCCTGGCCGGTGGACAACATCGGTGAGATCGCGCGCTGCCGCGCTTCGGGCGACCGCGTGCTGTCACTTTACGAGGATATTCGGCAACTGGATAACGCTACTGCGCCGGGTGGTTCGTGCATTGTCCTGGACCGATCGGAACGCGCCCACCTGGTGATCGAGGATCTCTGTATCGCCGAACCTTCGGGGCGCATCCTGCTCGAGCACTTCAGCGCTGACATTCGCCGCGGAGAAAGGGTGCTTATCTCGGGGGACTCCGCAGTGACGGGGTGCCTGTTCAAGGTAATCGGCGGTCTCTGGCCCTGGGGCAGCGGGCGGGTGCGGCTGCCGGCCGACGGCGGCATGCTGTTCATTGCCCAGCGTCCCTTCCTGCCGGAGGGTACCCTGCGCGAAACGCTCTGCTACCCGCACCCTCCGGATACTTTCCCCGACTCCGCCATCCGCCACGCGCTCGAATGCGCGGGACTGACATGGATTGCCACGCGCATGGACGAGAGGGACAACTGGGAGCAGGTGTTGCCGCAGCGGGCCCAGCAGCGGCTGAGCTTTGCGCGCGTTCTGCTCCAGCGACCGGCCTGGATTTTCATGGAAGAGGCCACCGACGCCTTTGACCCCAAGGGCGAGCGGCTGATCCTCGAGATGCTCCAGCGCGAGCTGCCTAACACGACCCTGCTTAACATCAGCTTCCATCCGGGGCTCAGGAATCTGCACCACCGCGAGCTGGTCCTGAGCCTGTTGCAGGAGGAGAAGTTCCTGCCGGACGGGAGGAGCGGCAACGGAGGAGGCGCTCATTGAAATCGCGGCGGCAGCCAGCCTCTCTCGACGCACTCGCGAAAGCACCACTCCGGTGTGGTCTCGGTGCGGTAGCTCCAGAAAAACCAGCCGCGGTATAGTTCGAAGGTCAGGAGTTGCGCGGCACCGTAAGCCCGGTACGCAACATCCTGCTGGAACTTGTCCATGCGACGCAGCGCGTGATCAAAAGGCCCCTCGGCCCAGAGCGAGACGACCTCAAGATCCATCCCCAGGCTCCATTCGCCGACAATTGCCGGAAGCATTAGTTCGCGCCGGATATCTTCGACCTCCTGCAGCCACGCATCACCGGCCTTTTGCATGTGGCCGCGGATGTCCATTTCCAGGTCTGCACGATCGAAACACTGGTAGCGGTGTATGTCGAAGATCGCGTTCTGGTAATGCGGCGGCTGCATGAAGCCAAGGTACTCGCTGTGCGAGCGGAAGCCGTCGTGGAAGACGATTGACACGCGCTCCGGCGGACAGTGGGCGCGGATTGCGTGGTAGGCCCGAATGTAGTACGCCTTAAGCAGCGCAGTGGGCACGTCCCAGCGCGGTTCGTTGAGCAGTTGAATGCCGTAAAGGGCGGGTGCGAAGCTGTAGCGCTCGGCAAGCCGCCCCAGCACCTCGACCGAATGCGCCAGGTATTCCTCGCGCGTGTGCCATTCGCAGACGCCCATGATGCCGCCGTTGTCGAAGCCGTTCTGGCAGCCCGGGGCTGCGTGTAGGTCGAGTGTGATGCAAATGCCGAACTCCGCAGCCCAGTCGAACGCGCGATCCAGTACGTCGATGCCGCCTTCAACGAAAGGATGCGGGTTTGCCCCGTATTTGCTGTGATACGGATAAGGCGGGCCGAAGATCCAGTGCCCAACCGGGATGCGGACAGCGTTGATGCCAACGCCTGCAAGCCAGGCAAAATCCTCGCGCGTGATGAAGCGCTCCCAGTGGGCGCGCAGCCGCACCGGCGCATCTATGCCCAGCTCCGCGCACCAAGTGGTCTCATCAGTTGCCGCAAGCCCATCGAACAAGCTCGGGGTCATCCATTTCTCCAGCAGCAGCCAGCCGCCGAGATTGACGCCGCGAAGGCGGGCGGGTAGGTTAGACGCAACAGTATCCGGCATAGCAGCTTCTCGCAGTCCCATGGGCATGTTTTCCAGACCATGCAGATTCCGCCGATGGGTAAGAACCTGCTATTGGCGATAGATTATAACTGCCTATTGATATAGAATAATATTGATTATTGCAACAGCAAATCGAACATTCTTCATCTCTAACAAGGAGAGAATAATTCAGGATTGACTTGGTTTATTTTGCAAATTTTTGTCTGACTCTGTTATTATTTAAAGATTAAGAAAGTTATTCCAGGATTTACGGATTTCAATAAAGAATGAGAGGATGAAGCATCATGGAAGAGCATATTCCAACCGCATTACGTTTTTCACATAAGCAGCGATACGTTAAATTGCCCCCCGGTCAAGTCAAAAAAATCGTGGTGATCCAAGGAAGCCCCAGAAAAGAGGGGACCAGCAAAACCGACATACTGACTAAGGCCTTTATTGAAGGCACCCGGGAAGCCGGTGCCGAATCCGAAACCATTTACCTGCGGGAAAAGAAAATTAAACAGTGCCAGGGATGCTATTCCTGCTGGACCAAAACACCGGGCAAATGTATTTTTAATGACGATGTGGCCGACATCATGCAGAAATCAAATGAAGCAGACTTGGTGGTGTTTGCCTCTCCGCTGTATCATTTTGGTATCATCGCATTGATGAAGAAATATATCGAGCGGACACTTCCTATGATTCAGCCATATCTGGTCACAAGAGAAGACGGCAAAACCACCCACCCCCACAGAAAAGGGTATAAGGACACCCAAAATATTGTGGTCATCGGCGTTTGCGGGTTTCCGGAGGTGTCGCATTTTGGCGCATTTTCCGCGAATTTTCATTACATTTCAAATGCCGGCGGGGATCATGGATACAATATCGTCTCTGAAATCTACCGGCCATTGTCTGAAGTGCTGAATAACCCGTTTTATCAGCCGGAAAACGACAGGGTCCTGGAACTGGCTCAAACTGCAGGATATGATGTTGTCAAAAAAGGTTTTATCGATGAGTCCTTGATCAATGAGATTGCGGACGTCCGGCTGAATAAACAGGAAGTTTATGAAATGGCCAATCTGGCCTGGGAAACCTGTATCAAGGAATCCATGACAATGGGCGAGTTTCAGGAAAAGCTCTCCCGAATTTAGGTGGCAATGGATCGGGATACCGCCATGTTGAATCGATGGAAGCCGAAAGCAGCGGGAGCGGCATGTGATGGTTCAGAGCGTTCTGATTATTGAAGACGATCCCAATACTTCCAATCTCGTGCGACTCTACCTGGAACGGGAGGCGTTTGATGTCTTAACGGCTGCAGACGGCGATTCCGGGCTGGCGCTGGCAAAACAGCATGCCCCGGATCTGGTAATTCTCGATTTGATGCTGCCACATCTGGACGGCTGGGAGGTTTGCCGGAGATTGAGACAGCAATCGGATGTCCCGGTAATCATGCTGACTGCAAGGGGGGAGGAAATCGACCGTGTGGCAGGTCTGACCCTGGGTGCGGATGACTACGTGGTCAAACCGTTCAGTCCGCGCGAACTGGTGGCACGGGTAAAAGCCGTCCTTCGTCGTGCGCCCCTGATGGGACCGAAGACGACATCCCTTTTGACCCATGGAGATGTCCAGCTGAATCTGGAAAAACGGAGCCTGTCCGTGTCAGGCAGGCGGGTAGCCTTGACCCCCCATGAATACGCCTTGCTGGAAGCGCTGATGTCCTCCCCCGGACGCGCTTACACCCGTGACGAGCTTCTGGCGCGGCTCTACCGCAGAGGAGAGGCCGTAGTGATCGACCGGGTGGTGGATGTGCATGTGGGCAAATTGCGCCAGAAGATCGAAACCGACCCCGCAAATCCTCTTCTGATTCTGACCGTTCGCGGCATAGGCTACCGATTTGCCGATGACACTTTTCCCGCAACCGGCAGTGCTCCATGAACCGGTATTTAATCGTCAAACTCCTGTCCATCACCCTTCTGGTGATCTTTTTCGTGGTGGTCCTGGTGTGGATTTCCATCGATACGCTGGCAGCGGGCTATTTCGTCACCCTCATGGAGAAGTACCATATTTCACCGGAGCCGGCCCATGACATGTTCGTCAGCGCCATTCACCGGTATCTGGTCTGGACGTTTCTGGGGGCCGTCATCCTGGCCGCTGCGCTGAGCTATCTGATGATGCGCAGGGTTCTTAACCCATTGACCCGTATGACCGCTATCACCCAGGACATTGCGGCGGGCGATTTTTCGGTCCGGGTGCCGGCAGGGAGTGCCGATGAAGTGGGCCGCCTGGCAAAGGCCTTCAATCTCATGGCGGAAAGCCTTGAAAAACTGGAAAAACTGCGCCGAAATCCTCATGATCGATGTGGCCCACGAATTACGGACACCCCTGACCAACCTCCGCGGATACCTGGAAGCCCTCACTGATCAGGTGGTTCCACCGACGACCCAAACTTTCACCCTGCTCATGGACGAAACCATGCGGCTGGCGTCTCTGGTCGAGGATGTGCTTCAGTTGGCCCGGGCCGACGCGTCTCACGGAAAACTTCAGCTTGAACCGATTGATTTAAAAGACGCCCTGGCCAAGGTTCTGGCCGGCTTCGGTGCTCAGTTTCAACAAAAGGACATCATCCCCTGCCTGCAGGCGCCTCCGCACTCCGTGGTAATCCAGGCGGACCGGGTCCGGTTGATGCGCGTGCTGCGAAACCTTGCGGACAATGCCGTCCGCTACGCACCGGCCGGCAGCGTTGTGAATTTCTGTTTGACGATGGCGCCGGATGCGGCGAGGATCGAATCTATCAATCCGGCGGGAGGGGTGACGGCCGAGGATTTACCCTTTCTCTTTGAGCGTTTTTACCGGGGTGAAAAATCCCGTTCCCGTGAACACGGCGGTGCCGGCATCGGTCTTTCCATTGTCAAGGAACTCGTGGAAGCCCACGGGGGATCGGCGGGCTCATTCCTGGCCGATGATCTTATCCACATTTTTGTAACCCTGCCCACGATACGAAAAAAATACAAAATTGACCTGCCGTAACATCCTTAAAAAAAGAAAATAGATGTTCCTATCATCAGTCGTCAGCTGAGCGCTGTGCTTTGATAGCTGATGGCTTCCGCCTTCGAAAAAATTAATTTTTTTAAATCTTTACAAAACCTTTATACATCCCTTGAATTTCGGACTTATTATTTATTTAAAGATGAAAATGAATCAACGAATTACTCATTTCAACATATTTCAAGGAGGTGTCACATGAAATATCCACGATTCTATTTATTAATTCCGGTTATCGCCTTTTTTGCATACGGACAAGTTATCGCTTTGAACGACGCACCCAAAACTCCCATGATGGAGAACGGAATCCAAACCAAAACAGCCGTATTTGCCGGAGGGTGCTTTTGGTGCGTTGAATCGGATTTTGAAAAACTTCCGGGTGTTCTGGACGCTGTTGCCGGCTATACCGGCGGAGACCGTGGCAAACCCCACCTACGAGCAGGTGTCGGCAGGCGGCACCGGGCATGCGGAGGCCGTTCAGGTCATCTATGATCCTGCCAAGGTCACCTATGAACAATTATTAAATGTCTTCTGGCGTCATATGAATCCCACGGATGCCGGAGGCCAGTTCGTTGACAGGGGATCCCAATACCGCAGCGTCATTTTCTACGCCGATGAGGATCAGCGGCGGCAAGCCGAGGCATCCAAGGCGGCCCTTGAGGCATCGAGCTCAGTTCGACCGCCCCATTGTAACGGAAATCCTGCCCCTGGGTCCGTTTTATAAGGCCGAGGAATACCATCAGGATTATTACAAGAAAAATCCCGTTCGCTATCAATTATTACCGTTGGAATTCCGGAAGGGATCAATTTCTGACCACCGCTTGGAAGGAGGATAAATTCGCAAAAACGATGGAAACAGCACCGACATAAAAATGAAAATGACTGCGAATAAAACGGAAAGCGCAGACATGGGCGATCCGATGAACCCGAACGATGGAACCGATGACGTACAAGATTCCGGACGATGCCACCCTGCGCCGTGAATTGACCCCCATGCAATATAACGTGACCCGCCAGAACGGCACGGAACCGCCGTTTCAAAACGAGTACTGGGACAACCACGAATCCGGCATCTATGTGGACATCGTGTCCGGTGAACCATTATTCAGCTCCACTGATAAATTCGAATCCGGGACAGGATGGCCCAGTTTCACCCGTCCGTTGGAACCCGAAAATATCGTGGAAAAAACAGACAGGAGCTTATTCATGACCCGAACGGAAGTGCGCAGCAAGCATGCGGATTCCCACCTGGGGCACCTCTTCAACGACGGCCCTGCACCGACGGGGCTTCGGTATTGCATCAACTCTGCGGCTTTGCGCCTCGTCCCCAAGGCGGATCTTGAAAAAGAGGGGTATGGTCAATTTCTCAACCTTTTTATGTGAAAGGCGATGCGGCGACGTTACAGTCATAACGAGACATGAAAGCGAGTTGAATTCCAGCCCCTGAATTCTATATATTGACAAGAGATTAACGATGCTGTTTAGCGGTCAGGATCAGATCGTGCTGATAGCAGATCTTATTACGGAGATTAATGGAAATAAAAAATCTCGGATCGGGATTGAAAGCGTTATGTCAAATTACTTGCCGGAAGGCAATATTGCCCATATGGCATGCAGATAATTTTATTGACATTGTCACTCAGACGCTAAAAACTTACAGGATGGGCATTACGACTTGCGGATTGGCGGAAGAAATGCTCGGTTTTGCCGAAAACAAACGGATTTGCCGATTACATGGTTCCCGGATTTGAGCATGGCATCGGGATGATGGGGGATGAATGGCGTATCGGGCTCATGGAAGGGTATTTTATTTGGTGGGTGATTTTTCAATGCGTGATCTGATGCCGGTTGTTTTTGCGACCATTGCCTGCTAATATGACGTATCCATTGACCGGAAAATAAGGAAGGAGGCCACCTTAATGATCACCGGATTTATCGGGTTTTCTTCACGGATTGGCGCCGATGCATTGATTGATCACTTTGCCATGCTTTCGGAGTACAACCGGCAGGCATGATATCCGACCCAATCAGACGCTGGCTCATTTTTCTGATTGCCTGCCTGCTGTTTTTACTCTCCCAGTTTTACCGGGCGTCGGTGGCTGTCATCACCCCGGATCTGATCCGGGATCTGGGCATGGACACGCGCGGACTCAGTCTGATTTCAGCCGCATTTTTTTATGCCTTTGCGCTGATGCAGATCCCGATAAGCATGTACCTGGACGGAATCGGACCCCGGGTGTCCATGGCGGCGCTTTCCCTGATCGCGGTCATGGGCGCTGTAATGTTTGCCTTGGG
Organism: uncultured delta proteobacterium; assembly: GCA_963850225.1. Lineage (GTDB taxonomy): Bacteria > Desulfobacterota > Desulfobacteria > Desulfobacterales > Desulfatirhabdiaceae > RAAP-1. The sequence continues at coordinate 31,894 of CAWKLD010000012.1, forward strand.
TCATTCCCTGTCCGTCCTGGTGACCGGCAGAATGCTGATCGGTATTGGAATGGCCTGTAACCTGATGGGAACCCTCAAGCTCATCACCTTGTGGTTCACCCCTCGGCGTTTTGCCACATTGTCTACCCTGGTATTCTCCCTGGGTACTGTCGGCAACCTGATTGCCGCAACACCTCTGGTGCTGATGGTTCAGGCCATGGGATGGCGGAACTCCTTTCTGTTTATCGCCGGAATCAACCTGGTTTTGACGGTTCTTTTTTATATAATTGCGCGGGACCGGCCCGAATCATCGGAAAGCCGGGATATTCCCAAAGCGGCATCGACCCAGATCCGGGAAATACTGGCCAATCTTCGCCAACTGTTCGGGGAAAAGGATTACTGGATCATTTCGCTGGGTACTTTTTGTCGCTATGGCATTTTTGCGGCAGTCCAGTCCCTTTGGGCAGCCCCGTTTCTGATCAATGTGATCGGTGTCTCTGTAGTATCCGCCGGTAATCTGCTTTTATTGATGAGCATGGGTATGGTGATTGGCAGTCCTTTCTGTGGCTGGCTTTCCGACGTGGTTTTGAAAAACCGCAAGGGCATTATTGTTTCCGGACTGATTGCCATGGGTGCAGTTCTGGCCTTGCTGACAAGATTGTCATCCGATACGTCCATGACGTTGCTCTGTATTCTTTTTTTTGGTTTTGGATTTATCAGCAGTTCCGGAGGTATCATGTATGCCCATATCAAGGAACAGGTGCCTGCAGAACGAGCGGGTACGGCCATGACGGGCATCAATTTTTTCACCATGATCGGGGTGGCTTCATTTCTCCAGGGACTGGGCAATATGATGCAATTTCTTCACCCACAAGAGTCTCTGGGCAATTCTGCATTTACCGATGCATTTCTATTCTGTGCGGTCTGTCTGTGGATTACCGCCTTTTTCTACATGTTCACTGTTGAAACCCATAGAAAATAACTATAATCGACATGAGAGGTGGCCTTTATGCTGAAACGCTTATTGGGAATTCTGACAGTCTTCATAATGGTGGTTCAGGCGGAAATTGCGATAGCCGGTGATCCTGGCGACGCTGCAGGCATCAAAGACCCTCCTATCTTCAACCGTATGCCTGGTTTTCACATCCGTCAAGGTGAAGAAATCGATTTTGACAAATATGAATTCCAAGTCGATTCCACCAAAACACAAATTGTGGAAGGACGCCGCTATCGTTTGATCTATTATGCCAACGAAGGGATTAAGTTGCCAAGCGGTCTTCGAGTAACCCGTAATTACGCCAAAGCTGTTGAGGCCATTGGTGGGCATCAGGTTTAGAGGTTTGAAGACGGCGGCTATGAAATTGTTATTTCAAACAGGAAGATAAAGACGGTCGGGATTTGGAGAAGAACAGATGAAAATTCTTTTTGCGGCACATGAGCGGAGTTGGGGCGGTTTTTTTGGGATGATTCGATCTGAACTGCCCGAGCACCAATTTGAGGCTACCGGAAGATTCGGGTTGGACAGCCTGGAAGGTTTTGATGTTCTGATCCCTACCATGTGTCTTGTAACCCGTGAAATGCTTGAAACCAGCGATCGATTGAAGCTCATCCAGCAATGCGGATCGGGGTTGGAGGGGGTTGACATTCCGGCCGCCTTGGATCTGAACATCCATGTCGCCAATGTTCCCACCGATCTGTCCGGAAATGCCGGATCTGTGGCGGAACTGGGAATCTATATGTTGATCGGGCTCTCCAGGGATATGCGAGGTATGGCGAAAAGCCTGGCAAACCGTAAAATGGGAGAGCCCCAGGGCAGGGCTCTTGAGCGGCAAAACCGTGGGACTTGTGGGCTTGGGAGGCATCGGTCAGGCACTGATCAGAAGACTTAAGGCATTTGATGTCCGTTTGATAGCGATCAAAAGAAGTGGCCGCAAAATGCGATGAAAACTCATGGCCTGGAGTGGGTCGGAGCCCCAGGGGATTTGCCGGAGCTGCTGGGCAGATCGGATTATGTGATTCTTTGCCTCCCCGTAACCTCCGAAACCCGGCACCTCATGAATCGTGAAACTTTCTCTTTTATGAAACAAGGCGCTTTTCTTATCAACCTGTCAAGGGGAGGGCTTGTGGATCGCGATGCACTGGAGGATGTCCTTGCCTCCGGCAGAATCGCAGGAGCCGGTTTAGACGTGTTCTGGGAGGAACCCCCGGACCCGAATGATCCCATCTTTGCGTACAATGTGCTTGCCACGCCTCATGTCGGCGGCTCAACGGACGTTTCAATGCGAGGGAATTGTCAAGGCAGTGGCGGAGAATATCCGCAGAATCGAGAACAATCTGCAGCCGTTTCACTTAAAGAAGTAGCGACTTTTGCCGATGCTAACGCTTGATAGCTTGTAGAGGGAGGACTTCATGAACAACGCAAGAATGATCCGCACGGTTATCCAGGCCAGGCCCACGATGGAAGGGGCAGGCGTTCACCTGAAGCGGGTGTTCGGAAATAACGAGGTGCCACACTTTGACCCTTTCCTGTTGCTTGACGATTTCCGTTCGAGCAAACCTGAACATTATCGCGCAGGCTTTCCCTGGCACCCGCATCGCGGAATCGAAACGATAACCTATGTCCTGAACGGCGATGTGGAGCACGGGGACAGCATGGGTAACAAAGGCGTCATCTCCTCCGGCGATACGCAGTGGATGACCGCAGGAAGCGGCATCATCCATCAGGAAATGCCGCGGGGAGATGATAAAGGCAGGATGGATGGCTTCCAGCTCTGGGCGAACCTGCCCGGATCCCACAAGATGATGGAACCACGCTATCGCGATATCAAGAGCAGCCAGGTCCCGGAAGTGTCGTTTGAGAACGGCGTGAACATTAAAGTCATTTGCGGCAGGGTAAGGGAGCATGAAGGTCCGGTCACGGGGATCATCATCGATCCCGAGTATCTTGATGTGTCAGTTCCTGCAATGTCTAAGTTCGATCACTCGACCCGGCGCGGACACACCGTCTTTGTTTACGTCATTGAAGGGCAGGGGTATTTTGATGAATCGAAGTCGCAACCAATCGCAAATGGCATGCTCTGCCTTTATGCTGGCGGCGACCACATTGCGGTCACGACCACAGAAGAACCTGTCCGGTTCCTGCTCATCTCGGGCAAACCCATCGGCGAGACGGTAGCATGGTATGGCCCGATCGTAATGAACACCCATGAGGAGCTGGAACTGGCGTTCGAAGAGTACCGTAACGGAACGTTTATCAAGCACAAAAAGCCGTTGGGTACATAGCTTTTATTTCACATCAGGACAGCAGTCGACACCTATCGACTGTGGGTGCGCTTTGCTTCATCGCAATACGAAGTGCGTGCTGGCCTGCAGAGGATCAGTTTCGGCTCTGCCACACTGTTGCATCCTTACATGAACATGGAAGTTATGCCCAAACTGATAGGTTCCTGGAAACTCATGGCCTTTCACTTTCAAGACTCAAGCGGAAAGATGGCTTATCCTTTGAAAAGGACGCGCAGGGAAGGCTCATCTATGAATTAAATGGGCGGGGACGGATCAGCAGCGCCATTTCGAATGCGATGGGAAGCATCTGACATTAAAGGGGCCCCTCTCCTCGGCGGTGTCCAGGGGGTTGTCAGCCTGGTCTGGGAAAGATTGCGCTGAGGCATAATTTGAATCACTCAACAACGCGTCAGAATGCCTGTCCTTGGCATATCGAAGGATCCCCGATCCCACGGGATAACAAAAACTTGTTACTTGAAAACCTCGTCCAGCCAGTCGAAGAGCACCTGACTCACTAGACTGCGGTTCTCCATGACACAGTGATTGGAAGACCCTTCGATCGTCGGTGTTATTTCGATTCGTTTCAAGGGGCTGTGGAAGTTGTCCATGCAGACCTGTTGTTGCCGTTTAACCTCCTGGCTCTTATACTCCCCCTCGCCGACGATGATCAGGGACGGAACATCGATTTTGGCCGGGTCAAAGGTAAACCCTTTATTGGCATCTGCGAGGCCTGAAGGCTTGTCCATTGGCACGCCCCAGCGCCAGCAAATAGCTTTGACGATGTTGCCATGAAAGGTTGTCCATGAATCGATTTCCTTCTGTGTGGCCAGGACAACGGGCATCGTGGCGAAAAGAGGGTAGGCGTCAACTACGGCGGAATTCATGGCAATCGCCTTGATCCGTGTGTTGTGCATGGCGGCCTGGGGCACAAAGCCGCCGCCGATCATGATCAGGATCTTCGTAGGATTTGTTCCTATGGCGGCCTTACGGAAAAATCCCGGAAGCACTGTTCCTTCGAAAGGGATTTCAAAATATTCCATGGGCGGATTAAAGCGCTTTCCTGCCTTTTTCATGAGGTTTCGACTCTTAATCGCCCTTTCCTTAAGACGCGGATCATTCGGAAGTATTCCGAGCAGTGATATGCGATAGTAGTATGAGGCGCGGTGGAACTGATCGCGTGCGCTCACCTTGTGGCCGCCCCCAAGAGATTTCTCGCCACGGATCTCGGCAAGGCGTGTCATTTTGAACCATTCCTCCTGCCAGCTTGCGGCGTCGCCGTCCTTTATTTTAGAGGCAGTGTAGAATATGCCTCGCCGATCTCTACGCCGTGGTTCACCGCAGAACCAAGAACAAGTGTGCCGAAGTTGAAATCCATATCCGTATCAATAAAATAGTAGCGAACGTTGGTATCGTGAGCATCAAAGACTATCTTCCGCTCCTGGCCTTGGGCAGCCATTTGGCTCGCCGCTTTTTTCTTTTGCGCGGCGAAGCAGTCGTTGATTCCACCATAACCCGTCAGAAAAACAGTCGTTAAAAAAACAATCGCTGACATCCATATAACCTTCTTCTTCATTTCAAACCTTCTCCATTTTCTCATTATTAACTACCAGGTCGCATTATTTTATGATTGTTCGTTCCATTTGGGGAGGAGGGGATCAATATCAACTCATATACGGTTCGGTCGTCGGTCACGATGTCAGGTGCCTCATTGTTTCCAGCCCGGAAGATATCGACCGGGGCGACATGTGTTTTGAATCGTTTAAGCAGTAGCTGATGATTATCCCTTGAACCATTGAGCCAAGGGAGAGGACTTTTTTGGAAGGGCCGCAGTTCTTCTGCCTTCTTGCAAGGCATACAAACGGTCTGATGGTCATAAACCGATAGAATCCGCTGATCCTCCGGTTTCATCTTTCCACTGCACCTGGAACAGGCAATCGCACAAGAAATAATCTCTTCCCATTTGTCCATTTTGCTGTCAGCTCCTTATAATTATTGGGGTGAATATCTATCTAAGCAACTTGAAATTGCATTAACATGGAACTTAAACGATTTCAAATGAATAATCAACGGATCACCACAACCTTTCGGCATGGGATTTCGGAAAGCCGGCATCCATGATTTTTCGATACACTGCGGCAATGTCATAGGGCACAAAACGAACTTCAAGGGAATGTGCCAGCGTGTCCACAATGACATATTTTGCGGCATTGTTACCGTCTCTGGGTTGTCCCACGCTGCCTGCGTTGACGATGTAGCTGCTTTGTTCGCTCAGCGGGACGATTCCCTCTCGCAGGGGTTTTTTAACAATGGCAAGACCATCATAGCTGATCAGTCTTAGATTATGGGTATGCCCGACAAAACTGATCCATTCAGCGCTTTTTCGAAAGATTTCCATCAGCCGGCTTTCGGATACCTGATACAGATAAATGAAAGGGGAGCTTGGCGGACATCCGTGAACGAACCGAAACCGCTCGATGACTTGTGAGCTCGGCAGGCCGCGAATAAACAAAAGCGTTTCAGCGGACAGCAGGGTCTGGGTCTTTTGAATCGATTCGCGTGCTAACGGGTTGAACCATTCCTGAAGCTGTGGCTTTACCACGGCCATTTCATGATTGCCCATCACTGAGGGAATGGCGCGCTCCTGAATCAGCCGGATGGTTTCCTCGGGCTCGGGACCGTAGCCGATCATATCTCCCAGGCAGATCACCTGATCCACCCGGAAATGGTCCATATCCTGAAGGACTTCCCGGAAAGCATCCAGATTCCCATGAATGTCTGAAAGCACAGCGATTCTCATATCAACCTGCATTTTTCGGCACAACCCGAAAAAAAGCATGAAAGCCGGTCCGGATTCAGTCTCCAGTGTTACTGCAGCCCGTTCCAGTACCAGTAAATCAGCGTCTGTGCCAAAGAAAATCTGAACCATTGCACCGATTGCCAGAAAAGGCCCGAACGGAATCTTCAATTTCAGGGAGGATCGGGTATAGAGCATGACGGCGCCGCCTGCCAGCGTTCCGACGATGGATCCGATAAACAGGGTTACCAGGACCCCTTTCCAGCCGACAAAAGCGCCGATCATGGCCAGCAGTTTGATATCGCCGCCGCCCATGCCTTCTTTATGGGCAAGGTGTTCATAGGTCCATGCCACTGCAAACAGAATTCCGCCGCCCAGAAGAATCCCCAGTATGGATGCCTTAAAAGTCATATCCGATAAAAAAAAACTGGCGATAACGCCGGCGGGAATGCCGGGAAGGGAAATGACATCCGGAATAATATAATGGTCGATATCAATAAAGGTGATCACCACCAGAACGACGATGAATCCGTAATAAATCAGAGATTCCGGACTCATTCCCCATCTGAGGAATGCGCCGAGGGCAAATAACCCGCTCAAAAGCTCGATCAGGGGATACCGGAGGGAAAAAGGGGTTTTGCAGTTCCGGCAGCGCCCGCGAAGAAGAAGATAGCTGATCACGGGAATGTTGTCGTAAAAACGGATCGGCTGATTGCAGGACATGCAGGTGGACCCTGGCGATACAATGGATTTTGATGCCGGGATTCGGTAGATGCATACATTCAAGAAGCTGCCGATGCAAAGACCCAGTATAAATGCGATAGATTCCAAAGCCCAATATCCGTGTTAATGGTAACAAAGCGATGAAAACGAGTCGGGATTCCGGCGATATCCTGACTCCATTCATAATAAACCGATTTCATACCAGAGACTTAACCGAGGTTGCAGGCAGGGTCAAGATGTATTTTAAAAAAATCCATTTCAAGATCGGAAATTGCCGGAAGCGGGGTATTCAGCATGATTCAGCAGGACCTTTCGAAATTCATATAGGGAAAAAGGGTTTTGAGATTTCGACAGTAACGGTTATTCGACAGATCCTCACGCAGCCGATCCAGAGGGTAGGGGATCCGAAAGAGGGTGAGCGTCTGGCCGCCGCTGTCCAATAAAACCGAGTTGGCGGCAAAGACACCATCCCGGTAAGGGCCTCCGACGCTTCCGGCCTTGATCCAGTAACGAGAGCCTGATTTGAGCGAAATGGTCATGGACTCACCGGCGCCGGTCTGTGAATCCGGATATCCTTTAAGGTCGGGATTCTCTCAGTTTCCACAAGTTCATATACGGCCGGAATATGGTCATGTCCGCTGAAAATCAGTTTTTTTGGGAAAGAACGCCAGGCTTCAAGGCAGCCTGAAAGCGCAGCTTCATCCAGATAGTTGAAATGGGAGATAGCCGGCGTCATTCCGGGGCTCGGAAGATCAAACGGGCTGTGATGAAGGATCGTCATCTCCGCGGTTTCGATGAACAGCGGCAGGGACAGCAAATAATCCAGGGCCCAGGGCAGGGTCGACAGAAGCCCTGAATTATAGGCGCTGGCCTGCATTCGGTCCAGCTGGTGCGGATGATCCGGAAAAAGACCGGCGACCATCAGGTCATGATTTCCGGCGACCGTCGGCAGGTTAAGGGCCCGCATGCGGGTCAGGGTTCGGTCGCCAAAGGGAAGCCATCCCACCAGATCACCCAGGCAATAGATGCTGTCCGGCTGTATCTGCCTGTAATGCTGAATCACGGCCTCAAGGGCAAAGGCATTGCCGTGAATGTCACCGAAAAAATATGTTTTCATGGGAAACCCTTTTCCTTCATGGCGGCTGAATGACATATCCCGGAAGCATTCGCATCCTGAAACAGGATAATTATTCTTTCAAAAGCCAGGGGGGAAATGAACTTGACATTGAGTTCATCATAATAGATAGATTGAATTAATTCAATTTTATTATGCTTGGCTGGCTTTTGGAAAAGAACATGGAGTGTTATGGAAGTAATGTGGGGACATCCGCTGGCAAAGATTGCCCTGGTGATGATAGGGGGTAGCATGGGAGCGTTGAGCCGATATGGCATTTCCCTGCTTTCGGTAAGACTTTTTGGAACCGGGTTTCCGTGGGGAACACTTCTGGTTAACCTGGGTGGATGTTTCATGATCGGAATATCTTTTGCGCTTGCAGATCGCAGCCCGTTGATGAATCCATCTGCCCGGCTGTTATTTATCACCGGTTTTCTGGGAGCCTTGACCACGTTCTCAACTTTTGGATATGAAACATTCAGCGCAATTCACGAGGGAAGTCACTGGCTTGCCATTGGTAAACGTGCTGCTGAACAATGTTGCGGGGCTCATACTGGTATTTTTGGGCTTCAGGCTGGGAAACCTATAAAGTTAAGGAGCAACAAACGTGCTCGCATATAAAATCATTGAAATATTTACCAGCGAGGCCATCCGCTGGAAAGGAAAATCGCTTTCCGATGCGGTCATGGAATATGTCAAAGGTAAAAAAATCGCTGCCCGCTGCATGGTCACAAGGGCCATGGAAGGATGTTATGAAAATGGGGATGTGGCATCCGGAAAACTTGAGATATTGTCCTTGAACATGCCGCTTCGGATCACCATTGTCCTTCCTGCCGACGAAGTGGAGAGCGTTCTGCCCCAGATCGAGGAAATGGTCACGGATGGCATCGTTGCTGTTCAGGATATTCAGACCCGGTCTCATAAAACCAACAGACAATTGATCCCGAAACACATCCGGGTCAAAAATGTTATGACTGCATCTCCGAGCAAAGTCACATTAAAGACACCGGTCAACCAGGTGGTGGAACTTCTCCTGTCTTCACATTTTACCGGAATTCCCGTGGTGGATGAAAAAAACCATCCCCAGGGTGTCATCTCTCAGGGCGACCTGATATACCGGGCAAAAATGCCGCTTCGCCTGAGTATTCTGGCATCAGCAAATGCCGACAGAATCAAATCCGTGATGCAGTGTTTATCGCAGATGTCCGCGGAAAAAATCATGACCAGGCCGGCCATCTGCATTCGGGAAGACAAACTATTGATGGAGGCCGTTGACCTGATGCTGAAAAAATCGCTTAAGCGTCTTCCTGTGATCGATGTTGATGGAGCGCTTTCAGGGATTTTGTCCCGGCAGGATATCTTTCACGTCGCCGCAAGGGAGGAGCCGGACTGGAGCGCCTTTCATCGCCAGAATGTTAAGGTCGGAAATATGCGTTGTGTTGCGGATATCATGCGCCGGGATATCCATACGGTTTTTCCTGAAACGCCGGTGCTGGACATCATTCACGTCATCGACGCCAATGATGTCCAGCGGGTTGCAGTGATTGACGCAACCGGTCGTTTTCAGGGTCTGATCTCGGACAAGGATCTTGTTCAGCGCTTTTTCCGAGCATTCCGAAGGCATCTGGGAGCTTTTTGTCCGCAGCCTTCCCATGGTGGAAAAAGGAAAAAAAGATCGAGATTGCGCATCGGACTTAGACTCAGTCATGAAGAAAACCGCAAGGGATGTGATGAACACGGAATGCATCACGGTTTTGGAAAACGCATCCATAGACGAGGCCATTGGAATCATCGTCTCGTTGGGTATCAAGCGACTGCCGGTCCTGGATGTTCAGGGTAGATTCAAAGGTCTCATCAACCGTGAATCTCTGCTTCGAACCGGTTATGGGTATGAAACAGAGTCATAATCTGCACAGATAGGCAATAAACGTCAATAGATACGTATCAAACCCGTCGATGTCGGGCGCGAATGAAGACAGCATTGAATTCAAAAGAGTGAAATTCGGATTCAAATGAAATCCCTGTTGACTTTATGGGATACGTTCGTTACAAATTTCGATTGAATATAAAAATGCGTTGAATAGATAAATTACCATTGTCATTATAAAAGGCATTATCATGGAACGAATTGCATCAATTGTCCGCCAAACCCTTGAAACCGATATTCAACTGACGCTGAATCTGGATGGGACCGGAAAACGGGACATATCGACCGGCATCGGTTTTTTCGATCACATGCTCACCCTCTTTACAGCTCACGGTTTTTTTGATTTATCGGTTCGGGCAAAAGGCGATCTTCACGTGGATCTGCATCATACTGTGGAAGATATCGGTCTGGTGCTGGGGGATGCCTTTGACAAGGCACTGGGCGATCGAAAAGGCATTCAGCGTTATGGACACTGCGTGGTCCCGATGGATGAAACATTGACTGCCGTTACCGTTGATTTATCCAGAAGACCCTACCTGGTTTTCCAGGTTCCAGGCACGTTTCCGGTATTCGACGACCGCTTCGATATCGGGCTTTGCAAGGAGTTCTTCAGGGCGTTTTCCGTGCGCGCCGGAATGAACCTGCATATCAACGTCCGATATGGTGAAAACCAGCACCACATTCTGGAGTCCATGTTCAAGGCTGCCGGACGAGCCCTTGACGGAGCTGTTTCCCTGGACGGACGCATCACGGACATCCATTCTACAAAAGGCAATTTTTAATATGAGAAGATCTTGGAAGTACGCGGCACTGGGAATGGGTTTCATCCTGTTTACTGTCGTTGATGCTGGGCTCGTGCAGCACCCCGGCAATTCATTCGGAACCTCACGGCAGGCATCCAGTATTAAGAGTATATTAATACTTCCTTTTCATGATGTATCAGAGTCTTTATGATATCAAATATTAATGTTAGATGTTATCTTTGTGGACAGGTCATGACAACCGGAAATGTGCCGGATTCAGCTAGTTCCTTTTCTGACATCTGAGCTTGTCTCGATGATGGAAAAAAAGCAGCAATACTCCATTTATTCTTCTGACGGATCTCAGGACCTGCTCTCCGGCATGTCCGGCACCGATAATGTCGGCTACTCATTATCTGAATCTTTATGTCAGAGCTGGAAAACTGGCAGGGGCGGATGCCGTGCTTGTCGGACATATTTTTCGTTTCAATGAGCGAAAGGGAAATCGCGCATCTGTGGAATCCCCGGCATCTGTTGCATTTGACCTTCACCTGATCCGTGTCGAAAGCGGGGAAATTATCTGGACAGCAAATTTTGATCAGACGCAGCGGCCGCTCAGTGAAAACCTTATGGATCTGGGCAGCTTTTTTAAAAGAGGAGCCAGCTGGATTACTGCCGAAGAATTGGCTCAGGGCGGATTAGAGGATATATTAGGGAGATTCCCCAAGCCATGATGATTATTCCGGCAATTGATATCAAGAACGGTCAATGCGTCCGGCTTCTTCAGGGCCGTATGGATGCAGAGACCGTGTTTTCCAATGACCCTTCGGCCATGGCCAGACAATGGGAAGATCAGGGCGCCGAGATGCTGCACGTGGTGGACCTGAACGGGGCCATTGAAAAAAGTCCCCAAAATCTGTCGATCCATTCAGCAGATTGTTCAATGCATTCATATCCCGATTCAGGTAGGTGGCGGAATTCGGGATTTGAAGACCATTCAGCAGTATTTCGATATCGGCATTGCAAAAGTGGTCATCGGAACCGAAGCCATCCGAAATCCGCAACTGGTCCGGCAGGCCTGCAAAGATCATCCCGGATGCATTGTCGTTGGCATAGATGCCAGAAAGGGAAGGGTGGCCATTGAGGGCTGGACTCAGACCACCGATATTCTGGCCATTGATCTGGCCAGACAGTTTGAGGATTACGGCGTTGCAGCCATTAATTTTACGGATATTCACCGGGATGGCATGCAGACCGGTCCCAATATCGAGGAAACCCGTCAGCTCGCAGAGGCCGTGCGCATTCCGATTGTGGCCTCCGGCGGGGTGTCCACCCTTGAGGATATCCGGAACCTGCTGCCGTTATCCAAGTCGGGTGTCATCGGTGTGATTACCGGAAAAGCGCTCTACAGCGGCACCCTGAATCTGAAAGAAGCCATAGCGCTGGCTAAACCATAGACTTGTTATTTTCTATCAAACCATGCTTTCACGGTAGGCGTTTGTCCATGAAGCCGGAGCAGATATATCAGGGGCTCAAGGATCTTGCAGACAGGCTGGGCATTATTGTCTCCGAACAGAAATTGTCCACGGAGAGCCTTAAAGTCAAAAGCGGACTCTGTAAAATCAAGGGTCAGTTCGTCATGATCCTGGATAAGCAGTTGTCCATCTATAAAAAAAGCACAATTCTGGCCACCTGTCTGAGTGACATGCCGCATGACGCCATCTTTGTGATTCCCGCTGTCAGAGAATATCTTGCCAGACATCGCAAACCGGTTTTGTCAGAGAATATTCCAGGCCAGAAGATGTTTCGGCCGGAAGACGGAAATACCCATGGCCAGCAAGAAAATATAAAAGTTAACATAATATCCATTATCAGACGTTAATATTATGGCAAATCCAGATACATTACTGGCTGATGGTTTCGTAAACGGTTACGCTCCCTGCAAAGCAAGCACCTTCATTTCGGGCTTATCCCGCAATACAGAGCGAATAACTGAATTTTTTCAAGGATGCCATTTTCTTTATGATCGAACAGCGGCATATATATTCAGTTTCTGAAATCAATGACCAAATCAAGGGACTGCTTGAAAAATCTTTTCCCCTGATATGGATAACCGGTGAAATTTCCAATTTTCGAAGGCCATCATCCGGTCACGGATATTTTACCCTGAAAGATGCGAATTCCCAGATTGCCGCAGTCATGTTCCGGGCTCAGATGCGAAACCTGAAGTTTGATCCCGAAGATGGGCTTAGCATTGTCGGACTGGGCAGAATCAGTGTTTATGAACCCAGAGGCACGTATCAGGTCATTCTGGAATATATCGAGCCCAAAGGTATCGGTGCCCTGCAAATCGCTTATGAGCAGCTAAAAGCAAAACTGGCCGCTGAAGGTCTGTTTGAAGAATAGCCGCAAGAAACCCCTGCCTTTTCTGCCTTCCAGAATCAGCGTGATCACTTCTCCTACCGGTGCCGTGATTCACGACATTATCCATGTCGTAACCCGCCGCTTTCCCGGTATATCCATTGAAATTGTCCCGGTAAAGGTACAGGGAGACGGCTCTGTTGACGACATCGAAAAGGCGTTTCGGCTTTTAAATGACCGCAACACATCGGATGTCATCATTCTGGCCAGAGGCGGCGGATCTCTGGAGGATTTACAGCCGTTTAACTCCGAACGCGTTGCGCGGGCGATTTTCACCTCACGAATTCCGGTGGTTTCGGCTGTTGGCCACGAGACGGATTTTACGATTGCCGATTTTGTTGCCGATCTTCGCGCTCCGACACCTTCCGCAGCCGCGGAACTGGTTTCACCTTCCAGGAGCGAACTGGTGCGCCGGTGTACTGAGTTGACTCTGAGAATCACATCCCGGACATATCGGTATCATCGAACAACTCCAATCCCGGCTTTCGGAAAATACCCGGCACCTGATCCATCCCCGGCAGCGGATTCAGGATTCCCGAATGCGTCTGGATGAAATATCCGGAAGAATTGCCCGCGCTGCAAAGATCCAGCTTCAGCATCACCGGGAAAAGCTGACCTGGCGAACCAATACATTGCTGTCAGCAAGTCCGAGAATTAAAATGCAAAAAGCATATGTAAAGCTTGAGCAATATAGTCATAACAACTATAAATTATATTAAATTAATATTATCTAATAATACAGCCGGATTTCGCGAACTGGCTGCAAGGCTTCAGGCCCTGAGTCCTCTGGCGATTCTGTCCAGGGGGTACAGCATTACCCGCTCCGTGCCCGAGGCGGCGGTCATTCGCAATGCGAATGATGTCAGCGTCGGGCAGGATCTGGAAATTCTGCTGGCCAGGGGAGCTTTGCTTTGTACGGTGAAAAGGATATTATTCGATGGCAAAACAGACATTTGAAAGCGCCATGAAACAACTTGAGCAGATTGCACAGGAACTGGAAGCCGGTGAGCTTTCCCTGGAGTATGGCCATGAAAAAATTCGAAGAAGGGATTCAGTTGTCCAGATTCTGCACCAAAAAACTGGACGAAACCGAGCGGCGGATTACCATCCTGCTTCAGGATTCGGACGGATTGGTTCAGGAAGTCCCTTTTGAAGAAAAACAGACCGAGGACTGAAGAAGATCCTATCTGCAAGCTTAAACATACGAATGTTGAGCATTATGTTCTGGTCATTGCTCGAATTACAACTACGGGATTTCCGTTTACCTAACTAATTTATAGATTAATAAATTATATTAAACATGCTTGATTTAAAGTCATATTTACTTGATAAACGTCAGCAGATTGATGCGGAACTTCAACGGATTCTGGAAACAGCTCCCCTGCCCAAGGCCCGAATCGTCGAGGCCATGCGGTATGCGCTGATGTCCGGAGGAAAACGCCTGAGACCGGTTCTTTGCCTGGCTGCCTGCGAAACGGTAGGCGGCAATGCGGAGCATGCATTGCCGGTTGCCTGTGCCCTGGAGATGATCCATACGTATTCACTGATTCATGACGATCTGCCGGCAATGGATAACGACAGTCTCAGACGGGGCCGGCCCACCTGTCACATTGCCTTTGATGACGCCACTGCCGTTCTTGCCGGAGATGCGCTGTTAACCCTTGCCTTCGAAACGCTCTCTTCAAAGGAAATTCGAAAGAAGGTCCCAGCCGAACACTGCCTGGACATCATTTCCGTGATTTCTGTTGCTGCAGGTTACAAGGGCATGGTCGAGGGGCAGATGCGGGATATGCTGGCTGAACAGCAGGGAAGTCTTTTGGTGTCGGAACTGGAAGCGCTCCATTTATTAAAAACCGGCGCGCTGATCGAGGCTTCGGTTTGTTCCGGGGCACATACTGGGACAGGGATCATTCGATCAGATTGCCTCCCTCAAAGTCTATTCTAAAAACATTGGACTTGCCTTTCAGGTCACAGATGATATTCTAAATGTTGAAGGAGATCCTTTGATCATGGGAAAGGGAGCCGGCACTGACCGGCATCGATGCAAAAGCACCTACCCTGCGCTGTTAGGACTTTCTGAATCCAAAACAGCAGCTTCCCGCCTGATATCTCATGCCATTGAGTCATTGGCACGATTTGACCACAAGGCAGATCCCCTTCGCGCCATTGCCACATACATCATCAAAAGAAACAGATGACTGTCGAGGGACAACAGGACTGAAGACTAAAGAGATTTGTCAATCATCCTGTCTGTTACGCTTCTGATCGTCTGACTCCTCTGGCAACATTATCACGATAAAGGAATGATAATAACTGTGGGACTGCTTGACACGATCATATCACCGCTGGAATTAAAAAAAATACCCCGATCGGATCTGCCGGCTCTGGCAGCTGAACTTCGAAAAACCATTGTCCAGGTGGTTTCCAAAAACGGAGGCCATCTGGCTTCCAGCCTGGGTGCCGTGGAGCTGACCATTGCGCTGCATTATGTCTTTGAAGCCCCGAAAGATAAAATTGTCTGGGATGTGGGTCACCAGTCATATGCCCACAAACTGTTGACGGGCAGAAAAGATCAGTTCCATACGCTTCGCCAGCACAATGGCCTTTCAGGATTTACCCGAAGAAGCGAAAGCCCTTACGATGCCTTTTCGGCCGGCCACAGCAGCACCTCCATATCCGCCAGCCTGGGAATATCCTGTGCCAAACGGCTGAAAAATGACCCGGCAAAAGTGATCGCGGTTATCGGCGATGGTTCGCTGACTGCCGGTATGGCGTATGAAGGACTCAATCAGGCCGGCGATATCCATAAAGACCTCATTGTCATCCTAAATGACAATGAGATGTCCATCAACCATAATGTGGGCGCGCTTTCCTCCTTTCTCAGCCGGAAATTTTCCGCCAAGATGCTACAGGATCTGCGCCGTGAATTCGGAGATTTTCTAAAATCGCTGCCCATGATCGGCGATGATGTCTATCAGTTTGCCAAAAAATCCGAAGACTCTTTTAAAACATTCATCACTCCGGGCATGCTGTTTGAAGCCTTTAATTTCGAATATTTCGGGCCCATCAACGGCCACAAGCTGGATCATCTGATAGATATTCTCAACAATATCAAAATGCTTAAAGAGCCTGTTCTTCTTCATGTTTCAACCGTAAAAGGAAAAGGATATCTGCCGGCAGAAAAAAACCCCGTTCATTTTCATGGCGTCGGGTGTTTTGAAATTCAGACAGGCGTCAGCAACGGCCGCAAACCCTCTGCTCCGACCTATACCGAAGTCTTTGGAAAGGCCATGATCAAGCTGGCTGAAACCAATAAAAAAATCGTGGCGGTTACCGCCGCCATGCCGGAAGGAACCGGGCTGATCAAATTTTCTGAAGCCTATCCAGAGCGGTTTTTCGATGTGGGGATTGCCGAACAGCACGGGGTCACATTTGCCGCGGGTCTTGCAACCGAAGGATTCAAGCCGGTTGTCGCCATTTATTCAACATTTCTCCAGCGGGCTTATGATCAGATCCTTCACGATGTCTGCCTGGAAGCGCTGCCGGTGGTGTTTGCCATTGATCGCGGAGGCATTGTCGGAGAGGACGGGTCAACCCATCACGGCCTCTTTGATTTTTCTTTTCTTCGCAGTCTTCCCAATATGGTGGTCATGGCCCCGAAAGATGAAAATGAGCTTTGCGCCATGCTGGCGACAGCCATTTCACATTCAGGACCAGTTGCCCTGCGCTATCCTCGGGGTGCTGGATGGGGTGTGGATATTGATCCTGTATGGCCCCTGCTCCCCATTGGAAAGGCGGAAGTTCTGACACACGGCGAGGATGTCCTGATTCTTGCCATCGGCAGAACGGTCGGGGAAGCCCTTCAGGCTCAGGAAATACTTCTAAAGGAAGGCATATCGACAACCCTGGTCAACGCCCGTTTTGTTAAACCCATGGATGTTGACACGATCTGCTCTCTTGCCAAAAAGATACCGCGTATCGTCACTGTGGAAGAAAATGTTCTTCAGGGCGGATTCGGCAGCGCGGTTCTGGAATGCCTGAGCGACAATGCCGTTAACCGGATATCGTTTAACCCGTCTTGGAATTTCCGATACTTTCGTGGAGCATGGACCTCAGTCCCTGCTTCGGTCCAAATATGGCATCGATGCGCAGGCAATCGCGCAAGCATCCAGACAGTTGCTGACGGTGTAGCCCCGTGGCTGAACCCAAAATGCGACTGGACCGGTTGATGCTGGAAAAAGGGCTCGTGGCCAGCCGGCAGCGCGCCCAAGCCATGATCATGGCCGGAAATGTGCTTGTAAACAGTCAGTTGGTTGAAAAATCCGGATGTCTTGTTTCACAAGACTCAGAAATCACCTTAAAAGGTGAAGCCCTACCCTATGTCAGCAGAGGGGGGCTCAAGCTGGAAAAGGCTCTGGAATCGTTTGAATTGTCCGTGCAAGGCATGGTCTGTCTGGATGTCGGCGCTTCCACGGGCGGTTTTTCGGATTGTCTGCTTCAGCACGGCGCCGTGCGTGTATATGCGGTGGATGTCGGTTACGGCCAGCTGGCTTGGCAGCTCAGACAGGATAGCCGCGTGATTCCAATCGAACGGATGAACATACGGAACATGCCACTGAACTTGCTGCCGGAACCAGTTGATCTGGTGACCATCGATGTATCCTTTATCTCCCTGAAAATCGTTGTTCCGGCCGTGATGAAATTCATGAGGCAACCGGCACGGATCATTGCTTTGATCAAACCCCAATTTGAGGTTGGAAAAGGCAAGGTTGGAAAAGGTGGCGTGGTCCGCGACCCGTTGCAGCACGAAAGCGTTATCGATGAATTACAACGGTTTTTCAAAAACAGCGGATGGACGGCTCTTCCGGTTGTCCCCTCCCCTATTCTCGGTCCCAGTGGCAACAGGGAATTTCTCATCCATTTGATTCAAGAATAATCATGCGGCCTGCAGACGTTCTGGTTGTGCAGATAGCAAACTCCGGTGATGTGCTCAGGAGGGGATATTTATCTCAACCTGAACCCTTAGTCCCAGTGCCTTGCGAAGAGCTGACTGGATTTTTTCATGAATAAGGTCTTCGCCTTCCTCAGTATTCAATAATTCAGTGGAAGTCTCAACGCAGATCACTAATTTGTCGTTTATTCCGGATATTTGTTTTATCATCAGGGAATATTCCGGTCCAATCCCTTCAATGCCTGAGAGAACTCCTGCGATCATTTCCGGAAAAATATTCATTCCCCGCACAGAGATCATTTGATCCGTTCTCTTGAAAACCCGGTTCATCCGGACCAGGGTCCGGCCGCAGGCGCAGGGCTGAGTGCAAAGGGCAGTTCTGTCGTGGGTCCGGTACCGGATAAGGGGATATGCGCTGGTGGTCAGGCTGGTCAGAACCAGCTCTCCTTCCTCACCTTCTTCAAGGGACTGACCGGTAACTGGATCGATGATCTCCGGAAAGAAGTGATCCTCGAAAATATGAAGGCCTGATTTTTCCGAACATTCGCCGGAGACTCCGGGCTCGATCAGTTCCGTGACCCCGTAAATGTCGTAGGCCTTTATCCCCAGTCCTTCTTCAATAATGCTGCGGGCGGTTTCCGGCCAGGGTTCGGCACCGAAAAGCCCGATTTTTAAGGAGAGTTCCTTGGGATCGATTCCCTGCGATCTCATGGTCTCGATGATATGAAGGGCAAATGACGGGGTTGAAACCAGGACGGTGCTGCGGAAATCGCGCATGATCCGGATCTGGACATCGGCCGGTGCAATGGATGCCGGAACCACCGCAGCGCCGATCAGCTCCGCGCCCTGGTTGAACCGGAAAGCCCCCATGAAAAGGCCGTAATTAAAAGCTACCTGAATGATATCGTGCTCGGTGATTCCGACCCCGACCATAATCCGCGCCACAAGCTCTCTCCAGATTTTCAGATCTTCCCGGGTGTAGCCGATGACAATGGGATTGCCGTAGTGGCCGAGTGGAAACTGAAGGCGCACTACGTCCCGGAGCGGCACCGCGAACATGCCGTAGGGGTAATTGTCCACCAGGTCTTCCCGCGTGGTGAAGGGAATTTTTTGAAGGTCTTCAAGGGTTTTGATATCGTCCGGGTTCAGTCCGGCTGCGTCAAATTTGTTACGGTAAAATCGGACATTGGCGTAAGCATGGTTGATAAGAATTCCCAGCCGCTCGTTCTGAAGATCGAGGAGTTCGCGGCGATTCATGGTCTCTGTTTCCGGAGTTATGACCATTTGTATCACTCCTTTTCATCGTTCCCATTTTTCCTTGTAATCATTTCCCAGAAAGGCCCGTTTCACTTCTTCGTTGTTCAGAAGCTCAACGCCTGCACCTGTCAGGATGATCCGGCCGGTTTCCATCACATAGGCCCGGTTTGAAATTCGCAGGGCTTCCCTGGCGTTCTGCTCCACAAGAAGAATGGTGGTTCCCATGCTGTTCAGGGATTGAATGATGCGAAACATCTCCGAGACAATGGCAGGCGCAAGCCCCAGGGACGGCTCATCCAGCATGAGAAGTCTGGGCTTTCCCATCAGCGCCCTTCCCAGGGCCAGCATCTGACGCTCGCCTCCGGACAGGGTTCCCGCGGCCCTGTCCCCGCGATCCCGGAGAATGGGAAACAGCGTGCAGACCTTCTCGATTTCCGTCTTTAACGCATTGCGGTCCAGTCGCCTGAGATAGGCCCCAAGCTCCAGATTCTCCAGAACCGTAAGCGGGGCAAATATCTTGTCCTTTTCCGGCACCTGAATCAGCCCCATTCCAACGATCCTGTCCGTCTGCATGCTTTGAATTTCCCTGTCAAGAAACAAAACGGCGCCGCTTTTCAAGGGATGCAGGCCGGAGATGACGTTCAGAAGCGTTGTCTTTCCGGCACCATTGGCGCCGATCAGGGAGACGATCTCACCTTCCCGGATATGAAGCGATGTCCGGTGAAGGATCTGAATCTTTCCATAAACCGCATCGATGTTTTTGATTGTCAGCATGGAGATGCTCTCATTTCCCTAAATACGCCTCGATCACCTGCTGGTTTTTCTGGATATCCTCGGGCCGGCCTTCGCCGATCTTTATGCCGTGGTGAAGCACGATCAGGCTGTCGGAAATCGCCATGACCAGGCGCATGTTGTGCTCCACCAGGATGATGGTCTGGCCTTTTTCCTTGAGCCCGAGAATGAGATTGCCCATCTCTTCCATCTCAAGGATCGTTAAACCGGCGGCAGGCTCATCCAGAAGAAGGATTTCCGGCTGGCAAGCCATGGCCCTTGCAATCTCCAGGCGACGCTGATCAAGGATGCAGATGTGTCCGGCCATGTCCCCGGCCTTTGAAAAAAGCCCGAATTCTCTCAGAATGCCTTCGGATTTCTCGCGAATCATCCCTTCCTCTTTTCGTTCCGACGGCAGACGGAGCATGCCCTTTATAAAACCGGACGTGGTTCGGGGGTGCATGCCGACCATGACATTCTCCAGAACCGTCATGTTCATAAAGAGCTGAGCCTGCTGGAAAGAGCGGGTGATGCCCAGGGCGGCGATCTGAAACGGCTTAAGCCCTGCGATGGGCTTTCCCTGAAAAAGGATTTCCCCGGCATAAAGGGGATATACGCCGGTAATAGCGTTTAAAAGCGTGGTCTTGCCGGCGCCGTTGGGGCCGATAATGGAGACGATTCGTTGCGGACCGATGGAAAAGGAAAGGCGGCTGAGCGCCTCCAGGCCTTCGAAACGAACGGTGATTTTCCGGACCTCCAGAACCGCGGCATCCCTGCATTTCATTAACCGGCGCTGTCATGTCCTTTTCCTGAGGGCTGTGGCGCCAAAAGAGCTTATGGCCGGAAACAGCCCCTTTGGAAAGAACATCAGAACCGCCATGAGAATAAAGCCGTAGACCAGGACATTGTATTCTTTGACGGCATGAAGGACTTCGGGGAGAAGAGACAGGAAAATCGCGCCGAAAACCGATCCCCAGAGGGACCCCATGCCGCCGATCAGAACCATGGTCACGACCTGAAGCGAAAAAAAGATGCTGAAAGAGCCCGGACTGATGAAGGTGATGTAATGGGCGTAAAGGCTTCCGGCCAGAGACGCCATGGCGGCGCTGATGACAAAAACCTTGACCTTGAATGTTTCCGTATCAATGCCCGTGCAGCGGGCCGCGATTTCGTTGTGGCTGAGCGCAGCCATGGCCCTGCCGGCCCTTGAGCGGATCAGGTTCAGAGACAGGGCCAGAACGCCGATGGTGGCGGCCCAGAACAGGTAATAGATTTTGCGGTCCGAGTCAAAGGCAAATCCCCCGACCTGAAGGCGGGGAATACCCGCAAATCCGGAGGGACCGCCGGTTACAGCGCTTAGCTGAATCATGATGATGTAGACGATGACGTTGAACCCAAGGGTTGCCATCACCAGGTAGTGACCTTCCAGCTTCAGCGTGGGAATGCCAATCAAATACGCAATGCCTGACGTAATGGCCATGGCGCCGAGGATCGTGGGCCAGGCCGGAAAGCCGTAGGTCGTGGTGAGAATGGCGGATAAATAGGCCCCCAGCCCAAAGAAGGCGGCATGGCCCAGAGAGATCTGGCCGGCATAGCCCATGAGAAGATTGAGCCCGATGACGATCATGACATTCAGGGCGGCGATGTTGAGCGCCATCAGGTAATAGTTGTTCGCAAGGGCGAGCGGCAGGGCGAAAACGATCAGGCCAAAGACAAATAATCTGCGGATTCTTCATCACACCCTTCTTAATGCCCCTTTTCCGAATAAGCCGCCGGGTTTAAAGAAAAGCACGATCAGCAGGATCAGAAAGGCAAGGACATCCTTGTATTCGGAAGACACCAGACCGGCCCCGAGGGATTCCAGTACACCGAGAAGAAGTCCTCCTGCCACGGCCCCGATCATGGAACCATATCCCCCCAGAATGGCGGCGGAAAACCCCTTTAGCCCCAGCATGACCCCGGCATCGTAGGAAATGGTGGTGATGGGCGTCAGAATGATTCCGGCAACCGCGCCCAGGGCGCCGCTGAGGAAAAACGAGAGCGCGATCATACGGTTGACCGGAATCCCGGCCAGAAGAGCGGATCTGCGGCTGGCGGCAACGGCCCGCATGGCTTTTCCGGTGCGGGTTTTTAAAAAAAATACGCTCAGTGCCGCCACAACCGCCACTGTGATGCCAAATATCCAGATGCTCTGGGGCATGATGGCGGCTCCGTAGAACAGAATGGGATCTTCTCCGGAGAAAGGCGGAAGGGTCATGGCATTCTTTCCCCAGATGGCCATGGACAATCCCTTGATAAAGATGGATGCACCGACGGTAATCATTACCAGGTTAAGAATTTCCTTGGATTTGGAATGCCGAAGGGTTGTCTTCTCCAGAAGCAGGCCGATGAAAGCCACGGCAAAAACGCTTAAGGCAAAGGCCGGCGCCATGGGCAGTTTCAAATAGCCGTAAAAGGTGATCATGAACATTCCCCCCAGCATCACGAACTCGCCCTGGGCGAAATTGACGATGCCGGTGGCGTTATGAATGATGGAAAACCCGATGGCGATCAGCGCATACGTGCTTCCGGTGGTCAGACCCGAGAGGGTGAATTGAAACAGTTGAAGAAGCAGCGGCATGGATTTTCCCCATCAAACCCGATAACCGGCATCGATGGCTGCTGTAAATTTATCCAGTTTTGAAGGTGCGCCGGAAACTTGCGTGTTCAGAACAGCCAGGATATCGGCCAGCGTACAGAACAGGTCTTTGGTGCCGGAAAGCTTTGACAGGGCAGCCCCCAGCATGATGAGATTGACGGATTTCAGGTTTCCGATGCCCCTGGCAAGGGTATCGGCATCAACCAATGTAATCATCAGTTCACCGGGCTCTTGAAGCGGCTGACTGCTGTTGACGACGGCCCATCCCCCGGGTTTGACAAAACCGCCATGCAGCGCCAGGCTCTCCGGCTTTAATGCCAGAAGCCCGTCGGCCGAAAACGGCCGGATCAGCGGGCTGGAGAAATCGCCGACTTTCAGGTGAGAAACAACGGTACCTCCCCGCTGGGCCATGCCGTGGGTCTCGGAAGTCAGCACCGGAAATCCCTTCATCATGGCGGCCTCGGCCAGAAGGCGGGTAACAAACAGTACGCCCTGGCCGCCGACGCCGCTGATGATAATCTGCTGTTTAATGGTCATTTTACGCCATTCCTTTGCCGGTATCCATGATGGTTATCGCCTTTTTCGGGCAGACGTGCAAGCAGACGCCGCACCCCGTGCACCCGGCAGGATCGATGCGAACGGGTTGGTCCTTTCCGTCCGTGATCAGGGCCGGGCACTCGAAATGCTGGATGCAGTAATGGCAGGCATCGCAGTCATCCTGCACAACCTGGACCCGAATGAACGGATGTCGGTTTTCCGTGCGGCTGCGATCCAGCAGGCAGGGGCCCCTGGCGATGATCACGGCCGGACCGGTTTCCCGGCTGTAGGCAACCGCCGATTTCACCAGGGAGATGAATTCCGGAACATTGTAGGGGTTCCCGGTTTTACAGAACTGAATGCCGCATCCCTGAACCAGTTTTTCGATCTCAACGGTGATGGTGGGCTCCCCGCCGATTCCCCTGCCGCTGGAAGGGGTGGGCTGGTTGCCGGTCATGGCGGTTGTCCGGTTGTCCAGGATCACCAGGACAAAGCGGACATTTTGAACCACGGCATCGATCAGGGCCGGAATTCCGGCATGAAAGAATGTGGAATCGCCCAGGGTGGCCACGATATCCGGCTGCTTGGGTTCATGTCTGAATGCCTGATAAAAACCCGCGGCCTGGCTGATGGCAGCCCCCATGCAGATAAACGTGTCAACGGCCCCCAGGTTCAGGCCAAGCGTATAACAGCCGATGTCACTGGTGTAAATGCCCCTGGGCGCAGCTTTTTTGATGGCGAAAAAACTGGCCCGGTGCGGACAGCCGGCGCAAAGCGTCGGGCGTCTGCCCGGTGCAGAGGCAGGCAGGACGGGGCGGGAAAGTGGTTTTCCTGCAAAATCCGCCACGATCGCCTCGATGGTTTCCGGCAGGATTTCGCCCACGGACGGGACAGTTCCGGAGACCTTTCCTCTGACCTTATGGCGGTCGGCAATCTGCATCTCGATAACGCCCGTACTCTCTTCGATGACCAGGATATTGTGAATAAGTTGCTTCAAGATGGTCGATAAACTCCCGGTGAAGGGGAAAGGGCTGAAGCACCTGGTACAAGGGAATGCGATCCCAGAGGCCAAGATCCTTCAGCACATCTCGGGTATGGGCGGCCGCCACGCCGGAAACCACAATGGCCTTTGTTCCGGCGGCATCCGGGTTGCACCGGACCGGAGCCGTAGGCGCATAGCAGGAAATGTCGGAAAGCTTCTGTTCCAGAGACTGATGCAGGCGGAAGCGGAATTTGGGTGTGGCGGCCCACCGGGCCGGGTTTTTTTCAAAAACAGGTGTTGCGGTCATCAGAGACAATGGGGGAAACAGCCACATCCTGGCGCGCATGACAGACCCGCGTGGTCGGCCGGATCATGACCGGAATTTCAAATGCTTCGGACAACGCGTATCCCATGGCGATCATGTCTTTGGCCTGGACCGGGGAATCGGGATCCAGAACCGGAATCTTGGCCATCATGGCCATCATCCGGCTGTCCTGTTCGGTCTGTGAAGAGTGCGGTCCCGGATCATCAGCGCAGATGATCAGAAAGCCGCCGATCGGTTCCCATGTAGGCTGCGCTCATGAGCGGGTCCGAAGCCACGTTCAGGCCCACCTGTTTCATGCTGACCATGGACCTGAGCCCGGCAATGCCGGCGGTATAGGCGATTTCAAAAGCCACTTTCTCGTTGATGGACCACTGGATATGAAGCCGGGTGTTTTCAGCCTGCTGCCATTCCACAAGCGAGGGCAGTATTTCAGAAGACGGGGTGCCGGGATAGGACGTGGCAAGGACACAGCCATTTTCAATCAAGCCCCTTGAAATGGCCTGATTTCCCAGCATCAGAATACGGTTATTCATTCATTTCTCCCAATTTTATTCCTTTTTCCGGAAACCGAATATCAGATAAATAATAAAACCGATAAAAGGAATGGCGGCAACCATCATCCAGATCGACTTTTTCCCTTAAACTGCCGAATTCCTTCTGGGCCGCGTGGATTACCGCCCAGAGCGTCGCCAGCAGAAACGGAACGCTGAGGCCCAAAACAACCTTGATTGTTAATAAATCCATTTCATCCTTTTAATTGATCGGCAATTTTCAATATCGTTGTCACATAAACCTTGCTGTGGTTGTAACGATATACCACATCAAAGGCAGCGTCATAACTGATGCCGGGTTTCCATCCAAAATTCTTCAGATAATTGGCAATGCTCATGATGGCATCGCTGGGGTTGAATAAATCAATTCTGCCATCCTGGTTGCCATCCCGGGCGTAAGCCAGGATGCTGCTGGGCATGAACTGGGAAATGCCCATGGCTCCGGCATAGGAACCATAGATGGTTGTGGGATCGATCTTTTCTCTGTCGGTATATTTCAAATATGCCTTAAGCTCCTGATAGCCCCATGCGGATTTGGCATTGGCCTTTTCTTCAAATGCGGATCTGTTCGGCCTGCGATCCTCTTGAATGCTGTTCCATACGATCTCCCGAAGTTCTGAATCTTTCATTGCAGCCAGCGACGAAAGGGTGTTCAATATGGATCTTGTCCCCAGATAAGTCCCAAGCCGTGTTTCAACCAGCATGATGGCGGTAATCACTTCCTTGTTGACGCCGAGGGCTTTCTCTGCGGCATTCAGATCCGAAAGATGATCCTGAATGTATTTTCTGGCTTTTTGAAGGGATTCCGGAGACAAAAACTGATCGTAATTGACCCTGGCTTCGCTGTGCATGAAAAACAATGACACGGTACGGGTTTCAAAATGTACTTCGGCTTCTGGAAAAGGGTTTTCAGCATGACCGGGTCAAACCCTTCCGCGGCCAGTCTTGTCTGAAGAGAATTAAACGGACCGGTGCTGTCCTGGGATGCTGCCGGAAGCACCGATGCCATCCAGAAGCAGAAGAAAAGCGCTCCGATGGTCCCACAGAAACGAGAGTGAAAAAAACGACGGCAAATTGTCAAAATCGTAATTCCCTAAATTGTTAAACTTGTAAATACTTATGAACCATCTGGAATTCATCCCCTGGTATGAAAACGACAGCTTCCCTTTACGCTTCGCAATACTGCCATAGAGGGTAGCTCTATATCATATTTTAACAAAAATAATCCAGCATCATTATTACAACCGCATATTGTTCTTGATATTGCAATTCATAATTGTATAATGAGGCATTTAAATTATTGATGTTCACGTAAGGCGGACTTGTCTCTGCCCTTTGATCCTGATCGTTTTATTTTTATGATATCAACGGGTTTTGAAAAAATTATCGAGGAGCGCATCCTTCAGGCCCAGCGTCGCGGGGATTTTGACAATCTTCCGGGTTCCGGAAAGCCGCTTGAAATTGAAGACGACCGTCATATCCCCGAAGATCTGAGACTTGCCTATAAAATTCTGAAAAATGCCGGTTGTATTCCTCCGGAAATCGAGCTGAAAAAAGAGATCCACCAAACCCGGGATTTGCTTGTAGCGATGGAAGATGCGGCTCAAAAATATCAGACCTTGACCCGATTGAATTATCTGATTTTTAAACTTAATTGTTTGCGGAAAACTTCCGTTGAGATGGAAATGCCTCAACATTATGCCGCAAAACTAGCTATCCGTATGGACCCGAAACCTTCAAACTGATTTCAGTTAATCATCATGATGAATAATATCCAAACAGAACGACGGTGTTTTCAAAAGTGTTATGATCGCCTATTCGATTCTGGTGCTTCACGTGCTTCTTATTGCCGGACTTGGCCTTCTGGTGCTTTTCTTCCGGGGAGTCATTCAGTACATGATCTGGATATTCCTGGGCGGAACAGCAGCCATCATTGTCTCCGGATATCGCTTCTACAACCGGATGAAGCAGGAAGGCAAAACCCTTCGGGAAATGGTGAATTCACCCCTTTTTCATGGCAGGTCGGTTGAAGTCAGCATCCTGGGAGGAATGGCATCCTTTAAAATCGGCAAAGACAGCAATCCTCTTGCCCTGCCTGACATAAACCGCAAAACTTCGAATCTTCTGGAAGATCCGGCCTCGACCAGAATTCGGGAACTTTCCGAACTGGTTCGCCTGTTGGAAAACGATTTGATTACCCTGGAAGAATTCAACAGCGTCAAACGGCAGCTCTTTCGTTCATGAAGGATTTTCGATGATAAAACCACTCACCGTTGCGCTGCTTTCCGGCGGCATCTCTTCAGAGCGCGAGGTCTCTCTTAAAAGCGGCGAGCAGGTTTACGCTGCGCTGAACAAGGATAAATACCGGGTGATCCGGTATGATCCTATGACGGATTTGAACCGTCTGGTTGCCGACGCTCCGACCATCGATGTTGCGCTGATCATTCTTCACGGCCCGTTTGGCGAGGACGGAACCGTTCAGGGGCTTCTGGATCTTCTTGGCATTCCCTATCAGGGGTCAGGGGTCCTGGGAAGCGCCATTGCAATGGACAAGCTGGTTTCAAAACAGCTTTATGAAAAATCCGGCATTCCGACGCCCACCTATATCACGATCAACCGGGAAGATCCGATAAAGACCGAAACCTGCCTGGAACACATCGGGTTGCCCCTGGTCATCAAACCCGCCAAAGGCGGGTCCAGCATTGGAATGGCCATCGTTAAAACACGGGACAGCCTGGAACCTGCGATTCAGGACGCCTTCCGTTACGACAACACCCTGGTGGTCGAGACCTATATTCAGGGAACAGAGCTGACGGTCGGGGTAATCGGCAACCGTGACTTAAAAGCGCTGCCCGTCATTGAAATCATCCCCGACTCCCAGTATGAATTTTTCAACTACCATGCCAAATATCTGCCCGGCGCCAGCCGGGAAATCTGTCCGGCCCGAATTGATGAAACATTGACGGAGAAAGCCCAGGCATATGCCAAAATGGCACACCGCGCGCTTTTCTGTGAAGGATACAGCCGAACGGATATGATGTTGAGCAACCGGGATCTTTACATCCTTGAAACAAACACGATTCCGGGAATGACCGAAACCAGCCTGCTTCCGCTTGCCGCAAAAACTGCCGGTATTCCCTTTTCAAGACTCCTGGATATCCTGATTGAACTGGGAATTGAAAGCAAGCCCAAGCGATCATAATCTTCTTTTAGCCCGAAATTCCTGTCTTTTTCCCTCCAAATCCGCTATAAGGATAAGGTTCAGGGGCCAGTTGCACTCCCCCTGATGTCTGAATGCTGATCTGTGACCCCTGTGAGAGGAAAGATCTATGTCTGTCTCGGCACACTTCGGCTCAACTGCAACTGGGACTTTGACAAGTTGCATGATATTGAATAATATTTGATACTGCGCAGATGTTGGGTCATACCTATATGACATGGACGAACAGTATAAACTTCAGACCTTAAAGACAATATAACTCTCTTTACCCCGAACTGTTGGATGTATCAGAAATTGTTGTATGATGGTCACGCATCGATCGGCAACAAGGCGCTAAAAGGGTTAAACGCCAGTTGTGATTCATTTGTGGAAGAAACGATGTTCACTTTCAACCGACATCTCCTGCTTTGGGATGCTTTGCAGAAATCAATCATCTGATCATGGGAATTTTCGATGAAATAATTTCAGTCGGTGGCGTCAAGGGGAACACCATCTTCGCAAACTTAAAAGGGCGCTGCGTAAAGTACAGCAGATCAAACGTTCAATTCAAGAATCGAAAAGAAAGCCTGAAGGAAAAGCATCTTAAATCCGCCGTTCAGGATTGTTTGAACCAGGCCAACATTCTGGTGGCAAAAGTTGAAGACTCCTTGAAGACAATTGAGACTGTTGAGCCAGGGTTGGTTGCAAAAATCAGCATGATTGAAGAATATATCTCCCATGCAAAACGCCAGATTGAGCAGATCGAACAAAGGGTGTTAGCAGATGAAACCATTGCCCACGAAGATAAAGTCTTTTCTCTCTTTGAACCCCACACCGAGTGGATCAGTAAGGGCAAAGGCGGAGTTCCGGTAGAATTGGGATTGAAGGTCTGCATTGTCAAAGATCAATTCGGGTTTATTTTACATCATCAGGTGATGGAGCATCAAACCGATGACCAGATAGCGGTATCCCTTATTAACGCAGCCAAAGAAAGATTTTCAGATATTGTCAGTTGCAGTTTTGACAAAGGGTTTCACAGCAAAAACAACCAGATCGAGCTTTCCAAGTTGCTGGATACGGTAGTGCTTCCACGCAAGGGAAAACTTTCAAAGGCGGCTCAGGCGATTGAAAGCTCTCCGGAGTTTAAACATTTACGTCGTAAACATTCAGCGGTTGAATCCTCCATCAATGCTTTGGAGAATCATGGTTTGGATCGCTGTCCGGATCACGGGATTGACGGCTTTAAGCGCTACACGGCTTTTGCGGTTTTAGCGCGAAATCTTCAAATTGTTGGGTCTATCGAACAAAAAAAGCGTATTCAGGCAGCCAAAAGCCGGGAAAAAGCGCAGCAAACAATATCGATTATGCAGCCGATACTCTCGATAATTGACAGAAGAGAAATTGCGCTCACACAAGCGCCTGTCGAGCTTAGAATGTCAGCTTAAACGTACGGCTAAAAATTTAGGCTTTAAAATAGGACAGGTGAGTTGCACCCGAAATTAGAACATTTTAGAATTTATATTCTGAATCGTGTTTATGTTATGGAACCTAAATCTAATTTAACCAAAAATAGCGATCAATTCCAAAGTTGCGGGTCGGAGTCGCTCCCAAAAAAACCCACCGCCAAATATCCTCCTCCCCCCCGATTTTGCCTGAGTGATGTTTCTTTCGCCCATAAAAGTGGCGTTTGAAACAGCCTAACCCTAAAACGCAAATTAACGATTTCAATGCTACATGTTGTGATTCTTAATGCATTAAAAACACAATATGCAGTCCTATTGTTGGCAACATGCGTTATAACTTGGATTTCGCTCTTTGATTTTTGGAAATTTTTATTTTCTGCAACCTGAATTCGGTTGCCAACTCTTGCCAGTTCCAATTTGCCATCAGGTTGAATTAAACAAAAATGCGTAGTTGAAATAATGTTGGGGAATACCCAAAACCGCCAGGATGTCTTTTTGGATATCCGTCAGTTTGGATACAAACCCAAAAGTTTCTCCCGAAGGCAGTTCGATGATTCCTTTGACAATATCCTTGAACTCGGCCAGAAGGTTTTCCGTTGTTGGGTTTTTTACGTTTTTACGGTTGGGCATGAAGTTGTCGAGGCCTTTGTCTCTGGCTTTTATCTTTTCTCGAACACTGCGTTCGATCAGTACCGCCATTTGCAGAGCAATCTTAAACAAAAAGAGCAAGGCTTCAATTCTCTTGGGTGATTGCAGATAAATTGGTTCAAGATTCAAGCTGCTTTTGGCTCTGCGATTGGTGTGCTCATTTTTGTATTTGTCTTTGTGAGACTGCATGGCCTCTTCAAGTGAGATATCGTTTTTGTTGGTAGTCAGCGGATAATAACCGCATCGGCCAAGTGCCTTATCGAAGTGCTCTTGATGGAAGACCAGCTTGACGGAGAAATGATTCGTTGTGACGGCAACTTTTCCATCTCCATTTTTTGAAGCCCGACCTCTGCGCTTGTTTTTAAAGGTGATGACAGGCTCGTTAAGGATTTCAAAGTCGAAAAAGTTCTGAGATTTGTTTTTCCTCAGAATGCCTTGGCAGGTTTTTTCAATGCCTTCTTGGGTTTTCAGATGATAGGTGCCCAGTTTTGACGCCAGGTCATCGAACTGCTTTCGGGTCTTTTCAACATGCCGATTGAGCGTTTGCCGGGTTCGGAAGCAAAGGCCGTGATCAAAAAGAATGATCATTCGAAACGGATACTCTTTGTCATTATGAGCAATCGTCAAAGGAGTCTCAAAGCCCCGGTTGAAACGCTCCTTGTAAGGGAGGAGCATTTCCTCGGTGTGATTTTGCGGCGCATTTTCAAAAACCTTTTCATAAGTTGAATACATGGGGGCTGGTGTCAGAAAGAACCCTTCATTGTCATGGATGTGGGCCATGTTATCGATGGATGCCAGTTTGCAGTCACCCACATACAGAAAATTGCGATCATCCAGAAGATCAATCAGGTGCTGCCATTGTTCCACATAAGGGACTTGGCAAATACTAAATTACCGTTTATAATGTTTTCATACTACAAAAAAGGAGGGGCTGTGTATGAAGACATCGACTTTGGTTCGAAAAGGGATATCAAAGGAACTTGTGGGCTTGATTTCGCGTTTGATTGATTTGATTCCCTGGCCTGCGCGACGGTGTGCGATGGGAGACGTGACACTTTCTTTACTGGACGGCAAGCATCGTGTGGCCGAGGATGTGTTTGGCTGGGGCCGGTCTGTTGTGGAAGTTGGAATCAAGGAATTTCAAACCGGTATTTCATGCGTGAACGACATATCCCAACGGCTCAAACCGAAAACAGAAGTGAAAAAACCAGAGCTGCTTGTCGAAATACGCAACATTATGGAACCACATAGTGAATCTGAATCTCATCTGCGCACAACCCTGCTGTATACGAACATGACGGCTGAAGCAGTATACGATGCGCTTGTGGAGAAGGGGTGGTCAGCAGAATCATTGCCGACCGTGCGTACGATTTCCAATATCCTGATTCGTAATAATTACCGATTGCGCACTGTGGCCAAAACCAAGGTCCAAAAAAAACAGCAGAAACCGACGCTATCTTTGAAAACGTCTGGCAGATGAATGCTCTGGCGGATGCTGATCCTGAAACCATGAGAATCAGCATAGACACAAAGGCAACCGTTAGTGTTGGTGAATACTCCAGAGGAGGCCGTTCGCGTGGCATCGAGGCCGTCAAGGCATTGGATCATGATATGTGCCCTAAGGAAAAACTGGTTTCTGGCGGCATCCTGGAACCAGTTACCGGCAGGTTGTTCTTGTTTTTTGGCACCAGCTACAAAACCAGCGACTTCATTGTTGATGGCCTTCTTCTCTGGTGGGAGGAGAGAAAGCAGGAGATTTGTGGTCTGAAACAGCTTGTCATTAATATTGATAACGGACCGGAATGCAGCGGACGCCGCACTCAATTCCTGTTTGCGATTGACAGAATTTGCAGACTTGACCGGACTTTGTGTCCGAATCATTTACTACCCTCCCTATCACAGTAAATATAATAGCATTGAGCGCTATTGGGCCGGGCTTGAGAAATCATGGAACGGATATTTGTTGGATACCGTGGAGACTGTGTTAAAACGAGCCGGCAATTTCTTTTGGAAGGATGTCAAGATGCGTAGGGTTAAATTGCTATCTGTATATCTTATTGTCATTATTATGGTACTCATCCATGCTGCTACTGGATCGGCAAATGTCTTTTATCGGGAAGGGGAATTGTTATTACGCTTAAAAGAAGTTGATTTAAGGGAGACAAATGAAAAAAAGGTCCAACTCCTATCATCAATGAATGTTGAGGTCAAAAAATTCTTTGATTTCAATAAGACATATTTGATTCATATTCCGAAAAATGAGACGGTAATGCAAGCACTAAAACGTCTTCGTAATAATGAATCCGTTCATATTGTTGAACCAAATTATATTCGTTCAGCGAAATTTTTACCGAATGACCCACTTTTTGACCAACAGTATGCCCATCAAATTATTCAGTCTCAACTGGCATGGGATGTTACAACAGGAGGCAGAAGCATTATAATAGGTGTTCCCGATACAGGCATCGATTATCAACATGATGATTTATCTGATAATTTATGGAAGAATTTGAATGAAGACTGGAGTAACGGAAACCCTGGAAACAATGGTATTGATGATGATAATGATGGATATGTAGATAATTATTACGGAATTAGTGCCATAGCCAACAGCGATACGATGGATATTGTCGGTCATGGAACTCATGTTGCCGGAATTATTGGAGCCATTGGAAATAATGGGATTGGAATCGCTGGATTAAATCATAAGGTTTCAATGATGGCATTAAAATTTCTCAATGATGATGGAGAGGGAACCATTGCAGATGAAATAGAGACAATTGAGTACGCCCGAAAAAAAAATGTCAGAATCATGAATATGAGTTTTGGAGGATATGATTACTCAGCAATTGAGAAATTGGCCATTGAGTCCTCAAATGATATTCTCTTTGTTGCTTCTGCAGGAAATGAAACAACCAATAACGATAACAGTCCATTGTATCCGGCAAGTTATCATTTGCCCAATATTATCTCTGTAGCTGCTTCGGATAATAACGACAATTTGGCATACTTTTCTAATTTTGGAATACGCAATGTTCATATCGCAGCACCAGGCTTTAAAATTCTCAGTACTTTCCCAGGTGACACATTTAAATCGTTTTCTGGTACATCCATGTCGGCACCTATTGTCACCGGAGTTGCCGGCCTTATTTGGGCCAGCAACTCCGGGCTCAATCCCATGCAAGTCAAGGAACGTATTTTAAGAACCTCGGATCAGGTTCAAGGATTACAGGATAAAATATTAACAGGCGGCCGGATTAATGCCTATCAATCATTAATTGCCGTCATTGAAGGTCCCCATATCTACCGCGTCTATCCTGCCAAGGGACCAATAGGTTCTCAGATTGCCATTTACGGTTCGGAATTTGGTAGTCAGACTGGCCGAGTGCTGTTCAACGGAAATGTTGATACAATCATTACTTCTTGGACCAATGAGCTAATTATGGCTGTGGTAGCCGAAGGAACAACATCAGGGCCAGTTACTGTAATAACGAATACAGGAATCAGCAATGGATATGATTTTACAATAACTGAATTCCCCACAGAAACGAAGATATCCTTTGCGCATTTGATTCGAACTGAGAGTTCTAATCCTGTTGTTGTGATTTCAAACCTTCAGAATGAGAAAATTACAATATCAATGAAATTCATGAGCAGTGATTGCGGTATCACTACACAAATAATTATTGTTTTGAATCCTCTTGAGAAAAGACTTGTAACCTCTGGAATATATGATGAAGGGTGTTATGAATATAGTCTATTATGCAAATCGAACGATTTTTTTGGCGTGGCTGTGGTGAGTAGAGAAGATCCTTCTGCCCGGCTGATCGTTATGCCTCATGTTATTGGAGGACCGCTTGAATGATCCAATCGTTAGGGTACATTTTTTTAGTATGCGCATTAATGTCCTGTGCATCTGTTCCTTCAATGACTGTTGAGAATCAAGATAAGGAAGCGCTCATCAGTAGAATTCATAAATATTGGGATGCCAAGCAGAAAGATGATTTCCAAACAATGACTGGTCTAATGGATCCAGATACAGTAAGCGCAAACACATTAAATGCTCAAACCCGGTTCAATAAATACTCAACCCTTTCAAGAATTTCAGAAGTTAGAATAGACACAATTGACATGATAGACAAAGAAAAGGCGAAGGTTGTCATTTCAATTCAGGTAGACTTGCTGATTGGTAATCGTGTCGATAACAATAAGATTGAGCAGGTTATAACTGATGCCTGGGTCAAGAAAAAGGGCTTGTGGTTCATGAGCATGAATAAACCAAGTTTGGAAGATATTTTTCAAAAATATCAAAATGAAAAGAAAACTGCTCCCAGGTGAAAACTAATCGAAATGATTTTATTTCGTAACTATTCAGCATCTATCTGACAAGAAGTTCCTATTTCCTACAATATGTCAGGAGAATAAAGGGCCCGGTGATTTTTTTCAACGCTTGAAAAGCAGAGATAGTGGCACATGAATTTTTTGTCATCCGCAAAACCGGAACAAAGTCACCATGTGCTTCTACCTGAAACCCCTGTGTTTCTTCCGTCAAATCCGCTATAAGGCCTCAAGGATCTACGCTCCCCGTGAGAGGTAGCTGTGAATTCGTCCCCGAAAAACGATCTGACCATCATTACCACCCATCTGAATGCGGACTTTGATGCAGTAGCTTCCATGCTGGCCGCACAGAAGCTCTATCCAGAAGCCCTGGTGGTATTCCCGGGCTCCCAGGAAAAAAATCTGCGAAATTTCTTCATAAGTTCCATGGTATATCTCTTTAACATGGAAGATATCAAGCACATTGACTTTTCCCGCATCAAAAAGCTGGTGCTGGTGGATACCCGCCAACCCG
Source organism: uncultured delta proteobacterium (assembly GCA_963850225.1). GTDB lineage: Bacteria > Desulfobacterota > Desulfobacteria > Desulfobacterales > Desulfatirhabdiaceae > RAAP-1. The sequence continues at coordinate 67,048 of CAWKLD010000012.1, forward strand.
GACGCATCGGGAAATTTTCAACCGTCGTGGACCGACCGGATGTCGAAATTCATATCTATGACCACCATCCGGTGATGCCTTCCGATATCAAGGCGCATCACGAAGTCAATCGGCTGACCGGGGCAACCGTAACCATATTAACCGAAATCCTCAAGGAAAAAGGGATTGACATCTCGCCGGATGAAGCCACCATTCTTTGTCTGGGAATTTATGAAGATACCGGCTCGTTTACATTCCCATCGACAACCGAACATGATTTTACCGCAGCGGCATTTCTGCTGTCCAAAGGCGCCAATCTCAACACCATTTCTTCCATGATTGCCCGCGAAATCAGTCCCGAGCAGATCAGCCTGCTGAATGACATGATTCAGTCTGCAACGCATCATATCATCAACGGAATCGACATTGTTCTGACCAATATCATCAGCGACAATTACATACCGGATTTTGCCGTACTGGTACACAAATTCATTAAAATGGAGAATCTGAACGCCATTTTCGCCATTGCCGGCATGGAGAATAAAGTTCATGTCGTGGCGCGAAGCCGGATCCCCGAAGTGGATGTCGGGACCATTGTGACGCTTCTGGGCGGCGGCGGACATAGTTATGCCGCCTCCGCAACCCTAAAGGAGCAGACCCTGGCTCAGGTCGAGCACCGCCTTCTGGAAATCCTCTACAGCAAGGTCCGGGCCAGGCGCAGGGCCAAGGATATCATGTCTTCACCGGCCATTACCGTTGGAGCGGATGTGTCCTGCAAGGAGGCTGCCAATCTTCTGACCCGATACAACATCAATGCGCTGGTTGTTACGGAAAACTCGGATCGAAAAGATGAACTGCTCGGTTTTATTTCTCGACAGGTCATTGAAAAAGCCCTCTTTCACCAGCTCGACGATGTTCCGGTCCGCGACTACATGACCACGGACATGGCCTGGGTCGCGCCGGACGCGGATATGCCGGAGATTCAGCAGAAAATCATCGAAAACAAGCAGCGGGTGCTGCCGGTTTTAGACCAGGATGTTATCACCGGCGTGATCACGCGAACCGATCTTTTAAACATTCTGGCCCGGCAAACTCAGAACAATTCCGAAAACCAGTTTGATCCCGGTAAAGACATCACCCATGCCAGAACCCGAAACATCATCAATTTCATGAACGAAAGACTGTCCGGCCGTGTGATGGATCTTTTAAAAACTATCGGAAAAGTCGCCAGCCAGCTTGGAGCCGGCGCATATGTGGTCGGCGGTTTTGTTCGGGATCTGTTCCTGTATCGCCCGAACGACGACATGGATATCGTGATTGAGGGGGATGGGATTGCCTTTGCCAGGGAATATGCCGCACGGAACCAAGCCCGAGTCCACACGCATGAAAGTTTTGGAACCGCCGTCATTACTTTCTCTGATGGATTCAAAATCGATGTGGCTTCGGCGCGAATGGAATATTATAAATTTCCCACTGCCATGCCCATTGTCGAAATGAGCTCCATCAAGCTGGATCTTTTCCGCAGGGACTTTACCATCAATACCCTGTCGATCCAGCTGAATCCGGAGCGGTTCGGCATCCTGATAGACTTTTTTTCCGCCCAGAAAGATCTAAAGGAAAAAAGCATTCGGGTGCTTCACAACCTCAGTTTTGTGGAAGATCCCACCCGGGCGTTTCGTGCCATCAAGTTTGAACAGCGGTTCGGCTTTACGATCGGAAAGCTGACAAGCGGCCTGATTGACAATGCCGTTAAAATGGATTTGTTCTCCCGGCTGATCGGGCGTAGGATTTTCAGCGAGATCAGGCAGATTCTTGAAGAAGAAAACCCGGTTCCTGCTGTCATGAGACTGGATGATTTTGAACTTCTAAAAGTCATCCATCCCTCTCTGCAATTGTCCGCGGACATGACCGCACTGCTGAATGCCGTAAAAAAAGTGATCTCCTGGCATGATTTGCTTTTTCTTGAAGAATCCTATATGAAATGGCCGGTTTATTTTCTGGCAATTATTCGCGGCACAGATATCAAGGTAACAGAGGATATCTGTAAACGGCTGGAGCTTGCGCCCCGTCACTGCGCCCTGCTCTGCAAGGACCGTTTTGCCGCGGAGCGCTCCCTGCTCTGGCTGGAGCGAAATGCGACTGTTCCCAATCATGTGTTATGCGAAAAATTGTCCGAATTTAAAACCGAGCTGATTCTGTTTATGATGGCTGCAACCCGTCAGGAACCGGTGAAACGTGCAATTTCCAATTATTGCGTCACCCTGCGCTATATCCAGCCAGAAATAACCGGAAAAGACCTTCTGGAAATGGGCGTTGAGCCCGGACCCATTTATAAGGAAATCCTTAAATCCCTTCGCGACAAAAAAGTGAATGGCGGGCTGAAAACAAAGGATGATGAGATGGCGCATGTGAAAAACAGGCTGATGATGGCTGAAGGCTGAAGAACAATCCCTCTATATTTATTTTCTTTTTAACAGGAGTTTTCATGACGGCAAAAAAAAGAATTTTAAGCGGAATGCGCCCGACCGGCCCCCTTCATCTGGGAAATTACCATGGCGCGCTGGACAACTGGATCGCCATGCAGGAAGAATATGACTGTTTTTTCTTTATCGCCGACTGGCACGCCCTGACAAGCGACTACGAAAACACCGGCAACATCTCCCGCTTTGTTCAGGAAATGATGATCGACTGGCTGAGCGCCGGACTGTCTCCGGAAAAATGCACCCTCTTTGTCCAGTCCAGCGTGATGGAACATGCGGAGCTGTTCTTGCTGCTCTCGATGATCACCCCGGTTCCCTGGCTGGAACGCAATCCCACATATAAAGACCAGATTATCCAGCTCGACAACAAGGATCTGTCCACCTTCGGGTTTCTGGGATACCCGGTGCTTCAGGCTGCGGACATCATCATGTACAAGGCCAACGGCGTTCCGGTCGGCATCGACCAGGTTCCCCACATCGAAATCACCCGGGAAATCGCCAGACGATTCAATTACCTTTATGGCAACGTATTTCCGGAACCGGACGCCATATTAACCCAGTCCTCCAAGATCCTGGGTCTGGACCGGCGCAAAATGAGCAAGAGCTACAACAACGCCATTTATCTTTCCGACACCCCGGAAGATATTCGCGCCAAAGTCTCCACCATGATCACCGATCCCAACCGCGCCAGACGCAAGGATCCGGGAAATCCCGAGATCTGCAATGTCTTTGAATTTCACAAGCTCTATTCTCCGCCGTCCGTTGTGGAAGAGATCAACGACCAGTGCCGATCAGCCGCAATCGGGTGCGTGGATTGTAAAAAAATCATGGCGGAGAACCTGATCAACGCCCTTGCCCCCATTCGGGAAAAACGCAAATACTACGAAGAGCGACCCGAAATGGTTCAGGAAATTATCGCATCCGGAAATCACAAAGCCAAGTCAGTCGCCCGAAAGACCATGAAGGAAGTCAGAAGCGCGGTACGCATTTAAAATTAACCATGCTATGGAGCATTAAATTAACAACAGGTTTGCTGTGCCATATTCCATATCGTCAATAGACAAAATAGACAACCAAACACTTAAGGCAACATTTGCATCCGGCGATGGTTAATTTTAATCAACAGCAGGCAGAAGTACTCGTACATCTGGCCCTGGAGTCCTCCTTGGCTGTCTGGATATAACCTCCAAGGCCAATATTATTTTTCCATTAAAATGATTCAGACCAATGCCGATACCGCTGGTGGAGCAGGCCAGCTCGTTTTCGACATTTCAAATAGACTGTACCAGAAAAATAAATGCTTCCGCCCTCACAGGCCGTGCTTGCTGCCAAACATTCCCTTGTCTTTCCCTGAGATCAGCGCCGCCGCGATCCACCAAGGATACCACCCAGCAGGCCGCGCAATATCTGCCGGCCGACCTGGTTGGCGACGGTGCGCGCTGCCTGCTTGGCCATCGTTTCCACGACCCCCTGGCGCCGCTTGGTGCCAAACAGAAAGTCGTGGATCACCCCGCTGCCTTCAGATGCTTGTACCGGCCCTGACTTCGCCGGCGGTGCCTCGGTCGATACCGCCCGCTGGGCTAGGATTTCATAGGCCGATTCACGGTTCACCGGGGAATCGTATTTGCCACCGACCAGGCTGCGCCTTAGCACCTCAGCCCGTTCTTCAGGGGTGATGGCACCCATCCGGCAGCGCGGCGGACACATCAGGGTGCGCTCGACTGGCATCGGCACGCCCTTATCCTGCAGCGTTGAAACCAGCGCCTCGCCGACACCGAGCTGAGAGATTGCCTTGGCGACATTTAGCTTCGGGTTGGCTGCAAAAGTTTCAGCCGCTGTACGTACCGCTTTCTGGTCACGCGGGGTATATGCTCGCAGCGCGTGTTGGATGCGGTTTCCGATCTGGCCGAGGATCTCACCAGGCACATCATCCGGGAACTGTGAGCAAAAGTAGACGCCGACCCCCTTGGAGCGGATTAGCCGGACGACCTGCTCCACACGCTGGTGCAGTGCCGGCGGCGAGTCTTCGAACAACAGGTGTGCCTCATCAAAGATAAAAACGAGCTTGGGTTTATCGAGGTCGCCAATTTCGGGGAGATTCTCAAACAACTCCGACAGCAGCCAGAGCAAAAAACTTGAATAGAGCCGAGGCTTCAGGATCAACTCGTGCGCATCAAGGATATTGATGACGCCCCGGCCACTCAGGTCGGTGCGCAACAGGTCGGTGAGGTTCAGCGCCGGCTCACCGAAAAACCCCTTTCCCCCTTCTCGTTCCAACGACAACAGAGCGCGCTGGATGGCGCCAATCGATTGGGTGCTGACAAGACCATACTGCGTTGAAATCTCATTTCGATTCTCCGCGATATAAGCGAGCAAGCCGCGCAAGTCGTCGAGATCGAGCAGCAGTAATCCCTGTTCGTCCGAAAGTTGGAAGACGATTTCCAGAACCCCTGACTGAATATCATTAAGCTCCAGTATCCGGCCGAGCAGGCTCGGCCCGATCTCGCTGATCGTGGTACGGACAGGGTGCCCTGATTTACCTAGCAAGTCCCAGAACTCCACGGGATTCGCTTCGTGAACGAAACCCTCAATGCCGATCTGGGCGACGCGCTGTTGAATCTTCTCGCTTGAGGTGCCGGGAATCGCCAAACCGGCAACATCGCCTTTAACATCGGATAGGAAAACAGGCACACCCAGACGCGAGAAACCTTCCGCCAACACCATAAGTGAAACTGTCTTGCCCGTCCCGGTAGCCCCGGCAATCAGGCCATGACGGTTCCCGTATTTTGCCAACAAATTTACGAGGTGTTCCCCCTTACCGATGAGTATTTTTTCCATGCTAATTTCCTCCTTACCGATTCACTTAAAGTTTTCCGCTTGTCATCTGCAACGGCAGGAACTTGTCCATTTGGCTATACCGTCCGACTTCGGCACTCTGTTCTGGTCATTACGAGAGAATCCATGACATTACCCTCCCTCAGTGCTCGATACTATCATCGCTTCATATCGCAGGCAGACTAAAGGTGATCGTGCATCCAGGCCCGGGGTTATTGGCCGCGTGGACCCGGCCCTCCATGGCCAGTATGAATTTCTTCACCAAGGCAAGACCAATGCCGGTACCACTGGTTGCGCGGGTCAACTCGTTATCCACACGGTAAAAATCGTCGAATACCTTTTTCAGAGCATTTTTTGGAATCCCCGGTCCGGTGTCTGAAACAGCGATATTAATCCAGCCGTCCCGCAATTTAGCGGTGATGACGATGGTCCGCTCAGACGACGAACGGCCGAATTTGATGCTGTTTTCGATCAGGTTGATCAGCAACTGTATCATTACCTCGCGATCATAGGCAAACCGGAAATCGTCAGGAACATCGATTTTAAGGGTAAAGCCTTCCTGAGAAAGTTTATGGGCCATCACCATTTGCACCTCGGACAATACTTCGATCAGATTGCCCGACTGAAGACTAAAGCGGCGCTGTTTTTTTTCCAGTTTGGCCAGTTCCAGCACGTTGTTGATCAACCGCGAGAGGCGGGCGCTTTCCGAACCCAGGATGTGAAAATAGTCCTGCTCCCGTTCCGGTGTCGCTGCGATCCCTTGCTCAAGCATTTCGATATACATCCGGATATTTGTCAGCGGGGTTTTGAGTTCATGGGTTACCGAAGAGACGAATTGCGAGCGCCTTTCAGAAAGATCGACCACTGTTCGGGCGCTATGGTAGATGGCAAATAGCCCTAGTAGCAAAAAAAGACCCAACACCATCAGGGCAGCCGTAAGGGTGCGCCTTGCCGGTGAGGCCGGCAGAGCATCGGCCCGGACAGCTGCGCTCAAAAAATCAAAGGGCGCTGGAAAAGTCCGCTGAGTAATGAAACCGGCCATGGAAACAGGCGCGCCGGCCCGCATGATTTCGCTTTTCTGGCCGTTGTCCGTCACCTGCAAGCTCAAACCGGCAAACCGGGCCATGGGCTGGGTTTCAAAATGTGTAACTGCCAGGTGGCTTAAAAAAGGCCGTACCTTGAGGACGAACCCCTGACGAAAGATTTGATTATTGATGGCAACCCGCCTGAAAATGAAAAATTGACCGTCGCCAATCGAAATCGATTGCAGGGGCGCCACTTCGATCTCAAAGCGTTTGAGATCCGATAACGGCCCCGCGACAGCGGTTGCTGGCGCTAAAGAGATTTCGTCTATCTGCGGTTGCGGCGCCAGATCCGAGCGCTGATCATCGTCCTTCATCGATAGGACCCGCGCTGAGCCTTTTTTCCGGGACGTATCAGAACCCAGTATGGACTCATCTTCCCTGGAGAGGTTCAGTGCCTGGCCGGTGGTAATCTCTTCGGTTCGCTGAGATTTTCGCCCCAAATAGCTTTTCGACGCCTGAACCTGGGGACGGGCCAGGTAACGATCGGCAAAGCTGTCCTTTTCTTTTTTCTCGACTTTCATTTTGGACGCTTCTGATAGGGGTTCTGGCGCGGGCGTCGTAATTGCCAAGGTGAGCTTCTTACGGTTGAAAATGCTGTTCGCGGCTTGAAGCTGGGCGACCACTTCGTGCTTATCTGCTGGAACGAGCGCCATATCTGCTACCAGAGGCGTTTGAAACGATCCGTCGGGGTTGTTCTGCAAATAGCCCAGTATGTAAGCCTCCCGGGGTGTCTGGGCCAGAGGGGACAGGCTGCCAGCGCGGGCATCAGCCAGGGTGTGATGGTATTCATCGACAGCGCGATTTTCTTCCTGTTGGACCCACTCGGCAAGATTTCTTTCCATCTCGTCAAATAAGGTCTGGCAGAAAAAGCGCAACTGGGCGCGTTCTTCCTCGGCAAGCCCTTGAAATGACTGCCGGACTACATAGGCAAGCGGCAGGGATATGGCGATACAAAATACCAGGATCAGCAGTTTCAGGCGCTTCATGGCTCGAACTCCATAAGACGATAGCCTTCCCCCCGTATCGTTTGGATCATGGCGCACTCCGGGTTTAACGCAACAAGTTTTTTGCGGAGCTTCTGCATATGGATGTCCACAGTTCGGGTTTCGATACCGGCATCGGCATAGAGCCACACTTCGGTCAACAGCTCCTTTTTGGAGACAATGCGCTGCTGATTGCGAAAAAGATAGACGATGATATCCATCTCCCGGCGTGTTAACTCTTGCACTGCTTCGCCGCGAATTGCTTGAAGGTTCTGGCCGTCAAACAGAATGCCGAAAAGTTTGATCCGTTCCCCGCCCACCAGTTTCCCGCTCCGGCGCAACACCGCTTCCACCCTGACCATGAGTTCCCGGAGCGAAAAGGGCTTGCTTACATAGTCGTCAGCCCCGGCTCTAAATCCGGTGATCACATCATCTTCCGAGCCTTTGGCGGTGATCATGACAATGGCCTGATTGGGTTTTTGCTTTCGCACTTGTCTGCATATGGAAAAACCATCCAGGGTGGGCAGCATCACATCCAGTAGCAGCAAATCGTGGGATTTTTCAAGGGCTGCAGCAAGCCCGAGGCCGCCGTCTGAAAAGCCCTCAACCGCATAGCCGTTAAAAACCAGCACATCCAGCAAGCCGTTTAAAATGGACGGATCATCTTCCACCACAAGGATTCGAGCTTTGGGCTGTTTCATGGAAGGCCTCTTTTGGTAAAACATGGGTCGAAATATCACGTAGGCGCTTCAGGCAGGCCATGGCGTGAAGGTCATTCTCCACTCTATTACACGATAAATATCTTCAAGCAAAGAAAAACTTATGTAAAAAAACTGGCATAACCTTTTGCATTTCTTTGAATTGTCTTTTTTTTGAATTGACTTAGAATCAAATCAAAAGCTCGGGGACGAACACCCTGACACCCATGTCACAGAAAAGGAGATGTCCAATGAAAATGTATAAAAATAGCTTTTTGGCGGTTCTCGCTCTAATCGTCGCCGCAAGTGCGACACTTGCCTATGTGGGGTCGGACAATTCGGTTTTTGCACAGTTATTCAACACAAAACGCCATTCAACGGATCCATGGGCCGTACCTTCGGAACTGGTAAACGTCAGCGCCCGTCTGGTTCAGGACAAGGTTCTCAAAGGTTCGGACGGTCAGGTGTCGGTATCTTTAACTCTGGATGCAGCGGAAATTCCCCGGTTGGATCACAGGGGAATCGAGCACGCCGATATTGTGATCGTTTTGGACCGAAGCGGGTCCATGGCGGGCCAGAAGTTAAGCGATGCCCGCCTGGCCGTGACACAGTTGATCGACCGGATGACCGCAAATGACCGGTTGGCGATCGTAACCTATTCAAACGGCGTTCAGGTGCTCTCGCCCCTGGTCGGCATGGATGAGAGCCACAAAGGTCAATTAAAGGCGGCGGTGGGCCAGGTGAATGCCAATGGCGGCACCAACCTTGGCGGCGGGCTGAAGCACGGCATTCAGACCCTGATGCAGACGCCGGCCAATGGCCGTCAGCGACGGGTGATTCTGATCTCAGACGGTCAGGCCAACCAGGGGATAACTGATCCTTTGGAACTCGGCAACATGGCCTCCGGCGCTGCTGAGCATAACTTTGCCGTTAGCACCGTGGGCGTTGGTTACGATTTCAACGAAATGCTCATGACCACTTTGGCGGATCATGGGGCCGGGCATTATTATTTCCTGGAAGACCCCAAAAGGTTTGCGCTGGTGTTTGAAAAGGAATTTCAAGCCACACGCAACGTAGCTGCTTCCGGAATCGAAATTAAGGTACCGCTTAAAAAAGGGATTCGGTTGGTGAGCGCCGGAGGGTATCCCATTCAGGTTAAGGACGGCCAGGCCATGATTCATCCCGGAGATCTGCTCTCCGGCCAACAGCGTAATCTCTTTTTAACCTTTCAAGTGCCCACCGACAAGGAGCAGGAATTCATTCTTGGTGAATTTCAGGTGCGATTTAATCACAACGGTTCGGTCCACAGCATCGTTTGTCCTCAGCAAATGGTACTTGCCTGCGTGAAGGATTCCAGGGAAGTGACAGCCAGTATTGATGCGCCGACCTGGAGTGCGCGGGTGATACAGGAAGACTACGGTCAACTCAAGGAAGGAGTGGCCGACGCAATCTTAAAGGGAGAAAAAGACAAGGCCATGGATCAAATTCGTGAATACGAGACGCGCAACAAGGCAATTAACGAAACCGTGGGTTCGGCAGTCGTTGCCGAGAATCTGAAAACAGACGTCCGATCTTTGCGTCAAAGCGTTGAAGACACCTTTGCAGGGCCGCCGGCCGCCGTGGCGGAAAAGAAAAAACAGAATTCCAAGACGTTGCAGTACGAAAGTTATCAAATCCGGCGTGACAAGAAATAAGAAGCAATTGTTGATTTTCGTTACTGTAAAAATAATTCCCCCTTTGAAAAAAGGGGGCCAGGGGCGATTTCAACCGGATATCTTGCTGAAAAATCCCCCTCAATCCCCAAAAAAGGAAAATGTCATGACCATCTTATCACGCATGTTTCGTCTATGTAAGGCTGATCTTCATGGTGTCATGGATCAGATAGAAGACAAAGAACTCCTGCTCAAACAGTATTTGCGGGAGATGGAGAGCGCATTGAAGGAAAAGCAGGTACGTCAATCACAGTTGATTCAGACTTGTCGGCAGATTCAAAGGGATCTATCCCAGCAGAATCTGGAGATGGATAAACTGGAAAAAGAGCTGGAGTTGGCCGTCCGCAAAGAAAAGGATGATATCGCCAAAATGCTGATTCGAAAGCGGTGCATGCTCCAGAGCTGCTGCGATGGGATGCAGCGACAGCTGCAACATAATGAAGAGGAAGAGGCGCATCTATCCGAAATACTGAAACATCAGCAGCTTCAATACCAGGATCTGAAAGTAAAGGCCGCCGAATACTGCCGCCAGGCCGAGCAGCGAGCATTTGGAGAAGCCTCCGACGTAATGGCCGCATTCAACTTTTCATCGCCTCCTACGCAAGAAGAGATCGAGCTTGAGTTACTGCAACGAAAAGAGGCTCTGAAACAAGGAGGTGGCACATGAATAAACCCATCCGCACCACCGTAGTCTTTGCTTTGGTCAGTGGATTTCTGACCTTACCCCTGACCGAATTGTTGAGCAGGTACATCAGCTATCAGGCCGCCTTCAAATGGGTCCTCTGGATGGATTTGGCAATCTACGCGATGCTTCTGGCCCGATGGAGCCACACCCGCCGCCCATTGGCAATACTGTTTCCCCTTGCCCTATTGCTGGGAGAGGCTTTTTGGCCGGACACCTGGATCGGATTCCATGCACTGGCCCTGGGAGTTCTGTGCTGGGTGAGAAGCGGCATCTGTTATAACGGCAAGCTTCGTGCCCTGACCGCTGAACTGGTCACCGTGGTAGTTGGCATCACCCTGGTGGGAACTCTCGGCTCCAATTCAATGGCTACGTGGCCGCTGGGACTCTGCCTCTTCATCCTGGTGCAGGCCCTTTACTTTTACATCATTCCAACCGATAGCGATCTGAAGACAAAAAATGCGGCCCAGGATACTTTCGATCATGCCCGTCATGAAGCTGAAAAAGTGCTGGCACAATTACCATAATTTAAAAAAATGACAGCTGGCTACCTGATTAGATATTCTCTGCTTGATACTGAGTTACATTTGAATTTCATTAACCACAGTCTGTTCCTTAACACCCTGGTATAAATTATCGAAGACTTTACGGACAGTACCGCTGCAAATAAGCTTTGAGCTTCAGTTTTCGGCGGGTGTTCGCGGAGCTCATATAGCGGATCTTGCCGAAGATCGGCCTGGCAGGACCCCAGGGACGGTCATAGCGGCCCAGTATCCAGAATATACCGGTGTAAGCATTGGGATCTCGGCCATCCAGGGCATAGGCGTTGTTCAAACGAAGCATGTTCTGCAGCGCCTCCTGAGGGCTGGACGACCATTCCAGAATTTTTTTCCCCCAGAGCATCCGCAGATAATTGTGCATCCGGCCTTCACGAACAAGCTGAGTCTGTGCGGCATTCCACAAGGGGTCATGGGTCTTGGCGTTCTCAAGGACTTCGGCTGAATACAGATAGGGGCGCGGATCGCTCGCGTGCTGACTCAACTCCTTTTGGACCCAGCCAGGAAGGGAACTGAACTGATCATAATCGCCTGGCCTTTGGAAACACATGTTGAATCCCAGCTCGCGCCATGTGATGATCTGATCAAAAAACGCCTCAGCGGAATCGCTGAGCCGCCACCAACCGGACCGCTGCCCCCGGTCCGGGCCCTTCAGACGGTCTATTGTCCAGTTTTCCATTTTTAGTATCTCGGACACTACGTGATGGCTGGAAATATGGCCAAAATGCAGATAAGGCCCAAGCCCGCTAGTGGCTTCCGCGTCTGGGTGATTTCTTAAATCATTATATGCTTTGAAATCTTGCGATAAAAATGCCTTCAGCGCTTGCCCGCCGGCTGTCTGGCCCCCGGTAAAGCCGTATACCGGTCCTGGATTATGAGAAATGGGAAGAGATTTTAATATTTTCGAGCCGGCAGCGTGGGTTTCGGAAGATGCCGAAGGCCATTTCAAAAGGATATTTGCAGGCAGCGCCGGCAATACGGGCAGCGAGATCCCGGATAAAGGATCCGGCTCCGGAAAGTCCTGAAGATACTGGGTCATGTTTTTTTGAAGAAATCGCCTGAAGCTATAGGCCGAGGAAAATACCCGATCAACAGCTCCGAGGGGCATCAGACCGTTTGAATCCACCGATTCCAGCTTAACCCGGCACTGTTTTGATGCCGCTAGAAGCATTCGCGGCAAAAAAAAACAAGGGTACGCATCGGTAATCACCACACAGGCACGGTTGCTGAGGGCCGAAATCAGGCCCTTGCCCTGCCCTGCCCGCTCCTCAACAAAAGGATAATAGAGCACAGGCTTTCCTTCAAACCCCTGGCGGTTATCGTTCATGCCGCTCAGGATAACGGCGTGAAACCGATCGCAGGCCAGCGGATAGTCGCACCGGATCGCCTCAAGAACGACAAGGGGTTTTTGAAGTTTTAAGGCCCATTGAACGGCCCGTTGCAGACTGAAATTCCAGCCTGTTCTGCGAAAAGCGGTCATCCAGTAAAGCACATAATCGCCAGATGTCTGAACCGGAACGTCATTAACGGAAACAATACGAAGATCGGGAGTGGGGTTCATAGGGTGCTGATTTATCCTTTATGCGGATAGAGCGCAACCCTTTTATCGGAAAAATTCATTTCACACTGCATTTTCGTTTGCGATCATTCAGTTTATCAGTTCTGAAGCCTTTGCATGATATTCTAAATTTTTCCCGATAACCCTTCAGACCTCAGTCTTTAGTCTTTGACCTTCGGCATTCAACATTTGGTATTTGCATTTGCTAAAAATGATATGATATAAAATGGAGATTAAATAATTTGAAAAACGGCCTGGAATGAGAAGATTTCACGGAATTTGGTTTTAAAATAAAAATGGCAAAAGAAACCAACACAAACGCAACGCACCTGACTTTGCCTGACAGTCATCTGGCCAGACAGCTTTTTGGAGAGCATAACGCCAATCTGAACAAAATTGCGGAATCTCTGGATGTGGCAATCCAGACCCGTGGCAATACGGTCATGATTCGTGGCGAATCCTATGCGGAAGAGCTTGCCAGAAATATTCTCAATCAGCTCTATGACCTGCTGAAAAGTGGTTTTTCCGTTTACCCTACGGACATCGACTATGCCATTCGGGTTCTCAGTTCCGATGACAGCGCCAAGCTCAAAGATCTATTTCTTGATACGGTCTTTATGACCTCCAAGAAAACCCCGATTTCCCCCAAGAGTCGATCCCAGAAAGATTACATTGACGCCATGAGAACCCATGACATCGTTTTTGGCATCGGTCCGGCAGGAACCGGCAAGACCTATCTGGCTATGGCCATGGCAGTATCCGAACTTTCCAAGGGAACGGTCCGTCGCATCATCCTGACCCGGCCGGCGGTCGAGGCAGGCGAAGCCCTGGGTTTTTTACCAGGGGATCTGTCGGAAAAGGTGGACCCCTATCTCAGGCCCCTTTATGACGCCCTTCACGACATGATGCGATTTGAAAAAGCTGCCAGTCTGATTCAGCAGGGCGCCATCGAGGTAGCGCCCATTGCCTTTATGAGGGGCCGGACTTTAAACGATGCTTTCATCATTCTGGATGAAGCGCAGAACACCACTTCGGAGCAGATGAAAATGTTTCTGACCCGAATCGGCTTCAACGCCAAGGCTGTCATTACCGGAGATATCACGCAGATTGATCTTCCTTCCCAAAAACCATCCGGCCTGATTGAAGCAAAAAAAATCCTTCAGGACATTCCAGGTATTCAGTTTGTTTTTTTTTCCAAGGAAGATGTGGTCCGGCACCGCCTGGTTCAGGACATCATCAAAGCATATGAAGATCTTGAAATCAGCAGGTCAAAATAATTATGAAAAAAATAAAAAATTCACTCTCTGCATTTATTTATACCAGTCCTCATCTGCGATGGATACTGCTTTCCGTCATAACGCTCGTATTCCTGTCCCTGATTTATCCCAACCTGATCCATAATCCGCTTTCCTACAGTCTGGGAGATGTGGTTGAAAGGGATGTCAAATCCCCCAAAGGTTTTCTGATTGAAGATCCAGATGCAACTGAAACCAACCGCCACAAAGCCATGAACGAGGTTCTTTCGGTTTATGATCTGGACTCCCCCCTTGCGCCTGCTTTATCCAAGGGCGTGGGACAGGCATTTGCTCTGGTGCGACGGGTCATTGAAAGTGAAAAATCCATGCAAATCTCGAATGGCCTTTCCAGCTCGGAATCGCCTGTATTATCCCTTCACAAACCAAATCTGCACGACCGCATCTGGGAGCAAAAATCAAAATTCGAAGCGGCAATCGGCTTTTCTGTCAGCGATGTCAATTACGCCATCCTGGAAAAAGATGAATTTTCCAAACTCGTCTCCGATCTGATTGTCCGCATATTATCCACGGTTCTTGAAAACGGGGTCGTATCCAATAAAGATGTCCTTCTCAAGGAAATAGACAAGGGTATTATCCTGAGAGACATCGCTACCTTTTCCGAAACCATTAGTATCCGCCTGAAATCGTTTTACGGTCTGGATCAGGCTAAGACCATGGTCCGAGTGGTCGGCTCCCCGCTACTGAATGATGTCAATTCCAATCTCAGGAATCTGATTGTGGACTTTGTTCAGCAAATGATTAAACCCAACATTGCCTTTAACCGGAATGAGACCGAAGAACGGAAAAAGAAGGCTTACGAAAACGTCAAACCCGTTCTTTACAAGATCAAGGCCGGAGAAATGCTGATGCGCGAAGGCGAGCGTGTGACTCTGGAACATCTTTACAAAATCAATGCTTTTCAGGCACAGGAAAAACAGCACCTGAAACTGTCTATCGGAGTCGGCGCTACCATCATGATGGTCTGCCTGTTGATCATCATTTTTATTCTCCTGAAATACCACAAACGTCCGGTCAATCGGGATCTCAATAACAACCTGCTGTTTTTGTCCTGTATGCTTATTGTGTTTTTTCTGGTTGCGCGGGTATCAGTCACCCTGTCTGGAACCCTGGCTCAAAAAACGTCATCCGGAATTTCATTGTCCACCATGCTGTTGGGCGTTCCGATGGCATCCGGCGCCATGACGGTCTGTCTGTTCCTGGGACTTAATGTGGCGGCATCATTTGCCCTGATCCTTTCCATAGCCACTGCGTTTATTTTTCAGAATCGGTTCGATATTTTCGTATATTTTCTCCTGAGCAGCCTGACGGCTGCCTACTGTATGCAACACTGCCGGGAGCGCAAAGTGTTTATCAAGGCCGGGATTCGCATCGGTCTCTTGAATATCGTCCTAGCCTCGGCCATGACCTTTCTCAGCGCGGATTTTTATGTGATCGAGTTGCTGTGGAACCTGACATTTGCTTTTCTTGGCGGTCTCGGGTCCGGCATTGTCGCCGCTGGCCTTGCCCCGCTGGTTGAAATTATTTTTGAGTACACAACCGACATTAAACTCCTGGAGCTTTCCAACCTGGATACCCCCATTCTGCGGAAACTGATGATGGAAGCGCCGGGCACCTATCATCATTCGGTGGTCGTAGGATCAATGGTAGAAGCCGCTGCATCGGAAATCGGCGCCAACCCTTTGATGGCCAAGGTATGCGGATATTACCATGATATCGGAAAAGTCAAAAAACCCCTGTATTTCATTGAAAATCAGAGCAACGGCAAGAACAAGCACGATAAGCTGGCGCCTTCCATGTCCCGTAGAATCCTGATCGCCCATGTTAAAGACGGCGTGGAAATCGCAAAGGAGAACAAGCTGGGCCAGACAATCATGGATAACATCCAGCAGTCTCACGGCACCAGCCTGATCAGTTATTTTTATGAAAAAGCCAAACAGCTTAAAGGTGACAAAGAAATCAATGCGGATGACTACCGGTATCCCGGCCCCAAGCCCCAGACCCGTGAAGCCGGCTTGCTGATGTTGGCCGATGTGGTGGAGGCAGCCTCCCGGACCCTTGACAATCCCACTCCGGCAAGGATCCAGGGGCTTGTTCAGAAGCTTATCAACAAGGTGTTCTCTGACGGACAGTTGAATAGCTGCGAGTTGACCCTCAAGGATCTGAACAGCATTGCCAAAACTTTTAACAAGATTTTAAACGGTATTCATCATCACCGGATTGAATATAGCGAAACACTGGTACTGGTTGGCGGAAAGGCGAAAGATGGGCATTCTGATAAGCAACCGGCAAAACCGGAAAAAGATCCCTCGAAAGATCCTCGAGCAGACAGCACAGGTCATCTTAAACGACTTGGGCTATCCTGACCATGAGCTATCTCTTTTAATTGTCGATGACCCCCAAATTGAAATCATCAACGGCGAATACTTGCAGCATGAAGGCCCGACCAATGTGATTTCCTTTTCCATGCAGGAAGGCGAGTTCTCACAGATGTCGCCTTTTTTGCTGGGAGATGTGGTCATATCGGCCGATACAGCGGAAAATGAGGCCGATATTGCCGGGATTACGTTTCGACAGCGCCTGATCGAGCTTTTGATTCACGGCATTCTTCATCTGACTGGATTTGACCATGAACAGGACCAAGCCCAAGCACAAATCATGGAAACAAAATCCAGAAACCTGCTGGAACATATCCGGATCACAGTTCCGAAATCAGGAATTTCTCTATTATGCATATTGTAACAGCTTCTGAAATGCAGCAAATGGACCAGGAAACCATCGAATCCTTTGGCATTCCGGGCAGGGTGCTGATGGAAAATGCCGCCAGAGGCGTTATCGATGTTCTGATCAAAACATTTCCGGCCAACAAATATTTTGGCCGGAATCAAAGCATCGGTATTGTTGCCGGAAGGGGAAACAACGGCGGAGACGGGTTTGCCATTGCCCGCTATCTGTCCTGCATGGGCAGATCCGTAAGTGTATATCTTTTTTCCGAGCGACCGGCCGTAAAAGGTGATGCAGCGGCCAATATGGAGCTGCTGGATGCACTGAACGTTCCAATCTTTGAAATTACGGATACGGCGTCACTGGCGCAGCATCACGCGGCCATGTGTCATCACAAGATCTGGGTGGATGCGCTTCTGGGAACCGGTCTCAATGCTGAGGTGAAAGGACTTTTCAGAGCCGTCATTGAATTTTTGAATAGCTTGAATCGGCCCATCATTGCCGTTGATATCCCCTCCGGCCTGAACGCGGATACGGGAATGATTTGCGGAGCCTGCATTCGTGCCCATACCACTGTCACTTTCGGGTTCCCCAAAATCGGCCATATGCTGTTTCCGGGGGCCGAGTTCACCGGCCATCTGGAAACCATCGATATCGGTATACCACCACATATTGTTCAGGGCATCCGACCCAGACACCATATTCTGACGTCAGAAACCATTATCCGCGCATTTCCCCAAAGAGCACTGACCAGTCACAAGGGAACGAGCGGGCATGTGCTGGTGGTAGGCGGCTCCACTGGAAAATCCGGAGCTCCGGTCATGAGCGGGCTGGGGGCCTTAAGATCCGGCGCCGGTCTGGTAACGCTGGCAATCCCCAAAAGCCTGAATGCCATCATCCAATCTCAGATTCCGGAAATCATGACCGCTCCGATGGATGGCCGAAAAGAAGGCATCTGGGATGATTCGCTCTGTAACGGTATCCGGGAGCAGCTTCAGGGGAAGAAGTGTCTGGCCATAGGTCCTGGCATGGGCGATTCGATAGAAACCCAAAAACTCGTCCTTGAGATCCTGAGTTGCGTCTCCATTCCGGTGGTTCTTGATGCGGATGGCTTAAACTGCATCTGTAGCCAGCTTGAAGTGTTAAAGGTCCTGAAGGCGCCCGCCATTTTAACTCCCCATCCCGGAGAAATGTCCAGGTTGACAGGAATGAGCATTTCGGATATTCAGGCAAACCGGATCGGAATTGCCAGACAGTTTTCCCAGGCCCATCATGTGCATTTGATTTTAAAAGGCGCCAGAACCGTTATTGCGCATCCGGATGGAACCGTTTATATCAACCTGGCCGCAAATCCGGGAATGGCAACCGGCGGCATGGGCGATGTGCTGACAGGCGTCATCGCAGGGCTCCTGGCACAAGGGCTGGAGCCCGAAGCCGCGTCCAATGTCGGCGTTTATCTTCATGGAAAGGCTGCGGACGCGCTTTGCGATTCGAAAGGTCCGATCGGATTTATGGCATCGGAGGTGGCCGGTGCATTGCCGGGGGTTATCGGAAGACTGAAGACTGAAGACTGAAGACTGAAGGAAAATGTGCATCACCGCAAAAACATTTCAACACTTGAATCGCATGAAGGGAAAATGACCCAAACAATCTTCATATCTTCCCGCAGTGATGAAGAAACCCGCCACATCGGACATATCATCGGAGAGATGGCTGAGGCCGGTGCCATCATTGCGCTTAGAGGGGATCTGGGGAGCGGGAAAACCGCCCTGGTTCAGGGGCTTGCCAAGGGATTGGAAGTCCCGCAAAGTTATTATATCACAAGCCCTTCCTATACCCTGGTTAATGAATATCCGGGCAGGCTTCCCCTGTTTCATATAGACCTTTACCGGTTGTCGGATGTTGATTTTGAAGATATCGGGCTTTATGATATTCTGGATGCGCACTCGGGTGTGGTTGCCATCGAATGGGCGGAACGGCTTGGTAGCCTTTTTGGGTGCCTCACCCTCCAAATCGAAATTACTGGAGATAACACACGAAATATTGTTTTTACTGCTGACGGGGATCAACAGACTCAGTTGTTGACCCGAATAGAACATCGTTTAAAGGAGAACCTATGGCATTGATCGTCCAAAAATACGGCGGAACCTCCGTCGCTGATATTGACCGCATCCGAAACGTCGCCAATCGGGTGATAAAAACCTACGACCAGGGAAATGACGTGGTGGTGATTCTGTCGGCCATGGCTGGAATTACCGACAGCCTCATCGATCTGGCGCAACAGATCACCCATTACCCGGAAAAGCGCGAGTTGGACGTGCTACTGGCAACCGGCGAGCAGACAACTGCCGCGCTTCTGGCCATGACCCTGAATGCCTTGCATTATCCGGCCCAGTCGCTTCTGGGGCATCAGGCTGAAGTGGTTACGGATTGCACGTTTGGAAATGCCCGAATCATGGGTATCGGGGCCAGCCGCATAAAGGATCTTCTGGCCACCCGCTGCATCGTTGTTGTGGCCGGTTTTCAGGGGTGCGATACCAATGGGAACATCACAACCCTGGGTCGCGGTGGTTCCGACACCTCGGCCGTTGCTATTTCCGCTGCCATAAAAGCCGATATCTGCGAAATCTACACGGATGTCAACGGCGTGTATACCACGGATCCCAATATCTGCAGTGCTGCAAAAAAAATAGACCGGATATCTTATGAGGAAATGCTGGAAATGGCCAGTCTCGGCGCCAAGGTTCTCCAAATCCGCTCGGTTGAGTTTGCAAAAAAATACAATGTTCCGGTTCACGTCAGATCGTCATTTTCAGAGGAGGAAGGAACCATGGTGGTGAATGAAGACAAAAGTATGGAGCGTCTGGTCGTATCCAGCGTTACCGTCAACAAGAAAGAAGCCCGCATTACCCTGATCAAGGTGCCGGATCAGCCCGGCGTTGCCGCAAAGATTTTCTCGCCCATTGCCGCGGCTGGTATCAATGTGGACATGATTATCCAGAACCGGCACTCTGGAAAATTCAATGATTTGACATTTACGGTTCCCAAAGTCGATTTTGAACAGGCCATGGAACTGGCACGTGGAATTGCCGCTGAAATCGGTGCGGAGGATGTCCTGGGCGACACCAATATTGCCAAGGTATCGGTCATCGGCGTAGGCATGAAGAACCATTCCGGTGTTGCTTCCCGAATGTTTGGCGCGCTTGCCGCCGAAAACATCAACATCCTGATGATCAGCACCTCTGAAATCCGCATCTCCTGCGTCATTGTCGAAAAATATGCTGAACTGGCGGTTCGTGCCCTGCATTCTGAGTTTGGACTCGACAAACCCTGATGCACCTATCTGATGATGAAAAAGCCATTTCCACCTGGACCCGCGTCCTGTATCAGCAAGGAGTTATCCAGAGATTTGCCCAGCACATTGCCTGGAGCGAGCCCAATGCCATTGCTTTCGCCGATTCCGTGATCGGCGTTCGAACCAACCGTTCTATGGCAGAAGCATTCCCATGCTTACCCTGGAACCTGAGGCCTTCAAAATGCTGAAGACTCGCCAGTTTGTCCGGGTGAATGTAACTGAAGGATTTGTAGGAATTGCGGATAGCGAGGTGTAATTAATAAAGGGTTTATAAGAAGGATTATACAAGAATTTCGGTTGAAACGCGCGGCTATGTTTCTCTCATGGGACTCAACCGTCCGGAAAAACAAAATGCTTTTGACCTTGAGATTTACGAGGAGCTTGCACGCGCCTATGGCGAATTGGACAGAAACCCGGAGCTTCGCTGCGGCGTTCTCTTTGCCTACGGAAAGCCAAGATGCGATTGAGGGTGTCATGTCTTTTATTGAGAGGCGTGAGGCAAACTTTAAGGGAAAATAATTTCCTGTGCCATTTGCGCGATTAGCAGACGTTTCTTTTATTCCGTCAACAGAATCCGACCTTCGCCCGGATAGATTAAGCGGTCTTCCGGCATTGTGGACCGGACCGGCTGAGGCCAGTGATCCGGCTGAGGCTCCGCGCCTTCACGGGCAATTTCCGTGGGCCGGCTGTCCATGTTGACCGGATTGCTTCGGACATCGACCCCTCTGACGGGCGCGCTGAATTCGATGGGGATATTGTTCGGATCAAACGTGTAAATGGAGTGAATAAACCCGTGGTCAATGACCTCGGACACCCAAATATCGGATGCCTCCAGTTTGTCTTTCAACTCCCAGAGATCCGCATCGCTTTCCACTTCAAAGGACACGTGATCAAAGGAAAACGGGCCTTTGACCGGAACGCCGTGATCTTTTAGAGCAGATTTTTCCACACCCGGCCATTCAAAAAACGCCAGGAGGTCATGGCAGGAAACTTCAAAAAAATAATGCCGGTACCCAGGCCTTCCCAGACCCGCCACCAGACGCATGCCAAGCAAATCCCGCCAGAAGCGTATCGTTGCGTCCATATCGCCGGTGACCATGGCCAAATGGTTGATGCCGGTAAAGCGGATCATCTTATTTTCCCCGGATCATGATAAGCAGCATTTTGAATTGAACCTGCGCAAACAGGGCATGGGAGACATCGGCCGGCATGATCAGCAGCTGACCGGCTTTGACCGTCTGCATCTTGCCGCCGATGGTTATTTCCGCCTCGCCATCCAGAACATGCACAACGGCATCATAAGGCGAGGTGTGCTCGGAAAGCCCTTGGCCCTTGTCAAATGAAAACAAAGTAATGCTGCCGGTATCTTTTTTTAGAAGCGTCTTGCTGACAACCGAGCCGATAGCGAAGGTGACATGTTCTTTCAAATCAAACGAAACGCCTTTGGTTGCAACTGCGTCAGTGGACATAAGGATTTCCTTTCTTTGTGGTTTTCTAATTGAGATAATGGGTGCATATCTCGGAGAAGCTGCGCCGCTTGACAGATTGATGCTAAGGTCGCTGTCTGCCAGGGATAGATCATCCTAGAGGCTGAATATGTCAATGCCGATAAAAAGAGTGGATCGATTTCTGATAAAATACGATAGCCACTGCGGTTTTTCAACAATAAATCAGCCTGGAAACAGTCTATCAGGGAAACTTCTTGTTATGTTTCCGTAACTCAGCGGTTGAAAAGGATCATTCCGCCGAAAATCAGGGTCATGCCTGCAATATGAAATAGTTCCAGCGATTCATTCAACCAGATAATCGCCATGATGGAAGCAAAAACTGGTACCAGGTTGATAAATAACCCTGCACGATTGGCTCCAATCAATTCGATGCCACGGTTCCAGCAAAAATAGGCAACAATTGACGGAAATACCGCAACAAAGAGAATGCTCTGAGTCGTCTTCCAGGTAAAAACAAGAGGACCCAGCGTTACGGTCTCCCAGATGTACAATGGAAGCAAGCCCAGAACGCCAAGGCCAAAAGTGTAAGTCAATAAACTCATCGAATGCATGGGCGGCCGTTTTCTCAACAATACGCAGTACAAGGCATAGAGAAAAACCGCGATAATCATCAGCAGGTCGCCTTTAACAAATGACAACCTAAAAAAAGTGTAAATGTTTCCTCTCAAGACAACAAGACAAGCGCCAACAATGCAGCAGACCACCCCGATAAACTGGATTTTCCGGATGCGTTCGTAAAAAAAAAGACGGGATATCAGGATAATCATGGCCGGCATCGCTGTCTGTATAAGCGCGACATTAATGGCCGTCGTCGTATGGACAGCTGAATAGAGCAGGGTATTAAAACAGCTGATCCCCAGGATCGACAAGACGGCCATAATCTTCCAGTGTTGCGTTGCCGTTTTCCAGTCCTGTCTGACATGAGACCAGGTAAAAGGCAGAAGGATCAGAAAGGCCATCAACCACCTCCAGAAAGCAAAACTGACCGGCGAAATGAGGTGTACCACACCTCGGGCCAGAACAACATTGGCTGCCCAGCATAACGGTGCGGTCACCAGATACAAATAAGCAAGCCCGCCCGCAAGCCTTTTTTTACCTATAACAATATCGGAAAAACTCATTTAAACGGTTACAAAGCCTCCATTTTTTGCCGATATACTCCACATTATCGTTAAGTCGGCGAACCTGTCGGACTTTTTTAACGATTCCCTGAGGAGAAAACTGGAGATGAGCGGCTTTAAAAATCATTCACTCAACTAAGCCGATTTTTACTGCGGTTGTCAATACTTTGTTGAACGCCGATCCGCACTTTCCGGATGATTTAATCAAATTAACACATGATGAATCAATAACCACTGACAGCGCTTCCCAATGGCAGATTATACCGGACAGGATGCTTAACTGTTTAAATTTATGTATTTCATTAATATTATTCTTATTGTATTGCCAATATCGAAGATAAACGAAAAACCAATTATCGGATTTTTCTGACCGGAAATTATCTTGACGTCAGAGAAGTATCGGATTAATTAGTTTGATATTATTCAGCAATGATGATTTTGATTCACAAGATTATGACACCCGGTCTCATTTGATCTTTTGATATGGGAAATCCATTAAATTAAGAACCGTAAATACGGATTCTTGATTTATAAAGTTGAAGGAAACCCTCATGCAGATAGAAAAAGAGATTATAAGACGTCAAAAGTATTTGGAATCACTGCTCCATCAAGCCCCGGATGCGATCATAACCCTCGATTCTTTCCATCGCGTGATAGAGTGGAACCCAGGGGCTGAAAGAATTTTTGGTTATACCAGCAACGAAGCCAGAGGCACTGACCTTGACGATCTTGTGAGCAGTCCTGATGTTGAGATGGAATCCAAGGGATATACGCGTCAAATTCTTTCCGGAAAAATTCTTGATCCCGTTGAATCGGTTCGCTACAAAAAGGATGGAACTCCTGTACAGGTAATTGTATCAGCAGCTCCTATCATCATGGATGGTGTCCTGCAGGGTGTTGTTGCCATGTATACAGATATCTCCGAACGCAAGCGGTCAGAAGAGACACTGCGCGCAAGAGAGAATCTGCTCAGCAGCATCTTCCGTGCAGCCCCCACCGGAATTGGTGTGGTGAAGGATCGCATCTTACTGACTGTTAACGACCGCATCTGTGAGATGGTCGGCTATACGCAAGAGGAGATGGTCGGCAAGAGCTCCCGGATGCTCTATCCCAGCGACTTTGATTTTGAATACGTTGGCAAGGAAAAGTACCGACTGATCCGGGAACAGGGCACCGGTTCTGTGGAAACACGGTGGCAGTGCAAGGATG
This sequence comes from uncultured delta proteobacterium, assembly GCA_963850225.1. GTDB lineage: Bacteria > Desulfobacterota > Desulfobacteria > Desulfobacterales > Desulfatirhabdiaceae > RAAP-1. The sequence goes on from CAWKLD010000012.1 coordinate 90,847, forward strand.
GGCGAATTATCGACATACTCTTGAGTTCCACCCCGATAGACCCACTGAATTTATCTTCAGGTGTTACGTTCACTGCACTCGATATCACCGAAAACTTGAAAGCCAAGAAATGAGCTCCAAAGGTCACACGAACTTTTCCTGACCGTACTGGATGGGATTGATGCCGCCGTTTATGCCGTTGATATGCAAACCTACGAAATTCTGTTCATGAACAGGTACATCAGAGATGCTTTCGGTTCGGATCTCACCGGTCAAATCTGCTGGAAAGTGTTCCGCCATGAAGACCAGCCCTGTGCTCACTGCACCCATGACCGGCTTACAGACGAGCAGGCGGTCTGCACCTGGGAGGACAGAAATCCCGTGACCGGCCGTTGGTATATCAATTATGACCGCGCCATCAAATGGGTGGACAATCGCCTGGTTCACCTGCAGGTTTCCACGGATATCACACAGCTTAAGGAAATGGAGATCCAACGTCGTGAATATGAGACACGGATTCTGCAGATGCAGAAAATGGAGGCCATTGGAACACTTGCAGGCGGAATGGCCCATGATTTCAACAATCTATTGATGGGTATTCAAGGTCGTACATCGCTGATGTCATTGGATCTGGAGGATAGTCATCCCCATCGTGAACATATTCATGCCATCGAAGAGTACATCCGAAGCGCAACAGATCTCACCAAACAACTGCTGGGCTTTGCCCGTGGCGGCAAATATGAAATAATGCCTATTGATATGAATGAGTTGGTGCTCAGCAGCGCAGCCATGTTCGGCCGAACAAAAAAAGAAATTCAGATTCATACCGACAAATGTCAGAAAACATCCCTGGTGGTTGAAGCGGACAGAGGACAAATCGAGCAGGTGCTGCTTAACCTTTATGTCAACGCTTGGCAGGCCATGTCCTCGGATGGGGGAGATTTGTATCTGGAAACAAAGATTGCGAACTCTGGATGAGGCTTACTGCAAAGCGCACAAGGCTGAACCGGGACGATACGCCATGCTTTCAATCACAGATACCGGCATTGGCATGGATGAAGCCACCCGCCGGCAAATTTTCGACCCTTTTTTCACGACCAAGGATAAAAGCCGCGGAACGGGCCTGGGCCTGGCTTCAGTCTTTGGCATCATCAAGAATCACGGTGGCATGATTACGGTATACAGCGAAATAGGTCACGGCACCACCTTCAACATCTATCTGCCGTTATCTGACAAAGCTGCACTTCGAAAAATTCCCACGGAAGACGCACACATCAAAGGGTCGGAAACCATTCTTCTTGTCGATGATGAAGAACTGATCATTGATGTCTGCCAGGCCATGCTGGAGAGGTTGGGCTATCGTATCGTTGTTTCCAGAGGAGGCCAGGAGGCCATCAAGACAATCACGGACATGGGAAAAGAAATTGATCTGGTTATTCTTGATTTGATCATGCCGGGGATGGACGGCGGGAAGACATTCGATCGCATTCGTGAGATTCAACCCCAGATGCTGGTTCTGCTCTCCAGCGGATATGCCATAAACGGCCAGGCTCACGAGATTATGCTCAGAGGGTGCAATGGATTCATTCAAAAGCCATATAATCTTACAGAGCTATCCAATAAAGTGCGAACTGTACTAAATGAGAAAAATCGCTGAATATGTTTGAGGATCGGCATGACAGCGCGTGACGAATTGATGTCCTTACTGTTTCTGGCAGATCCGGAAACAGCATCCATGGTTCAGAAGAAGTTGTCGGACCGGCTTTCCCCTGTAACTAAAAAAGAACTCGGGCTGATCGTTGACGAGACGATCTGGGGACTGTCACATGAAACCGCCTTTGGTCAAGCGATAGCTACAGGACTTATTGAACTGTCCGGAAGGGTGACAACAGACCAACTGGAAATGTTCCGTTTAAAGGTCAGGGAAGCTGGCGCAAAAAGTGCTGTGATCGGCTGGATGTTGGCAACCTACCTGGTTCCCGTTCTCAAGACAGGGGACAAAAAGCTGATCGAACGATTCAACGATAAGACCTGTGCGTTATTGAAGATTGGGTCTTACACACTGGGCAGCCCGTTTGAAACCCTGTCTTATCTGCTTGAATCCGCAGATATTGAATCGGGACTTGCCTTTCTGGATCTTATCGGCTGCTGCCCTTTCCCCGGACCTTTCCTATAACCAGTGTAAGCATCTTTGCCACATCATCCCCAAAGCCGTTCAATCATTTTCTCCTTCCCGTCGGCTTTTTCAGATCAAACAGCTAATGCGGGTTGCTCAAGCAGATCCGAGCCTTGTGGATGGTTTTCTGGAAGGAATGCAGCGGGGCGCGTCTCTATTAGACAGTCATACCCTGCCCCGATTTGTATCTGCAGGGCTCACCCGATTCAACAATGACAAGGGAGCAGGAACCCGATTTTTATCTCTTGAATCTCAACAAGCCCTGGAACTTGTGGATGCGATTCAGATTGCCGTGCCATTTTCTCAGATTCAGCAAGGGTTAACCCGCTACCTTCACGCCAGGATCGGCAGATCGTTTTCTGTCTGCCCGCTGTCCGAGCTTTCAGAAACCGATCTATTCACCCCCGAAATACCGCTGGTATGTTCCAGCGGAAACCGTATTTTCCTGCCGGATGAAATCAGCCGTTTTGATACGAAGTCGGAAAACCTTTTCCTGTATAAATGTCTGACCCGGCTTGAAGCCTGTTATCATGAATTCGGAACCTACGAATTTGATCTGGAAATGGCGCTTGAAGCCTGCGGTGTTTCAAAATGTATTGCAGATAAGAACCCAGGGAGCAATGGTGAGAAACGGCAACCCAGGATGGATGACGGCAGTGTGACAGCATGGAAAAATGACAGAAACACCTTGACGGCTTCGGATATGAGCTTGTTTTGCCGTACATTTTCGAATCCTGCGCTGGCAGCTGATCTGTTGACCATTTTTGAGCATGGCCGGATACGGCTTATTCTGGAGCAACTTTATCCGGGAATAATCCGTCAGTTACTGCCGGTTTTGATCTTGGAAGCAAAGCGCATCTATCCGGACAGTCTCCAGGAACTTCCTCTCGAAGCCCTCTATTTGAAAATTGCACTTGACATCTCTGACCTTGATTTCTGGGGACTGCCCTCGCCGGTATCAGAATTACGATATGGTTTCCGTCTTTGATGCCATTGCCATGGATTTTTGCAGGATCATCAATAAAAACTCCAAAGTTGAGAACTGCGCCGCTCTGGTATGGAAATCATATCCACGGATTGAATTCTGCTTGAAGACAGCTTGCTTTGAAAACGATTCACGGCTGAGAACCCCTTTTGGCAGAGGCCTACGACCGGATTTGGCGATGGACCCGCCCACCGAGGCAAAAGCAGCTTTTCTGAAGCACAAACTGTCTGAAAAAGGAATCCAGGTTTACAAATCCAAAATCAAAAAGTTTCTGGCGCATCACCAGGGGAAAATCGATAAGGACGAAATTCTTAATCTGGTTCGAGCATCTCAAAGCTCGGACCTGTCAAAAATATCCGATCATACTGCTGGGATTTCCTTGGATCTGTCCGATCTGGACCTGTCGGAGATTCCCGGTTTGAGGATACACCCCCGATTTATGATACCCTGCCAGCATCCTGGTACCGGGAATGGGACAGTCATCACTGCGACTATCTTCACAATCACGTTCGGGTGGTGGATCGGATTGCGGAAGAGGCAAGTTCCGGTTTTTATGTTCAAACGCTGGAGAAATACCGGGAACTGGTCAGCCAGATCCAATATGCTTTTGAGCTGATGAAACCCCAGGGGCTTAAGCTGCTTCGAAACTGGACAGAAGGCGACGAACTGGATTACAGGGCTGTTCTTGATTTTGTTCTGGATAAAAAGGCGTGTCTGATCCCATCAGACCGGCTTTACATCAAACGGATCAAGCAGGAGCGGAATGTGGCGGTCCTGTTGCTGGTTGATCTTTCCCGGTCAACGGGCAATATCTTAACGAACAGCCGTTCCGATGCCGGCACTACGGTGCTGGATGTTGAAAAAGAGGCGATAGTATTGTTTTGCGAAGCACTTGGCATCGTAGGGGATACCTTTGCCATTGCCGGTTTTTCCGGAAACGGACGTCTTTCCGTGGATTATACGCACATCAAGGAATTCGACGAGCCCCTGAATGATATCGTCCGCAGGCGAATCAGCGCCCTTACACCCCAGCGCAGCACGCGAATGGGCGCTGCCATCCGTCATGCAAGCGCTCAGTTTGATAAAATACCGGCCAACGTAAGGTTGATGGTTGTTCTGGGCGACGGATTCCCCAATGATGTGAACTACAAGCAGGGATATGCCATTAAAGATACCCGAAAAGCCATTGGTGAAGCCCTTTCCCGACGCATTCATACCCACGCCATCACCGTGAACATGCAAAGCGATGCCAGGCTCGATGATCTGTATGGCAGTGTCCATCACAATGTGATTTCGGATGTCCGGGAACTTCCGGCCAAGCTGCTTATGATTTACAGCGCACTGACGCGGTGTCATCCGGGCGCATAGCGGCCAAAATCCGTCAGAACGATGCATTCGCAGTAAAGACCTTCATTTGGAACCGGCAAGTGTCTTCAGGCTGATAATCATGCAGGATCGCCCAGAATGCTTCGCACCCGGATCAACAACTCCTTGATCTGATAGGGTTTGCCGATAAAACCTGCGGCTCCGGAATCCAGGGCATTTTTCACCGTATCGTCAGCACAATACCCGCTGGCAATCAGGATTTTGGCAAAAGGGTTGATCGCCAGCAGTTCCCGTAGACAGCGGTTTCCGCCAATGCCCGGCATGCCAAGGTCCAGGATGGTCAGATCAATCGGTTCTTTCCGGCCGGCATATAGCTGAAGCGCTTCTTCACCACTGGCAGCGCTCAAGACCGTATAGCCGAAACGCTGAAGCATTTGTGTGGCCAGTTGCCTGATATCCGGCACATCGTCCACAACAAGAATGGTTTCCGCCCCGCTTTTTGCCGGCGTTTCCAAGGGGCCAGGGACGCCTTCGGCATCCTCATGATCAAAGGCTGGTAAAAATATCTTGAACGTCGTTCCCTGACCGAAACTGCTCTCACAGTGAATATACCCGCCGTGGCCCTTGACAATGCCATAAACCGATGCAAGCCCAAGTCCTGTCCCCTTGCCGATCCCCTTGGTGGTAAAAAACGGTTCGAAGATGTGATCGAGGGTTTCTTTTTCCATGCCGCACCCGGTGTCGGAGACGGTCAAGAGCACATAATCTCCAGGGGGAGCGCCGATGTACTGACGCGCATGGTTTTCTTTTATCACCACATTCTGGGTTTGAATGATGAGTTTTCCACCATCCGGCATGGCGTCTGCCGCATTGATCCCCAGGTTCAGCAGCGCCTGCTCGATTTGAGCTGCATCGGCTTTCACCGTCCACAGCCGGCTGCCCGGATGTAGTTCGATTTCAATCATTCTGGGAATGGTGCGTTCCAGAATCCTGACAACCTGCCCCATCTCCTGGCTGAGATTGACCTTGCGGTGCTCAACCACTTCCTTGCGGCTGAATAAAAGGAGCTGGCGGACAAGCTGTGCCGCCCTTGCAATCAATTTTTCGATCGCATTCAGCTTGGGAAGATCTTTGTCACCGGCGATTTTATCCATCATCATCAGCTGAGTGTAGCCGCTGATGGCCTGGAGCAGGTTATTGAAATCATGGGCCACCCCGCCTGCCAGAATACCGACAGCCTCCATCTTCTGGGCATGCTGAAGTTGGTCTTCCAGGGTCAGCCGCTCGGTGATGTCCTCACAGACGACAAGATTTTCACCGGTTTCCAGACTTACCGGTATGAAATTGATAACTTTTTTCCCGCGATCTTTACAGATGACGTCAAAGACCCTGGGACGCTGTTCACCAGGCTGATGGGCATTTAAATCATTCATCCAGTCCGCAATGACCTGTCTTCTGTACAGCGGATCCGGATAGGCCAGCCGAAACCATGTTCTGCCATCGGGAACATCCTTTAAGTCATAGCCGAAGATTTCCATGAACTTGGGATTGGCATAAATGAATTTTCCGGATTCATCGACCAATAAAATCCCTATAGGCGCATGATGTAAAAGAGTCTGGAACCTTTCTCTATCGTAATGCGCAGACGCTTCGGCCCGTTTGCGCTCTGTCAGTTCCTGCTGCGCTGCGTCAAACAGCCGGGCGTTCACCAGGGAAACGGCAACCTGGCTTGTCAAGGTTTCGAGAAACCCGGCCTGCTGTTCAAAATCCCGTAAAGTTTCTGAGGCCAGACCAATGACACCGATGGTTTCTTCAGCACTTTTCAGCGGCAGCGCGGCAAACGACTTGAAGCCGGCTTTCTTGCATTCTTCCCAGGTGCAGCGAGAATCATTAACAATATTCATGGAAAATATCGGCTTGTTTTCTTTGACTACCAAGCCGCACAAACACTCGCCGACCCTGTGTTCAGGAATCTCACCCATCCGTTCCCTGAACATAGGCTGGAAAACGTCCTGCAGGATGAGTCTTTCTCCATTTCGCAGGAAAAGAAAAGCCAGATCTGGACGAACCGCGCTGACCATGCCCCTTAACCCGACCGCACAGGTCTGCTCCAGAGAATGCGTAAGGATGAGCTCCCTTCCCAGGGCGTTCAAGGCGGTCAGTTCTTCGGCGCGCCTCTGCAGCGCCTCCTTCGACTGCTTGAGCTCGAAGATATCGGTAGATTCTAATTCTTTAACCCTTTGTTCCAGTTCTTCATAACTGGGTTTTCTGACCATGATAATCACCTGATAAGTCAAAGTATTAGGGTAGTTGATGGGAACACGCATAGACCTGACATTCAGCGCCTTAAGGCCCAAATCGTTATTCGCTTCACATACAGAATAATATTTATAAATACAACATTCATTTTCACTTAAATTTATTAAGAATAAAAAAATAACAATATTATATTTATCAATCTGTTTGGTTCTAACTACTCAGGTATACAGAATTCAGAATGACCCGCATGTCAACTTCGAACAATTTACCGACTTCTTCAATCAAGCGGGTTGGCTCAGTAACTTCACCACAAGCAAGATCCTGGACAAGTATACAATAGCGCCTCGATTCTTCGAGAAACCCTTTGGCAATATTGAAAAAACGAATTTGCTGGGTCCCTTATTCTGGCCCCTGAATACTGGCTCCTGAATACCTGAGTAGTTCGTTTGGTTTTGTAATAACATTGTAATAAGTGGCAGCCGTCTATCCTTTGCGGGCATTCTGAGCTAATATGATGTCTCCACTGAGATTTCAATCGCAAACAAGGAGACTACATCATGGCGACGACACATCCACTGGAAACAAAGGCCAGGGTTCTTTTATCCAGCGTTTTCGGTCCCTATGCCCAGGATGACTCATTTGGCAGCCGAAAAATCAACCCGATGGAGCTTTATCAGAATCAGGTAACCCGCTTTCAGGGTGCATTTTCCCTTCGCATGTTTCATCGCAGTTTCGGATTGATGCTCATTCAGAACAATATCGATGCGCCGTGCACCCTGCTTGATTTTCCGACCCAGGACCGCTTTATCGAGGAAATCACGCACAATGCCTACGACATCATCGGAATCAGCGCGATTATTCCAAATGTCGGCAAGGTCATCCGGATGTGCGAACTGGTGCGCCGGCATCAACCCCGAGCAACGCTTGTGATCGGCGGCCACATCGCAAACCTGGAGGATATTCACGATATCGTCGATGCGGATCATATCGTCAAGGGAGATGGAGTTGCATGGTTCAGGGCTTTTCTCGGTCAGGATGTTCACGCCCCGGTCCGGCATCCGCTGTCGTATTCGGGATATGGAACCCGCATCATGGGAATGACGCTCAAGGAAAAACCCGGCAGCACCGCGGCCATGCTGCTGCCCTCTGCGGGATGTCCGGTCGGCTGTAATTTCTGCTCGACCTCAGCGCTTTTTGGCGGCAAGGGAAAATTTGTCAATTTTTACGAAACCGGAGACGAACTGTTCAACGTCATGTGCGAACTGGAAAAACAGCTCGAAATCAAATCCTTCTTTGTCATGGATGAGAATTTTCTCCTGCATCGTCGCCGGGCGCTGCGGCTGCTCGAATTAATGGAAATGAACAACAAGAGCTGGGCGTTATATGTCTTCAGCTCTGCCCGTGTTTTACAGTCATACAGTATGGAACAGCTCATCGGACTCGGCATATCGTGGGTATGGATGGGTCTTGAAGGCGAGCAAAGCCAGTATCAGAAACTAAAAAACATCGATACCCGAGTCTCTGGTCAGCTCTTTACAGTCTCACGGCATCCGGGTGCTCGGATCTTCCATCATCGGCATGGAACACCACCGGCCGGAAGACATGCGTCAGATTATTGACTATGCGGTCAGTCATGGAACCGATTTTCATCAGTTCATGCTTTATACCCCCAATTCAGGCACCCCGCTGTATGAAAAGCATAAAGCGGAGAAAACGCTCATCGATCCCTCTGAATTTCCGCATGCCGATGCCCATGGACAGTATCGGTTCAATTTCAGGCACCCGCATATTCAAGGCGGAGAAGAAGAAACCTTTCTTCACAATGCATTTATCCAGGATTTCAAAGTCAACGGGCCAAGCTTGGCGCGCCTGATCCGGACCCAATTGACCGGCTGGCAGACGATATAAAAACCATTCAAACCCGCGCGTTCGGAATCGGTTTTTTATGGGAAACACAATCCATGTCCACCTCCTCGGCCGGCGCCGTATGGGCAATGAGAAAATGGTATGGTCGAAACCATGAGATGGCCTCTCGAATGGATTCGCTTTTAACCGATCTTTATTCCGAGTTTGGATGGAAATCCCGCATTGCCGCTCCCTTGTTGGGCCGCTATCTCTACTCTTCCCTTGAGAAAGAGGAAAAACGTCTGTCTGCCGGCAGGATGTATGAACCGGATACTTTTTACGAAAAAAACGCTGCCGCGATATCCTTGTCAGATGCCAAAGCCAATGCGAGTCCACCGAAGGCAGTTCGTGCGCAATGGGTTACCTGCAAAACAATGCCGGCATGATTACTGTGGGGCAATTGGAGGATCAGCCCCTGAATTGTCCCACATTTCTGCCTGATTGTCCAGTTTCATGAAAAATCCGCTATGATTACGGCGGTAATGGCTCACAGAAAAGAAATCTGACCCTTTATGACGACAAGCACCTATGTGCCCGCAGCGGACGGGTTGATCTGGTTTATGCTCAGTGGTGTTTGGTCGAATTAATGGAAATGCTGTAAAATATTGACAACTCGCCTGTTTTATCTGATAGTTCTGGAAAATCCCGACTCAGGGGGGCGTATCTCGCGACAAGCGGAATAACTCGCTCAGATATTGCAAAGACGCCCGTTATCATTCAATCATTCAGTAAAAACGAATAAGAGGAAAACGACAGATGTCATCTTTTTCTGATGAAGAACTTCCTGCAGAAAACACTGAGCCAAGTTTTGCAGATCTACTGGAGTCATACAGCTCCAAAATCACCCGTAGTATTGAGGTCGGCAATAAAATATCCGGCCGCATCATTTCAATTGGAAAAGATTCGGTTTTCCTGGACACCGGAACCCAGATAGACGGGGTGGCCCACAGAGCGGATCTATTGAATTCCAATGGTGAATTTCCTTATGCCATCGGAGATGTTGTCGAGCTTTACGTGGTTTCCGCCAAAGAGGATGAAATCCTGCTTTCAAAAGCCATTTCCGGATCCGGGGACAACACCCTGCTCAATGAAGCTTATCACAACGCGATTCCGGTAAACGGAAAAGTCATCGAACAATGCAAAGGCGGATTCCATGTGGACATTCATCATACCCGCGCTTTTTGCCCTGTCAGCCAGATGGACATCTCCTATATTGAAAATCCGGAAACCTTCATCGGTCAGTCCTTTGATTTTTTAATCCTTCAGTTTGAAGAAAGAGGCAGAAATATCGTTGTTTCCAGACGCGAATTGTTAAAACAGGATATGGAGAATACAAAATGTCTGTTTCTGGAAAAGCTGTCCGTGGGTGCCGTCTGTACCGGCAGGGTTGCCCGGATCATGCCCTATGGCGCTTTTGTCGAACTCATTCCCGGGCTGACAGGCCTGGTACCGATATCAGAAATCAGTTGGTCGCACATTGAAAAACCCGAAGATGTCCTTAAGGCCGATGATACGCTTCAGGTGATAGTCACCGCGATTCAGCCAAGACCGGAAAGTGATCCAAAAATTGCCCTGTCCATCAAACAGGTTCTGGATAATCCATGGGACCATATAAGCGATCAATTCCATGTCGGCGATCGCGTAAAAGGAAAAATTACCCGGCTGGCGCCTTTTGGGGCTTTTGTGGAACTGGCGCCCGGCATCGATGGGCTGGTTCATCTTTCCGAAATCAGCTATACTCAGCGAGTAAACCGGCCGGAAGATTTTCTTCAGACAGGAGATGAGGTTTATGTCCTGATCAAGGAAATCGACCTGTTGAAAAAGCGTGTTTCCCTCAGTATCAAGGATGCGGAAGGAGACCCGTGGATGGATGTTTCGGAAAAATATAAGACCGGCCAGACCCTGGAAGGCATGCTTCAGAAAAAGGAAAAATGGGGATATATCGTAACCCTGGAGCCCGGAGTTGTCGGGATCCTGCCGCTTTCCAAAATCCGGTCCTCCGGACAACCTGCCGCTATGGAATCCTTGAAGCCGGGTCGTGCCATGACAGTGGTTATTGATGAGATCAAGCCGGAAGAAAGAAGAATCACCCTGAGGCTGGACGCCCCGGAGGATGATAACTGGCAACAGTATTCTCCTCAGAAATCTCTCCGGTCAGTCGGAACCCTTGGGGACAAACTGCAGCAAGCGATAGATCTGGCGAAATCAAAGTGAGTTCATCGAGGAAATCTACTTCATCAATGCTTGAAAATTCCTCAGAAAAGAGTATGCTGTGATGATATTAGAAAAAATGGATCGTTCCATAAAAAGCATGATTGTTGCATTGAAACACCCTTATATCGAGAAGGAAACGGGGATTGTTTCCCTGGAAGCTATTTTAAGAAAGATCTTTAATAAGGATAATGAATGACAGACATACTTGATGATGAACCCACTTCCGAACCACGGGCAGACAAACCGAAATTTCTTACCCAGACATATTTTGACGAACTGAATCTGCCCGAACCCGTCCTGAAAGGATTGACAGAGGCGGGATTTACCCAGTGCACCCCGATTCAGGCCCAGACTCTGCCCCTTTCCCTTTCCGGAAAGGATGTGGCAGGCCAGGCCCAGACCGGAACAGGAAAAACCGCTGCCTTTCTGGTAACCGTTTTTACCCGTCTGCTTACCGAAGAATCAAGGGTCCCCGGTGAGCCAGCCGCTCTGATTGTGTCCCCCACCCGCGAACTGGCGCTTCAGACTTATGAGGAAGCCTGCCTCATTGGCAAATATACCGGCCTGACGATCGCCCAGGTTGTTGGCGGCGTGGATTATCAAAAACAGGCGGACATTCTGCGAAGCGGCGTCGACATCGTCATCTGTACGCCCGGAAGAATAATTGATTATTTCAAGCAGGGCATCTTTAAAACCAGCGGCGTTAAAATAATTGTGGTCGATGAGGCGGACCGGCTTCTGGACCTTGGCTTTTCCAAAGACATGCGGTTTATTCTTCAAAAACTGCCCCGCTATGACAAGCGCCAGTCTCTGCTCTTTTCCGCAACCCTGTCCTTCCGGGTGATGGAGTTGACTTATGAGTACATGAATCTTCCGGAATTTATCTCCGTCACTCCCGAGGACGTTGCGGTTGACGGCATCGAGCAGTCCCTTATTCACGTGGGCTCCGACCAGAAATTATCCCTGCTCCTAGGACTTCTGGAAAGAGAGACCTGGGAGCGCATCCTGATTTTTGTGAACACCAAATCCGGGGTCGAATGGCTATCCGCCAAACTCAAGGGCAACGGGTGGCCGGCTGAGGGGATTACCGGCGATCTGCCGCAGCAGAAGCGCTTCAAGCTGATGGAACAGTTCAAGGAAGGAAAGATCAAGATGCTGATTGCCACTGATGTGGCATCTCGGGGTATCCATGTGGAGGATATCAGCCATGTTATCAATTTTGATCTTCCCCAGGATCCGGAAAATTATGTACACCGCATCGGCCGTACGGCCAGAGCTGGTAAAACCGGCAAGTCCATTGCCTTTGCCTGTGAAGCATACGTCTTTCACCTGGAACCGCTGGAAGCACTCTTAAACGCCAAGATTCCCGTGGTATGGCCAGAAGACGACTGGTTCAAGGAAGACAAGGCCGGGCCTGTCCCCCGAAGCCGCTATTCCCTGGATAGAGCTCGAAAACCTGAACGAAAGCCGCGCGCTGCCGCGCCCAAACGCGGTGAACGCGGCGACCGCACCGACCGAAGTGGCCGGACCGAACGTACTGATCGCAGTAATCGCAGAAAAGAGATGCCAACTTTTAAAATCACCATTCCGCGGGGAGAGAATTATTTTCCGGGAACTTTTTTCGGATTTGCCCCGGAACCGCCCGAAGGGTTTGATTTTTCCGCATCATCCGACGAACTGATTGAAGACAACGACATCGTGGATTTTGAGGAAACTGCCCCGTCTGAGATTTCGAAAAGCCTGCCGGAGCCCATAGAAGAGAGCATCTCCGATGAGTCTGGGAAATTGCCGGAAGAGCCGGCAGTGGAACCCTCAGAACCCGCCCCAGTCAAAAAGAAACGCAGACGCCGTCGGTACAACAAGAAAAAAAGTCCGGCCACTGCATCAGATGCCTCTGTTTCTTCGGGTTCTGCAAACAATTCAGAATCTGCATAGTTGACGGATCGAAAACGATCCGTTCCCCAGAGACCCTTCTTCCCCCTTTTTTTACTAAAGGGGGAAACGAAAACACGGCCATTCTTTTGGCCCCCATTGCTCACATCATGATGATCATCTTTCCGAACAATGAATCCTCGTTTTAAAAAGCCGCATCAACAGGCATCTGCCGGTCCAATGCCGAATCCGGCGCTGGCGCGATCCATCAGGGCAAGCCTTCCAGAACGCAATTACGACCCTGCCCTTCCCATAATTGAGAAGAAAAAGGAAATCATCCAGGCCATTTTCGAGCACCCGGTCGTGATCGTATCCGGAGAAACTGGCTCAGGTAAAACCACCCAGCTTCCCAAATTCTGTCTGGATGCCGGCCGAGGACTTAACGGCGTCATCGGCTGCACACAGCCGCGAAGAATCGCTGCCATGACCGTGGCAAATCGCATTGCCGAAGAACTCGGCGAGACCGTCGGCCAATCCGTGGGGTATAAAATTCGTTTTAACGACAAAACCAGCCGCCATTCAGTCATCAAGATCATGACGGATGGCATCCTGCTGGCAGAAACCCTGAATGATCCTTTTCTGAACCGTTACGACACCCTTATTGTGGATGAAGCGCACGAACGAAGCCTGAACATTGATTTTATCCTCGGAATCGTCAAAACCCTGCTTCAGAATCGAAGTGACCTGAAGCTGATTATCACCTCCGCCACCATCGATACGGATAAATTTTCCAAGGCATTTGATCGTGCGCCGGTGATCGAGGTGTCCGGACGCATGTACCCGGTGGAAGTGCGCTACCTGTCGCCGAATGCGCCATCCAATGAGGACGATGAGCCGACCCCTGTCGAACTGGCGGTAAAGGCCGCGGACCGGCTCTGCAGTCAGGAACCTTTTGGGGATATACTTATTTTCATGCCGACAGAGCAGGATATTCGGGAAACCTGCGAGCTGATCGAGGGCAGAAGGCTTCAGAGAGTCACTGTTCTTCCCCTGTACGCCAGGCTTTCTGGAAAGGATCAGGCCCGGGTTTTCTCCCCTGCCGCTGGCAGAAAAATCATCGTCGCCACCAATATCGCCGAAACATCTCTGACCATTCCCGGCGTTAAATATGTGATTGACGCGGGTCTTGCCCGGATTTCCAAATACACCCCTCGATCCAGAACCACGTCCCTTCAGGTCCGGCCTATCAGCAGAAGCAGCGCGGATCAGCGAAAGGGCCGCTGCGGCCGCCAGGAAAACGGCATCTGCATCCGGCTCTATTCCGAAGAAGATTATTTGTCCCGCCCCCAGTTTACGCGCCCGGAGATCCTGAGGTCCAACCTGGCAGAAGTCATTTTAAGAATGATGGCCTTGAAACTGGGATCTATCGCGGATTTTCCGTTTATTGACCGGCCCGATTCCCGCAGCATTATGGATGGTTTTGACCTGCTGACTGAGCTTGGCGCCATCCGTAAAACAGACAACAGCACAGACGGCAGACGGCAGATTACAGATGATAACGCACAGGCAACGGAGGGCGAACAACAGATAACAGATGAAAGGAAGAAGCGGTCTTCCGTCGTCTGTCCTCCGTCATCAGCCCTCTGCTACATGCTGACCGAGCAGGGCCGACTCATGTCCAGAATCCCGGTGGACCCCAGGCTTTCCCGGATTCTGCTTCAGTCCCGAACCGAAGGGTGCGTTGCGGAGATTGCCATCATCATTGCTGCGCTGTGTATTCAGGATCCCCGGGAAAGACCCGTGGAAAAATCCCAGCAGGCAGATGCCATGCATCGAATTTTCAATGACCCGTCTTCGGATTTTATCGGCCTGTTAAATATCTGGAACCATTATCATCAACTTCAGGAAACAGATAAATCCACAGGCAGGTTGAAACGGTTCTGCAGCCAGCATTTTCTGTCATTTAAACGGATGCGGGAATGGCGGGACATCCATTCTCAGCTTTCTGATATTGCATGCGAATTCAAATTTTTATCTTCAGAAAATAATGCCTCTCCCCTTTGCAAAAGGGTGGCCAGGGGGGATTTAAGCAACCCGGAAAAGGATACATTGATCCCTCCTTCCCAGAAAGGAAAACATAAAACCGAGACGGCTTTCTCGGACCGCTACAGCGCCATCCACCGCTCGATCCTCAGCGGATTTCTTTCCAACATCGCCATGAAAAAGGAAAAAAACATTTTCAAAGCGGCACGGGACCGGGAAGTCATGGTTTTTCCGGGGTCGAGCCTGTTTAACAAGGCTGGAAACTGGATCGTGGCAGCCGAGATGGTGGAAACCTCACGTCTGTTTGCGCGGATTGTTGCCGGTATTGAATCCAAATGGCTGGAAGAACTGGGAAAATCCCTTTGTCGTTACACTTGGAGCCAGGCCCACTGGGAACGAAGCCGCGGCGAGGTCGTGGCGCTTGAGCAGGTTAGCCTCTTTGGGCTTATCATCGTAAACCAGCGTCCAATTTGCTATGGTCGAATCGATCCGGTGGAAGCCTCAAACATTTTTGTTCGAAGCGCGCTGGTGGAAGGCGATGTAAAAAAACCATTTGCATTCATGATCCGCAATCAGAACCTGATTGAAGAAATCCAGGATATTGAGAACCGGTTCCGGCGAAAAGATCTGCTCATCGGAGAAGCAGACCTGTATGATTTTTACCGCCAACGGATTCCCGCAACGATCAGTGACATCCGGACGTTTCAGAAATTCCTGAAAGATAACGCGGATGACGGTTTTCTGCTCATGACCCGGGAAGAACTGCTGCAGTATGCTCCGGATTCCGGGGAACTATCCCTGTATCCGGACAGGGTCAGGCTTGGCAGCAACCATTTTTCATGTTTGTACAGTTTTGACCCTGGCAGCCAGGAAGACGGGCTTACCGTTCACATCCCCTCGGCTGCAGCGCCGGCCATTCCCAGAGAATCACTCGACTGGATGGTGCCCGGTCTCCTGAAGGAAAAAATCGGTGCCATGATCAAGGCGCTTCCCAAGGTCTACCGGAAAAAACTTGTTCCCATTTCCCGGACCGTGGATATTCTCATCATGGAAATGCCCCGGGAAACCGATATTCTGGCAAATGCCCTCAGCCGGTTCATCTACCAGCGATTTGGAATTGATATTCCGGCCTCAGCCTGGTCCGAAGAAACCCTTCCGGATTATCTTAAAATGCGCATTGCCATTACCAGTGCCGAAGGAAAGGTAATCTGCAGCGGCAGAGACATGTCTGTTCTGGAAAATCTGGCGCCGGAGCGAATCAGTGCCACAGCTCTTGACCAAGCAAGAAAAAACTGGGAACAACAGATTGTCACGGAATGGAACATGGCTGAACTTCCAAATGCCGTCGAGATCCAGGGCGAAGCCGGTATCAACTGGACGCTATTTCCTGCTCTGGTAAAAAACCCGGACAGCAGCACCGTCAGTCTTCGGCTCTTTGAAGAGCCCGGCCAAGCGCTTTTGGCCCATTGCCAGGGCGTTGCCAGACTGGTTGAGATCGTTTACGCCAGAGAAACGAAATTTATCCTGAAATATCTAACGATCCCCAAGCATCGAACGCTTTTGGCCGAAAAGTGGGGCGGAGCAAAAAATATTCAGAAAAAACTTTATCATGCGCTAATAATCCGGCTGTTTGCAAGAAACATACGATCCAAAAGCGAATTTATTGCCCATACGGAAAACACATTCCCAGCCTTGCCGTCTGTTGCCAAAAAGCTGTTGGATACCAGCATGGATGTTTTTGAAGCACTTACAGATTCCGTCAATTGCATTGAAGGTCTGATACGAAACAATCCAGCCAATGCCGCCGCCAGTCAGTACTGGAAAGATATGAAAGAGCAGCTTCATACCTTGGTCCCCGAAGATTTCATGCTCCAATATGAACCCGAGCGATTGCCCCATCTGATCCGGTATATTCGGGCCATTTCAATCCGTGCCCAGCGGGCCTGGCTGGATTTTGACAAGGATCAGATAAAGGCTCGTGAAATTCAAGTCCTGGCAGACAGATGTACTGTCCTTCAACAGCCAGCTTTCTCCACATGCTTCGGACAAGAAAAAGCATGCTGTCGAAGATCTGTTCTGGATGATCGAGGAATACAAAGTCTCTCTCTATGCCCAGGAGCTGAAAACCGCATTTCCGATTTCCCGGAAGCGCATCGAAAAGGCGTTTGAGGAAATCGACCGG
>CAWKLD010000013.1:0-153702 GCA_963850225.1 uncultured delta proteobacterium
CTTTACAATCAATTCAATCATCGCTTCACCCTCCCAAATGTTATGCAAAATACTCTAGGCGGGGTGGGTTTCCGAATTTATCCATTTCGCCAAAATAGCCGAAAGGCCTTTTTGCGACCGTCCAATGTAAAAAATACCGCATGAAACAGTCGGGGTTCGAAACGGAATTTCCCTGGTCCGTTTAGTACTCAGCATTCATCTCCATAAAGTTTCTCGACCAATTGACACCCGCCTCAAATATCTTTAAATAGTAATGCATATCCATTTTCACGCACGGTGGCGAGCAAAAGTCCTTGGTCATGATGGTTTAGTAGTATAATCAGGGGGAACATGTAGAGAAGAGAAATGTGCGGTCAGACAGATTGTGAGTTATGCTTGTGGATACGCGATAAGATCCGGCGGCAGGTTCCAGATTTGCGGAAGAGTTGCCAAGCAACCGGTCAGCAACGGCAACGCCAGTAATAAAAACCGCATCACGCGCAAACAGCAATTCAGGACAGGAGAGCGAGAAAAATCTTTGACCCGGCATTTATCATTAGCGATGAAGAGGTCAAGGAGCTTTTGCAAAAGGCGATCCTCTCGCCGACCGCCTTTCAACCTTCAGAACTGGCGCATACTGCAGGTCAAAGATTCTGCTCTGCGCAAAAAATCCGCGAAGTAGCCTGGAATCAGGATAAGGTGACGGATGCGTCATTCCTGTTGGTGCTCTGCGCCGAATTTGAACGCCTGGTCCAAAGAGCCGGCACGCTATTGGGCCGGCGCGCCGCAGATGTTTCCAGGATATGCTCATTCCTGCCATCGATGGCTGTTACCGGGACAAACCGCAGGTACAACGGGACGAGGCGATGCGCTCTTGTGGCCTGCTCGCCATGAGCGTCATGCTGCTGGCGCAGGAACAGGGGGTGGCACTCCTGTCCTATGGACGGATTTAATTTCGATGCCGTGGGGAAGCTGATCAATCTGCCGGACGACCATCTAAACCAGCAGCGCAATGAGACTGCCCTCACATTTTTAACAAATGCATTAAGGAGCAGGAAATGAATCTGATTAAACTGATCACTGCCATACAATTACTGCTTCTTACAGGGGCGACCACTGCCATGGCAACGGAAGAAGCACCCTACACTGTTATTAAAACTGACGATATTTTTGAGTTGCGCGAGTACGCACCTCAAGTACTCGCCGAAATAATTGTTGACGGAGACCTGGAAGGTGCCGGTAACAAGGCGTTCAGGCCGCTTTTTCGCTATATCTCCGGTGACAATAAATCACGCGGCAAAATTTCCAGTGACGGATTCCTGTTTCGCAGGAACAGAAGGAAGAGGAAATTCCATGACCACTCCGGTCAGCCAACAGAGTGTACAGGGAAAGTGGGCTGTAAGCTTTATGATGCCGGCTTCATACACCATGGAAACCCTGTCGATTCCCGATGATCCAAACATTAAGCTGCGGCAGATTCCTACGCGCCGGGTCGCTGCCGTTCGCTATTCCGGTTTCTGGAGTGAAGAGAAATATCTGCTCAACAAAGAAAAGCTGGAAAAATGGATCAAAGATAACCGCTTTACCGTCACGGGCGAACCGGTTTGGGCACGCTACAATGCCCCTTTTACGCCGTGGTTCATGCGTCGCAATGAAATTCTGATCCCGGTAAATGAGTAATTATGCCAGGGAGGATAGTATGCTGACTGTGATTAAAACACCGACCGTAATTGAAGCGGTTGGCACTAAACCAAAGCGCATCGAGGAATATGTCGGCAGGGTAAATTCGGATACCGAGGCACTCAGCATCGCGAAGATGATGAGTCCGGCCAGCTGCGGGAGGAACCGGAACAAGTCCCGGAATTTGACGAGTATACTCTCGGTGCTGTCGGGAATGCTTCGCCTTCAAACGGCAGACGGGATACAAGACGTATGTGCCGGACAGGCGGTGATCGCGCCCGCCGGGCAATGGGTCCGCTACTCTACGCCAGAGGACGGGGGAGCCGAATATGTGGCAATCTGCCTACCGGCTTTCTCACGGCAACGGTCCGCCAGGGACTCATAACAAGAACGCCACTCTCCGATCGCACTGGATACATCGGTACGGACAGCTGCACCACTGATAAAATGTGTTCTACTCAAAACTTGTTTGTATGTCTGCCAGAGACATAATAGGCGGTTTCTTTAAGTATACCGATATAATTCTTGATTCATTTTTATTACATGATATTTGAAAAACAAACAAATTGCCAGAAATGCCTTGTCAAGTTTTTTTTCATGATATATTGGATAGTTGGCGTGAAATAAAAAATGCCATTCCGACTGGGAGGAAAGCAGATATCGCTGATTCACCCCGGGATCATTGTACACTGAAAAGATATCCAGAAACTTTAGAATTACTTGTTGGGCAGCACGCTTATTCTCCACAACGTTCAACCGTGACCACTCCGCAGGACTTCATATAGGAAGAAAGTAGAGGTTGTTATGGCACCCAAAGTCTTAATCTATGGCGGTTCTGGCGGGATCGGTTCAGCCACGGGCCGTATCCTTGGGGCGCGTGGCTATGATCTTCACCTGGTCGGGCGGAGCGAGGACAAGTTGTCCGCCATTGCAACTGAGCTAGATGCCACTTTTACGGCGGGGGACGTAAGTGATGGGCGCCGCGCTTGCCATTCAAGCGGCGCTACCGGCGCTCAAGAAGTGTACAGGGATCGCCTCCGTAGTGCTTTTCTCCAGCGTAGCGGCCCTCCAGGGCTTTGCGTTCCATGGGTCGATGGGGATGGCAAAGGGGGCTGTGAACGGATTAACCCTATCCTTGGCAAACGAGCTCTCGCCAAGAGTGCGCGTTAATGCCATCGCCCCTTCCCTCACGCGCACACGGACTAGCCAAGGAGCTCCTGTCGAACGTGAAGATGGTGGCGTCCATCGCCGAAATGCATGCGTTACAGCGGCTGGGCACCCCAGAAGATATTGCGGCGATCACCGCCTTCTTGCTCTCTCCGGAGGCTGACTGGATCACGGGCCAGATCATCGGTGTTGACGGCGGTCGCTCAACACTGCGAACCAAGGGCTGAAAGAGCTCCCTGTGAAAACACTAAGGATAGTTTTTGGGCGATCAGCTTTGCCGTACAATCAGCGCACTGCACGACATGGATCACACCCGCGATGTTGTGTTCATGGCCGAGGTGCACGATGAAACCACGTATGTGCGTCGTCACAAGCAGAAGCTTGTCCTGGTGCTCTCGGCGATGCGTCATTTTGCCGCATCCCTTCGTGCCGAAGGCATGCGCATGGACTACGTCCAACTTGATGACAAAGGCAATTCGGGCTCGTTCACCGGCGAACTCGGCCGGGCGCTCTCACGTCATCACGTGGACCGTATCGTTGTAGCGCAGCCGGGAGAGTGGCGCGTGTGGGAGATGGATCCAGTTTTTGGGGCGAGGTATTCGACACGCCGGTTGAATTTCGTGAAGATGTTCGTTTTCTTTGCTCGCGAGCTGAATTCGCAGACTGGGCGAAGGGAGGCAAGAGCTTTCGGCTGGAGTACTTCTACCGTAACATGCGGCGCAAGACCGGCTGGCTCATGACCAGTAGAGCGCCCGAGGGCGGTCGTTGGAACTATGACGCGGAGAATCGCAAGAAACTGCCCCGGAACTTTCCGATACCCGCCCGGCCGTCGCTTCGTTACCGACACTCTGCGGGACGCGCGATGTGATGACGCTGGTCCGGAAGCGCTTTGCTGATCATTTCGGTAGTTTGGAGTCCTTCGACTGGGCCGTGACGCGAGAAGACGCGCTGGAAGCCCTGCAACACTTCATCACGAACTATCTGTCTCAGTTTGGGGATTACCAGGATGCGATGAAAGCAGGGCAGGATTTTCCTGTTCCATTCGGTCTTGTCGCCATATATGAACATCGGGCTGCTGAATCCCCGAGAGGTATGCGAGGCCATACTCACTACCGCGGCTGGGCGCAACTATCAGCAGTCGAGGGGTTTGTTCGGCAGATTCTGGGCTGGCGCGAGTATGTGCGCGGCGTCTACTGGATCGATGCCCGACTATGCACAGACTAACTTCTTGAACGCGGAGCGCCCCCTCCCGGACTTCTATTGGACAGGGGAGACCGACATGAAGTGCCTGCGGGAGGTCATAGAGGGCACCCGCCGCAACGCATATGCACACCACATCCAGCGGCTGATGATCACCGGCAATTTGGCCTGCTCGACCGGCATTGCGCGCTCAAGTGGAGGAGTGGTACCTTAGCGTCTATGCCGATGCCTTCGAATCGGTCGAAATGCCGAATACACACGGCATGGCGTTGCACGCCGATGGAGGCTTGATAGGCTCGAAGCCCTATGCGGCTTCCAGCGCCTGCATTTGATCGCATGTCGGACTATTGTGCTGGATGCGCCTACGATCCGAAGATCAAGCTCGGTACTAAGGCCTGCCCATTCAATTACCTATATTGGAATTTTTTGATTGTGAACGAGGCGCGACTCAATCCCAACCCGCGAATGGCCCTGCCCTACCGGTCGCTGGCAAGCATGACTGCCAAGCGCCGGCAAGTTCCATCAGCCAGCAAGCCGAACAGCTCCTGGCTCGGTTGGAAAGCCGAT
The DNA here is from genome assembly GCA_963850225.1 of uncultured delta proteobacterium. Taxonomy (GTDB): domain Bacteria; phylum Desulfobacterota; class Desulfobacteria; order Desulfobacterales; family Desulfatirhabdiaceae; genus RAAP-1. Next base: position 4,594 of record CAWKLD010000013.1, read on the forward strand.
ACCGGCGGCAACGGAGTTGAATGGTTAAGGTGGCGGGCGGCCGGCAAAATCGATCTGCATGTATGAAAAGGAGGAAAGACGATGGCCACCAAGCAAACAGTGCTGATCACCGGCACCAGCAGCGGGTTTGGGTTTTTAACGGCAAAGGCCTTGCTTGACCAGGGCTTAACGGTGATGGCGGCAATGCGCGAACCGGGAAAAAGCAACGCTCATGCCGCGCTCGCGCTTCAAGAGCACGGAACACGGACCTGTGGAACGCTTCACTTGCTGTCCATGGATGTGGCTGACGACAATTCCGTGACCACGGCCGTGACCACTGGCCTTGGCGTTGCCGGCCGTATCGATGTGCTGGTCAACAACGCCGGGGTCGGCCTTGGCGGGTTTTGTGAAGCCGTCACCACGGATCAACTTCGGCGGCTTTTCGAAGTGAACCTGTTTGGGGTCCATCGGGTCACCAGGGCGGTGCTGCCGGCGATGCGCGCCGTTGGCAAAGGACTTATCATCAACATTTCCAGCATAATGGGCCGTATGGTGATTCCGTTTGCCGCCGTTTACACCGCCAGCAAGTTCGCGCTGGAGGGTCTTAGTGAGAGCTGGCGCTATGAACTTGGCACCTTTGGCATCGAGGTGGTCATCGTCGAGCCCGGAGGGTTTCCACCACGGCATTTCGCAACAACATGGCCAAACCAAGCGATGCGACACGCCCTGACACCTACCAGGACCTGGCCCAACGACAGGCACGCATGACCGAAGAATATGCGCAGCGCATGTATGGCGATGGTGCGCCGGATCCCCAAAAGATCGCCGAAGCCGTTGTCAGGCCTCGTTCAAATGCCCCATGGCACAAGGCCGCCAAGAACCGTGGTAGGACCCCCTGATGGACGGTGCCGGCAGCAAAACGCTCAACGATACCGCCCGCGGCCCTACAGGGCAAGTTGTTCGCGCGAATGGGGTTAAACGACCTGGACCAAGTCCGGTAATCGGCAGGCCGCTGGGGTCGCTGGAAAACGCTGTAATGTAGTCGCCTATAGATTTCACAGGTCAAAACTCCTTGGTTCGCCACCGCAAACATCAGGCCGGTATAGGGTGTTCCCGGCTCTTACAATCTTCCAATGGGGTCAGATTGTAACCGTCGGCTACGGTACCGGTGACGCGCATTTGGATTTTGGGATCCGATTTACTGTAAAAGAGGGGTATTTTTTGGCCGAAGAATACCATCTCCAAGGGGTAGATGGACAGCAGGTTTGACAAAGTGCCGGTTTCCACCGGCAGATACAGGTTCCAGCTGCGAACGGCCCCAACGGAATAAAGGTCGGAATCGAGGCTGTCATGTGAACGAGGTCCATGAGCCGTGGCCCCAAAAAGTATCCTCCCTTTGCGAGCCTCTTCAAAGAACAGGCTCCTGGCTCCGAAGACATGCGGCGGGCGAAAGGAAGCAAAGCGCATTCCAGATTCTTCCGCCACGGCCCCCAAATGGATGATGGTGTCGATCCCGGCTACCGCCCTCCGCAGGCTGTGAGCCTCCAAAAGGTCGCCTTGGACCAACTCGGCGTCCAGAGACTTCAAGATCATGCCCCTGAAGGGCCGTCTCACCAATAGCCAGGGGATTAAAACCTTTTCCGAGAGATGTTTTGCCACCTCGTACCCTATGAAGCCGGTGGCTCCTGCTACGAGACTTTCAGATGCGCTCTTTACCTTCCCATGAATTTTTTATTATAATAATTGCCTGGCGCGAAATTACCAGTGCCCTGTTGACCGTCCCTTGAAAAGCGTTTGCCAATTTTAAAATCGGGCAGCAAGGAATTTCCCAACCGTTCGGCATCGAACATGATTAGCCCTAAAAGGTATTCTGGAAGAAGGTTTATGGGGAAGGCGAAATGAATCCAAAGACTTTCGACGCGATCATTGTCGGGGCGGGCCTTGCAGGCCTCGCTGTGCCCGCCGGTTGCAAGCACAAGGGGCCGACTACCTCCTGGTAGAGGCATTCCGACCGAGTTGGTGGCCGGGTTAAGACCGATGTCGTTAAGGGTTTTATTTTGAACCGCGGCTTTCAGGTGCTGCAAACGGCCTATCCTGAAGCGCAACGATTTCTGAACTATTCGGCATTGGGCTTGAAGGCTTTTGCGCCGGGCGCGGTATTCCGCATTGGCGGTCGTTTTCATACGGTGGCAGATCCTCTGCGCGCCCCCCGATACGTGATCCAAACACTCGCCGCACCCATCGGTACAGTGGGCGACTGCCTGCGCATGGCGAGGCTAAACCGACGGCTCACCCGCACAGGCCCGGAAGAGATTCACAGAGGGCCGGACATCCAGACACCGGACTTTCTTCGGGGGGAAGGATTCTCCGAGCTGATGATCGAGCGCTTCTTCATGCCCTTTTTCAGCGGTGTCTGCTTGGATCCGCAAATAAAGGTTTCCACCGCGTCTTCCGGTACATCTTCAGGATGTTTGCAATGGGCGATGTCAGCATTCCCGCCCGCGGCATGGAAGAAATCCCGAAGCAGATTGCCGGGGCCATCGAACCGGATCGGCTTCGCACGGGCGTCCGAGTTCGAACTCTGAAGCAAGGCATGGTCACCTTGGAATCGGGTGAGGAGCTGTCCTGCCGCAAAGCGGTCTTGGCCGTCGCGGCGCCCGAGGTCGAGCGCCTGCTGGGTTTTGCTCCGCGCACCGGTTCTCGCGGGGAGCATTGTCTTTATTTTTTCGCCGAGGAACCACCGCTAGAACCCCTCCTGGTGGTCAATGCCGAAGGCAGGGGGCCGATCAACAATTTGTGTGTGCCCAGTCTCGTCGCTTCGGCCTACGCCCCGGCGGGACGTTCGCTGATTTCGGTCACGGTTATCGGTGAACATCTTGTATCGAAATCGAATCTGGAGGAAGCCGTCAGGGACCAGCTCAGTGAATGGTTCGGAAAAGTCGCAAACCGGTGGGAGCTCTTGCGGGCCTATTCGATCCGACATGCACTGCCGGACCAGCCGGCCCCGGCTCCCGATCCACGGTTGCCGTGGGCAACCCGACCGGGTATCTTTATCTGCGGCGAGTACGGACGACCTCCTCGATTCAATGGGCTTTGATGTCGGACGCTTAGCAGCAGAAGCGGTATTGGCAGCAGCGGCCCAGCCAGGTAAATTATAGGGGGAAGTTTTAGGCGCTAAAAGACATGATAAACGAGGAGAGGACACACTTATTATGGCACCGATACGATTCAATCCGGAAAAAGATTTAGCGCCCACACCCTTTGATGAGCATATCTGCCGTCTTGCTCTGGAAATGAAGAGTCTCGGTTTGACCTGGCAGCCACACGTGGGATGTTTTGGGATCCGGATAACTGGATTAAACCGGAATCACCCTTTCCTGGCAGAATCTACCTATTTTGAGTTTGCCTCGGTTTATCGAGATCTTCGGCAGCATTCGGAGATTGCCCGAAAACTCGTGTGGCTGCCAACCTGGCATCAAACCTGCTTGCTGTGCATGCGTATGGGCATCGGCGATGAGACCCTCGAAAAAAGTCGGCAACCTGCTGGCACCCGGACTCCGACAACAGAGCTTCTTCGCATCTATAGGCTGATCATTGAGGGCCTTCACGAGCGAAACCACGAATTATAACACCGAGTGGACTGGAGTCAGGCGAGTTTCCTTTAAGACCCAGTCAATGACTCGGGTTGATGATATCGCAGTAAGGTTTTAGAAACAGATAGCTATTTGAAAGTCCTTAGCGCGCCCATACCCCCATCCGTGTGAAAAACCTGGCCCAGTTATCCAACCTGTGTCATCGGATAGCAGAAATAAGGCCAGGCAAGCGATGTTCTGTCCTGCAGTGAACCGATACGTTTCATAGGATGGCGCTCTGCGGCCGCCTGACGCTGCCGGTGCGACCGATCCCACCCCAGCAATGCACATAGACTGGCCTTTGCAAGGTGATATGCCGATCGATGATTTCCAAGATCAGGCCCATGGACCCAGGGGACGAAACCCCCAGATCGGGGATGGGAAAGCGCAGACAATCGGACATGATGCCCTTGGTTGAAACCAATTCTTGGAACATCGGCTCATAATCGACAAATGGCCTCCCTGGCCGAGTAGTTCTTGTTCGCAATACCCAGACCATCGGTAAAGGCGGTATTGACGCGCAAGAAGTTCCGCGATCAATATCCGCGATGCAAATCAAGTCAAGGGAAAGCTGGAAAATGGTCTGCAAATCAATAACGGACCCCCCACCCCATCCCCTTGGACGGGTTGACCGTCAATTCCATCACGATCATTGTGGCCCTGATAAAATTTACCACAAATAACCCCGTCGTCCATTGGTCCAACCTCTCGGAGAATCAAGGTGAGTGGTTATAACCCTACAACGATATTTAATATTGACAACGAAACATCGCCTGCTATAGGTTTCGATATGATTGAAAACCCTCTAAAGGAGGCGGACTATGTTACCAGAAAGCAGGATCAGGATGATCCGTATGCGATTCCCAAGTATGATATCACAGTTGATGATATGGATGTCCTTGAAGAATTAAAGGGTTTCCATGAGCAATTTCATGATTGTTTTTTAAGGAGCGAACCGAGAGAGAATTTGTTTTATTATATGGCGGGCCAACTCAGTCCGCTTGAAAGAAAGTCCATTGAACCGATGGCATTAAATATCGAAAACGCCAAGGTTCGGGCGCTGCAGTATTTTATCAGCGATGTTCATTGGGATGAGAAGCAAATATTATCAAAATATCGTAGTATGGTTAAGGAGGACATGGGGGAACCAGACGGTGTATTGATTTTTGATGAATCCGGTATGGTCAAAAAGGGCAATGAATCAGCCGGAGTTGCCAGGCAATATTGTGGTAACATCGGTAAGGTTGAAAATTGTCAAGTTGGCGTTTATGTCGGTTACGCATCCAGACACGGATATTGCTTGTTGGGGAGCAGGCTTTTTGTGCCTGAGATATGGTTTTCCAACGAATATGCAGAAAGAAGAAAGCGATGTCGATTCCCGGACGATTTCAAGTTTAAGACAAAACCTCAGATTGCGGCGGAACTGTTACTTGAGATTGTCGAATCCAAGCAGATTCCGTTTCGATATGTGGCTGCGGATACGATTTATGGGAACAGCCCGGAATTTCGAAAGGCGGTTGAAGGCATTCCGAATGTAACCTATCTTGTTTCGATGCCGTTTGATACTCAATGCTGGCTTGGAAGACCGCTCACAGTATTAAAAGAGTACCAACACGGCGGAGAATTAAAATCAAAGCAGGTATTGCAAGCGACTGAAAAAATCCCGGTCCGTTTTGATACACTTGCCAAAAGCCTCAATGATTTTTTCTGGTACCGCCGTACAGTTTCTGAAGGTACCAAAGGTTCAATCGAATATGAGTTCACGAAAAGACTGGTATTTCTTTCAAGAAACGGGCTTCCAGGAGATCAGGTTTGGCTGGTTATTCGTAGGACCTTGGACGAGAATCCAACCTATTCATTTTTTATCAGTAACGCTATGGGAAGTACGCGGCTGAAGATTTTTGTATGGTTGAGCGGTATTCGCTGGGCTATAGAGCAGTGTTTTGAAGAAACAAAAACCGAATTGGGCATGGACCATTATGAGGTGAGAAAATGGCCGGGTTGGGTTCACCATATGATTACATGTATGTTGGCACACTTTTTTCTCTGGCACATGAAGGTCAGATTGGGGAAAAAAAACACCGGCCATTACAGTATCGCAACTACGAATTTTGATTAGAATTGTGCTGCCGATTAAAAAGTTCAGCCCCTGCGAAATTATCGAATTGATCAGGTGGATTCAATTGCGAAATCATAGAGCCCGTGTTTCACATCAGAAAAAGAAAATGAATGAACAAGCAAAAAAATAAATATCGTTGTAGGGTTATCATCCCCCTATGCATCCTCAAGATCATCGCCAAAATGCGTTTCAACCACATCGGCCCCAAGATACCGCTCCGCCCAGGCGAGCGCATCACCACGAGTTAAAGGAATAATGTCGATTCCGCCAGTCCATGTATTTTGCCCGGCGGATTGAGCGAACCGGGTCTGTGGTCCGCCTGCCCCTGATAGAAAATAACGGTTGGATCTCGGTGTCTTCTCGAGCGTAGCTTCAAACGCTGTAAAATCCTCGCGGCTTTTTGCTTCTTTGCCGATGTTGGAATAAAAGCCAATCTCGATTGCTTTCTCTGAGTCATATCTCAAACCGTTTATTGTTTTCTTCATGGCAGCCCCCGTGTTGTTGATGGTTACACTTCACGGGTGTACACTATGCACTTATAAGGTGCGTGTCAAGAGATAAGTTATTTTGAATTATCCGCCAACATTGCCATACCATCACCTCGAGCAACCTTTTCTTCACTGAACCGGTGGCTTCAGTCTGTTCTTTCGATGAATACACTGATCACGATTTGCAATTATTCATCGTTTCCAACTCGAATAATCATTGACTCCGTTTGGCAAAATCAAAGTTTTTTCCAGGTGATTTATTTAGTTCCAAGCAGCGAGAATAGAAGTATTTAAGAGTTCTGCATCGGGATGACGGACTGCGATCAGGTCTTCCCAGCAGATCGCCTTGATGTCCAGTCGATCGAGCTTAGGCAAATACCATCCCGAAACCAACCTGCTGTGCTTATCACCGTATTCATCTACCCTTCTTTCAACCACTGTGAGCAAGGAAGTTCTGGTCGGAAATATTCGTCGAACAGGCCTTGGTTAATCTGACTTGAAAGGACATAGAAGCCGAGTGCTTTGAATTCTTGCACCTGCCTTACGGCTCGTTTTATGACTTCTGTAATGCACGATATATTACACGCGGCCTGGTTGAAATAAGTAGTTTTCTTGACGCTTGCCGACAATTTGCTGTTCATTTTGGCTTCGATTCGCGAAATGTCTGACGTCTTGGCGTAGAGTCAGGTCCCCATTGGCACCTTTGCCGATATCGAAGTGACCGATGAAGGCATCCGCGTGCGTCAATGATTCTGTGATAGAGCCCCCTTGAACTCAGGGAGGAAAGCAGATGGAAGCAGTGCCTCGGAATACCACCTGCACCCAAGCGGAACAGTCAGCGGGTGCCGCCCATCCTTAAGATCAATGGTTGCAAATAGATCCAACGTCAATATAAGCGTCCAGCCTTCATTGTTGAGTTGCGTTGACGGCATGACCGGGAGTTCTGTTTTGCAACTATTGAGAAGTGTCTCAATCCGCTCGAATATCATTTTAATTGCCTTTTTTCCCTCAGTCGAACAAATAATTCATTTCCTGTATAAATGATTGCCTTATAAGTTTCTTCAACAATGGATTGTTTCTGACAAGGAACGGAAACTCGAATTTGACTCATAGCTGTCTATCGTGCATAGAACGATCTATTATGTATATCGGAAACTTTTCAGATAACTTGATCGAAAAATGAAATACAACTGAAAAAGACGGCAAGAAATATCCGTTTCAGTTCGAGCCATCATAATAATGTTATTTTTGCTTTGAAAAACCCCTTCCCCTGGGCGGGATCATAGAAAGTTGGTTTTGACTGCAAAATATCCATCTGGCTAAACCCTTCACTTGAGTAAAAAGGCCTTGTGTTGATTCCGCCGGTTTTGCAGAAAAATATTTGAGGCATCTATACAAAATTTAGAGCGTGGGGGGCGACAATAAATTGCATAATTCAGCATGAAAGGGTAGCGTAGCAGCAGTGGATCAGGCGTATCTTGGCTGGGAGGCCTTTTTTTGAGTTCCCTTTGATAAGTGCTACTTACCACCTCACAACCTCGCCACCCCTGGCCAGCTCATCTTTTAACCGGCAAGAAAAACTGACGATGCGGAAAGTTAAAACTGCACTTATTGGCTGTGGAAAAGTCAGCGACCTGCACGCGGGAGCGCTAACAAAAACGCTTGAATCACAGTTTGTAGCGGTGTACAGTCGCAATCAGGACAAAGCAAAGAGATATGGCGAGAAGTACGATGTTCAAGGGTTCAGGATTGCGACGATATGCCGGCCGCGGCAAAGAAGGCCAAGGTGCTACCTCCGGTCAAGGGTGAACCCACCCATCGCCAGGACGTTCTGATCCGGGTAAAAGCATGCGGTATCTACGGCAGCGATGTGCATGGCATGGACGGCAGCACCGCTCGAGGGATTCCACCGGCCATCATGGGACATGAAGCTTCCGGACCTGATCGAGCAGATCGGAAGCGGCGTCATGATTTGACGGGCTGCGCAATGGCGAACCGGGACTCATGAAGGTCATCTTCAAACCTCAGGATGCATTTGGTTTCTCGTAATCGATTCAGCAAAAAAGGTCGGACATGGCCAGTGTGATCTTGAAAAACGTTGTAAAGCGATTTGGCTCTGTTACGAGCGAATCAAGAGATTCCCCTGGAGGTAAGGATCATCAAGGGATCAAACACCATCCTTCTGGTTGACGGTGAGGAGTTGATGATCGATGTCGGCCAGACCATGCTGCAGCGTCTGGGCTATCGTGTCATGGTTTGCAGGAGTGGCCAGGAGGCTGTCAATGTAATCACGGATATTGGAAACATAATCGATACGGTGATCCTTGACCTGATCATGCCGGGGGCGGCAAGACGTTCGACCGCATTGACGAGATCCATCCCGGGATGCCGGTTTTACTCTCCAGCGGATATGCTATCAATGGACATGCGGACAAAATCATGCGCAGAGGGTGCAACGGGTTCATTCAAAAACCATATAATATTTCTGAACTTTCACAAAAAATCAGAGAAGTGTTGGATGAATCAAAAGACGCGACTCAACAGGAGTTATCCGAAGGTTGAGTATTTATATGAAAATAGATATAAGCCATTGATTGTTTCCATCCTTAGTCTCCTCCTCTCTGAATTGCCACGCAAGAAACGGATTGCAGCGATATCCACTATCCTTATAATGCAAAAATAAACATTCAGCGAGGCTCGTCGGGGAAATCGGCAACCCTGTCGGAGCTAAGCGACGCTGGATTGGGCTCCTATGACTGGGCACAAACAGCAGTTATCGGCGCAACCGTCTCCTATGCTTTCACCGGAATTTTCGGGAAATGTTTCAGGGGGAACAACCGCCAACAAAGACCACCGGAAGATTACATTATTCGATTAAATCTATTGCACTCGGGAAGAAGCCGAAAACAGCGGGTTTCGGCCCTGCAAACGTTGTCATACGAATAACAGGGATTGGCAAGATTCGCAGACCCGAGCTGTTTTAAATGCATCCAGAATTATTGAAAATGCGGACACCCTGCCAAAATTAGAGGAAATTGCGAAAAAAGCAGGTTTAAGCTCTTTTCATTTTCACAGGCTTTTCAAAAGAATCATCGGAATGAAACGTTTCTATGTAGGCACTTATGCGACTATTTTTCCGACTCGCATGTTGTAAAAACAAGTGGTTATCCCGCGAAGAACTCTGTTTTTGCTCAAAAGCTGTAGGCACACGATTATAATTTTTATACTTTACATGTGTTGAGATACATGATATCAAGGTAAGCAATCATGTATCTGCGAACGACCAAAAGAAAAAACAAGGACGGCTCGGTTGTCGAGTACTTTCAGCTCGCCCACAATGAGCGGGATCCCTGAGAGCAAAAAACCGGTAGCCCATATCATTCACAGCTTTGGCCGGGCCGATCAGCTTGACCGGGATGATTTGGTCCGCCTCTGCAGATCCATTGCACGGGTGTGCGGACTGGAGATCAGCGATCTGTCCGATACAGATCAGAGAAAAGCGACTACCTCAGGGGTAGATCTTCCGGGTGATTTAAAGCTTATGCGAACCTTTGGATTCGGATGCGTGATGGTGATTGAAGCTTTATGGGAAAGACTGGGGATCGGTAAAGCCTTGAGGGATATCTGCAAAGCCAATCGGCTTGATATGGCCTATGAGCGTGCCTTGCTTGCCATGACAGCCAACCGGCTTTGCGAACCCGAATCCAAATTGGGAGTATGGGATAGATGGTTGTCAAAAGTGTATTTGCCTTCCTGCAACGGGCTCAAACTGGATCATATGTATGAAGCAATGGATATTCTTTACTATAATGCTGCCAGCGTTGAACGCAGTGTTTTTTTCCACACTGCCGATCTTCTCAATTTACAGGTTGATTTGATCTTTTACGATACGACCACGGCCTCCTTTTCGATCGATCAGGAAGATGAAGAGGGCCCGCGCAGATTCGGCAGAGCCAAAGAAGGCAACTGGGGACCGCAGGTTGTTGTTGCTCTGGCGGTAACCCGTGAAGGGCTTCCGGTAAGGTGCTGGGTTTTTCCGGGCAACACCACCGATGTGGATACGGTAGAGCGAGTCCGAAAGGACTTAAGGGGCTGGAAGCTCGGTCGTGCCCTGTTTGTTGCCGACGCCGGAATGAATTCCGAGAAAAATCAAAAGGAGCTCAGCCGGGCATGCGGCAAGTACCTTCTTGCGAGCCGAATGGCCAGTGTTAGTGAAATCCGGGACAGTGTTCTTTCAAAACGCGGCAGATATACGGTTTTTACAGACAACCTTCAGGCCAAAGAGGTCATCATCGGAGACGGGGAATGCCGCAAAAGGTATATCCTTTGCTATAATCCCAAGGAAGCCCATCGCCAGAAAAAACACCGAAGCCTGGCCGTTGAAGATCTTGAAAAAGAGCTTGCCAAACATCCCGATAAAAAAGCGACTGCGCAATGGGCGATTGAGCTTCTGGCTTCAAAGCGCTACAAGCGGTATTTATCGATAAGCAAAAGTGGCCAGATTCAAATCGACCAGGGCAAGATCCGCAAGGCGAGAAATATGACGGCAAGTGGGTACTGGAAACCAACGATGATACCATCAATCTTGAGGATGCCGCCTGCGGCTACAAGGGATTGATGATTATTGAAAGATGTTTTCGCTCCTTGAAACGAACCCAGATCAAGATGAGCCCCATGTATCACTGGCTACCGCAGACGGATTGAGACACATGTTCGGATTTGCGTATTGGCGCTTCTGATTGAACGCGTTGCGGAGCTTGCGAGCAAGAAGCCATGGTCCCAGATTCGCAAAATACTGGAAGGGTTGCAGGTATCGGAATTTGAGACTCCGACCCACGGGTTTTTTAAATTAAATGAGGCCACGGAACCCCTCAAGGACACCCTTAAAATGCTTAGAATTCCTTTACCATCGGGCGTTTTGGGTCTTCGCACTCTCTCTGAAAAGCCGTAAAATCTGTAGACACACGCCTGTTTTTTGTGATCGCTGTGAATACACGCGTGAAGCGGCTTTGCGACGATTCGTGTGCTTTTTTAGCCGAAACCCAAGTATTACCAATCACTCTGGGCTGGAAAAGGAGCGGTAAACACATGAAAAAATCCATGACGTTATCTTCCATCAGCCGCCAGATCCCAGTTCTTCTTGGCGCTGTTTTGATCCATGCGGCAGGTGTTGAACCGATACAGGCATTCGACCAAAGCCATGCCGGCTACGACAGGGTTTTAAAGACTTTTGTTGCGGATGGCCGCGTGAACTATAGCGGGCTGAAAAACGCGCCAAAAGAGCTGGAAACTTATCTGCAAACCACTGCCGGCGTTTCAGAAGAACAATTCAACGCATGGACGGTGTCTCAGCAATTGGCGTTCTTGATCAACCTTTACAATGCCGGCACCCTGAAACTAATTATCGACCACTATCCGATCAAGGGCATCAAGGACATCGGCTATTTTTTCAAGGGCCCCTGGGATCAGAAGATCGTTGGGCTCTTCGGCAAGACTGTCACCTTGAACCATATAGAGCACGATATCCTTCGCAAACAGTACAATGAGCCGCGCATCCATATGGCTCTGGTCTGTGCGGCAAAGGGCTGCCCCAGGCTGCACACCGGAGCTTACCTTGCCGAAACACTGGATAGCCAGCTCAACGACCAGTCCCGTGACTATCTGCTGAGTCCGGCAGGCCTTGGCATCGACCACGGGAAAAAAGCCGTTTTTTTCTCATCGATTTTTAAGTGGTACGGGGAGGATTATATTGCCAAGTACTCACCGAACGCCGGATTCGCCGGGCTCGACAAAACCGAGCGGGCAGTTGCGAACTTTTGCAGTGCATACCTTGATTCCGAAGATCGTTCTTTTCTCTCGGCTGGAGGGTATTCGGTCAAATACCTCGATTACGACTGGTCGCTCAACGGGAAGTAGAAAAAATCAATACGCGGGGCAGCCAATGGCAGTAGACGAACACAATGGAATGATGCAGCGGACTCACGCGTCATTAGCCCAATGAAGAACATCAACCCACAGGAGGCGTAATGATGACACTACAAGAGCAACTCAATGGCATCAAAGCCAAGGCGGCACCCATGATCACACCGGAGGTCGCAGCCGCAATGAAACTGAGTTTCGATGAATTAAAAAATGATAAGGTGTTGGAGAAGGCCTTGAAAGTCGGCGACAGGGCACCGGCTTTTGTGTTGCCGAATGGCCAGGGCAATTTGATTCACTCTGATGCCTTGCTGCGGAAAGGCCCCCTGATTATTCTTTTCTATCGCGGCAGATGGTGACCTTTCTGCAATGCAGAGCTGGTAGCTCTGCGGGAAAGCTATTCTCAGATACGAGCACTGGGTGCGTCCCTGGTGGCGATTTCGCCCCAGCTTCAGGAATTCAGCCGGGAACTTGTCACTGAGCGCAGACTCCCGTTTGAAGTGCTCAGCGATCAGGGCAATGCTGTGGCCAATACATTCGGGGTGGCCTTTACTTTTCCCGAAAAGATGCGATGGGTTTATCGCGAGATATTCAAGCTGGATATTCCCAAATTCAATGGCGATGATTCCTGGATGCTGCCCATGCCCGCCCGTTTTATCGTTGACAAAAACGCTGTGATCCAGGCAGCCGAGATAAATCTCGACCACACGGTGCGCCCGGAGCCGGCTTCAGCCATTGAGATGCTGAAAAAATTGCAGGGCGGATAAAGATACCTGAACGCATCAATTGTCAGGTATCGCATCCCCTTGCCGGTGCTTCCGATTCCGCGGTAGTCGGAGCCATAATGCCGGCACCGATGGATGGAAAACCCGCATCTGTCGAGTTTTTACCTGTTTTCACCATCTGAATTTTGCTGCCCCCTGATGCGACTGTTATTTTGGAGATCTGATCAGGGGGCTTTTCATATGCTCTGTCTGGAGGGATTGTCATGTCAATGAATAAGGCAGCAAAGCTCTGGTTCGTCAATATCATTTCTTTTGTGCTGTTCTCGATTCTGGCCCTTACGGGCTTAATCAACTGGTTGTTTCTTCCAAGGGGCGTCGCCGATGGCGGATTCGCAGTTATTCTCAGGCATTTTCTTCGGGAAGTTCACGAATGGACGGCATTGATGTTCATCGTCATGACGCTGATCCACTTAGCCCTGCACTGGACCCATATCAAATTCAATTTGCAGAAATACGGGATCATCAAGTAAAAGACCCCCATCGCAAATTATTTACAACGCAGGATTCCGCAATATATTCAGCTCGTCTTCCGTAAGATGACGATCCTGAATCCCGATTTCTTTGGCTTTCTTTTGGCATTCTTTGCACAATCCCGTCTTCTTGTTGTAAGACGGAACCTCTGGATGAACGGGACACATGGATTGTCCTAAATTAGGAAATTTTGTGATCTCTCCCTTTAAAAAAGAAATTACGACAGGCTCTTTGTCAAATGCCGAAAGGCCACTATTGATGAGTTTCCATTTACAGGAAGTGCATAATTGCCTGCCCTTATCGGATGCAATGGATTCAGGGTGATATATGCATTTGAGTTCTGTGATGTCGTTGGTTGATTTTGCCTTGGAAACATTTTTGAGGGAAATGTCAAACTGATCGTCTTTGCTTTCCTTAGCAATCTTTTTGGATCGAAGGGAGGGCTTTTTAGGTTTGTCAGCTTTCTTTACCTTTCTTTTCCCGGTTCCAGTTGCTTTCTTTTGCTGAATACGCCTGGACTTTGGCGCTTGTTTGGGGCGCGTTCAGATCCTGACTTTTTTCTTTCTCGGGAATTACGCCAGACATGTCAACAACGGCATTCTTCAATTCAATATCGTTACCTGGCTTCAAATCTTCCTCATCTACACCGGCATAATTGAATTTCTTCACCGGTCGACGCAAAGAAGCCTTCCGGACGGGTAAAACAACAGGGGATGATATTGAATTTATTATTAAATGAATCGTTTTATTTTTTATGTCCTGGAGTGTCTCTTCTTTCTGCGCTATCATGGCCTCAATAGCCTTGACAAGCGCTTTATAGCCATCAATATCTTTAGAATAGGCGATAGCCAGTTCATCGTATAATTTGAATACATCAACGGCGTTATCATCGAGTGTAATTGACATGTGCAAATATTTCCTATATTTGGATTAATAGTGATTTGTTGAAAATTTTATGAGAAATCCTACTACAAAAAATCAATTTAATCAATCTCATGTTCCATTTTCATCACCATACTCATATTTCGGCAGAAAGAAAGATATGCGGTATCAACATAGCAAATGATGCGGACAATTTGAGGAAAAATCGTGAGCAATATATTCAAAATTCAAATCCATGTCAGATTCCGGGACATTGACGGTATGGGGCATGTTAATAACTCGGTATTCTTCACTTATTTTGAAGAAGGAAGAAAAGCTTTTTTTCAGAATATTTCAAAAAATTCAGATCGTTCAGTTTTTCCGTTTATTCTGGCTCACATCGGCTGTGATTTTCTCAGCCCCATTAGACTGGATACCCAGCTGTCTCTTGAGATGTGGGTAAAAGAAATTGGGAATAAAAGTTTTGGCCTAGGTTATAACCTGGCGGACTTAACAGATGGGTCCATTACATATGCAAAAGGCGAATCCGTTCAGGTATGTTTTGATTATAGGGAAAATAAGTCCATTGCGGTTCCTGCTGAATTAAAGAAAAAACTGACAGAATATCTATGACATGAATTTCCCCGGTTTTGAGGGGGTTGAGAGACCGGCAGGTATTCGAAGCAGTAACCGGATTACCAACCTTAAAGGAATGACGGAGGCATATGAGACAAATCAAGATCCTTGTGGTTGATAATGAAGAGGACCAAAGAAGGTTAATGAGCATCATTCTGACTGAATTCGGATATGCTGTAAAGACTGTATCTTCTGCAGAAGCAGCATTAAAGGGCATAAACTCAGAAAATTATCAACTTATTATCACCGACTTGATTATGCCGGGAATGGACGGAACGGAATTGTGCGAAAGAATCAAAAGCATAAGACCTGACGTTAAAGTATATGCAATCTCAGGCCATGTTGACCTATACGATGACAACATACTGGAGAAATTCGGCTTCGATGGAATAATTAAGAAGCCCGTCAGCATGAACGCCCTGAAAGAAATAATTGAATTCGCTGTCGGAATACCAGGGATTGCAAAGTTCGGTTGATGAACTTGAAGACAGTTGTTGTTTAGACAACCCCATTGACTGTTTTTTATATGGCTGATGATAAATCTTGAATGGCCGTTACAACCACTTCAGGCTTGACCTCTATTCCAGTCCACAGGGCAAAAGTGCGCTTGGCCTGATTGGCAAGGGAGGAGAGACCATCCATAAACGGAATGCCTTTGCTTTGCGCCATGTCCTGCCAAAAATTATGGGGGCGACCGTAATTAAGATCAATCAGCATTTCACAATTCGGCAATTGAAGCCGGCTCACCAGTTCGGCCAATTCTGGTGCCTCATCAGGGCTGGATGCCGATGTCGCATTGACCACAAGATTGACTGAAAGGGGCCGATCCGCAAGCGTTTCCAATGATATGGCCTCTCCACCGATCTGTTTGGCGATAGCGTTGATCTTATTCTGGCTCCGGCCAGTGACAAGAATCGGATTCGCATGAACCCAGTTGAGAATAAAGACAACTGCTCTGGCCGCCCCCCCCGTCCCGAATACAAGGGCTGATTTGCTGGCGGCATCCAAGCCGGCATCTTTCAGGGCGTCCATGAAGCCGATGGCATTCGTGTTATACCCTTTGAGTTTATTTCCTTGTCGGACAATGGTGTTAATTGATCCGATAATGGTCGCACCCTCGGAGAGTTCATCGAGATGCTGGATAATTTCCTCTTTGTAAGGGGTTGTAACGTTTGCACCGGCGATGTTTAACGCCCTGATTTCTTTTACCGCTTCACTCAGATTCCCGGGGCTGATTACGAAAGGCTCATAAGTCCCTTTAACGCCGGCTTTTTCCATGATTGCAGAAAAAATTTCAGGTGCTTTTGTATGCAAGACCCGCTCATCGCCTAAAATGAAAAATTTTTTGATCTGCGAATTTCCAGAAATCGGGTTATCTCCCATATATTATCCTTGGTTACCCCGTATGCCAGATTTGATGGCTTCGTAAAAAGTTCAATGTCTGCTTTGGCTTCACCACAATTCGATCTCACACCGCTTTCTTCACTGTAAATTCGTTTCCTCCCAGCGTGACCCGATCGCCAGGATAAAGTTTGCGCCCTCGCCGCAGTTCTAACTGCCCATTCACCTGAACCATCCGATCAGCAATGAGCTGTTTGGCCTGGCCACCGGAACCGACTGCATTGACCGCCTTCAGGAAGCTGTCCAGTTTGATATAATCGGTCGTAATGTCCAATGTCATGCGCGTTCACTCCTAAAGGCAAATAATCCGCGGCACTTAACCCACGGCCAAAACACCGTTCTTGCCGATTTCCTTGATCTGAAATAGGGCATCATCGGCAAGCGCCAGCAGTTCCCGGATACCCCCCGCATCTTCAGGAAAAGACGCCAGTCCGATGCTGACGCTGACATGGACGTTGTGACCATAGTCGCAAAGATATGGCGTTTCATTGATTCGCATCCGAATGGCTTCCGCCTTTTGAAAGGCCGCTGCTTTGGGCATATCCGGAAGAACCACCACAAATTCATCCCCGGCGTATGCAACGCCAAAAGCCGGTTCCTGAATGCTGCTCCCGAAGGGTACCGGCGATTTCGCAAAGAACCTGGCTGCCTTTGAGATGTCCGTAAGAATCAACCACCCGTTTGAAATTATCCACATCCATGAAGAGCAGGGACACGGGAGCTCCGCTGGTGCTTCTTTCCGAGATCATGGCGGCAAGTGTCTGATACAGGTACCGGGTATTATACATGCCGGTCAGATTGTCGCGGATGGACAGATCGTGTATCTGCGCGTACCGTCTCATGTTCTCAACAGCGATTGCCGCATAATCCGCAATCACTGATAACATGCAAACAGTTCGTTCTCCGGTACTGACTGGATTGACCAGCTCAATTACCCCGGAGCATTTATCACCAAAGACAAGCGGGACTGCAATAAGAGACCGTGTCGTCATGCCGGAAAGCTGGTCCACCCTGCTGCAGAACTCGGGACAGGAATCCACGTCATTGACAATCATGGGGCACTTTCGAAGCACCGCCTGTCCTGCAATGCCCTCTCCGATTTTCAAGCGGATGTTTTTGACGGTATCCGGACTCAGGTTCACACAGACTTCAAACCGCAGTTCAGCGCTTGCTTCATCCAGCAGCAGCAGGGACCAGTTTTCAGCAGGAAGCAATTCGGAAACCTTTTGAAGCATTTTTGTAAAAAAACGCTTGGGTTCCAGTTCAGAGGTCAGCGCTTTTCCAATCTCCAGACAGGAGAGACAATCCTCCAGGCTGAGCGGGGTTTTTTGTGGCAGCAGTGTCTGTTCTATCATACGGAATCGCCTTCGAATCAACACAATAGTGTCTGACGGAATGATCTATACAACTCTTTTCCACAGAAAACGGATCAGAACAATCAAAGGTTGACCATATTCAAATCTCGGATTCAGACTTGAACGATTTTATCAATTCGTATTTATTAACGTTTGGAACGAAATATGTCAATCAAATGTCGCGTTTCGACCTTCCGAATGATGACAAAACAGTTACCTTTTTTCTACGCCTGTTTATATAAAACCCAAAAGCGGTGATTAGGCCTTATACAAAACAATCGCAAAGTGCCCCCCTAAACGAAATTTCATGAGACATATTGATGAAATTTTGTTAGGATTTGGGGTTACCATCCATATTAAATGCATCGGAAGACGATGTTTTGAGGATTGCTGGAGAATATCAATGATTACAAAATCGGATCTGTAATGAAATCCATCGGAAAATATGAAGTCCTGGGGCTCCTGGGCCGGGGCGGCATGGGAAAGATCTTTAAAGTCAGGCTTCCGATTATCGGCAAAATCGCCGCGATGAAGCTCCTTTCCCCGAATCCGTTTCTGGTGGATATTCTGGGCATGAATCGGATCGAATCGCTGTTTCTTTCCGAAGCCGTCACCATGGCAGGCCTGAGACACCCTCATCTTCTGGAGATATGGGATTTTGACAAGGCTGACGGCAGATATTTCTATACCATGGACTATTATTGCAACAATCTGGGAATTATGATGGGAGAATCCGCTCAGGTCGAGCTGCCATCCCGCATCATTCCAACCGGCAGAGCCATCCACTACATCAGACAGACCCTTGAAGGCCTGGCCTGCCTGCATCATGCCGGCATCGTCCATCGGGATATCAAGCCCTTCAACATACTGATAACCGATCAGGACACCGTTAAAATCGGTGACTTTGGCCTGTCCAAACTTCGTGGAGAAGCTGTTGACAGCCCGCAGAATCTGAAAATCGGCTCGCCGTTTTACGCGCCCCCCGAACAGGAAACGGACCCGGATCATGTGGATTTCAGTGCCGATCTCTATGCCGTGGCCGTGATGCTTTACCGCATGCTGACCGGTTGCCTTCCCCAGGCTTCCCCTGCCCCGCTCAGCCGGATAAATGCCGACACGGACGAAAACTGGGACCAATTCCTGTTCAAGGCGATTTCACCGAAACCGCAGGACCGGTTTTCCTCAGCCAGACAGATGACGGAAGCCCTGGAAATGCTTGAAGCCGACTGGATTATCAGAAAAGAGAAGGCCTGCAGACTTTTTGGACAACCTGCAGGCAAAACCATCCGCAAACTCGTGCCCGGACTGTTTCCGGCCGAGAAAAGAGCCCGTGCGAATCAGCCCCGGCAAGGCCAGAACTTTTTTTGGCTCTGGATGATCTGTGGCGCCCCCGGCAAAATAGCACCAGCCGATTTCATGCGCTTGACGACCACAGGATTCTGGATCAATCCACCGGACTGACCTGGCAGCAAGCCGGATCCCCTTACCCCCTCACCTGGATACAGGCCAAAGCCTATATCCAGAATCTGAATTGTATGCAATCGGCCGGAACCGGCTCCTGGCGGCTTCCCACGGTTGATGAACTGATGTCGATCGTTACCCAGCCATCTCAGGGACTGGATCTTTGCATGGAATCCGTTTTTGACCCTTCTCAGAAATGGTTGTGGAGCGCCGACAAACGCTCATTTATGGCAGCCTGGTATCTCAGCATGGACCTGGGGTTTGTTTCCTGGCAGGACATGACCGGGTATTATTATGTAAAAGGCGTCTGCGGATGATGGCCGTGTCTTTGGTTCACCTTTTCGTCTCTATTTTATAACCCATTCCCAGAAAGGAATCATTTATAATGAGCATTGACCCCAACAAAGTCATATATTCGATGATCGGCGTCAGTAAATTTTATCAGAAAAAACCCATATTGAAAGACATCTATCTGTCTTATTTTTATGGCGCAAAAATCGGAGTCCTGGGGCTGAACGGCTCCGGCAAAACCTCGCTGCTGCGCATTCTGGCCGGAGTGGACACCGAATTTAACGGAAAAACCATTCTAACGCCAGGTCACACCATCGGATACCTGGAGCAGGAACCCCAGCTGGACCCAACCAGAACCGTTCGGGAAATTGTTGAGCAGGGGGTTCAGTCCGTGGTTGACCTTATAAAGGAATACAACGATATCAATGAGAAATTTGCAGAACCCCTTTCCGATGATGACATGAATAAGTTGATTGAAAGACAGGGCGAGGTTCAGGAAAGCCTGGATCATCTGGATGCCTGGGATCTGGATTCCCGCCTGGAAATGGCCATGGATGCTCTTCGCTGCCCGCCAGGCGACACATTGGTTCAGGTGCTGTCCGGCGGTGAAAAACGCCGGGTGGCGCTTTGCCGGCTTTTGCTGCAAAAACCCGATATTCTGCTTCTGGACGAACCTACCAACCATCTAGACGCCGAATCCGTTGCCTGGCTGGAACACCATCTTCATAATTATGCAGGAACCATCATTGCGGTCACCCATGACCGGTATTTCCTGGACAATGTTGCCGGCTGGATTCTGGAGCTGGACCGGGGGCAGGGAATTCCCTGGAAAGGCAATTATTCCTCCTGGCTGGAACAGAAACACCAGCGCCTTAAAAACGAGGAAAAATCCGAATCCGAACGCCAGAAGACCCTCCAGCGCGAGCTGGAATGGATCCGCATGAGCCCGAAGGCAAGACAGTCCAAATCCAAAGCCCGCATTCAAAGTTACGAGGCCCTTCTGAAACAGGACATCGACAGCCAGGTCAAGGACATGGAGATCTACATTCCGCCCGGACCCCGGCTCGGGGATGTCGTTATTCAGGCGGAAGCCGTCTCCAAAACCTATGACGGCCGGATTCTGGTCGAGAACATGGCGTTTTCACTGCCACCTGGCGGAATTATTGGCGTGATCGGCCCGAACGGCGCAGGCAAAACCACCCTCTTTCGCATGATCACCGGACAGGAGAAACCGGACTCCGGTGCCATTCATGTGGGAAAGACCGTTCAACTGGCTTATGTGGATCAAAGCCGCGATGTTCTGGATGCGGACAAAACCATCTGGGAAGCCATTTCCGAAGGCAAGGACATGATCGATCTGGGAAGCCGACAGATCAACTCCCGCGCTTACGTGTCCCGGTTTAACCTTTCCGGCACGGATCAGCAGAAAAAAGTGGGCATGCTGTCCGGAGGAGAGCGCAACCGGGTCCATCTGGCCCTGATTCTGAAACAGGCAGCCAATGTCCTGCTTCTGGATGAACCGACCAATGATCTGGACGTCAATACCCTAAGAGCCCTTGAGCAGGCCCTTGAAAACTTTGCCGGATGCGCTGTTGTGATCAGCCATGACCGATGGTTTCTGGATCGCATCGCCACTCATATTCTGGCATTTGAAGGAGACAGCAGGGTCGTCTGGTATGAAGGCAATTACTCGGATTACGAAGCAGACCGGAAAGCCAGACTGGGCATTGCCGCGGATCAGCCGCATCGCATCAAATACCGGCAGTTGACACGGTAGGAGACGGAAGACTGAAACCTGAGGTCGGGAGGCGTGCGGGGGAGGATGAGGGGAAACGGTGATCAGGCAGGACAGATCGTTTTGGATCCGGAAATACCCGGCGGCGTTTATCTCTGCCAGGTCAGCAAAACCGTATCGTGCGGAGCCTGCTGCGGCCTTTACAATGTGGCGGATCTGTCCAGAAACGGCCTTCACTCTCTGCTGGCAAGGCGGACCAAGCAGTTTGCCGGCATGACCGGCCTTAATCTCGATGCCGTTCTTTCGTTCCGGAAATGGGTGGAGGCCAGTGAGCCGGGGCATCGGCCATTTACTGAGTTTCATCACTGCCCCTATATCGGGCTGATCGGCCGGATTCAATCCCGGCCGGGTTGCCTGCTTCACCCGCTGGGAAATGGCGGCATTGATTTGCGGGGGATCAGCGATTACGGGGGATTTGCCTGCCGTTCTTATTTTTGTCCGACCCATAATTGCCTTTCAGCAGATATTAAAATCCTGATTCGAAATGCTGCCCGGGACTGGTACGAATATGGACTGATGATTACCGAAGCATCCCTGGTGCAGGCGGTTTTCGATGCCGCTGGCCATGCGGCTTTCCGCTTGGATGGACTGGAAGGCACTGACCCTGCCCGTTGCACGGAAATCATCCGGGAACTGATGGACATAAAACGCTGCTGGCCGTATCGCCCCGATCCCGGCATCGGGCTGATCCATTATTTTTTCAACGACAAGCTTTATGCCAGAGCGCCGGTGGATTATGCTGCCATCGGCGCGGAGCCGTCCCGTTACGACAGGATTTTTCACGAACTCGGCTCAGGATTTGGTTCCGTTAAGGCGCTTCGGGAAGCCGAAGCTGTTGTGGAGGAACTGCTGAGCCGCATGTCCAATACTTTTGCGCCGCGGATTTTTCGTTCTTTCAGTTCTATTAGGGCGTCATTGGCTGATTCCAGCGCAAATACCTGAATTTCCGGAACAATGGGTATTTGGGAAGCGATTTCCAGAAAATCGCGGATATCCTGGCTCGCGACATTGGCCACGCTTTTGATTTCCTTTTCCATCCACAGGTGACGCGGATAATCCAGACTCATCAGGACATCCTGATCCAGTCTTTCTTTTCGAATCGCATTGATGACCAGCCTGCCGCCGCTTTTCAGATTCTGCAAGGCAAAAACAATCGGTTTCCATGCCGGTGTCGTATCAATGATGGCATCCAGCAGCTCCGGAGGTGACTCTTCAGTATCGCCTGCCCAGACTGCACCGATTTCCCGTGCAAAGGATTGTTCGGCACGGCTTCGGGCAAACACAAAACACCTGCTCTGAGGAAACAGGTAGTTCAGCATTTTCAGCACTAGATGGGCGGATGCGCCAAAACCGGTCAGTCCCAGAGATCGCCCGTTTTGAATATTCGCCAGCCGAAGTGAGCGGTACCCGATAGCGCCAGCGCACAGAAGGGGCGCTGCCTGGACATCGCTGAAAAAACCGGGAATCGGGAAAGCAAAATCTTGCCTGGCTGTCATGAATTCAGCATAGCCGCCGTTCACATCTCTTCCGGTTGCTCTGAAATAAGGGCACAGGTTTTCGTTGCCGTTCCGGCACGAATCGCAGGTTCCGCAGGCACTGTATATCCATCCCACCCCGACCCGTTCGCCCGGTTGGAACCCGGAAGCATTCGGCCCGCATTTTACCACATGGCCAACAACCTGGTGGCCGGGAATGACCGGGAATCGCGGCGGCGGCGTGCGCCCTTCGATTTCATCCAGTTCCGTATGGCAGACGCCGCAGGCTGCAACCCGGATCAGGATTTCCCCTTCCCCGGGCTCCGGAACAGGCAGTTGCACCTGTGCAAGCGGCCTGCTGCCCACGGAAATGCCGGTGATTCCGGTAATTATCATTGCTTTCATTAATTCGGCTGGCATAGCGTTTTATTCCGTTTGCCGTCAAAATACTTTCCCCCTTTGAAAAAGAGGGCCAGAGGGGTATAGATTTTCATTGCAGGAGGCAAGCAATCCATTGATCATGAGCTTTTACCGGATATTTACCGGATATTCGCGGAAAATCAAGATAAATTGGCAGGATGTCGTCCGATGGAAATATTTTGATTCCCCCATTGAATGAAAACTGTAAATTTAGTATATTCAATTATCGCAATACTGACTGAACCGCGCTTGAAAATAAAATGGCCATGGGATATGGGCTGGAGATATCATCCATAACTCATGGCCGTTTATCTTCCTGCAAGGATTTTCAACAACCACCGTGCCTTCGCACAACCAAGCATGAAAGCGCCCCCCAAAAAAAGCGGGGTGTAAAATAATGCCATGCCGAAACAAACCTTAAAATTGATATCCTGGAATGTAAACGGACTTAATTCCTTAATGGCAAAAGGGTTTGTTGGTCTGGTCAAGGATCTGGACGCCGACATTGTTGCCATTCAGGAGACCAAGCTTCAGGAAATCAAACTGACCGGAGCAATGAAACAGATTGACGGCTATGAGTCCTACTGGTCGTTTTCAACCGTAAAAAAAGGCTACAGCGGGGTGGGAACATACACCCGAATCCCTCCCCTTTCAGTCCGCTATGGCATCGGCATTCCCGAATTCGATCAGGAAGGCCGAATTTGTGAAATGGATTTTGGAGACTTTATTTTCTTCAATGTGTATTTCCCCAATGGCCAGATGGGAGAAGAGCGCCTGCAATACAAGCTTGACTTTTACGCGGCTTTTTTTGCCCATACCGATCGCTATCGCCTCCAGGGCAAAAGCGTGATCATCAGCGGCGATTTCAATACGGCTCACAATGAAATCGATCTGAAAAACCCAAAGGCCAATGAAAATTATTCAGGCTTTCTTCGGATCGAACGGGATTGGATGGACCGCATTCTTCAAAACGGCTACGTGGACACATTCCGTTACCTTTACCCGGATATCGAAAAGTATTCCTGGTGGACCTACCGGTTTGGCGCCAGATCCAGAAATATTGGATGGCGGATCGATTATTTTATCGTTTCCCGGGATCTGATGGAAAAGGGCCGGATCAAAGATGCCTTCATCGATAACGACATCCCAGGCTCCGATCATTGTCCGGTTGGCATAGTGCTGTCCTGATGACATGAATTCTTGAACGATCAGCCGTCCATGCATTGCCGACTTTAATTTTTCCCGCCCTTAGCGGCGTATATATAAATAACGGAACATCATGAACCTTTCAGATCAGCAGCAACAGGCTGTCGAATATCTGGATTCCCCCACCCTGGTCGTTGCCGGGGCCGGATCTGGAAAAACCAGAACCCTAACCGCCAAAATTGCGCATCTGATTACGCATGACATTGCCTCGGACCGCATTCTGGCCATTACATTTACAAATAAGGCCGCCGAGGAAATGAAATACCGACTGGTGGAACTGACCGGTATTCCTCTCTATCAATTTCCGTGGGTCCGAACCTTTCATTCAGCCTGTTTTAAAATCTTCAAGGAACATTGCACCCTCATGGGATACCAGCCACCGCTGCAAATCTATGCATCCTATCAGCAGCAAAAACTGATAAAGGATATCGCTGTCGGGGAAATGAATATCGAGAAGTCTTTTGTGCCTGTCATTGCAGCGGAAATCTCCAATGCCAAAAACTCGGGATCGCCGGAGACCTATTTTACGCACAAGCCGCGGGTTGCCAGAAAGCGAATGATCGACATTTATCATCGCTATGAACAGGAACTGAAATCCAAAAATGCTGTGGATTTTGATAATATTCTTTTTTTGACGCGCAATCTGCTGCGGGATCATGAGTCCATCAGAGCCTATTATCAGAATCTCTTTGATTTTATTCTCTGCGATGAATACCAGGATACCAACAACATCCAGGAAGAGCTGACTGGGCTGCTGATGAAGAACGGCAAACTCTTTTGCGTAGGTGATGACTGGCAGGCCATTTATTCTTTTCGGGGCAGCAATGTAGACCATTTTCTGTCTTTTCAGGAAAAGTACAGCGGGTCAAAAATTTTCAGACTGGAACAAAATTACCGATCTGCCGATGAAATTGTTCAGGTAGCCAATGAGCTGATCGGATACAATACCCACAAGCTGGAGAAAAAATGTTTTTCTGAAAAACAAGGCGGCCTTGTGGAGCTCTACGACTTTGAAAACGACAACGAGGAGGCTGACTGGATTTCCAGAAAAATACTCAGTTTAAACGGCATGAAAATCCCGATAGATAAAATGGCGGTTCTATACCGGACCAAATTCTGTTCCCTGTCTTTTGAAAAGGCATTCCGCCAGGCCGGGATTCCGTATCGCATGCTGGGCGGAAAAGGTTTTTTCGAGCGAAAGGAAATCCTGGATTTAAACTGTTACCTGACTGCTGCGGCATTCATCAAAGACGATGCGGCATTTGAGCGGATTGTCAACACGCCAAAGCGAGGCATGGGTCCAGGAGCTTTAAAAAAACTGATGAGTTTGAAAACCCCCGGAAAAAAGCCTTCAGGAAGCGGCCCGGATTGCCCTGAACGAGACGGTTCTGGCACCAAAAGTCTATCAGGCCCTCAAGGCGCTTCTGGAACTTTTGAATGACATCCGGGAGATGAAGCCGGCGGAAGCGATCCAGACGGTTCTCGATCGGGTGAACTACGTGGCTTATCTCAAGGAACACGTCAAGTCCGACACCATGGACTTTACCTCCAGGCAGGAAAACATCGAACAGCTCATGTATTCGGCCTCACAGAAGCTCTCGATCGTGGAATATCTGGAAGAAGCCGCCCTGGTTCGGGAAGACAAAAAAGAGGATGAGGAAGAAAATTCCCGGGGCATCAGCCTTTCAACAATTCATGCGGCTAAAGGACTTGAATTTCATGTGGTTTTTGTCGTAGGATGCGAGGAACAGCTTTTTCCCCACTGGCGATCCATGGACACAACCGCCGGACTTTACGAAGAACGGCGGCTGATGTATGTTGCGGTGACACGCTCCGAAAAATATCTTTTTCTGACATCCGCCGGATACCGGAAAGGTCAGTTCAACCGGAAGAGCCGTTTTCTGGATGAAATTGAACAATCGTTGAATCGATAATGCATTTATATATGAGAAATCTATAGGATAGGCATTTATGGGTATCATTGGAAAACTGGTTGGAGGGGCCATAGGCTTTGCCCTGGGGGGGCCGATCGGCGCCATTGCCGGCGCCGTATTCGGCCACACATTCGACAACAAGCCGGAGGGCGGCGCTCCGACCATGAATCTGTCATATGGCGAGTCGTCGCAGATCACTTTTTTTGTGGCCACGTTTTCCATGCTGGGCAAACTGGCCAGGACAGACGGACAGGTCTCCCGTGCGGAAATGGATGCCGTCCGCCAGTTCATGACATATGATTTGAACCTGAGCCCGGAAAGCCAGCAGGTGGCCATCAACATTTTCCATACGGCCCAGGAATCCGGCGACTCTTTTGAGAGCTTCGCATCCCAGTTCTATGGCCAGTTTCATGTCCAGCCCCAGATGCTGGAGCTGATGATGGACATACTGCTGCGGGTATCGGTTGCCGATGGCGGCATCAACCCCAGCGAAGAACGGCTGATTCAGTCGGCGGCCTCGATTTTCGGTTTCAGCAGCACGCAGTTCGACCGAATCCGGTCCCGATACGCTCGGAATGTAAACAAATATTATGCGGTTTTGGGGTGCACGCACAGCGACACGAACGAGCAGATTAAAAAACAATACCGCAAGCTGGTCTCAGAATATCATCCGGATAAAATCATTGCCAAGGGCCTGCCAGATGAATTCATCAAATTTGCCAATGACAAGTTCAATGAAATTCAGGAAGCCTATGAAGCTGTCAAGAAAGAAAGAGGGATTAATTGAACGGGTCCCTTGGCCGGATCAGCCGTCATCTTATAAAAGCATCCTCCTGATTCAGCTTGGCGATATCGGCGATGTCATCCTGACGCTCCCTGCAATCGGCGTGCTGCGGGAAAATTTCCCCCAATCCAGGCTTGTGGTCTGCGTTCGGGGAAAGGCAAGGGAGATCATCGAAGATTGTTCCCTTGCAACCGCGGTGATAACCGTCCGAAAGGAAAAAAAACGACTCAGGGCCGCATTTCTGGGGCAGCTCCACTGGATGCGGGAACTTCGCGGCCACCGTTTTGATCTGGCAATTGATCTTCGCACCGGCACACGGGGTGCGATCATTGCCGGATTATCCGGCGCAGGCACGCGAATCGGCCGGTTTGCCGAAGATGGCGGGCTGTGGCGAAATCGCGTGTTTACGCATCTGGTCATTCCGCCGGACGAGGCGTTTCAGTATGCGGCCGAACACAACCTCAACATTCTATCCCCCCTGGGTTTGAAGATTCGGGACAGATCCCTGAACTATGCGATCCCGAATCACAGAAAAGAGGCTGCAAACCGGCTGTTTTCCAATGAAAAAATCCCTTTGCACCGGCCGCTTCTGGCGTTTCACCCGTTTTCCCTTTGGAAATACAAGGAATGGCGGATGGATTCCTGCGTGGAGCTGATTGACGATGTTCAGCTGCGTTATGACATGACGGTCGTCATCACCGGATCATCAGAAGAGCGCGGCCGCGCAGATCAGGTGGCAGCACGCTGCCGTACCAGACCCTTTAATCTGGCCGGAAAAACATCCATCGGTGAGTTGGCCGCCGTTTTTTTCGCCTGCCATGGATTTATCGGGGTGGATACCGCCGCCCTGCACCTGGCGGCTGCCGTGGGGATACCGACACTTGGCATTTTCGGACCGTCTCCGGCCGTATGCTGGGCCCCGCAAGGCAGTCGACACGCGGTTATTACCAGAAACATGTCCTGCATTCCCTGCCGCCGGAAAGGATGCGGAAACTCTGAGATCAGCCGGTGTCTGAATGAATTGACTTTTCAGGACATTCACAAAGAGCTGTCCCGTTTTATCGAATTGAAGGTTGGCAGAAAGGCCCAGTGAGTGTCCGGATCATGACCATTTTTTACTTGGAGGATTGCCATTATGAAACGACTGCGTTCGGTTTGGATAGTTCTGTTTACGCTGTTGATGCTGCCTGCTTTTCTGGCAGCCGAAGTCAAGCCGCCGGCAGAAGGCGGTAAGCTGCCGGATATCAAGCTTGCCATTCCGGACGATGCCGGCTACAAGACATATCTTGGCATCAAAGGAGAGGGAACATTTTCCATTCCCCAGATCAAGGCATCGGTTGTCATCGTTGAAATCTTCAGCATGTACTGCCCGCACTGCCAGAAAGAAGCCCCCAGCGTCAATGACCTGTATTCAAAAATCCAGAGCAGCGAAAAGCTGAAGGACAAGGTCAAGCTTGTGGGCATCGGTGTCGGCAATTCCCCGTTTGAAGTCGCCTATTTCAAAAAGACGTATGCAATTCAGTTTCCGCTGTTTCCAGACGGCGATTTTCTCGTTCACAAACAGCTGGGTGAAGTCAGAACCCCTTTTTTTATCGGTATTAAAAACCATAAAGACGGCGGCCACTCCATTTTTTATTCCAAGCTGGGGGGAATCGCGGACAATGCCGAATTCCTGAAACTGGTCCAGGCCCAATTAAATAAATAATGCTCCGCCTTGGAGGGATTATGCGATCATCTATAAGAACCGTCTCGGCAATCGCCATTTTGTTATTGTGGACGTCAGGCGCGGCATTTGCGCTCTCGGACGCATACAAGGAAAACATTTACAACCCCGGCCAGTTAAAACCAATCGACAGCTCGCTGAAAGTAAAGGTGGGAGATCCGGCTCCGGATTTCACGCTGCCATCGCTGAGCGGCCAAACCGTTTCACTCAGCCAGTTCGCGGGAAAGAAAAATGTCGTGATCTCTTTTGTTCCCGCTGCCTGGACCCCGGTATGCTCCGACCAATGGCCGGGTTACAATCTGGCAAAGGGGTTGTTCGAGGCCCATGATGCCATTCTTCTCGGAATCACCGTAGACAACCTGCCGACGCTATTTTCCTGGACCCGCCAAATGGGGAATCTCTGGTTTCCGGTGCTGTCGGATTTCTGGCCGCATGGGGCCGTTGCGGATAAATTCGGGGTGCTGCGCAGCGACGGCGTCACCGAACGTGCCCTGTTCATCATCGACAAGACCGGTACCCTGCGCTACGCAAAGGTGGGAGACATCAACATCCGGCCCAAACTGGAAGATCTGATCAACGCACTTGAAAAAGTGAACAGCAGCAAATGACGGATTGGCCGATATCATCAGCAGAAACACACCGGTGCAATGGTTGACATTTCCCTATCAAAAGAATTTACCAATCCGAGTGATGCAATTTATTCTTAGAAAATAGCTGAAAAGCCCTAAATATGACGATACGGGGAAGTGGACGTCTAAATGACTATGGCCTAGCAGTATGAAATCATGGCTTTGAAAAGCCGCTTAACAAAAGCGTCCATTTTATTAACCAGGTCAAGCGAATTTATATCAACAGACTGATCTATAAAAGGAGGTTAAGCCTTGAAAACCAGAATAGTTTTTGTCATGATTCTTGTTTTTTTCGTACTCTGCCTCAAGAACGCCGTGGCCTGCGGCCAGATCACCACCTGGAAAGAAGCCTACTCATCCTTCCTGAGTTTCGTCCCTGAGGACGTGACCGTCAATAACGATCCAAGAAAATCTCCCGTTAGCAACCGTCAAGTAACATCTTTCTACGCAACCACCAGTTCATGGAATGTTTCGGATTCGCAATGGCATCTTGAGGTGAGAATTATGAGCTACCAGAATCCGGAGGAGGCTGCTGCGGAATTCCCTTTAACGAAACCTGCTGTCCCCGATTATGCTTTTATTGACAATAGAAAGGATTTTTATACTTTCTCCTATAGCATTGTTGATCATGAGTTCGGCCTCGGTGGAGTTTACCAGTCCTGTATCGTTTCCATCTTGGGATGGGGAGACTATAATGAAAAAATTACAGCGGATTATTTGCGCTCCGAATTTATGGCGCTTTTCAGCGATTCGAAGGCGCTCATTGACGACTTGTGCGGGTTGGTGCCGGTCAACCATGCCCCTGAAATTCGTATGACTCCGCAACCCGGCAAAGGTTATCCTCTTGAATTCAGCATCTTGAAGGGAGAGGGTTTCCAGATAGAAATCCATGACGAGGATGGTATCAAAGGCGAGGACAGCAATTGGAAACTGGACTGGAGTAAATTCAAGGTTTTTGTTAATGGCCGAGAGCAAACCGTTCATTTCTTGGAATCGATCAGATTTCAACAATTGCTTTACGGATGGAACGAAGAAACAGGGACAACCCTGATCTTAAGCATTCGTCCCGATCCGCAGAAACTTATGTCGGAACATAACCTATTCAATATTAAAGACAACGGGACCTACCAGATAGAGTTAGAGATATGCGACACAGATGGCATGTGCGGATCCTGCAAGCACGATATCGTATTTAACCCAGTCGTTGCGATAACAAAAGAACAAAAATATCATAAAACTGATGGAGGATACATTGAATTAGATGGCGTTTATTTAGGAAATATTGGGAAACCGTGCAAAACAAAGATATTTGTTGCTCTTTTCAACCCTCTGACTAATACCTTCTGGACTTACGGACATGGCGAGTATTGGAAAAAAGATGAATTCATATACGTAATTGAATACAACGAATTTGTTACGAAATTTTTCGATCTAACTGGAACAACTATTAGAAATATTTGGGTAACCCAAACGACCAGTTATGATGACGTTTTAGCCTCTTTAGTTATAGGTTTTAATACTGAGGACCAATTTTTGCTGGACTGGGCTCCAATTGAGAATCCGATTCAGAAATGGTAGAAATTCATTTTTTGGGGTCTCGGATGATTGCTTTGCGGTCTTCGATATCTATTGGGTCAACTTAAGGGTATCTTCGGCTCTCATGCAACCACGGGCCA
The DNA here is from genome assembly GCA_963850225.1 of uncultured delta proteobacterium. Taxonomy (GTDB): domain Bacteria; phylum Desulfobacterota; class Desulfobacteria; order Desulfobacterales; family Desulfatirhabdiaceae; genus RAAP-1. The sequence continues at coordinate 35,634 of CAWKLD010000013.1, forward strand.
TCAGCTCCAGCAAAAGACGGTTCCTGGGATTTTGAGTTCTGAAAATGATTTCATCGACCACATCTTTTTCAAGGATTTTGAACTGGCTGGATTTCCCTGACATGAACAGTTTGCGTAGCGCTGCATTGCGACATGGGTTTTGAAAATCAGGATCGATGGAATTGTGGATATAATTGAAAAAGTCTGAAAGAAGCGTGAATCGTAATTTTTTGGTATTTTGCTTGGTCCCATCGGATACCGTAACCATGAAAGACAGTATACCATCGGATGTGATGGATGATAGCTCTATGTCATTGAAATGGCCTTGAAATTTTCGGAGAATATACTCATAGTTCCGCAACGAAATTTTTTTTAACATTCATCTTCTGGTAATTGTAAAAATTGGTGACGCACTGTGAAATTATCATGGCGATCCCCGTTCATGGGGTTGATCAAATGTTTCGACGACCGCCGATTACTTCGGCTATGGTTAATGATACCAGAAATAAGCATGAATAAAAATCCGGAAATAATGACTCATGCTTATATGCAAGCACAACTCAAATAGATCAAGAATTGTTGGCATTTATAGTGGTCGCCCATACAAAACAGCGATGCGCCCATATTTAAAAACCAGCTATTCCAAGGAGAATAAAATGTCAGATCCATGATTGTATATTACAAAAAGGAGGGCTCAAGATGGCTGATCGTATTGTACACACATCCAAGATGGCTTGGGTACTGGACCCGAAAGAGCCGATGGCCGGCTTGGTCGCCGACGGCGGAACTATTGTAGCCCGCGTCTCGCCTGGGTGCTGGGGAGCGATGATTACCCCCGATTATGCGAGCGGGCATGAAGTTACCCACCCCATTGCCGTCGAAGGGGCCGAAATCGGCGACAGCGTTTGTCTCAAGATTATCAAAATCACCGTTTTATCCCTTGCTACGACCTCCGGGACCGATAGCTTTATTGATGGAAATTTCGTTGGCGACCCCTTTGTTGCCAAGCAGTGTCCCGGTTGCGGCCTGATCAACCCGAAGACCTATCTCGAAGGAATCGGCGAAGACGCCATCAAATGTACTGCCTGTAAAACTTCTGTTAAGCCCTTTCATCTGGACAATGGCTATACCATGTTATTTAATGCCGAAAGAACCATTGGGGTTACTGTCCCGCCACAGATGTCAGAGGAGATTGCCTGTCAGTCTCAGCAATTCAGCGCCATTCCCCACGGATCATGCCAGTATTCCTCCAACCTTCTGGCTAAAGGTGATTTATGGGGCGTCCTTGCCCGCGTTCGCCCTATGGTAGGAAATATCGGATCCTGCCCGTCGGTGGCAATGCCGTCATCGCACAATGCCGGTGATTTTGGCTCTTTCCTGATCAATGCCTCGCATCAATACGCCCTTACTCCAGAACAGCTTTTACAGCGCACTGACGGCCATATGGATATTAATGAGGTCGGCGAAGGGGCTATGGTTATTGTCCCGGTAAAAATCGCTCAGGCGGGGATATATGTGGGTGATGTTCATGCTATGATGGGAGACGGCGAAGTAGCCGGCCACACTACAGACGTTTCCGCGGAAGTCATTATAGAAGTTAAGGTTATTAAGGGCCTTGCCATTGACGGCCCCATCGTTTTGCCGTGCTATGAGAATCTTCCCTTTCTTGCCCGACCTTATACGGACGCGGAAAAGAATGAGGCGGCCCGGTTCTGCCGCAATTACGGCTTCCCAATCGAAACGGATGTGTATCCGGTGCAGGTGGTTGGCTCCGGTGCGGATCTCAATACTGCTACCGCCAATGGATTAACAAGAATGGCCGAACTCACTGGATTTTCCATTGCGGAAGTCAAGAACCGCGCCACAATTACAGGAGATATTCAAATCGGGAGGTTGCCGGGGGTTGTCCAAGTAACCATGCTGACACCGGCAAGCGTTCTTGCAAGGTTGAATCTTCTCAACCTTTATCAAATGCAATATCAATAAGTTAAACATATTTCATGAAAGGAGAGACAAAATGGATCCCAAAACAACGGCAGTGGTTCTAATCGAATATCAAAATGATTTCACCACCGAAGGGGGGACGCTTCATGGAGCGGTCAAGGGTGTAATGGAAAGCAACAACATGCTCGCCAACACAGTTGAACTGGTCGCGAAGGTCCGCAAGCTAGGGGCGGCGATCGTCTTCACACCCATATCCTTCACCGACGATTACCATGAACTGGCGACTCATCCATACGGCATCCTCAAGGGCGTGGTCGACAGCAAATCGTTCCGAAAAGGTACCTGGGGCGCCGAGATGGTGGACGTTCTTAAACCGCAGCCAAAGGATATCATCGTTGAGGGCAAGCGCGGCCTGTGTGGTTTTGCCAGCACCAACCTGGACTTCATTCTGCGCAGCAGGGGCATCAAAACCGTCGCACTGGGCGGCTTCCTGACCAACTGCTGTGTCGAGTCTACCATGCGCACGGCCTACGAGAAGGGCTACGACGTGATAACGCTCAAGGACTGCACCGCCACGCTAAGCGAGGAAGAACAGCAACTATCGATAGAGAAGAATTACCCGATGTTCTCGCGGGTGATGACACATACCGAATTCCTGGAGGCACTGGCCGGCAAACACGTGACTGATGTCTCAGGCAGGGGATACGACCAGTGAAGACCGGGAGAGGTAAATAATGGCTGGACGGGCAACGATAGCGAGGGGAAAGCGACATTTCATCTCAAGACATGTCGGCACATAACCCGCATGCAGCGGCAAGAAACGTCACATGCGGCCGGCCTTTCACCTTGGGTGTTCCACAATATTTTGCTACCCCATGGTTGAATATTCAGCCGCCGATTTTCTTATGGATACCGGAAATAAGCATGAATTAAAATCTGGAAAAAATACTTTTGAATGAGGCAAGAATGGTTGACTTTTCAAAAATTACTCCTCTATATTTCAAATAAGCCATTTATACAAAACAGCAATGCGGCATATTTCTTCAAGAAATTAGCGCTTGAAATGAGATCTGATGATTTTAGATAGTAATAAATACAGAGGATAGTATTTGATGGAAGAATTTCTCATTCATCACTTCCAGAGAAGATTTACCGACGATCCGAGGATCAACAGACTCCTAAATCGCCTTGTCTCAGATGTAAAGAAATACACAGAAGATCAACTTGCACATCACCGCCGTTTGATGCAGATCGGCATGTCCCTGTCCGCTGGGAAAAACCTGGACGGGCTTTTTGAGTTGATTGTGGATGCAGCCAGGAAATGTACCAATGCATCTGGCGGAACGGTTTATCTCAAGTCCGACGATGGTCAGACGCTTTCCTTTGCCGTTGTCCAGAATGAAACCCTTAATATCCGTATGGGAGGAACAGGAGAGAAGATCTCCTGGCCACCTGTTCCGCTCAAGTGCCCCGATGGATCTCCCAATCACAGCAACGTCTCGGCCTTTGCCGCCCTGTCGGGAAAGATAGTCAATCTCAGCGATGTCTATGCTGCCGAAGGGTTTAACTTCGAGGGAACCCGGAAATTCGACACCCAGACCGGATTTCGTTCGAAATCCATGCTGGTTGTTCCAATGAAGGACCACGAGAAAGAAATCATCGGCGTCCTTCAGTTGATCAATGCACAGGATACTGAAAACGGTGAGGTCATCAGCTTCTCAATAGATAGTCAGCAGATGGTGGAATCTCTGGCTTCACAGGCCGCCGTTGCGCTAACCAACAGCCGCCTTATCCAAGAATTGGAAATGCTCCTGGAATCCTTTATCAAGACCATCGCCACGGCCATCGATGAGAAATCCCCTTACACAGCCGGCCACATCCGGCGTGTGGCGGAACTGACCATGAGTGTCGCCCAAAAGATCAATGACGTGTCGGAGGGGGCCTATGCCGATGTTCATTTCTCTGACAACGAGCTCAACGAGCTGAGGATTGCCGCATGGCTCCACGACGTCGGCAAGATCACAACGCCGGATCTTGTCGTGGACAAGGCCAAGAAACTGGAGTCGGTCTGCGACCGCATCGAGCTTATAAAGCTCCGCTTTGAACTGATCAAGAAAGACTATCAATTGGCCCGAATCTTGAGCGGAAAGGAATCGACGGTTTCCGATGAAAACTCCGAGGCTTTTGAGGATGATTACATAGAAAGGTTGGAAGAGGATTATGCACTTCTAAATAGTGTCAATTTCGGTGGTGAGTTCATGGCCGATGAAAATATCGAACGGGTGCAAAGAATAGCCAAGCGTCAATATGTTGTTGATGGAAAATCATTCCCGCTGCTAACGGACGATGAGATTTGCAACCTCAGCGTCCGTCGGGGGACGCTGACGGACTCGGAACGGGAAATAATCAACAACCATGCCTTCATTACCTCTAAGATGCTTTCCCAGATGCCCTTTCCCAAGAAACTGAGCCATGTACCCCAATATGCCGCATCGCACCACGAAAAGCTGGATGGTACCGGATATCCCGCCAGACTGAAAGAGGAGAAACTACCTCTGCAGGCGCGAATTATTGCCATGGCGGACATCTTTGAGGCACTGACGGCAAAGGACCGGCCTTATAGGAAAGGAAAGACCCTTTCGGAGGCCTTAAAGATCATGAAATTTATGGTACAAGATAAACACATCGATCCAGACTTGTATACGCTGTTTCTGAAGGAGAAAATTTATCTCGATTATGGGCGGCAGGAATTATCGGCGCACCAGATGGATTTCCCTGAATCATGAAGAAGACAGTTTCCTAATATACAGACAAAATGATAAGCTCAAGGTCGGTTTAAGGCAGAATGGGGGGGGGGCGGAGATTTCGGACCGAACTGGTCGCCCATTCCGATCCTTCTCTGTCCAGGATTCAGAGAAGAAACGACGAGCAGCGAACCAAGGGAATCAGTATCAATGGGGTTCTCATAAACCGATACAACGGGGATCTGACTGTTCACGTCAGAAAGACGCTGGATGATGCAAAAATCCTGAATTAAGGATATGCTATCCTAAGGTTGAGTTTTGGGCGGGCCGGAAATATTACCAATACCGGAAGTATGCAAAAGGCGGTGGTCCTCAAAAATTGGATAATGTAACAAGCTCAACCCCATCTTACGGCCCATCTGGTTGTCAATGATCCATGGCTTGATTCACTTGGTAACGGTCAAGGCACATGGTACCTGCCTGGTGGTTCATCCCCGGAAAATAAAATGAAAAGGGAAATAGGTAAAGGCCACCCCAAGCAAGGAAGACGCCTTTTCAAACCAAGCTCGCTGTGCGATCCGATACGAACAAGATGATCAGGGTCAGTTTTTCGGTAAATCAAAATCAGATCAGGCTTGATATGGCAATCGCGGTGATCGACCCATTCACCGGAAAGCGGATGATCAAAATTGCGGCAAGGTAACGGCATATCGGCAACAAGCAAATTGACGATTTCCATCAAAACCTCATCTAGTGTTTTTCCGTGCCGCCGAGTTTTTTCCCGCTTGTAATCGCGCTTGAAACGGTTTGTATACCTAATCGTCCGCATTTAACCCCGCGATCAGTTTATCGACGGAGTCAGACCATGCAAACTCGCCGCGCTGTGCGGCTCTCATCGCTTCAATGGTTCGTCATTGGGAATAAGTGGTTCAAAAGGGAGGGCCTTTTCCTTTGCGATGCGCATCATCATACGGAAAGCATCCGAAACGGTAAGCCCGATAGATGCAAGCACCGCTTCAGCCTCGATCTTGATTTGTCCGTCAATCCGTGCGCGAACAACAGAATTTATTGCCATAATGTATCACCTCCTATTGAGCCATATCGAAGCTCAATAGGGCTTAAAGTCAAGGTTGTTATATTCTGCGGTGCCAAAAGCATTTAAAGTGGTTGTTCTGGACGGCAATTTCAGAAGTTCTTTGTGGCCGCCCGAAATTCCGGGGAGTTGCTTCCTCGCAGTTTTTGGCTGATACGTATGAAGAACCATCTCAACAATATATATCGTAATCAAAAGTGATGATCTCGTATAAAATCGTCACACCGGTGAAAACCGGTGTCCTATCTTTCAGCGACTATCCGAAAACACTGGATTCCGACTTTCGCCGGAATGACAGTATATCGCGGTTTTTGACTTTTTGCGAGTTTATCAATGTTGATAACCTATTGATTTCCGACCGCTGTCATCTGACTTCTGTCTTCTGATCTCCAGCTTTGATGTCCAGATGAAGGGTGGCAATCGCTTCCACAACAGGTATAATCGTTCGGCTGGTCTTGCGAAGATCAACGGTCTTGATGTAGCGGCTGCAACGGTCACAGCCATCCACCCGGTATTCTGGTTCTTCTTCACTGAAAAAATAATGCAGCTGGCTGCTGTCCGTGTTGTCACAGAACGGACAGTAAATCCGGGGGGTCAGCCATTCGTGCCAGCAGAAACTGCAGACATAATAGCGTTCTCCCTCCCCTTTCAACATGGAAAGGCCTGGACTGCTGCCGCAAATCGGGCAATAACCGGTTCTCCACGGCTCATCGGCATTCAGCGAAGCTGAAAGATGCTCAGAGTACAACCGCAAAGAAGGCCGAATACTGTTGTAGCCGAAAAGCAGCGCCATGTCAGGGGACACTCCCGATGGGATTTTCGCCGAGGGATCCTTGCCCAATGCCAGATCAAACAGGTCCTTCGGATTCAGAGATCCGGATCCGAGGGATTCGGAAATTATCCGAGCGGCCCCTTTCATATCAGCAGATGCAGATGATCCGGCAATTTCACAGAGTTTTCCCAGAAGACGGGTTGCGCCAGCCAGATCAATTTCAAAATCCGCCGCAGACACCAGAGGGAATTTTCCTTCAAGTTTCATCGCCAGAATATCTTCTGGAATGTCAATCTGCGGAACATGGGTATGGGTCTTGGCCGCTTCCTGGGACAGAAAAACAGCCTCGTAGAATTTCAGAATTTCCGTATAGGCCGGACGAACGGCCGTTACTTCCCGGCAGGCTTTTCGAATCGTCTCTTGAGCGGCATCAGCATCGGACATGATCAGTATACCTTTATGTGAAGGTGTCAGATTTTAAGTTAAAAGATTTGATTTTAAGATCCGTTGGCCTTCCCCCTATGAAAAGGGGGAATGAAACCGGTTTGTCATGCGCGACATAACAAACAGGGTGATTCAAATAAGAAAAAATTTGAATCACCCTGTCTCGTTCAACCATCTTGTTCGGGTCTGAACAAACTACACAGTCGGTAAAATTAAACAGCCAACCCATAGCCAGTCAGACACCACTTATAAGCGCTATGCCTGAAGCATCCGCGAGGCAATATCCGTCAGCGGCCTGAACATTTTCTTCAAGGCCAGATGCCGCGTCAGATTCACATCTGAAGATGAGGCTACTGCATATTTGAAATACAGCTTGGGATCATACAACGTCAGATAAATGACCCGGACATCCTCTGCGTCCAGAAGCTTTGCATCCGGATATTTGGGTTTTACCTCAGCCAGGCGCTTTGTGGCAAAAGCCTGCATCTCTTTTTCATCTCCGAAATTCATGGCGCCGGTCGGGCATGTCTGCACGCAGGAGGGCATCAGCCCGTTGTGAACCCGGTCATTGCACATGTCGCATTTGGCCAGGGTTCCATCCGCTGATTTTCGGGGAATATTATACGGACAGGACGCAATAATTTCATCCGCATTCAGGAAACGGGTTTCGGCCGTATAAATGACCGCCCCCGTTGCCTCGTCCTTGTACACGGCTCTGGAATCGCCGGCCGTATCCAGACAGGGCGGGGAAACGCAGTGCCGGCACTGTTCTGGGAAAAAAAGCCAGTTCAGTTTGTTCTGAATGACTTCTTCCCGCATTCGGACGACTTTGTAGGTATCAAACGACAGATCCGGCGGATTTTCCATCGTCCCCCGGTTGGTAGTCATCTCGGCAGGAAGGTTATGCCACTGCTTGCAGGCCACCTGACATCCCCGACAGGCAGTACAAACTGTTGTATCTACAAAAAAGACCTTGCTCATGGGCTTCACCTCCGGTTATAGTTTGGTTACGTTGACCATAAAGGCTTTGGTTTCCGGAATCCGGGTATTGGGGTCACCCGCGGACGGGGTCAGCAGATTCGCGCTTTCCTCTTTGCCGCTGGCCGGCCAACGCCACCCATAATTATACGGCATCCCCACCTGATGAACAACGGTTCCTCCGATCTTCATCGGCTTGAACCGTTTGGTCACAACCGCCGTGCATTCCAGAGACCCGCGCGACGAAGACACCTTGACCCGCTCGCCATTCTTGATGCCTTTAAGGACGCCAAGCTCCTCGCTCATCTCCACAAACACCTGAGGCTGAAGTTCCATGAGCCAGGGTTGCGTTCGGGTGAGAAGGCCGGTCTGCCAGTGTTCGGATACCCGGTAAGTTGTTCCCACGTAGGGGAATCTGGGATCGCAGGTGGCAAAAGTATCGGCGCTGGTGCCATATACCGCTGCCGTAGGGCTGGTCAGCTGAGAACTCATGAAGTTCTTTTCCACCGGGCATTCCAGAGGCTCGTAATGTTCCGGCAACGGGCCGTCATGCAATCCAGGCCCATAAATCTGTCCAAACCCGTGAAGGGTCATGATAAACGGATGCTTGCCCTTGGGATCCGGCTGACCATCGGCGCCGATCAGAGGCGGCGCAGGCCCGTCCGGCACATCACCGACCCATTTGCCGTCCTTCCACTGGATGACCCAGCGTTTTTCATCATAAGGCAGCCCCTTGGGATCTACAGACGCTCGGTTGTAAAGGATTCTACGATTCACCGGCCATGCCCAGGCGAACTCGGGATACAGGCCGATTTTGTTTGGCGCGTCATCTTGTTTTTTACGGGCTGACATGTTTCCTTTGTCCGTATAACTGGCAGCATAAATCCAGTTGCCGCAGGATGTGGATCCATCACTCTGAAGCAGTGCAAAACTGGGAACCTGAGATCCCTTCTTGTATTCCTGTTCCCCGATCTTTACATCCTTGACAAAAAACCCGTTGATCTGTTTGGCCGCCTTGTGGGGATCAAACTTGTGATCCGTCACGTAGTCCCACTTCAGGTTCAAAATCGGATCCGGGAATACGCCGCCTTCCTTGTAAAGAGCCTTGAGCTTAAGACCCAGTTCCATGATGATGTCGCCGTCCGGCAGGCTGTTCCCGAGAGGCTTGGGACCCGCATACCGCCACTGCATCCAGCGTCCGCTGTTGGTAATGCTGCCTTCTTTTTCGACCGATACGCAGGCCGGAAGCATGAAGACTTCCGTTGCCACATTCTCCGGAATCATGTCGGGCCCCTTCCAGAAGGAACCGGTTTCATTGTCGAAAAGATTGACGTTTACCATCCATTCGAGATTGGCCATGGCTTTGCGCACTTTTCCGGCATTGGAGCCGCTGCACGCCGGATTCATGCCCCAGGCGAAAAAGCCCTTGATGCCGCCCTTGAACATCTCATCAAAGAGATCCAGCCAGGAATACGGCTTGCCATCATCCAGTTTGGGCATCCAGGGATAACCGAATTCGTTTTCAGCAGAAGCCTTGTCTCCGAAAAAGGCTTTCAGTAGGCTGACGATATATTTCGGTTCGTGCTGCCACCAGTTCAGGCTGAGCGGATCCTTGCTCTGGGCTCTGCGCTTGAGCACGTCCTCGAGTTTTGCCATTTTTCCTGTCGGGGCTGAAAGATAGCCGGGCCAGATATGAAACAGCAGGGCATGATCCGTGGATCCCTGCACATTGGACTCGCCCCTTAACGCATTAACGCCGCCACCGGCAACACCCATGTTCCCCAGAAGGAGCTGAATGATGGACATGGTTCGAATATTCTGGACGCCGACCGTATGCTGGGTCCAGCCCATGGCATACATGATGGTTCCTGCCTTGTTATTGGGGCTGGTGGCTGCGTAGGTTTTGTATATCTCCAGCAGATCCGCATCCGGGGTGCCGGTAATTTTTGAAACCAGCTTGATATTATAGCGCTCATAATGCTTCTTTAAGAGATTGATGACGCACTGACTGTTCTTCAACGTCAGGTCCCTTGCAGGCGCTCCTTTTTCATCCAGCTGAAATGACCAGCTTGCCTTGTCGTATTTCTTGGTTTTGGAATCCCAGCCGGAAAACAGCCCGTCTTTGAATGAAAAATCCTTGTTTACCAGTAAAGACGCATTCGTATAATTCAGAACATATTCCTCGGCAATCAGTTTGTTATCCAGGATGTACTTGATCATTCCGCCCAGGAAAGCAATGTCGGTTCCGGAGCGCAGCGGCGTATAAATATCCGCTTTTGAGGAGGTTCGGGTAAACCGGGGATCGACGCTGATGACCTTGGCGCCGTTTCTCTGGGCTTCCGTGACCCATTTGAAGGATATGGGGTGGTTTTCCGCAGCGTTGCTGCCCATGATCAGGATGCAGTCGCTGTTTTTAAGGTCAATCCAGTGGTTGGTCATTGCACCGCGTCCGAACGACTCTGCCAGAGCCGCTACAGTAGCGCTGTGTCAGATTCGGGCCTGGTGCTCGATATAGACAAGTCCCAGGGAACGCATCAGGGCCTGATAAGTCCAGCATTCTTCGTTGTCCAGGGCGGCGCTTCCGACAGAAGCAATGGCCGTGGTGCGGTTGACGGTCTGTCCTGCGGCATTGGTTGGCGTAAACGATGCATCCCGCGTGGCCTTAACGCGTCTGGCAATGCGGTCAATGGCCCATTCCCAGGAGACTGACTGCCACTCTTTAGCATAAGGTGCGCGATACATGGGGTTGATGAGCCGGTTTTCGTTTTCAACCAGCCCGGCCAGCGCAGCCCCTTTGGAGCATAAAGCCCCCCGGTTGATGACATGGTCCGGATCACCTTCGATGTTGATGACCCGCCCGTCCCCTTTTTTGCTGGTATGCACAATTGCCCCGCATCCCACCGCACAATAACAGCATATCGTGGTGGTTTCTTTGGCATACTTTGTCTTGAGCATCTGAGCATGGGCCTTGACCGGTGACAGGTCAAAACCCAGACTGCCACTGACTGCAAGGCCTGCAGCCGTAGCGCCGGTAATTTTGATAAAACCCCTTCGCGTCACATCCATAGAAATCCTTCTCCTTTCTGGGCTTTTCAGTTGCGGGTTATTTACCAAGAAATATTTTCAGACTTCAGACCCCCTATCAATTCATATTCAACAGCATCATGACCATGTTGACGGAAACAGAGCCAGCAACGCTAATTTACAATTCATCTTCAACATCAACGGCATCATCATCGGCAATCTTGATGGAAGAATCTATCTTGATTTCATCGGAATCGTCGCTGTCCCCATCGAAGTCTTCTTCGAGCAGGTCATCAATAATTTCAGGGTCTTCCTCAATGCCCATGAATGCTCCTGACAGGCTTTCCTTAGATGACGCTGCCGGCTCATCAATAGCTATATCAACAGGTTCGGATTTATTGGCTGTATAAAAATCTATCACCAAATCAGCAATCTTTTCAGCATGACCCCTGGGAGGATACATGTTTTTGGTTCTAAGGACTGAAATGACTTTTTCTATGCCTCCGGCAACGGCACTGGAAACCGCTGCGTCGTCATAGCTTTCCTCGCAGAGCAGCGACAAGCTATCCTTGTCCAGTTCACCGAATTCGCGAATAATCAACCGGCTATTGTCATGATTTTTTAAAATAGTGTATTGCTGTTTCATTCCCACCCATCTCCCCTGGCGCGGCATTCCCGTGCTGTGATAACTTCAAAATTTCAAAAAAATTTAACTCCTTTGAGCATATACTGTTTATCTGCTATATTCAAGACCAAAGCAGAATACGACCGTTATAATTATCCGGAAAATTCATACTTGACAGATGGTTCTGTTTTGAATCATATATATAAAATGCAGGCAAATAGTTCTGTTTATTGTGCGTAATTGGCATCAAAATCATGATTCCATTTGCCGTTAAATAATGGCACAAACCACACCAATCAACTCATTTTCATACATTCATTTTTCGTGAGATGACAATGCCTGCACTAACAATTTTACTGTTTCTTATGGAGAAATCAAATGGTTAAAAAGCATTATTGCATGTTTTTGCTTTGTTGTCTGATGGCCGTTGCCATTGCCGGCTGCGATTCTACAAGTTCTACAGATAGTGAAAATGTTGATCCAAGCAACCTACAACTGACTATTGTAGCCAATCCTATCTCATTATACAATGGCGAATACAGTTCGATTACCGCCACGCTGAACAATGTTGAACAGACTCCACCCGCCACCGGAACCTCCACCAGTGGAACCACTACAACCCCAGTTTACGATTATCCAGTCGGTTTTGCAATCGTTCAAAATGTCTCTGGGAGCACGCTTACGGTTGTTAACAACCTAACGGACCCTTCCGGCAATGCAACAGCCATATATAAATCCGGCTCAATTACTGGCATAGATATCGTCCAGGCCAGTATTGAAAATGGCGTAACCGCATCAGTGGCAATTTATGTAAATATGGCCCCGACGCCCACGCCAACACCAACGCCAACACCTACACCAACACCTACACCAACGCCAACGCCAACACCTACACCAACGACTTAATGGCTATTGAAAGAAAATATAAAAGATTTCAACTCGATCCATTCTTAGGATCGAGTTGATTCCAGTTAGGAACAACCATCAAAAGAAAATCAAGCATTATTCAGCCGTTTTTTCAGGTACAAACCATCATGAGCTCAATGGAAGAACATATTTTAAAAACAACAAAAGAAATTGTTGTCAAATTTATTGAAACCGGACGGATATCTCCCAGTGGGTTTTCTGAATCTTTTAAGTCCATTTATCATACCATCGACGAAACCGTAAAAGGTTCAACAGGCAACAGCCGAAAAGAAGAAATTCAACATGATGACTGATGCTCCCGAAACAGACCTTGACTGGGAAAACCGAAGGCTTTGCAGTGACGACAGCTGTATCGGCGTCATTGGCTCAGATGGCCGATGCAGAGTTTGTGGAGTGCTGGATACAAAATCCCCTGTGGATTCAGACCGATCCAGTGACGACAGCGCCGTTATAGAAAAAACCCAGGGGGAGCCTTACGCGGAAGATCAAGCACCCGAGTCCGATACAGTCTGGGAAGATCGAAAGCTCTGCAGGGATGAAAGCTGTATCGGCACCATCGGCGCTGATGGCCGGTGCACTGTCTGCGGCTTGACGGGATAAGCGCTTTTCCACTACTGGTTTCCATAACCGTTTTGATCTCCGCAATCCGGACACTGCCAGGTAATGCCGTTACAGGACATCCCCCAAAAGTTTTTCTCCATGCAGTTCTGGCAAATGGAAAATCCGCACCGGCATCTCCAGCAGAACGGCGGATGCTTGCCGCAGCAGGAGCAGGGAATTTCCTTTGCCATTCGGCGTTTTTCTTTATATGAAGACAGGATGGGTCGTTTATTCATAGGGTCTATTCGGCCTGGTCCATGTTCTGCGTGTGCCCTGCATGGCATCTAAAAGATCTTGGCCATTGGAGCGGTTCACGCTTCACGGCAAATTAATATAGGAGTTCAACGATGTCAACCCATAGCGAAGCGGGTATTTCCCGGGAAGATGCATATTTGCTGCTGACAACGCACTTGAAAAATGAAAAACTGGTATTCCACTGCCTGGCTACTGAAGCCATCATGCGGGAACTGGCTCCAAGATTTGACGAAAACCCTGAAATGTGGGCCATTGCAGGGCTGCTTCATGATATTGATTATGAAATCACCGATGGTGATCCTGCCAAGCACGGCAGGGAAGGCGCGAAACTTCTTCTGAATCATGGCATATCCACGGTGATTACCGATGCCATTCAAAAACACAACGCAGAAGGGCTTGGCCTGAAACGCACCACGGTTTTTGACCATGCACTGGCCTGCGCTGAAACCATTACCGGCATGATTGCGGCAACAGCCTTGGTGTATCCGGATAAAAAAATCGCTAGCGTCAAGCCGCAGTCCGTTACCAAGCGCATGAAAACCCCGCATTTTGCCCGGTCTGTCAACCGCGACATCATCATGGAATGCGAAACCATCGGCATCCCTCTTCCAGACTTTGTGGCCATCAGCCTTAAAGCCATGGCCGGCATCGCGGAAAACATCGGACTATAAAAATTACACAGAAACATCAGCTCACTCCTGACGTCTTTTTTACTGCCATCAGACTTCTATGATTGGAAACCTGTATGCCCGCCAAACCCGTCTTATACCTGATTGATGCCACCGCCACCATCCACCGGGCCTATCATGCCATTCGGGGGCTGTCCACATCCGCGGGTCTTCCCACAAACGCCATCTTCGGGTTCGCCCGAATGCTGATCAAACTCCTTCAGGACTGGTCCCCTGAATACATTGCCCTCTGCTTTGACAGCAAGGGAAAAACCTTCAGACACGAGATGTACCCGGACTACAAGGCCACCCGCCCGCCTATGCCGGAAGACATGCGGGTTCAGCTTTCCTATATCCGGGAAGTGTCAGAAGGCTTCCGGCTCCCGGTCATCGAACTGCCGGGATATGAAGCCGATGATTTGATCGGAACTCTGGCTTCCCGGGCTGAGAAGGCCGGATTTTCAGTGGTCATGGTCACTGGCGATAAGGATTTTATCCAGCTGGTGACAGATGCCGTTTCGATTTGGGACCCCATGAAGGATAAAGTCACAAATCTGGAAGAAGTCCGCAAGACCTTCGAACTGGATCCCGGCCAGATCATCGATGTGATGGGTTTTTCGGGAGATACCAGCGACAATGTTCCCGGTGTGCCAGGAATCGGCCCCAAAACCGCGCTGTCCCTGATTCAAACCTTTGGGAGCATGGCCCAGGTCTATGAGAGAATTGATGAGGTCTCTTCCAAATCCGTTCGCCAGAAACTGTCCGAGCATAAGGATCAGGCTTTCCTTAGCCGATCGCTGGTGACCATTCATACCGATGTCCCGCTGTCGGTTCACCTGGAAGATTTCAAGGCAAATTCCCCGGACACTGCAGCACTGGCAAAGCTGTTCAAGACCCTGGAATTCCGGCAGCTTCAGCAGGACTATCCGGTTCCGGCCGACTTAACCCGGAAACACTACGCAGCCGTGATGACTCTGGAAGAACTGGATCAACTGGTTTCAAACCTGTCCGGTGCCCGGATCATTTCCCTGGATACCGAAACTACGTCCAAAGATCCCATGAAGGCCGAACTGGTCGGTCTGTCTTTTTCAGTAACAGCCGGAGAGGCATTTTATATTCCGGTCGGCCATGCTTATCCGGAAGCGCCGGCCCAACTGGATATTGAACTTGTCCTTAACGCCATCAAGCCCATACTGGAAAACCCTGCAATCCCCAAACTTGGTCAGAACATCAAATACGATGCCATCGTTCTGGCCCGCAACGGCGTTGACCTGCAAGGGGTGGTCTTTGACGATATGATTGCCTCTTATCTCATCAACCCATCGCTTCGGGCCCATAGCCTGGATCAGATTGCCCTGGATCATCTCAACCACAAAACCATCACTTTTCAGGAAGTTACCGGTAAAGGCGCTCATGCCGGATTTCAGATGGTCCCCATTGAATCGGCAACGCCATATGCCTGTGAGGACGCGGACATTGCCCTGATGGCAAGAGAGGTTCTGCTGCCCGAACTGGAATCCCTGGATTTGATGAATCTGCTGGAAAGTGTGGAAATCCCGTTGATCGGAGTGCTGATGCGTATGGAGATGGCCGGGGTCTGTGTAGACTGCGACCGGCTGAGGCTTCTGTCCAAATCTTTTGAGAGCCAGATATCGGACATGGAAATCCGGATTTATGCAGCGGCCGGGGAAACCTTTAATATCCAGTCCCACCAGCAGCTTGGACAGATCCTGTTTGAAAAGCTCAAACTCCCGACTCAAAAAAAGACCAAGAAGAAAACCGGCTATTCCACGGATGTGGAGGTCTTAACCCAGCTTGCCATCCACCATGAACTGCCGGATCTCGTTTTGAGGCACCGCACCCTTTCCAAACTTAAGTCCACCTATACGGACGCGCTACTGGATCTGGTTCACCCGGAAACTGGCCGTATTCACACCTCTTACAACCAGACCGTTACCGCCACCGGCAGACTCAGTAGCTCGGATCCGAATCTTCAGAACATCCCCATTCGCACCGAAGAAGGCAGGCAAATCCGCAGCGCCTTTATCCCGCAGGAAGGCTGGGTCATGGTATCTGCGGATTATTCCCAGATCGAACTTCGGATTCTGGCGCACTGCTCGGAAGATCCCCTGCTGATCGATGCGTTTATCAAGGATGAAGACATTCATTCCCGGACCGCTTCGGAAGTCTTCGGGGGACTTCCCAACATGATGACGCCGGAACTTCGCCGGCAGGCCAAGATCATCAATTTCGGCATCCTTTACGGCATGGGAGCATTCAGCCTGTCCCGGGAGCTGGGAATCAGCCAGAAAATGGCCAAAGCCTATATTGACCAATATTTCAAGAGATATCGGGGCGTCCGGGACTATACCGAACAAACCATTGATATAGCCAGACAAACACGGAAAACCAGCACCCTTCTAGGCAGAATCCGCCTGCTTCCGGATATCAACAGCCAGAACAGCAATGTCCGAAGCTTTGCCGAACGGATTGCCGTCAACACCCCGATTCAGGGAACTGCCGCGGATCTGATCAAGTTGGCCATGATTCAGATAGATGCGGATTTCCGGGAAAAAGGCTTCCAGTCTGCCATGTTGATGACGGTTCACGACGAGTTGGTGTTTGAAGTCCCGGAACAGGAGTTGAAAACGGTGACAACCCGGATCAGGGACATCATGGAAGACGTGTGGCAATTGAAAGTGCCGTTAAAGGTAAATATCGCCTCTGGAAAGAACTGGGCAGAAGCGCATTAAATTTTTTCAAGCGTGTACTCACGGGAACCCAGACCGATCTTTTCCGCATATTCAAGCTGGTAGGGCCAGTCAATTTTCGGATACAAGCCCCGAAATTTGTCTTCGCCGGAGGCTGTATTCCGGGTTAGACAGGACCCGGGCATGGCTGTCTCCTGATTCACCAGATCCGCAGATGCCTGATCAATGGCAACCGGGTCCTGGGATGCCACCATGCCTATATTTCTCACAATGGGCGCATCGTTATGGGCATAACAGTCACATGCCGGAGAAACGTCGGTGATGAAATTGACGAACAGTGTTTTTCCAGCCTTTCCTCTCAAAGCCCCCAGCGTGTACTCCACAATGTTTTCCATAAAAACCGGAATTGCCTGATTCCACTGAATCTGGATCGCCTCATGGTCACAGATCAGAACACATTCGCCGCACCCGATGCATTTATCAGTATCCATGACCGCCTTCTCGTCCACCACGGACAGTGCTTGCTGAGAGCAGTGGGAAACACAGTCTCCGCAGCCAATGCATTTTTTTCGCTTAATGGCCGGCGACAGATTGGAATGCTGGGCCAGTTTGCCTTTTCGAGAGGCACACCCCATGCCCAGGTTTTTAAGGGTTCCGCCAAAACCCGACAACTCGTGGCCTTTAAAATGGGCCATTGAGACAACGGCGTCTGCCCGTGCAATTTCAGCCCCGATATAAACATGCTGAAAATTTTTCTGCCCGATTTCAACCGCAACTTCGCTTTTTCCCCGGAGACCGTCCGCAATAATGATCGGTGCATCCACCGATGCGAAGGAGAAACCGTTTTGAAGGGCGGTCAGCAGATGGGACGGCGCATCGCTCCTGGTTCCGACATACAGCGTGTTGGCGTCGGTCAGAAAAGGAATTGCACCTTCCGCCTTGATCAATTGAACCATTTTCCGGACAAAAACCGAGCGGATGAATGCGGTATTGCCGGCTTCCCCAAAATGCAGCTTCACTGCAACCAGATCTCTGGGTTTAACGGCTGCAGCAAGTCCCGCGGTTTGAACCAGACGCCCGACCTTGTTCACCAGGTTTTCCTTGTGCGTAGACCGAAGATCTGCAAAATAGACAATGCTTTTCATAATTCCTCCTGTAATAACTGATGACGGATGACAGAAATCGGGAAATAGCATTTGAAAAGAGGAAGGCAATTCCCCGTTTTCAGAATGGATACTGTCAACCCAACCTCAGCGGATTTTTTGAATAATCCGGATACAAAATATCCAGTCCTGATGTTACCGATAGCCGGTGATTCTTAGGCAAAATTCAAATGATACTGTTTGATATAAACATCTTATAAAATAAATATGCATTTGGCACAGAGATTGCTCTATACGAGGCCATGTTGTTAATTAACCATTATTTACCAAAATCAAGGGAGGTTGTCATGAAAAAACATTTATTTTCCAGAATTGTTGTGGTAGGGGCTGTTGTCGTGCTGATGGGTTTTGGCGTGAACGCATTTGCCGGGATGGGTAAAGGCGCCGGAAATCGTGGAATGGGCAACGCAAGCGCCAACTTGACCGATGATCAGATCAAGCAAATGGAAACCGAGCGGAATGCATTCCAGACGGTCACACAAGGTCTACGTCAGCAACTCAAAGAAAATAAGCAGACACTCAATACAGAACTGGCCAAACAGACACCGGAAGCAGCAAAAGCTGAAGCCCTTCAAATGGAAATCTCCGATCTGCAGGCTCAATTTGATCAGAAACGTTTAACTCACATTCTTGAAATGAAAAAAATCGACCCCAATTTTGTCGCAGGTCGAGGCATGGGACCTGGAATGGGTCATGGTCCTTTCGGCGGTGGGCAGAGTCCTTTCGGCATCGGGCAGGCCAATTAAGTCTGGCCTGACCCTGACGCCTGATTTTTCGGGTGTTGTTCCCCTTTATTTTCGATATGAGGGGAACAATCGTTACCGCCGATTAGCCTGTTGAATTTGGAGAAGCACAGAAATGACAACGATATTGTCTTTGGCTCAAAAGGCCGGACAGCGGCTGATGGCAGGGTTTGATGGGGGGGCATTTAACACAGACCTGAAATTTCTGATTCAAACCCTGAAAGTTGGCGGCATCATTCTGTTTTCCAGAAATCTGGGAACCCCAAATAACATCCTGCAATTATGCAGCGATGTTCAGGATTACGCCAGAAGTTCGGGCCAGCCGCCGCTTATTATTGCCATTGATCAAGAAGGCGGGCAGGTGGCCCGGCTGAAAGCCCCATTTTTTTCGGAATTTACCGGAAATCCGGCCATAAAAACCCGGGATGATGCCATCCATTTTGCCCGTGTGACTGCTTCGGAACTCCGGTCCATCGGCGTCAACATGAATTACGCCCCGGTACTGGATGTGATGCGTCCCGATATCCCGGGCATCATGGCCGGCAGGTCCTTTGGAAGTGACCCGCACCGTGTGGCGGCGCTGGGAACGGCCGTTATTGAAACGCTTGAAGAAAACAGCATTCTGTCCGTGGCCAAACATTTCCCCGGCATCGGACGCACCGTTCTGGACTCCCACCTGGATCTGCCAATAGTAAAAGAAGAGCTGGAAACGCTCGATTCCTGCGATTTAATTCCTTTTCAGGCGGCCGTAAAAAGCGGGGTCAGCGGCATCATGCTGTCTCACATTCTCTACGAAAAAATTGACCCTCTCTGGCCTGCCAGCCTATCAGTCTTGATTGCAAGGGATCTTCTGCGCACGCGAATGCGCTACACAGGCCTTGTGATGACCGATGATCTGGACATGGGAGCCATTACCCGGCACTATCCGCTGGAAATTGCCGTGGATCAGGCCCTTTCATCCGAAATAGACCAGATTCTGATCTGCCACAAAAGTCCTGCCATTGAAGTAGCCTTCGAACAAATCCAGAAACGCATTCGAGATGATGCCTCCCTCAATGCCCTCTGCGATCAGTCCGTCCAGCGGATTCTGGCTGCAAAATACAGGGGCAGAAACCACGATTAAAGAACTTGTTTTGACGTTAAGAGCCATCACCATAAATTGGGCATACAGTAAAAGGAAAGGATCAAGAATGAATAATGCATACGTTATTGGTCACATTACTGTGAAAAACCAAGAAAAATGGGCCGACTATCGCAATAAAGTACCTGCTACACTAGAGCCATGGGGCGCGGAGTTAATTCTTAGAGGCAAGCTTTGTTCAGTACTTTCAGGTAATCATGCGCACATTGACGCGGTTGTAATCCGCTTTCCTAATTTAGAAGCGCTAAATAACTGGCACTCCTCTCCGGAGTACCAATCGTTAATACCTCTCAGGCAAGAAGCAGCTGAAATGGAGTTGCTTTCATATGAGGAGTAACAGGCTATCGCATGTCTGAACGGATTTCGTAATGCCAGGCAATTCATGATGGCAAATCACCTGTTGGCTCATACCTGTTTATCTTAAAAGCCCGATGCAGAATCGCGTCCTGATCCCTGCGATATATCTTGGGAAATCCCGTGGCAGGGCTGGACGAAGGTTTTCTGCCCACATAAATCAGCGGCTGCGGAAGAATGCCTTCCAGCAGCGGGCGGACGAACCACCACGGCCCCATGTTTTCCGGCTCTTCCTGAATCCATTTCCAGTCTTTGGCCTGTGAATACCGCTTTGCCACATTCCGAAGTGGCTCCTCTGGAAAGGGGTAATACTGCTCGATCCGCACAATGGCGACATCTGGCTTTTTCAAAGCATCTCTTTGTTGAATCAGTTCGTAATAGATCTTTCCGCTGCAGAAAATAACGCTCTGAACCGTTTCAGTTTTTTCAGCATCATCCAGCACTTCCTGAAATCCGCCATCGGCAAGCTCTTCGGTACGGGATACCGCAAGCGGATTCCGCAGCAGACTTTTCGGGGTCAGAACCACCAGGGGTTTTCGAAGGCTTCGGTGCATCTGCCGCCGAAGCAGGTGAAAATACTGGGCCGGTGTCGTCGGATTACAGACCTGCATGTTCCCGTCCGCACAAAGCTGCAGAAATCTTTCCGGTCTGGCGCTGGAATGCTCCGGACCCAGCCCTTCAAGGCCGTGGGGCAGCAGCAGCACCAGACCGCTCAGCCGCTGCCACTTGCTCTCCGCGCTGGCCAGATAAAGATCGATCACGGACTGGGCATTGTTGATAAAATCCCCAAACTGGGCTTCCCAGATGACTAGTTGACGCGGCTGAACCAAAGAATACCCGTATTCAAAGCCCAGCACGCTTGCCTCGGCCAGCAGGCTGTCCCAGGCTGAAAATCCGGCCTGGTTTTCCCCCAGGCTGTTCAGGGGAACATGACGTTCGCCGGTTTTTGTATCCACCAGAAACGCATGTCGCTGACTGAACGTTCCCCGCCGGACGTCCTGGCCGCTCAGCCGGATGGGCGTTCCCTCGAAAAGAAGCGATGCAAAGGCCAGAGACTCGGCATTGGCCCAGTCAATGCCCTGCCCTGTTTCAACGGCCTCCAGGCGTTTTTTCAGAAGCGCCTGGATCTTGGGATGGGCCTGAAATCCTTCCGGTATGGCCGCCAATGACCGGCTGATGATCTTTAGCCGCTCAATATCGACACCGGTCGGCACCGGGTCATGAACATAACGGCCGTCGTAATCCTTCCATTCTTCGTAAAACATAGTCTGCGGAAACAGGCACTGCGAACCGTGGATTTTCTGATAATCCGCATCAAGCTTTTCGCGGACGGCTTTTTCCATTTCTTCGATCTGCGGCAAGGTGACAACGCCCTCATCCAGAAGCCGGTCGGCATAGAGTTTACTGAGCGGTTGTCTTTGCCGGATTCTTTCATACATTTGCGGCTGGGTAAAATACGGTTCATCCCCTTCATTGTGGCCGTAGCGGCGATAACAGATCATGTCCACCACCACATCTTTTGCAAAAGCCATGCGGTATGCCGCCGCCAGACGCATGACATGCACCACGGCCTCGGGATCTTCCCCGTGAACATGAAATATCGGAACCATAAGCATTTTGGCGCAGTCCGTGGCATAGCGGGTGGAGCGGGCATCTTCCGGAAGCGTGGTGTATCCGATCTGGTTGTTGATCACAATATGAAGGGTACCGCCGGTCTGATAGCCTTTGAGGCGGGAGAGGTTTAATACCTCGGTCACGATGCCCTGGCCGGCAAAGGCGGCATCCCCATGAATCAGCACTGGAACCACTTCCTGTTCGGCATTTTCTGTCAGTACGTCCTGACGGGACCGGGCAATGCCTTCCACAACCGGATCCACCGACTCCAGGTGGCTGGGATTATGCACTAGATAGATCCGGATCGGAAAACGTCCATCCACCTCGATATCGGTCAGATACCCGTTATGATATTTAACATCCCCGGACCCGACCAGGCTTGCCGGATCATAGCAACTTTCAAATTCGGCAAAAATCTCGTCGTAGGGTTTTTTTAGAATATGGGCCAGAACATTGAGCCTTCCCCGATGGGCCATTCCCAGAATGATTTCCCGGCAACCCGAAGCAGCAACAGCTCCTGTAAGCGCATCCAGGGCCGGAATGAGCCCGTCTCCGCCTTCCAGGGAAAAACGGGTGACGCCGACATAGGTCTTGTTCAGAAATTGTTCGAACTGTGTGGATTGTATCAGGGCATGAAGTATCTGCCCGCGGGTTTTTGAATCCAGCTCCGGGCGGTTGCCGGTGGGCTCCATTCTCGTTTCCAGCCATGCCCGCTCTTCAGGATTCTGGATGTGCATATACTCGACACCGATGGACCGGCAGTAAGTCTTCTTCAATCGGCCGATAAGTTCCCCAAGGCTCAAGGTTTCAGTGGACGAAAACGGCGTACGGATCTGCTGATTCAGATCATTCGGGCTCAGCTCGACCGATTCCAGAGTGAGGAGCGGATGCTCCACTGGACAGGCGGACAGGGGGTCCATGCAGGCCAGAAGGTGTCCCAGATCCCGGTAGCGATGCACCAGGGCATCGGCGCGGGATTGCAGCCGCATGCTGTCTTCATCGCAGATTGCATCGGATTGCCGATCATCTTTAACACCAAGTTCAAACCCTTTGAAAAAAAACTGCCAGTCCGAAGTCAGGGCTTCGGGATCATTTTTCCACAGCCGGTACTGAGCTTCAATATATTCGGCGTTCAATGTTTCCATGTAGCTCCATAAAAGCAGGTGTTAAGGTAAAAGGCTATAATGTACCATCAAAAACCTTTGGCCTATAGCCTGATTCTGAGATATCATTGGGTCTTTTCACGGATTTGGATAAACCACTCCGCAATTTTTCGTGCCGCAAGATCGCGATGTTCCACCTGGCTGAAAAAATGATCAGCGCCGGCAATCATGACGAGTTCAGAATGATCCGGATTGGCTGAATGCGCCTTTAATGCCTCATCTGACGGGACGATGTCGTCTGATAGTCCCATGCACGATCAACAGGGGAATGCTCAGGGAGGCCACAGCCGCAAGTATGTCGTGGGACAGCATATCGTTCAGAAACCGGCTGTCCAGCTCCAGTTGTCTGCCCCGGCTCACAAATTCCAGCCGACCGGTTTCCTGGAACTGCCGTTTTTGATCCTGACTGAAAATACGGGAGGAATCCATGCCGGTAAGGCGCCCGGCAATGGCGCAGATTGCATGAATCCCCGAAAGCCTTGCCCCTGCCAGAACTGAAACGGCCGCGCCCATGCTGTGACCGGCAACTCCCAGCCATCTCACGCCATAAGCCTTAAGAAAATTCGCAGCAACCTCCATTTCGGTGATGTATTTGGTGTAAGAGGTTTCTATAAACACGCCTTCGCTCTGGCCATTTCCGGAAAAATCAAAACGAAGGACTTGAAACCCCGCATCGGCCAACCTGGCCCCGGCTTCACGCAGGATACCGGTATGCCGGGTGCAGGTAAAGCAGTGCCCCAGCACAATGCCATATTCAGAAGACATATCGGGCCTGTGGTGGGTTCCGAAAAGCCTTTCTCCCAAATGATTCACAAAATCGATGTCGGTTTCCACAGCTTTCACCCCCTTGCCATTTTAAATCACGATAGTCTCCCCAGGCATGGGAACTGCAACGGAATACCCCTGCTCTTCCAGGTACCTGCCAAAAGACAGGGACTGTTCTTCCTCTCCATGAACCACGGCAATTTTCTTGATGTGCAGATTCGATTCTTTCAGAAACTTGAGCATTTCCGCCCGGTCGGCATGAGCGCTGAATCCTCCCATCTTGACCACATGAGCCTTTAAAGGATATTCTTTGTTCAAAAAACGTACAATCGGCGCTGGCCCGGTTCTGCCGTCAGTCTCATATGCCTGACCGAGCTCCAGTATCCGCCGGCCGAGCGTATTTTCAGCCATGAACCCGACGACAAGAATGGTATGCCGGGGATTGTGTATTTTATGGCGGAGATGGTGCAGGATCCTGCCCGCCTCACACATGCCCGAGCCGGCTATGACGATGTGGGGGGTTTCATCGCGCATCAGGCTCATGGACTCCTCAACAGAGCTGACAAAATGGATATGTTCAAAGGAAAAAGGATTTTTTCCCTGTTCCAGAAACGTTTTATGGGTATCGTCGTCAAAAACCTCGGGATGCTCGCCAAAAACCCGCGTGATTTTGGATGCCAGCGGACTGTCCACATAAATTGGTATCTTGGGAACTTCTCCGGCATTATACAGTTCATGAAGCATGTAAAGCAGCTCCTGAGTCCTGCCGTAGGCAAAGGCCGGAATCAAGACCGTGCCTCTGCGGTCATAGGTTTCATGGATGATGTGTTTCAGTTTGGGTTTCAGATCATCCACGGGATCATGAAACCGGTTTCCATAAGTGCTTTCCATGATAAGCAGATCCACATTCCGGTCTGCTTCACCAAAATTCAGCGTAGGGTTGTTAAGAATGGGTCTGTCAAAGCGCCCGATGTCGCCGGTATACAGCACATTGACAGATCGCCCGTTTTCCTTTGACTGGACAGCGGTAATGGATGATCCCAGTATATGCCCGGCATCATAAAAAGAACAGGACATCTCCTTTCCAATGGAAACTGACTCGTTGTAAGGGTATCCGTCAAAAAACGTCAGGGACTGTATAACATCTTCGGTGGTATAGATGGGAGTGATTTTCTCCAGACGGTATTTGTCCAGAAAATCGTTGATTACATTGTCATTGAGCTCATGCCGATCTTTTTTGAGAAGGCCCTGGATTTTTTTTGCCTCGGACTTGGATACACGGTGGGTTCTGGGAGATGTTTTCATCTGATACAGCAGGCTCCGAACGGTTTTATAGTTCAGGTACTTGGCATCCGATTCATGGATGTGCGCGCTGTCCAGAAGTAGGGGTTCACAAGCGTCCGCCGTAGCACGGGTGCAGATGATGCGGCCAAAAAACGGCCCTTGCGTGAGCAGCGGAATCCGGCCCGAATGATCGATATGGGCATGGGAAAGCACCATATTCGTAATAAGTTTGGCGCTGAAAGGAAGGCTTTTGTTTCGAAGCTCGCTTTCTTTACGCCTGCCCTGAAACATCCCGCAATCCAGAAGAATCCGATCATGGCCACAGGTCAGCAGATGCATGGAGCCAGTGACTTCTCTGGCTCCGCCGTAAAAAGTGATATTCATGGGTCTCTCCGATATTTGGGTTGATGTTTGATTGGGCCTGCAGCAACCATATACAGCAAGGCGTATAATTGGTTTAACCCCAGCAAAGCCGAGGCTTCATGGTCATAAAAGGCCCCGATTCCGCAACACCCCAGCCCCAGGGCAGTCGCCCCTATATAAATCCGGTGAGCCAGGCGGCCGGCCGAAATCATGGCATACCGATAGGCGCGTGGCCCCCACAAGGCTTCAATGACAGACAGCGGCGCGACAAAGAAGAATTGAAGGCCGGCAGATGCCATCCACTGCTGATTCAGGGCAATTTTCGCCATTTTTTCAGCGAACACGCCCGGTTGAATCAGCCCGATGGAATGGGCATGGGGATTGACCCAGTACTGACCGGAATCAAGGCCCTCACAGGAGCCGGCAATAAACCCCGAAGCAATGAAATGAAAAGGCTGAAATTGCCCATCGTCAGGCATCCAGATCGTCTGCATCAGGGCTTGAAACTTCTGGCGACTAAGGGGCCGGGAAACAAAATTACGGCGGGAACGCCGGGTCATAACCGCCTGTGAAAAATTCATCATCTCCGGAAAAGGGTCCTCAAAATGAATCGGCCGCCACTGTTGCGACCGGACGCCACATTCCGGAAGCACATCGCATTGCCTGTCTATTACACCGACAACACGGGATGAGACCTCATGGATGTGCTGAACCGCCGCAGGGATCTCTTCCCTGGCCGATACGCGGCTGGCGGCAGCATGAGAAAGCCCTTGGACTGGCGAATCCCTTCTGTCATCCATGAACAGTTTCGCCGGGAATTCTGATGACAGCCAGACAACCTTCACGTTCACTGTCTACCCCCAAAAGGAAATTCACCGCCGGATCATCAAAATCACATGTCACATGACAGGGCAGATCCAGTGCTTTGATGGCCAGGGCCAGGGACTCGACCAGGTGTCCGGTATCCAGAAGGTGATACCGGTAGGCACGATCCCGATATTTCCAGATGCTGCGGTAAAAAATAGCGGTGATATAAAAAGTGATCAAAGAAGAAAAGGAATCCCGCGGAACGCTCGCAACCGGCGGAAGCGGATAGGCACGAAGCCGGCCCAGATCCCGGCGATGGATCGCGTGGTGATAAAGGCCGTCTTCGATACCCGCAACAGACTGCGTGGCCAGATAGAGCTCGCATGGATACAGCGCACCTGCAGAGGGTACGCTGCGGTAATAGAAGTCGTCTCCGGAAGATTGTCGCCGGGCCGTAATACCGTATCCCAGGAATAGAATTCGGCTGAGATCCTGAAAGGAAAGGCCCCTTGCGGCAGGCGCCGCAGGGCAAGGCTCAAGCATTTCAGCAAAGGATTTATCGGGCAGCGCAGTGATCTCGGGCAGGTTCACGCGGCTAAGCCCGGAATAGTTTTTATACACTCCGGGCTGATTGGACCAGTCGAGCGCATGCCCCCCCATCTTCAGAGGGTCATACATGGTCTGACGATGATAGCGCTGAATATGGTCTGTCATGGGAATTCCTTTCCCCTGATTTGCTCCGGAACGTCTCAGAAGGTTGACCCGTTTCAGGATTATTGCTATAGTAATCTTGAGTTCAAGAAGTGCTGTCACCAGTTTTTCTTGCTCACTGCCTCCACTGAAAATCCCATAAACTGGCTTCTTCCATTTCAGTGGAGGCTTTTTTGTATCGGACAATGGGATTAAAATCAATCTATTCTTGTAAATTGGAACTGATGGCGGACAGACAGAGAATAATATCTGTTATTTGTCATCTGTCCTCTGCAATCTGCCATCTTTTTTTTAGGGAACGCACATGCAGGTCGAGACCGACCCCCAGCACTCTAACAAAATCAAGCTGACAATCGGAGCGCTTGGCATTGTTTACGGGGATATCGGAACCAGCCCGCTCTATGCCATCAAAGAATGTTTTCATGGAATACATGCCATCGATCCTATCCCCACGAATATCATGGGGGTGCTGTCGCTGATCACATGGTCTTTGACCATTGTGGTGACCATCAAGTATCTGATGTTTATCATGCAGGCCGACAACCGGGGAGAAGGCGGCATTTTTGCGCTCCTGGCACTGGTTTCGGGCTCGGAGAAACAGCTCTCCCAAAAAATGAAGCCGGCAGTGGTGTTTGCAGCGCTGATGGGGGCTTCCCTTCTCTATAGTGACGGGTTTATCACCCCTGCCATATCTGTACTTTCCGCCATCGAGGGCCTTGAGGTTGCCACCCATGCCGCTGATAAACTCGTTGTTCCGCTGACCTGTCTGGTGCTGTTGACTTTGTTTCTTTGCCAGCACCACGGGACCGGCGGAATCGGGAAGATCTTCGGACCGATCATGCTGATCTGGTTTGCAACGATATCTGCCCTTGGCACCGCCGCAATTCTTCAGAATCCGCATGTCCTTACAGCGATCAACCCGATTTACGCTTGGCGTTTTTTTGCGGAAAACCACATTCACGGACTTGTAGTGCTGGGATCGGTGGTGCTGTGTATCACCGGCGGTGAAGCCCTCTATGCCGATATGGGACATTTTGGACGAACCCCCATTCGGGTATCCTGGTTTTTTTTTGTATTTCCGGCCCTGCTGCTGAATTATTTCGGCCAGGGCGCCCTGCTGCTGGATCACCCTGAGCTTTCCGCCAACCCGTTCTACGAACTGGTACCCAAATTCATTCTCTACCCCATGGTGGCGCTCTCCACGCTGGCTACGATCATTGCGTCCCAGGCCATGATTTCCGGGGCATTTTCACTGACCCGGCAGGCGGTTCAGATGGGCTATTGCCCGCGGGTCACCATCATTCACACCTCGGCAAATACCGAAGGCCAGATTTACATCCCTGAAATCAACCGGATCATGATGGTGGTCTGCATCGGACTGGTGCTGGCGTTCAGGTCATCCAGCGGCCTGGCTGCCGCTTACGGCATTGCAGTAACCGCCGATATGACAATCACCTCGCTGCTCTATTTTTTTGTGGCCACACGAACCTGGGGCTGGCCCGTTCATAAGGCTGCCCCTGTGGTTGCTTTATTTTTGATTTTTGACATCACCTATTTTGGATCGAATCTGCTGAAAATATTTGACGGCGGCTGGTTTCCCATTGCCGTCGCCGTGATCATCGTCATCCTGATGACGGCATGGAAGGATGGCCGGGCAGCTCTCTATCAGAAGATGCGAAGCGTCATGCTCTCACTGGATACTTTTATCGAGGATGTCTCAAAACATGGGGTTCACCGGGTCAAGGGCACAGCCGTATTCATGGCGTCTTCTTCAAATTTTACCCCGCCGTCTCTGCTCCACCACTTTAAACACAACAAGGTTCTACATGAACAGGTCATTTTTCTGACCATTCAACCGGAAGATATCCCCTCCATTTTGGACAGCGATAGGCTGACGTTTGAATCCCTCGGCCATGGGTTTCATCGGGTAATCGCCCGTTATGGATTCATGGAAACACCCAATGTGCCCAGAATCGTGAACAAGGCATTTCAGGAGGGAATGACCCCGCACATCCGGCCCATCAGCTATTATCTTGGCAGAGAGACGCTGCTGCTTACCGGCAAATCCAAAATGAGCAAATGGCGATTGCACGTCTTTTCGTTTTTATCCCGAAACTCCAAAAGCGCCGTGGACTATTTTGGAATCCCGCCTGGCCGTGTTGTGGAGTTGGGAGGGCAGATTGAGCTATAAGGACACGTGAAGCATGTAAAATTGGGTCTTCCCTTTGAAAACGGGAATCCCGGGCAGATCACTATCCTGCTGGGAAAACCCGTTAACCGCCGTTATTTTGACGTTTGGCTGCTGACTTCTGTATTTTTACGCTAACAAGACTTACACATCACTTTTAAAAGGAGGAACACCATGACAGAGCATCCTGGAGCAATCACCATGAAGGGAAATCCATTGACATTGGTCGGCAGACTGCCTGAAGTCGGGCAGGCTGCTCCGGATTTTGAGGTCCTGGACAATAATCTAACACCGGTAAAGCTTTCTTCATTTAAGGGGAAAATCTGCATTATCGCTTCTGTTCCTTCGCTGGATACCCCGGTCTGCGACATCGAGACCCGGCGATTCAATACGGAAGCCGCCAAACTGAGCGCGGACGTGATCATTCTTACCATCAGCATGGACCTTCCGTTCGCCCAGAAGCGATGGTGTGGTGCTGCCGGAATTGACAAAGTGACCACACTATCCGATCACCGCAACGCCGAATTCGGCGCTGCTTTCGGAACGATCATCAAGGAGCTTCGACTCCTGGCAAGGGCCGTATTTGTCGTAGACAAAAATGGTATCGTCAGGCTGGTGCAGTTGGTGAAGGAAGTGGCACAGGAACCAGACTATGAAGCAGTTCTGGCTGCTGTAAAAAACCTGGCATAAGGAAATTCAATACGAAAACACAGAGAGTCGCAAGCAGAAAAAGCCAGTTCCGCTGCCCACAGCTCTCTGTTCTCCTGCAGCTATCATACCGTATATTTTCTTCTCAATGCTTTAACCTCTTTCTGGAGATTTTTGACCCGCGTTTTCAAATCCTTGATCGCAGCGTGGGTTGTTGCCCCAATCTGTTCCTCATGCTCTTTTCTGTAAAGCTTTTCCAGCCGAATCAATTCGGCATCCGCCTGCTCATCGTTTAAATGGGGACAGGCCTGGGCAATGGCAGCCGCCACTTTTTCATCAAAAATTCCGCGCAATTCTTCCAGTACCAGTTCTTCCATCTCCTCAAAGGACGGTTCTGTATAGTCTTCTGAACAAATCACTCCAAAGTTTTCATTGATCATCAGGCGGGAGCATTTTTTGGCAATTCTTTTTAACGAACTTTCCTCAAAATAAGCAAAATACTGCACAATTTGATTTCCCAAATTACCTTCCGAAACATCTGTCGACTTCGTATCGCTGTTCATACAATAAAACAAATCCTTTCAAAAAGTTGTTTGCCGAAGAGAGCCTGTTCGCGCGCAGGTCGTACTTATATTGATATTTTAGCAGAGAACGCATTCAGAATCAACCTCCAGTCATTCCCAATAAACACAGGGCACAGGAAGTCAAAAAGAATTCCAATGGATAAATAAATGTAACTTTTTTAATTTCTTGACAAAAGGCAGACATCGACGTATTAAACAAACTATTCGGCCGAAAGGCGCAAACGCACAAAAATAGCCATAGACTTCTACAGGTTAAGTTACAGGAGAACACCGCCTATGACGCTCACAAAAGCTCAGCTCGTTGATACCATCCATGAAACCATCGGACTTCCAGCCAAAAAAAGCGTTGAAGTCGTTGAAACCTTGCTCGAAATCATCAAAAAGGCATTGGAAGACGGAGATGACGTTCTGATCAGCGGATTTGGGAAGTTCTGCGTCAATGACAAAGCCAAGAGACGGGGAAGAAATCCGGCCACCGGCGAAGACATGATGCTGGACCAACGAAGAGTCGTAACCTTTCGATGTTCTTCGGTATTAAGAGAAAAGATCAACAAGTGACCTCATGACTGAAGTCTGCTCTTTGCCAGACAGCAATTTGCTTTTTTTCAGATCGCTATTTATTAAAACCGGCGGCAATACTCAAAAACAGGTTTCCATGCATGAAATCGGTAATGAGGCCGGCCTGGATAAATCGGCCTCGAAAAATATTGCCGAAGAACTGATGAGCCTTGGACTGATTGACATCCGCACCCTCTCTGGCGGCATCGGTCTTAGCGAAGAAGGTGCTCTTGAAGCACAACGTTGGTTTGCGGATATTCCCGGCATTGGCTCATCCGGAGTTACGCTGGGAAATCATCCAGTTGTCGGTGAAAAAGGCTGTGCAGTCATCACAGATATCCTGACCGGCCTGAAACCCCTGATCGGAAAGCTTGGAATGGGATTTGACGATTTAACGGAGCTGCTTGCAGACATCCAGTCCCTGGAAGCGCAACTGCGATCTTCAAAGCCCAAAACAGCAATCGTCCGGGAATGCTTCCGCTCCATACTGCCCGTACTGACGCGCACCGGCGAAACCGAAACGCTGCCCCGTATCAAATCCTTTCTGAAAGACTGACGTCTAACCGGTCCGAACTGCCGAATAAAGCGTCCATACGCCGACAACCAGAAAAAATATTCCGGCTCCCATTTTGATAAAGGACGGTGGAATCACCCGGCTGATCGCCTCGCCAAACATGACGGCAATCAGCGAGCTGAGCACCAGAGCTCCGGCTGATCCCAGAAATACCGAAAGTTTCGAATCGCACTCCGCAGACAGGCAAAAAGTTGCCAGCTGCGTCTTATCCCCAAGCTCTGCCAAAAAAACCATTCCAAACGTTGTCAACAACAGTTTTATATCCATAACACCTTGATTTATTTATAAAATCCCAATAATAAAAACCGCCATGTTTTCTCAGTAAAACAACATATATAAATCCCCCTTTTGCAAAGGCGGACCAAGGGGGTTATTTTCAAAATCACAATGCCCTGAGATATTCTGGTTTCAGGGCAATCTTGCCTGCCAGCGCCTGATCAATCAATGCCAGCGTCGCCTGTTTTTCAGCAGGCAGCCTAGCCCGGATGGGAAGATAATTGGAGGCATGGTTGGCATGAAAAAGCCCGCGGTTCAAATGCGTGGCATCGATCATGGTTCTGAGTTCCTGAAGCGTTTCATCCGGATCAATCAACACAAAACGGCCGGCTTCATAATCCTCGTGAAGCGGCGTTCCGGGAATCAACATCAGACTGAGCGCACCGACATATTCCGGATCAATGGCCGTCAGCACCCTGCCCGTTTCCCGGGCATGTACCTCCGAGCGTTGCCTTCCGGCGATTCCCAGAAGCACTGTGACGGACAGTTTGAATCCGGCCTGCCTGGCTTTTTGTCCCATCCGGATCATTTCCTCGGACAGTGCTCCTTTTTGAATGGCTTGCAGGGTCACATCATCCCCGCTTTCAAGTCCCATATACAGGATGCCAAGCCCCAGAGAACGCAGGATTTCCAGCTCCTGAGGGGTTTTCAGCTTCAGGCTTTTGGCATTGGCATAAGCGCCCACGCGAGTGACCCATGGAAGCTGCCGCTTGATATCCGACAATATGGACACAAGCCGCTTTTGAGGGATGATCAGCGCATCCCCGTCACAGAGAAACACCCTGCGTTGGCGCTGGCAATTCTTTTCGGCAAAGGCGATATCGGCCTGGATGATGTCATTGGTTTTTATCCGGAACCGCTCCCCCTGATACGTTCCGCAAAAAGTACATTTGTTCCGGGAACATCCCACCGTCACCTGAAGCAGGATGCTGTTGGCCTCGCTGGGGGGCCGAATAATCATTCCTTCATAATGCATAACAACTCCTTACAACGTCTACAACCCGCGCGTCACAACATGCAAATAATTTTAAATATCCATTTTTCTCTAACAGCCAAGCCCGTGACGGGCACAACGGCGGATAAAAATGTTTCCGATGCAATAAGATGATAGCAGAATTATCAGGATCGTGCATCCCATTTGTTGCGGATTGGATGATCATAAAAAGAGTGTTTTGGACTGCGTTATTATTCCGACATCAAAAAAGAGGAGCAATAAAAAATCAAGCCAGATAGCACCTGGCCTCATGCTGCTTTTCAACCGATGTTAAGGCAGGCGGCGAAGACTCGCAGATGGGGATTGCGATGGGGCAGCGGTTATGAAACCGGCATCCCGACGGAAGATCATCAAGCGCTGGCACCATGCCGGGAATTATCGAAAGGAGCATTTTCCGGGGAGTCTCCAGGCGGGGGATGGATTCCAGAAGTCCGCGGGTATAGGGATGCCTGGGATTTTGAAACAGTTGTTTAACCGGCGCGGACTCGACAACAGTCCCCGCATACATCACCACCACGTCATCGCAGATATCCGCGATGACGCCAAGATCGTGGGTGATAAAGATCATCGCCATGCCGTTTTCCTGCCGTAGCTGCTTCATGAGATCGAGAATTTGCGCCTGAATCGTCACATCCAGGGCGGTTGTGGGTTCGTCAGCAATCAGAATATCCGGCTGAATCGCAAGGGCCATGGCAATCATCACCCGCTGGCGCATGCCCCCGGAAATCTGATGAGAATATTCCCGAATGCGTTGCTCCGGATCCGGAATGCCAACCTTTGTCAGCATTTCAATCGATTTATCTCTGACTTGGGTTGCATCAAGCATGCTGTCATGAAGCTGGAACACCTCGCCAATCTGACGTCCGATCCGATGCACCGGATTCAGGGCCGTCATGGGCTCCTGAAAAATCATGGAAATATGGCGGCCGCGCAGCGTGCGCATGTCTTCCGGCGCCATTTGGACAATATCCATTTCCCGATACAGGATCCGGCCGTCCAGAATTTTCCCTGCAGGTTGGGGCAGCAACCTCATGATGGAAAGCGCGGTAACGCTTTTCCCGCACCCGGATTCCCCCACGATTCCCAGGGTCTTTCCCCGGTGCACCTGAAAGCTAACATCATCCACCGCCCGAACCCTGCCGGCCTCGGTATCAAACACCGCTGCCAGATGATTGACCTGCAACACCGCCTGATCGTCCACGATAAAATCCTTTTCCCCTACCGGCTCTTCAGATACGTTTTGTCAATGCGGGTGACAGGCTCAAACGACCGATCCGATTTCATGGCTTCCCGTGTTTCGTCATGAAGCTTTTTGTCGTACCAGAAAAGGCCTCCGGTTGCGCTGCCAAAAGGGTCAAAAAGGCTGCCCGAATGCCGCGTCCCCGGCGGATCGGGAAGTTGCCACCAGCGCCAGTATGCCTCTCGGATGTACGGAACCATAAATGTGGGAACAAACATGCCGATGTCATGGATTTTCTGCTGGATTTCCCGGGAAAGG
This sequence comes from uncultured delta proteobacterium, assembly GCA_963850225.1. Lineage (GTDB taxonomy): Bacteria > Desulfobacterota > Desulfobacteria > Desulfobacterales > Desulfatirhabdiaceae > RAAP-1. The sequence goes on from CAWKLD010000013.1 coordinate 69,826, forward strand.
CGAATCCGCTCCTTCTCGTCCAGTGAATTGCGATAGGCATCTATCAATTTGTCCATTTCCGGATTATCAGTATTGGTGATGTTGTTGGTCTGCGGCTTATGGGCATTGGTGGAATGGAAATGCTCCCAGTACTGGGGCCTTAAGGATGTGCTCCAGCCCATCCAGGCCACATCGAAATTTTTTTCCAGGAATTTTTTAAACGCCGCGGTCGGATCACTTTGCTGCAGCATCAGCTCGATGCCGGCTTTTTTGGCCTCTTCTTTCAGGACAACCACCCTCGGGGTATGCTCTTCGAAACCATAGGTCACTTCAACCGAAAAGCGCTTGCCCTCTTTTTCCCAGATTCCGTCCGTCCCGCGCTGCCAGCCCGAAGCCTTCATGTAGTGATCCACCTTCTCCAGATCAAATCGCCTGGCCTTGATGGTGTCGTTGGTATATGGGCCGTATCCCATGAACGCCTGCTCCAACCGGTAATAATCCCCGCGAAGCACCTGATCGATCACTTTTTCAATATTCATGGCATGGCTGAACGCATACCGGACATTTTTGTCCTTGAAGATGTCCCGGTCCTGATTCAGCCACATGCCCATGGCCGACTGCTGGGTATCGTTAAAAAACCAGATCCGTTGCACGTACCCTTTTTCGAATATCGGAATTCTTGTCTTGTCGTGCCAGTATTTGGGGATGGTCAGTCCGAAAACATCTTGTTTTCCTTTTTTAAAATACTCCCAAAGCATGTTGAAATCCCGGACTACCGTGTAGTTTACCCGATCCACATTGAAACGATTCTTGAAATACTTCAGATCCTGGGCCCACCAGTCTTTTTTGCGTTTAAATCGGATATATTTTCCGGTTTGAAAGTCGTCGATCTGGTAGGCCCCGGTGTTGGGTACGACTTTCCAGTTATATCGGGCCACAAAATCCGGCCCGAGGCTCCCATAAAAATGCCTTGGCGTCGGGTTGATCCCCAGCTTCAGGTGAAGATCCGGTTCGGCCTTTGTGCCCACAACCGCAATCGTATAATCGTCAAATACAATGACCCTGTCGATTTCCTGGGTGAAATAATCATTGTACCAGGGCGCGACAATGTGGGAAGAGCGCATAAATTCCAGGGTAAAACCATAATCAGATGCAATCACCGGCTTTCCGTCCGACCATCTGGCATTGGGATTCAGCTTGAAATACATGGACTTTTTATCTTTACCGAATGCCCAGTGCGTGGCCAGCTCGGGAATGATGTTCAGGGTGTTGGGATGAATATTGATCAAACTGAGATCATTGTCCAGAATGGCGCTGCGGAAGCTGCCGTTGGAGTCTGGCCCGACCGTCCGGAATGTCATGGGAAAACTCAGGATGGCGGTGTTCAGGGTTCCGCCCTTAACCGCGCTCGGAGATGCGTAGAGCGGATCAGAATCATTGGTCAGCCACTGAATATCCTCCGGCAGATCAGAGCCGGCTGCTGCCGCCCCGGAAAGGATCATCGCCATAACAAACCCCGAAAGTAGTATAATCAGCAGTTTTGGCATTGTCATTGCCTTTCGTTCTGATATTTGAATTCAGCTTTATTCATATGTGCTGTGAAGCTTCGGGTCAAAGGCTTCCCGAACAGCCTCACCAATAAACGTCACGAGCATCAAGGTCAGAATCATTGCAAAAATAACCGACCCCACAATCCACCAGGCATCCATATTGTCCCACCCCTGCTGAAGCAGCTCTCCCCAGCTCGGAGTGGGAGGCGCCAGTCCAAAACCCAGATAATCCAGAGAGGTCAGTGCCACAATGCCGCCGGAAACTGAAAACGGCGCATAGGTGACAATCACGGAAACGGTGTTGGGAATAATGTGCTTGAAAACAATTCGAAAATCCGAAGCCCCCAGGGCTTTTGCAGCCAAAACATATTCCCTGGCCCGTTCCTTATAAGTCACGGTGCGAAGGGTCCAGGTCAGGCTGGTCCATCCGAAAAATACCATGATGAGTATCAGCAGAAAAAAATTCGGGACCACGATTGATGAAATGATGATGATGACATACAGAAACGGAATGTTCGTCCAGATCTCGATAATCCGCTGAAAAATCAGATCAAACTTCCCGCCCCAGTATCCCATGGCGCACCCGACCGTAACACCCACCCCATAATTGACAAGCAGAAGCGTCAGGGAGAAGAAAATGGCAATACGAAAGCCATAAACCAGCCGGGCCGCCATGTCCCTGGCAGAGGTATCGGTGCCCAGAAAATGTCTGTCCTTAAAAGAAGGTGGAAACGGTGGGTATTCGTCTTTGCGAAGATCATTTTCAAGGGGGTTAAAGGGAATCAGCGGCATCAGCACCCAGTCAGCCCCACCTTCGGCCTGAAATCGCCGGGAAAGCTCCCTGTAATTGGTTTCATAAGGGTAATCCAGGCCAAAGGCCGTTCCAGGAATCATTGAGCCGTATACCGGAAAATAATAACGGCCTTGATAATGAACGACAAGGGCCCGGCTGTTGACCAGAACCTCCGCAACCATTGATGCCATGATCATGGCCGAAAAAAGAATAAACGCGTAATATCCGCGTTTGATCGACTTGAAGCGCCGAAGCTTTTTCCGGGTCAGGGGACTGAAGGTCACGGCAGCTTTCCTTTATCGCCCATGGCCGAACTGCACCCGGGGATCCACAAGCGCCACGCAGAGATCAGAGAGGATGTTGCCGATCATGAAGAGCAGCGAAGAGATGACCAGAATCCCCATAACCACTGGATAATCCCGGTCAATGACCGACTCATATCCCAATAGCCCCATCCCATTGATATTAAAGACTTTTTCAATGAGAAAAGAGCCGCTCAGGATAATGGAAAGGTTGTCTCCGAACGTGGTGGCAACGGGGATCAGACTGTTTCGCAGCGCATGACGGAAAACAGCCTGTTTAAAGGAAAGACCCTTGGCAATCGCGGTTCGCACATAGTCCGCGGACAAGTTATCCATCAGCGAATTTTTCATCAGAAGGGTCAGGACCGAAAAAGATCCCAGCATGTATGCGGTCAGCGGCAAGGCAGTGTGCCAGAGCAGATCACCGATTTTATGGACAAAGGCAAACTCCTCAAAATCATCGCTCACCAGCCCTCCCAACGGAAAAATTTCCCAGTGGGACGCCAGAAGGACAAGAAGCAGCACCCCGACCACCCAGCCGGGAATGGCATATCCGGTAAACACGACAACGGATGTGACATTGTCATATGCGCTCTTGTGCCGGACCGCCTTTGAAATGCCCAGGGGAATACAGACCCCATAGACCATCACCATCGAAAACAGTCCGAAATACAGGGAGATGGGGATCCGGCTGCGAATCATCTGCCATACCGGCTCATAATACCGGGTGGACATTCCCAGATCACCGCTCAACACCTTTGCCAGCCACTGGCCGTAGCTGACAAGGACGGGCTTGTCAAACCCGTAATAGGCTTTCAGAACCTGAATCTGATCGGCGGAAAGGGGCTGACGCTGACTGCCGCCGGCAGCCCCCGTTGACTTAGTGCCTTCTCTGCCCTGCATCTGCTGGGCCTGAAGCATCATCCGTTCAATGGGGCCGCCCGGAACCACCCGAGTTATGGCAAAAACAAGGATCGTAATCCCCAGAAACGTCGGAACGATCAGCAGCACTCTACGAATAAAATAGGCCATCACCCTTCTATTTGACCTGAATGCCTTCCAGTTTCCACATTGTGGAATCACTCGGACGGGCAAATGTCCAGAATTCCTCAAATTTTACCGGTTGTGTCGGGTCTCCGGACACCACCTTGCCGCTGGATTCCTCAATCATGAAGTCCAGAAGATTAGCTGTAAACTGAACCGTAATATACACTTCCTGGTTTTCCATGCCGACATCCACGATTTCGACATTGCGAACCGCAATGTTTTCAAGCCGGTTGATCAACCCCTTTTCTTTAAGCTCTGTAAACTTGGCGTCATATTCGGTTTTTAACTGCTGTCCGATAAGCCCCTGAACCGATGACGTATCCCGCCGCATCCAGGCAGCCTGAACCGTGAAAAACACATCCTGAGCAATTCCCTTGAATTTTTCTGGATCAAAATCCGGCTCAGACTGCCTGACAAGATCAAAACCGCTTGCAGAAGGCGTTAAAAAGGATGATGCCGCGGGCGGTCCCTGAAAACCAGCCTGCTGCGTATCATCGGTAGAAAACGGATTAAACGGCGGCGACATGGAATTTCGCGAACCCATATTGGGCTTGATGAATCGCTTATAGAGAAAAAAACCCAGCCCCCCCAGAATCAGGAGATCGAAAAAGCCGATGCCGCCGCCACCCACCCCGCCGCCACCAGCACCATACCCGGATCTGCCAAAGAGCATATTGCCGATCATTCCGCCAACAATACCGCCACCAACCCCGCGCATAAAGCTGCTGCCTCCCCCAAAAGAGCCGCTGCCCGGGGAGGAAGGTGGCACCGAGGGTTTAGAAGGGCTTCCAAAGGATCTGGACGGACTGCTGCCGAACCCCCCGCTTCTGGAGCCGCCAAAGGATCTTCCGCCGCTGCTGGATCTGGCATCCGCCTGATCGGAAAGACCAAAGACAACCAGCACGGCTAAAAGCAATCCCAGAAGCGTTATCCGCTTTATGGATGAAGTTTTATTGAACATAATGATGCCTCCAATTTAAAAATAACAAAAAAATGATCAGCTCTCTGTTTTTGACTAAAATCTGTTTTATCCCCGTTGACCGACTGCCCATTAAAAAATAACCTCGATCATCGGATTTTCAACCGGTTTCACGGATCAATCTCAACTATTGTCCGGCAGATGTTTCCGCCGTCCGGCAGGGGAAAATCCTTTCGAACCAGGTGCAGCTTTTTTTTTGCAAACAGCTGAACGCATTCAGGATATAGAATCCACTCCTGCTCCAGCCCTTTTCTCTTGATGCCATCCAGTGTATCACCGGGAAAAATCGGAAATGTCCGCTGTCCGATAATCGGTCCCGAATCTTCCCCGTAATCCACAAAATGAACGGTACAGCCACCGACCTTGCAGCCATGGCGGAAAGTGTCCCCATATCCATCGGTTCCGGGAAATGCGGGAAGGATGGCCGGGTGGATATTCATAATCCGCGGACGCTCGGGGGAAACATTTATCCGATCAATAAAATACGGCGTCAAATTTCGCATGTACCCGGCAAGAACAAGAAGATCAAATTCATATCGGGCCATTTGCTTTAACAGCTCAGATTCAGCGATAGCACGGGATTTCAGAAAATCCGACACCCGGTCAACCGGCGCATCTTCAGAAAAAAAATGCTGTTTGAGCAGGCATTCCTGAAGATCGAAATCTTCAGGCAACCGGGTTTCCGATGGCAGACTGCGAAAACGCCGGAGAATGGCTAGATAATCCGTTACAAAATGCGGAATGCCATGGCGTCTGGCCCTTTCCAGGCCGCCGGCAACCGGGTTGTCGGATCCGACAAATACCATCTTGGCGTCAATGGTTCCGGATTCACAGGCATCGATGATGGCCTGAAGGTTGGTTCCGCCTCCCGAAATCAAGGCGCCGATGCGAATTGCTGCATTCATCCAGTCCTCCATACGGATCGAAGTTCGCTTGTTCGTGAGCTGGCGGGTTATTGACAATATATAAACATGATACTATAATCACTTCCATTAATAAATCATTTTATGAAAGGAAACAGGTTATGGCGGAAAACGTACTTGAAATTGATGATGGCCGTTTTGAAACAGAGGTGTTGCAGGAGCAGATACCGGTGATAGTAGATTTTTGGGCTCCCTGGTGCGGGCCCTGCCGGGCTATCGGTCCAGTAGTGGAAGAGCTTGCTGTAAAATTCGGTGATAAAATGAAATTTAAAAAATGCAATGTAGATGACAATCCCCTTACCCCATCCAAATATGGAATCAAATCCATTCCTACCCTGATTTTCTTTAAAGGCGGAAAAGTATTCAATCAGGTGGTCGGCGTTGTTTCCAAATCCAAACTTGAAGATATGATTAACAGTGTACTGGCCTAACGGAAACGATCTTGTCGATCGTTTCCGTTTCCCTTTTCACTGTGATCAGTATACAAAACCAGACCTGATCGAATACAGTACCAGATCAGGTCGATTACTGCTCACCACTTACCATCTGGTCATTCGCCCATGAAATACAAATTGATCTTGCCGGTTGTGGCCTTGCTGCTGTTTTCGGGCTGTGCCTTTTTTTATGATAATAAAGCAGATGATAAGACCGCACAGGAACTCGTAAACGATGGAATGGAAGCTTTCAACCGTCAACGTTACCGATCTGCCATCGAGTCATTCGACAAGCTAAAAGACTGGTATCCGTTCAGCAAATACGCTATTCTGGCCGAACTCAAAGTAGCGGACGGACATTTTTACCTGGAAGAATATGAAGCAGCCATTACCGCATATGAATCTTTTGAAAATCTTCATCCCCGCAACGAGGCCATTCCTTATGTGATTTTTCAACGGGGCATGAGTTACGCCAAACAGATAGAAACCGTCGACAGAGATCAGACTTCGGCTAAAAAGGCGATTGAAACTTTTAACCGCCTCAAGAAGATGTACCCGACTTCAGAATACACCGCTCAGGCTGATACCTACATTCGGATGGCGCTGAAAAACATGGCCGGCCACGAATTCTATGTCGCTGAGTTTTATTTCAAGAGCAAGCATTATAAAGCAGCCGTAGTGAGGTTTAGAACTGTAGTTTCCAGTTATCCGGATGTGGGTCTGACCCAGAAAGCACTGGAGTATATTGCCCGATGCGAAGCTGAACTGGAAAAACAGGCTCCGCCTGAAAAAACAGTTTCATAAACCTTTTGGTCACATCTAGTAAAAGCGGAAATTGCGTGGAGGCAGTTGAATTTTCTATTTCTGTCCTGGAGATAATTTCCTTTACACTCGATTGATTTTACGATAAATAAGCAGATTCTATTTCAGAATCACCAAGAAGGCATCATTCATGACCTTACGGTCACCCAAAAAGCAAAAGATCCGGGTTTCGGCAACTTTGCTTCGAACTTTGAGATTTCTAAGAAATACGGAGAGATGACTATGTCCATGATTTGCGATATTTGCGGGAAAAAACCCTTGATCGGCTGTAATGTCAGCCATGCCCACAACATTACCAAACGCCGATTCAACCCGAACCTTCAACGGGTTCGTTCATTGAATAACGGCAGAGTTCAAAAGATCATGGTATGCACCCAGTGCATCAAGTCCGGTCGTATTGTAAAAGCCCCTTAATGATCAATGCGCTGAACATCCTGGATAGCCTTTACCTTTCGAATTTCAGATAACAACCGGCTCAGATGCTCGGTATTCCGAATCGCCAGTGTAAACAGGCTATCCACAAGTTCACTCTCACCGATTTTTGAATTAGCGCTGAGGATATTTGCCCCGTTCTTGCTGATGGTCATTGCCAGATCCGCCAGCAACCCTACCCGATCATAAGCTTTCACATGAATTTTCACCGGATAGGTTTCCGTGATTGCCTCGTCCCATTCCACATCGATCTGTCGATCTGGATCCATCGTTAACGCATTGATACAGCTTGCCCGGTGAATTGTAACCCCAAAACCCCGTGTAATATATCCGCTAATGACATCTCCTGGCACAGGATCACAACACTTGCCAAACTTCACCAGAATATCGTCCAATCCCTTTACAATCACACCACCGGTTTTTGACTTTTTCTTTCGAACCTTCCCGATGATTTTGTCCAGAAAAGACTCCTGAATCTCCTCTGGATCAGCTTTTATGGAAAATCTGCGGACAATCTGAAGGGGGGTGATCTTTCCATATCCCACACTGGCAAACAGATCATCGACAACCTTAAACCCAAAATGAGCAACCGCCTCATCCATTTCCGACGACTTGACCAGTTCATTGAAATTAAGCCGGTTTTTTCGAAACGCTTTGTCGCACATTTCGCGACCTAAACTGACGCTACGGTCTTTTTCCTGGGCACGAACCCATTGTTGTATCTTGGAGCGCGCCTTGACAGTTCTGACAAAGCCAAGCCAGTCCTTGCTGGGAAAATGGTTTTTTGTTGTGATGATTTCGATGCTGTCGCCGGTCGAAAGCTGATACTGGAGCGGCACGATCCTGCTGTTCACCTTGGCGCCGGTACATTGGTTGCCCACCTCCGTGTGAATCATATAGGCGAAATCAACCGGAGTCGCACCTTTGGGAAGGGCTTTGACTTCCCCCCGCGGCGTAAACACATAAACGTCGTCCGGGAACAGATCCAGGCGGACATTTTCCATGAACTCGTTGGGATTGCGAATATTTTGCTGATTCTCAATCAGATTTTGAATCCAGGCAAACTGCCGGGTAACGGACTCATCGGCCTTCCTGCCTTCCTTATAGGTCCAGTGAGCGGCAATGCCGGCCTTGGCCACTTTGTCCATCTCCCAGGTCCGAATCTGAATCTCGATCCGCTTGCCATCCGGGCCGATAACCGTGGTATGCAGGGATTGATACATGTTGGGCTTAGGTCGCCCGATATAGTCCTTGATCTTGGAGTCGATCGGCTTCCACAGGCCATGAATCAGACCCAGTGCCGCATAGCATTGGGTGACGTTGTCGAGAATAATTCTGAACGCGATGATATCGTAGATTTCTTCAAAAGGCAGGGACTGCTTAATCATTTTCTGGCGGATGCTGAAAAGGTTTTTATACCTTCCCAGCACCTGACATTTCAGGCTGTTTTCCGCCATGATTTCACGGATCAGCACCTTGACTTTCTCGATGTAGGTTTCCCGTTCAATCATGTCCTTGCTGAGCAGATATTTGATATTCTCATAATCTTCCGGCTGAGTATACCGAAACGACATGTCCTCCAGTTCATTTTTTATCCAGTATATGCCCAGGCGGGATGCTATCGGTGCATAAATGTCGAGGGTTTCCTGAGCAATTTCCTGCTTGCGTTTCTCGCTTTTATGGTACTGAAGGGTCCGCATGTTGTGAATCCGGTCCGCCAGTTTAATCAGGATGACCCGAATATCATCGGCCATTGCCAGGAGCATTTTCCGAATGCTTTCCGCCTGCCTGGCCTGTGAACTGTCGAAGGTCACAGCGCTCAGTTTGGTGACACCGGAGACGATATGGAGCACTTCAGAACCAAAAATCGCTTCAATTTCTTCAGGTGTGGCATGGGTGTCCTCGATGACATCATGAAGAAGGCCGGCTGCGATGCTGACAGGATCCAGATTCATGTCCGCCAGAATACCGGCGACCTCCAGCGGGTGAGAAAGATAGGGCTCCCCGCTCAGACGCACCTGACCATCATGCACCCTTGCAGAATATACATACGCCCGCTCAACCAGACTGGTGTCCGCTTCTGGGTCATAATCGGTAATCTTGTCTATAATATCGTTGATCCGAATCATGATCGTGCTCTTGTTGATAACCTCAAAAAACCTTAATAGGCTTTGGCGAAAACCACCCTTTGCCCGCTTCGGCCACCGCAGCAGATACACGGGCCTTGTTCAGGCTTGCTGTCGAATGGAATACATCGAATGGTCACACTGAGATCTTCCTTGATGGTCGCCTCGCAAGCTGGAGAGCCGCACCAGTGGGACATGGCAAAACCACCATGGATTTCCGGCTTTTCCAGATTTTTTGCCGTAAAAAAATCATAAAAATCCGTTTTGTCGTCAATTTTTCGGGTATGCTCATCTCTGAAGTTAAGTGCCCGCTCATAAAGCACCAATTGAATTTCATCCAGAATATGGTGAATTTCCGCCAGAAACTGGGCCCGTGTCATCGACACCTTTTCCTTGTGACTTTTGTCCCGACGGGCAAAGACCACCGAATTTTCCGCCATGTCCCGGGGACCGATTTCAACCCGAATGGGAATTCCTTTGCGGATCCAGTCCCAGCCTCTGGCCCCGCCGATATCCCTGTCGTCGATTTCAACCTGAATTCTGCGATGGTGATAATTCAGGTCTCTCAATTTGGAAGCCAGGCGCTGGGTATAGGACATGATATCCACGCGCTCATCGGCATTTCGAATAATCGGCAGCAGGACCACGTGGGCGGAGGCAATCATCGGAGGAAGAATGACCCCGTCATCATCCCCGTGGGTCATGATAACCCCGCCGATCATCCGCGTTGACGCGCCCCAGGACGTTGTCCATCCATACTCCTCGGTTTCTTCCCGTGTCTGATATTTGATCTGGGAAGCTTTTGCGAAATTCTGCCCCAGAAAATGGGATGTTCCGGCCTGAAGGGCTTTTCGATCCTGCATCATGGCCTCGATGCAAAGGGTTTCAACAGCTCCGGGGAAAGTCTCCGCAAGACTTTTTTTGCCTCGAACCACGGGAATGGCCAGATACTCTTCCACAAATTTTGCATAAACATCCAGCATCATCTCTGTCCGTTCATAGGCTTCCTCGGAAGTGGCGTGCACCGTATGGCCTTCCTGCCACAAAAACTCGCTGGTTCGCAGGAAGATGCGGGTGCGCATTTCCCAGCGCACCACGTTCCCCCACTGATTCAGCAGCATGGGCAGATCGCGGTAACTGCTGATCCATTTGGAAAAGGCATCTCCGATGATGGTCTCGGAGGTTGGCCGGACCACCAGGGGTTCCGTGAGTTTTCCGGCGGGGACAAGCTCGCCGCCTGGCCCTTTTTCAAGCCGGTGATGGGTTACCACGGCGCATTCCTTGGCAAACCCCTCGACATGCTCCGCTTCTTTCTGCAGAAAACTCAAGGGAATGAACAAGGGGAAATAGGCGTTCTTGACCCCGGTTTCCTTAAACATGTCGTCCAGCACCCGCACCATGTTTTCCCACATGGCATACCCCCAGGGTTTTATCACCATACAGCCCCTGACCGGGGAGTTTTCGGCCATTTCAGAAGCCTTGACCACCTGCTGGTACCACTCCGGATAATCCTCTATCCGTGTCGGCGTGATTGCTGTCTTTTCTTTTTTAGCCATAATCGTCCTCTCTGTATCATTCGTATCAAAGCGTTGCGTTCTTATCAATAGGCAGATGCTTTTCCGCTGGCCTCCCCATCTTGAAAAGGGGGTATCGCACCTTCATGCTGGGCAGAAATTGCATGGTCACCTGGCATCATGCCTGAGATTTCGTTTAGCAGCACCTCCACCAGTTTTTCCTGGGGCAGCTGCTCGATCACCTTACCCTGCTTGAACAAAATACCGGTGCCATCGCCGCCGGCGATTCCGATGTCCGCCTCGCGGGCTTCGCCGGGACCATTGACCACACACCCCATAATCGCAATTTTTATATCCAGTCGGCTGGCTGACAATGCTTTTTCAACCTGTTCCACAGTGTCAAACAGATTAAATCTGCACCTGCCGCAAGTCGGGCAGGAGATAATCTCCGGTCCCCTTCGGCGGATATCGAGGGCCTTCAGGATTTCATAGCCGGTTCGAATTTCTTCCACCGGATCACGGGTCAGCGACACCCGAAGCGTGTCTCCTATACCTTCATACAGCAGCATTCCGATGCCGAGCGCGGATTTTACAATCCCCGAATACAACGTGCCGGCTTCCGTTACCCCGACATGCAGGGGCAGATCGGTTTTCTCCGAAAGAAGCCGGTAAGCTTCCAGGGTCCGGTGGACATCGGATGCTTTGATGGATACTTTCAGTTCATGAAAATCCATGGAACGAAGCATATCGATATGACGAAGTGCGCTTTCAACCATCGCTTGTGCATTGACGCCGTGATATTTTTTTACTATATCTTTTTCCAGTGACCCGGAATTAACACCGATTCGAATGGAAATCTGGCAGGATTTGGCGCAACTGACGACTGCCTGAATTTTTTTAAGGCTGCCGATATTGCCGGGATTGATGCGCAGACAGTCCACCCCTGCCTTTGCAGCTGCAATGGCCAGGCGATAATCAAAATGAATATCGCCTATCAGCGGGATGGCGATCTGTTTTTTGATGGCGGAAATCGCTCCGGCTGCCTCCATGTCCGGAACAGCCACCCGAACGATCTCGCAGCCAGCCGCTTCCAACCGATGGATCTGTGCAACCGTGGCCGCAATATCCTGGGTGAACGTATTGGTCATGGATTGAACAGCTATTGGCGCCATGCCGCCGATCTTTACAGTTCCCACTCGAATCTGCCGGGTGGGCTTTCGCTGGATGGGGAGTATCATAAAACCATCATGTTAGAGGAATGACAAAAACCATAGCACGCAATCTAACGGCATGCTTCATTTTTCATACTTCAATTTTTCATGAAAAACAAATACAAATCGCAATCTGCCAAGGAGAAACTGCTTATGAAGCCCGATAATACCCCTGATACCGACGATAACACCCCCCGCATTCTGCAGGCCATAGCCCAGCAGGCCGCAAATCAGAAACTTGGCTGCGCTGCGGCCTTTGAGATTGCTGCTGAACTGAACGTTTCCCCCAAAGCCGTCGGCCGTGCGCTGGACCAAATGGATTACCGCATCACCCATTGTCAGCTCGGCTTATTTGGGCATAGCCCTGAAAAAAAAATCGTGATTCCTGAAAAGAATATCAGCCCCGGATTGAAGGCGGCTATTGAAACTGCAGCGAAAGATGGCAGGCTTGCCTGCCTGAAGGCATGGGAGATTGCTGTTGCGCTTCAGATTTCAAAAATTACGGTCAGCAATGCCTGTGAAGGGCTGGGGATGCGAATTAAACCCTGTCAGCTGGGAGCGTTTTAATAGGTTATCAACGCTCTTGATTTCAGCAGGGGCGCCGGATCAATCAGGTGGCGGGCAAACCAGTCGGTTTTCGGCTGGATTTGAAAAGCCAGAGACAGGATTTCAGAGAAGTGAAAAATCGGAATTTTCTTTTTCAGCGTGCACCGAATCTCAAGATTCAAATGACACATGGCGCAGGCTGTAACAATGCACTCGGCACCGGAATCCACGGCGTTTTGTATAATCTGGTTTACCATGGGTTCGACCACATCGGGCCTGGCCACCGATAAAAATGTGCCGCAGCACCTGGAAGCATAATTCCAGGCCGTGGGACTGGCCCCATAGGCAAAAAGAAGTTTTTCCATCAGGCCATGATAGTTTTTTTCATGGCGCATCTCCGGCGGCCTGGCGAGCATGCACCCGTAATATGGAGCAAATTTCAGTCCATTCAGCGTCAACTCCGCAAGCACATTGTTTTTCTCACTCATCAGCTCAAAAAAATGCATGATCTTCAGATCCGAATCCACCGGCCGTCCCCAGCGCGCCTCAAAGTCGGCCCGGGCCGATGTGTCCGATAATAACCGCCGATGGGCTTGCTTCAGGTGCAGAATGCAACTTGGGCATGCAACCAGCAGGGGGACTCCTTTTGGCGCCAAGGACAGATTGCGGCTGGAAAGCTGAAATCCAACTTCTGATTTAATGCTGTGGGCAGAAGAACTGCCGCAGCAATTCCAGTCCTTCAGTTCCACAAGACGATATCCCATATGCCTGCAGACCTCGACAAGAGACTGGTTGTTCTCCTTTGCGGTCGTTGCCAGGGAACAGCCGGGGAAATAGGAGATGTCGACAACTTCGGGGGTATGCATCATTTTTTCCTTTGCACTGTTTGAACTTTGGCCGAAAACAATTTTCGTATCTGCATTTTATGAATGATTTTTGATGGCCGCAAATCCAGTTTGCGTTTGGCCAGCATTTTCAGCCCCATATCCATATCCGAAAACAGATCCCGTTGCCGCAGTTTATACCGCATCATGATTTCCAGCTTATGGGTCCGGCCGTATTTTTGTATTGAATTTAGTACTTCCTGATGGAAATTGAATATGCCCGGCTCTGCGATTCGGACGCCTTCTTCAATCGCGATTTCCCGGAGCGCGCTCATGACGGCCGCAATATCGATCGCCATCGGACAGGCGGTGGAGCAGGTGTTGCATCCCAGGCAAAGCCAGATGTCCGAACACTCAAGGACCTCCGACTTCAAGCCGAACTGAACCAGACGGATGACGCCATTTGGCCGATAGGTCATGGCCTGGGACACGGGACAACCGCTGCCACAGCTCTGGCAATGAAAACACCGCCGGAAATTATCGCCGGAACGACGCACAACCTCTTCACAAAATTTGATTTTTCGTTCAGGAGTAGGATTCGCGCATGTTTTGGAAGGATTCGTTTTCATGATTGCATCGATTATCACAAGCTGCAACCGTGGCGCATTGACTTAAGTCAAGCGCTAATGGAAAATCGCTGCGGACATATCTGAGAATTCCCGCCAGGCTGTTCAATATGTGGCAGGAATGAAGGGAGGGATAAAGGGCTTTTTCACAAAGAAGAATTACTGTTCGGCAGCATATCCGTCAAGATTGTTCGGATCGGCAGCAACTTCACAGTGTGGATCGTGGAATGATTATTACGACTAAGCCTCGGTTTAACGATTTTATGAAATCTTCCCATACTTTATACCGCACTGCCTTGCGGAAATTTGGGCAGTGGAATACTGTATCAATTCATTATCGTACACAACCGTGTTTTTCATGAGATCAACCATCTTGAATGAGCCAATAATTCTTAACCTGCATGTTTTTTGCGACTTGAATGCGCCAGCGGTGCTTCTATCTACAACATAACAAATCCCGCACCCCTCCTTGCTGGAGTCAATCATCTGCCCCAGCAAAAAATGGTCTTGCAACTCTTTCCATGACATCAAAGCATAAACACCTTTTCCGGCCGGAAATCGTTCAAATTTTCTATTGTTCAGCGCACTGTAGGGTTTCTGAAAAATTTCAGAGACTGAACTATTTATCGCAAGCATTTCCAGGAAAGTACCGCTCACAAGTTATTGCCTCCATGCAGCCTGCTATAATTAACCGACGATGCCGGCTCGATCTGAACCATCGGCATCAAGATACTAATAAACCTGCGGGTAGTACTGGATCCCCACGCCAAACGTCGTGGATGATTCGGCAGGGAGCTTCCTGCACCACTTCACCTCTCCAAGTCTTACACTCGGCAAGGTCTCAAGATCACGGGTGCTGGAACCATTCAAAGTGCAATACGCCACCCTGAATATGATTGCTGTTCCCAGAAAGAAGGCTTGGTCGGATATAAAACATATGCCGTTCATGCAATGATCCACCAATTGCGCTTCAAAGGAATGTTTTGAATTAAAAAAAGATATATGAACCGGAATCGGGATTTTACAGGCAATCCGTTTGTCACTTCTTTTATCTTTGGGATCAGTCATATTTTCCCATCCTCGTATCGTGCGACAGGATGGGGGGCGATCTCGATAGTCCGATAAGTCACATTTTGGGAAAGCATTACTCGAAGTCTTCATTTCCTCTCCCCCCATTTTCTGTTTGCAATCGGTTTTCCGGTTCTTTGAGGCAGTAGCTGCGCCATTTACAGTCCAGGCGATCGCAGGATCCACCTGCAGTTCCGAAGCAATCCGGATTGCCCTCTAATCGCTGAATGCTCTGGATGACGTGCGGCAAATCCGGGAAAATTACCACCCGACCCGTCGAAATTTTCTGTTCATCGTTGTCACCCAGCAGAATTTTTTATTGCGAACGCTTCATAAACAAGCGCTAACGGATGACCAGAACCGAACACGGGGCATAAGTTACCACCTTGACAGCCACGCTGCCGACGAGCAGTCTCTCCAGCCCGGTGCGGCTTTTGTGCCCCATGACAATCATCTCCATGTTGTTTCGCTCAGCGTATCGCACGATGTTGTCTGCGGCAGAAGATCCGGATTCAGTGACGGTTTTGGCAACAACATCCGCCTTTTGAGCGATAGCCTTTCCCCTTTCGACAATCTCTTCAGCCTGCTGCGCCAGCGATTCCCGTAATTGCAGAGAAAGCCCCTCCACTGCCAGCAAATCGGAATACGCCGAATAAATCGTAAGCTCGGCATTCTCTTTTTTGGCGAAATCAATCGCTTTCCGTAACGCCTTGAAGGCATACTCCGAGTCGTCCAAAGCCACCAGAATTTTCATATGACACCTCCGTTGTTTAGGTTTCAGGAGGCTTGACTATTACCGATTCAAATCGTTTTGTCCATAGAGGATGGGCTTCATTCTGTCTGAGGGAATCTACCAGCCGGGAGTTTCTCCCATTTGTTTACGGGAGATCCTTTGGGGGAATGAAAATCATGTTTTCCAGAGGTCTATGTCGATCAGGCCGATCCTGGCTGCATACCGCGCAAGATCGATGGCGCTGTGCAGCTCGAGTTTTCGCATGATATTGGAGCGATGATTTTCCGCTGTTTTGGGGCTGATGAAAAGTTTATCGGCAGATCTGTTTTGCAGACAGTCCTTCAGCCAACATCACCAGGACTTCCTGCTCCCGAATGGTCAGGGTGTCATACCCTGAAGTGTTCACAACGGCTTCCTTTGAAGGCAAGGCAGCGAGTTTTTTCACCACCTGATGGGAAACCGAAGGGTCCATATAGTAATCGCCCTTCAGTACACGCTCGATTCCCTGCATCAGCATCTCCGAGGCGGATTCCTTTACCAGATATCCGGTAGCGCCACACTGAAACGCCTTGACGATATAATCGATCTTGGCATGCATGCTGACAACCATCATGCGGATTTTAGGCGAAAAATGACAAATGTCCCGTATCAGTTCAATGCCGCTTTGGTCGGGAAGGGACAAATCAATCAGCGCCAGATCCGGCTTGAGTTCCCGGGCCATTTGAAGTCCCTGTCCCGCCGTGCCGGCCTCTCCGACCACTTCATATCCGGTGTTTCGTTCAATGATTGACTTGAGTCCTTCCCGGAAAAGCGGATGGTCATCAATAAGCAGGATACGCATTTTCGGCGCCATTTTTCTCCTGAGAAAAGACTTGGAGATATCGGAAATGCAAAAAATTCTTATCTTCGTATTGATTTCAACTGCATCTGTCAATACAAAAAACATGAAAGCCTTTTTCTCCAGGGCAGACCGGTCGTGTAATTCCAATGGGCAGAAAGCATCCAGCACATCATTCTCACAAGACGACTTTGGCAACGTTGTTTTGGGTACCGAAGCAATTCGGACAGACCCTTAAATTTTCAGGATCTTGTATCCATTCACCATCCACCCAAAACTTGTATTCGATATTTCCCGGTAAAAGCATCTTTGCCTTTGTCCATGTGCCGTTTCCATCTCTTTTCATCGGATCTGCGTCCGGATCCCAGTTGTTAAATTCTCCAACCAGAGAAACTTTCCTTGCCGCGCCATCTTTAAATGAAAACTGGATTTTTTTGGTTTTCTGTATCTGACCTGTTTTTTTCGCATAGCGGTTCTCCCTTGCTGATACCAGCGGTTTTGCTCGGCAAACAAGCACTGAACGACATATGTCACAAAACAGTGTTACAGAAACCCGATGACCGGCGCACCCGATGCACAGGAATCGGAGTGAGTCATCCTGACCTTTTTGTCGTTTTTTGTCCATAGCGGGAAGGCTTCATTTTATCTGGGGGAATGTACCAGTCGGGAATTTCCCCCAGTCGTCCTACAGGAGGGTCAATGCGGATTTTATTACAGGGTTGCCGGGATACTTCTCCTGCAAAGGGATTTTGATGAATATCCTGGTGCCTTTCATCGGCCGAGACTGAATCGTCATCTGGCCCTGAAGCAGATTGACCCTTTCCTGCATACTGCGGATACCCATCCGTTTTGTGGCGGCGGATATAAACTCCTGCTCCTTCACATCAAACCCCCTGCCGTTGTCCTCGATGCGCAGGATGATGTTCGGGGAAGATCCCAGCAGCAGGATGGTCGCGTGATCGGCGTCCGCATGTTTGCGGATATTGCTCAGTCCTTCTTGAATCAGCCGGTAAAGATGGATTTCCAAATTTTTCTCCAGGCGTATTACAGACATGCCGACCGATTGAAAATCAATTTTTATTTTTTCGTTTTCTGATGCCTCTTCACAATAGATTTCAAGCGCCTTCACCAGTCCCATATCTTCCAAACCGGGAAGGCGTAAATCATAGGACAGATTCCTGACAGACGCAATGGACTGCAAAAGCAGGCTGGAAGAAGCCGCCAGCTTCTCCCGTATTGCAGGGGATGTCATTGATGGATCGTTATACATCAAATCGCAGTTGATTTTCAGCACGGATAGGTTCTGGGCGATACTGTCATGCAGTTCACAGGAAATCAGATGCCTTTCTTTTTCCTGGGACTGCATCAACAGATGAGAAAGCTGGTGGATCTTTTCTTCGGCCTGCTTGCGCTGGGTGATATCAAGGATCGCGCCGATCAGGCCGGTGACCGAGCCTTGCGCGTCGGTGAGCGATGCCTTGTGGAAAATCACGTCGTGTAAGACTCCGTGTGCGTCCTGAACCTGTGAATCGTATACCTGGATGCCTGGATTTTCGAACAGCTCGACATCCTTGGCATGATAGACTTTCGCAAGTTCGTAAGGACTGATATCAAATACGCTCTTGCCGATCAGATGCTCCTTGCTTTTTCCGAAAAAAGTTTCGAAAGCCTTGTTGAATCCCAGGTATCTCCCCTCGCTGTCTTTGTAAAAAACCGGGATCGGGATGGTTTCCAGCAGCATGCTCAGAGTTGCCTCGCTCTTTAAAAGCTTATCCGCAGCCAGGTGACGCTCGGTAACATCAAAGAGAAAATTCAGCGTGGCGGGACGGTCCCGTCAAGGTGATCAAAACACCTTTGTTTTCGATCCATTTTGTTTCGCCGCCCTTGGTGACAATCCGCAGCAAATACGTTTCAGGAACCGCTTCGCCGTTAAGCCTTCGCACATGGGTTGCCATCACCATTGCCCGGTCATCCGGGTGGACCATTTCAACAAATGATTTAGAAGTTAATTCCTGCTCAGAATAACCGGATATGGTCTGCGCCTGGGGGTTCACCAGCTTAAGAAACCCGTCCTGGGTCACCAAGATGCCGATCGGTGCGGTATTTATCAACAGGCGGTATTTTTTTTCGCTCTCAACCAGCGCCTCCAGAGCCTCATGGTCCAGCGTGATGTCCCGACCAAAAACAGCAACTTTATCCACATCTCCTTTTGCATCCAGGATCGGCTGAAGATTATGCTGATATCGCATTCCCTTGCGGCTGTCCTGAAAAGCGAGGGACTGACGCGTGG
Organism: uncultured delta proteobacterium; assembly: GCA_963850225.1. Taxonomy (GTDB): domain Bacteria; phylum Desulfobacterota; class Desulfobacteria; order Desulfobacterales; family Desulfatirhabdiaceae; genus RAAP-1. The sequence continues at coordinate 88,863 of CAWKLD010000013.1, forward strand.
ATAGAACTTCATTGAAGCGATCCATTCTCTCTTTTGAAACTTCAGCAGGCAAAAAGTCTTTGATGCTCTGACCGATCATTGCCTCTGCGGACTGCCCCAGTCTTCGGGCCGCGGTTTCATTGATCATCAGCACAGCGCCCTTCCTGTCGAGCAGTATGGCAGACTCTGAGTTGGCATCATTAAGGGCCTGAATCGTTTTTTTGCTCTCCAGCAGGTTGTTTTCCAGCAGTTTTCGCTCCGTAATGTCGCTCATCGTTGCGCGAAGCTCGCTGAGCTCGCCATTATCCGTCTGGATGGGCAGGGTATTCATCTGGACATAAAATTGCCCGCCATCTTTTTTGATGAATTTCAGCTCGCAGGTTTTTTTCTCCCGCGTTTTTGAAACAGTATTGCAATGGATATAAAAAACATCCTGAAAATCCGGAAAAACAAACTGGCCAAAGTATTTTGAGATCAATTGACTTCTTGGCAATCCCAACAAATCTGCAGCTGTCAAATTAATCTCAAGGATTATCCCCTTCGGGTTCATCGTAACATATCCGACAGGAGCCAAATCATAGAGTTCAAAATATTTGTGCTGTGATACTTCGAGCCTGGCCTGGGTACTGCAAAGCTCATCGTTCTGCATTTCGAGTTCGATCTGGTGAATTTTCAGCTTCTCGATCAGCGCGTGAAGATCCGAGGGCGCAATTTCATTGAAGGATGAAGGGTTTTCTTTCAGGAGGGCTTCGGCCCGGTCTTGCAGTTTTTTGAATACGGCTTTTTTTTCTTTATCCTTTTTCATGTTGCCTCTCATCATTCCGGAAGGGTTCCAAAACGCCGGGTGAATACAAAGATAAAGCTTTCAAGCTCAGCGACGATACAGTTTTCCGGGAAACCGTTTGCCGAAAAAAACTTCCAGATCTCTGGAACAGCCGGCAATTTCGGACTGATTCAAGCCGGTTTCGATATGCAGGGAGGACAGCAGATAAAGGGTATCTTCCGTGGCGATGTTCCCTGCAGCACCCGGAATAAAAGGGCATCCACCCATGCCGGCAAGGGCCGTGTCAAAATGGGAAATCCCGCAGGCCAATGGCCGCCATGACATTCGCCAGCCCGAGTCCGCGGGTATCGTGAAAGTGCAGAACGATCGGAAGATTGCCGGCCACGGGTCTTACGGAGCAAAGAATCTGGTGGACCGTGAGCGGCGTGGCCATTCCGGTGGTGTCCGAAAGGCAGAGCATGTCTGCGCCGGCTGTCACCAGGTCTTTTGCCATGGCCGCAATCCGATCCGCTGATATCGTTTCCCCGTATCCACAGCCAAAGGCGCACTGAATGCCGGCCCGGACATGCATTCCGTGCCTTTTGGACAAGGCGACCATGTTCAGGCCCATTTTCAGGGCCGCATCCGCGCTCATGCCCGTATTGTTCAGGCTGTGCCGGTTGCTGGCGGATATCGAAACCTCGATATGGGCCAGGTTTGAGGATATTGCCCGTTCAACGCCTGCCATATTCAGCGCAAGCGCGCTGAAGGCAACACCTGGAATTCCGGACAGCGCAGCAAGAAGTATTTCCGCATCCGCCATCTGCGGAACCTTGCCGGGATGAACAAATGACGCCACCTGTATGTGCTTAAATCCGGCATCCACCAGGCGTCTGATTATTTCAAGCTTCAGCGCGGTCGGAACGGTTTTTTCCTCGTACTGAAATCCGTCCCGAGGCCCTACCTCGATCAGCGTCACATGTTTCGGAAACGCTTCCCCAAAAAGCGCCCGACTATTCATCTCCGGCATCGGCTCCACAATCCGACTGCTTGTTTCCATATCCATTTTCATATTTCTCCATGTTTTATATGTCATATCATAGGCATTGCCCCGCATAAAGATTAATTGCAATCTGTCTTTTCACCGAGCCGTTTGGCATTTTTCCGTATTTTTTACCATTACAAAATCATTTTCATTGACAGGGAAACGCTCTCTAACTTAAAACAGACCGTCATGGAAACGAATACGTTATTCCCCATAAATGAGAACGCCATCATCATCAATGAAGCCCAGCTGATATTGGCGGAAAAACGCACCCACCTGGCCATGCTTCGAACCGGTATCGCGATCTTGGCCCTTCCCATGACCCTTGTCAGCTTTCTCATCGCCACATCCCGCTTATATTTCATCGCCGATGTCCTGATATACATGATTCCGCTTTTCATCCTCTGCTCCGGTCTTCTGGGGCTGGGAAGCTACCTGGTCTTCAGATCGGTCAAAAAACTTCACCAGGACGCCCGATTCCTGGAACAACTGAAATTGCAGAACAGCATTCTTTCCAAACTGATGGACTGATCATACGTATGATTATTTCTCCGTCCAAAGTCAAAGCCCCTTTTCTCTTGCCATTATCAAAGTACTTATGCTATCAAATTAACACAATTAAGACGCCTCAATTCACTGAAGAAGATTCATATTCACTATAATAAAAAAGGAGAAAACGATGAAATCACGAAAGTTCTGGGTATGGGTATCTGTCGTTGCTATGGTCCTTGGATCAGGCATTGCTATTGCAGGCACGCTGGATGAAGTCAAAGCCAAGGGATTTGTCCAGGTTGGCGTCAATGGCCAACTGGCCGGTTTCGGTATTCCCGATGAAAAAGGAGAGTGGAAAGGGCTGGATGTGGATACCGGACGGGCAATTGCAGCGGCAGTATTTGGAGATGCAAAAAAAATCAAATTTATTCCGCTGACCGCTGTTCAGCGCTTTACAGCGCTTCAATCCGGTGAAATCGATGTTCTGTGCCGTAACGCCACCATGACGCTGAGCCGCGATACTTCCCTGGGACTTGATTTTGCCCAGGTCAATTATTATGACGGGCAGGGCTTTCTGGTTCCAAAAAAATTGAACATCAAAAGCGCAAAAGAGCTGGATGGCGCAACGGTCTGCGTTCTTCCCGGAACAACAACCGAACAGAATGTCGCAGATTATTTTCGCGCCAAAAACATGAAAATGAAGCCTGTCGTCATTGAAAACAATGCTGAACTGAATAAAGCTTTCTTTGCCGGCCGTTGCGACTGCCTGACATCGGATGCTTCACAGCTGGCTGGCGCAAGATCCGTTGCGCCGAATCCGATAGATTATATCATTTTGCCTGAAATCATTTCCAAAGAACCTCTGGCGCCGGCAGTTCGTCATGGCGACAATCAGTGGAAAGATGTTGTCAATTACGTTGTTCTGGCATTGATCGAAGCTGAGGAACTGGGCATTAACTCTAAAAATGTGGATGAAATGCTTAAAAGCACGAATCCTTCTGTTCAGCGGTTTTTGGGAGTTGTTCCTGGAAACGGGAAAGCCCTAGGGCTGGAAGAAACTTTTGCCTATAATATCGTCAAACAAGTTGGCAATTATGCCGAGATATTTGACCGCAATGTCGGCCCGAAAACACCATTGGCTTTGGAACGCGGCCTGAACGCCCTGTGGATTAACGGCGGATTGATGTATTCACCGCCGTTCAAATAGACGATCATGCTTTTGTGCAGGGTGAACCATGCCCTGCACAACGAAAAATCAAAAATATCACACGGAAACTCCTGTGTCATCAACGAAAGAATTTGAAAATTCCATTCCTTTCTGGCATGACCCTGCCAAAAGAGCCATTGTGTTTCAATTGGTAACCCTTGCCGTGGTCGTCCTCATAGGCTACTATCTTTTTTCCAATACTTTGACCAACCTTCAACGGCAGTCCATTGCAACCGGTTTTCATTTTCTGGAAAAAGAAGCTTCGTTTGAGATTGGAGAGTCGCTGATACGCTATTCAGCGGCCAGCAATTATGCCAGAGCCCTGCTCGTTGGCGTTCTGAACACCCTTAAGGTTGCCTTTGTGGGAATTGTCCTGACGACCATCTTGGGAACAATCGTGGGCGTTGCCAGACTGTCTTCGAATTGGCTGGTTTCGCGACTGGCCGCTGCCTACATTGAATTCTTTCAGGATATCCCCATACTGCTTCAACTGATCTTCTGGTATGCTGTTTTTTACGATTCCCTCCCCTCTCCCCGAAATGCGATGGAACCACTACCAGGCATTTTTCTCTGCAACAGGGGACTGGCCTTTGGCATTCCTGAGCCCCACCCGGCATTTGGCTATATGGCCATTGCTTTTCTGATCGGATGTATGGGTGTATATTTTCTTCGCAAATGGGCGCGGAAAAGGCAGGATCGGACTGGCCTGGCTTTTCCGGTGTTCACTACGGGATCAGCTATTTTGCTGGGGGCTCCCCTGATTATCTGGATAGTTTTCGGAGCCCCGACTGCCATGGACATGCCCCGGCTTTCCGGCTTCAATTTTACCGGTGGAGTCAATGTCAGTCCGGAATTTACCGCACTTCTTCTGGGTCTGGTGCTTTATACTGCTGCTTTTGTGGCGGAAATCGTCCGGGCTGGAATCCAGGCAGTCAGCAAGGGGCAAACCGAGGCAGCCATGTCCCTGGGATTAAAACCCTGGCAAACCCTGAATCTTGTCATCCTACCCCAGTCGCTTCGCATCATTGTTCCACCTTTGACCAGCCAGATGCTCAATCTCACCAAAAACAGCTCTCTGGCCGTTGCCATTGGATTTCCGGATTTTGTTTCTGTGGCCAACACTACCATCAACCAGACCGGACAGGCCATAGAAGGCGTTGCGTTAATCATGGCGGTCTATCTCTTTTTCAGCCTCATTACCTCTGCATTCATGAACTGGTACAACAAAAGAATCGCACTGGTCGAACGATGATTGTTTGTCTGGAGTTAAACCTGAAAGCGGATCTGAATTTAATATGATGCAGCATTCCACAAAACCCTTGAATCGTCAGGCAGACGACATCAAGCCTCCTATAACCAGCATTGGGGTTATTGGATGGATCAAATCGAATCTGTTTAACGGCATGTTTAATTCAGTGCTGACCATTCTGACGCTTTTATTTCTTTGGAAAATTCTTCCGCCGCTGATCCGGTGGATTTTTATTGATAGCCTCTGGACATCCACTTCCGCGGAATGCCGATCTGTGAACGGCGCTTGCTGGTCCATTATTTCAGAAAACTACCGCTTTATCCTGTTCGGGTTTTTCCCTCATGACTTGCAGTGGCGTCCCCTTTTGTCCATGATTCTGCTGGTCAGCCTGCTGCTGATCAGCAGAAATAGGAAATTCTGGAAACGGCCGCTTTTCTATACCTGGGTCGCAGGTCTTTTTTTCATGGCCGTTCTGATGAAGGGAGGAATGCTGGGGCTTGCTCCAGTTGAGAGCACGCAGTGGGGGGGGCTTCCCCTGACCTTTCTTCTGGCTGTTTTCGGTCTGACCGCTGCCTATCCGCTGGGGGTTTTGCTGGCACTTGGCAGAAGATCCTCAATGCCTGCCATAAAAATTCTCAGTATTATTTATATCGAAATGATCCGCGGGGTTCCACTGGTCAGCCTGCTCTTTATGTCCGCAGTCATCTTTCCGCTGTTTTTACCCGAAGGCATCACCATCAATAAGATTTTGCGGGCCCAGGTCGCCATTATCTTGTTTACGGCAGCCTACATCGCCGAAGTGGTTCGCGGCGGCCTTCAGGGAATCGCCAGAGGCCAGTATGAGGCCGCAGAATCCCTGGGGCTGAATTTTGTCCAGACCATGCGCCTGATCATTCTTCCCCAGGCCCTGAAAATCGTTATTCCGCCGTCCGTCAGCATCCTGATTTCCGCGTTCAAGGATACGTCCCTGGTGGTCATCATCGGATTGTATGATATTCTCAAAACAACTCAGACGACGTTGGCCAATCCGAACTGGATGGGATTTTCTACAGAAGCTTTTTTTTTCCTGGCCAGCATTTATTTTATATGCTGTTATACCATGTCCAATTACAGCAGAAAGCTGGAAAAAGAACTGGGGACATCATATTAAGAAATTGACATTAACTCACAGGCGACGGGCGGCAGACAATTTATATGAAATCAGTTCATCCCGATTTTTGCTTTCATGCTTTTCCGGCAGCCGGCAGGCCCAGGCCTTTCATTTGTTAAATACGGAGCGTTCATGAATACACCCCCCGAAACCCCTATGAATCGCCCTGAATCCGGAGAAGTAATTGAAATCATTGACATGCACAAATGGTTTGGTGACTTTCATGTCCTGCGCGGCATCAATCTGACCATAAGGAAAGGAGAGCGGATTGTCATCTGCGGTCCGTCTGGATCGGGCAAATCCACGCTGATCCGCTGCATAAATCGGCTGGAAGAGCATCAACGGGGCAAAATCATCGTGGATGGCACTGAACTGACCAACGATATTAAAAACATCGAAAAAATACGGGCTGAAGTGGGCATGGTATTTCAGCATTTCAATTTATTTCCCCACCTGACCATTCTGGAAAACCTGACCCTGGGGCCCATATGGGTGCGAAAAATCCCCAGAATCGAAGCAGAAAAAACAGCCATGTATTATCTGGAAAAAGTCCATATCGCTGAGCAGGCCAGAAAATTTCCGGGACAGCTTTCCGGAGGTCAGCAGCAGCGCGTGGCCATAGCCAGAAGTCTTTGCATGAAACCCAATGTCATGCTGTTTGATGAACCCACCTCTGCCCTGGACCCCGAAATGGTCAAGGAAGTTCTCGATGTGATGATCAGCCTGGCCCAGGAAGGAATGACCATGATCGTGGTATCCCATGAAATGGGTTTTGCCAAAAGCGTCGCGCATCGGGTACTCTTTATGGATTTTGGTCAGATTGTGGAATCCAATACACCGGAAGCGTTTTTTGATAATCCTCAAAATGACCGGACCAAACTGTTTCTCAGTCAGATTCTGCATTGACCCCTGTCTCTTGCTATAGATTATGGGGCTACCAACATGAGTATTTATTTAGGCATGCGACATCTATCCTTCTTGCAGTTGCATCGAAGCATGAAAGTCGAAATATAGGCTTCTGAATTTCGACGTCTTTTGTTTAAAAATATAAGGGATTTCAATGGCATTAAACTGGTTCAAGAAAAACAAGGGTTCAGAAGATTCTCTTTTGCCGGACAAGGACAAAACAGCGCCACCGCCTCCAGCCGCCCCGCCCTCCCGCGGTGTGTTTCAGAGACTCAAAGACGGCCTTTCGAGAACCCGTCAGGTTCTGAATACGGACATTGATAAACTCTTTGACGGAAAGCGTCAGATCGATGATGAACTGCTGGAAGAATTGGAAGAGATTCTGATTACCGCGGATATCGGGGTCAAAACCGCAACGGATTTGATTCAACGCATATCGGAAAAGTTTTCATCCAAGAAACTGGATTCAGACGGATTCAAAAAAGCCCTCAAGCAGGAAATCCTGGAATTGTTGAATGTCACGGTCGCTGTTCCGGTTGCGGTTTCCAGGCCCCTTGTCATCATGGTCGTCGGGGTCAACGGCGTTGGAAAAACCACTACCATCGGAAAACTGGCTGCCCGGTTTGTTCTTGACGGGAAAAAAGTATTGATTGCTGCTGCGGATACTTTCAGGGCAGCGGCCGTTGAACAATTGGCCATATGGGCGGAACGCTCCGGCGCTGAAATTGTCAGGCATAAACCCAATGCAGACCCTGCGGCTGTTGCCTTTGATGGCGTTGAAGCTGCAATGGCCCGAGATATGGACGTGGTTATCGTCGATACAGCCGGAAGGTTGCATACGCGCGTCAATCTGATGGAGGAACTGAAAAAAATCAGACGATCCGTTTCCAAAAAAATCCCGAATGCACCTCATGAAACGCTTCTGATCCTGGATGCAACAACCGGACAGAATGCCATTTCACAAGCACGCATGTTTCATGAATCCATTGGAGTGACAGCGCTGGCGCTTACCAAGCTGGATGGAACCGCTAAAGGCGGAATCGTGATCAGTATCTGTCATGATCTGAAACTTCCATTGAAATATATCGGAATTGGGGAAAGCATTGAGGACCTTCAGTTGTTTAATTCCGAAGAGTTTGTGAATGCTTTGTTTTAAGGAAATACCCTGAATCCGAGGATTTTCATTGAAATATTGATTTTTTTTATCATTATGAGCAATTAACTGTTGACAAGCAACGATTTTCTGTTAACAACATCTACAGTGTTGTGTAAACATTACACATAACCTGGTTCGTGAACTACAAACAATCTAAAATGGGGGGGCAGGAAGAAATGACAAAATCAGATTTGGTTGACAAGATGGCTCAGGACGCGGGAATTACCAAGGCAGCCGCCGGCGCGGCACTCAATTCTTTTATGGACGGGATCGGCAAGGCGCTTAAGGACAAAAAAGATGGCAAGGTAACGCTGGTCGGTTTTGGAACATTTTTGAAAACCACCCGCAAAGCCCGCAAAGGTCGCAATCCCCGAACCGGTGAAGCCATTAAAATCAAAAAGAGCAACGTGGTTAAGTTCCGCCCCGGAAAAAAACTCAAGGACGGAATATAATACCGCCGCTTTTTTTATTGAGATCATTCACCGCAGGAACCGGCGCATCCCCTGTAAACTCAAGCCTGCGGTGAACCTTTCTAAAAGGCGATATCAAACCGATCGAGATCGCCAGTGCAGGTTTCCCACTTTACATCCACATGTTGAACCCTGGAAAATGGCGAGCCCTGCCGGCACCATTCCAGCATGGCCTTCACATCGGACTCGTCCCCTTCAAACAAAGCCTCTACAGAACCTTCCGGTCGGTTTCTGACCCATCCCTGCACATTTCTTTGTTTGGCGGCACGCTGGGTTTCCGCCCTGAAACATACGCCCTGAACCTTTCCGGTAATCACCACTCTTGCTCTGACCTGTTTTGGCATAAACCCATCCTGTTATAGCTGAATATCTGAAACACCGGAGGCATCTTCGGTTGGCCGAATGAAAGCAAAGCATGAACCCCAAAAAGCGTATTTTAAATCAATCGCTGCTGGAGAGGCCTGCTCGACGAGGGGTTGGGTAATTTTCCTTCAAGAAGCTGTAACAAGGCAGACTCATCAATGATCTGGACACCGATTTTCCGGGCCGCTTCCAGCTTGGAACCCGGGGCTTCCCCGGCCACCAGATAGCTGGTGTTGCGGCTGACAGCGCTGCCGACTTTTCCTCCGGATGCCTCGATCAAGTGCCTTGGCCTGACTCCGGGTCAGGTTGGGAAGGGTTCCGGTTAGAACAAAAGACTTGCCTTCGAGCGTTTTTCCGGCAACAGGCGGGGTTACAGAGAATATTTCAACACCGTTTTCCAGAATTCTGTCAATGAGTTCTCTGTTGCCCGGATCACTGAAAAAGCCATGTACGCTCTCTGCAATGGTCTTGCCAATGCCTTCAACCGCTGCCAGAGACTCCGGAGTCTGCTGCATCACAGCGTTCAGACTTGTCCCACTTTCTGGCCAGAATGTCGGCGATATTCTCTCCCACATGCCGAATTCCCAGACTGTACAAAAAACGGTTCAACTGTATTTTTTTACTTCGGTCAATGGCGGATATCAGGTTTTCAGCGGACTTTTGTCCCATGCGATTCAATTTTAAAAGTTTTTCAATGGTCAGTTGAAAAATATCCGCATATGAGGTCAAAAGACCCGCATCCACCAGTTGTCCGGCCAGTTTCTCGCCCAGACCATCGATGTCAAAAGCGGTTTAGAAGCAAAATGAATGATATTTTCCTTGAGTTGGGCCGGACATCGGGGATTGAAACACCGAAGTGCGGATTCAAGCCTGTCGGACTTTTCCAGATCGATGAGCGGATGGCTTGCGAACCGCAGGCAGGACATGTTGCGGGCATCTGAAACACGGTTTCATTTCCAGTCCGTTTTTCGGTGACGACCTTGACGACCTTGGGAATCACATCCCCTGCTCTTTCCACAAAAACCGTATCGCCGATGCGAATATCCTTGCGCTGAATCTCTTCTTCGTTGTGAAGCGTGGCCCGACTGACCCAGACGCCGCCGATCCTGACCGGTTCCAGATGGGCAACCGGGGTCAGAACGCCGGTTCGGCCCACCTGAACTTCAATGGCCTGAATTCGCGTTGTTCCCTGAATGGCCTGAAACTTCCAGGCAATGGCCCACCGGGGGCTTCTGGCTTTTTCCCCAAGCATTGCCTGATACCGAAGGCTATCGACCTTTATCACCACGCCGTCAATATCATAGGGAAGGCCCGAGCGGCTTTCTTCCAGTTCACGGTAACATTCCAGAACCTGGTCCAGCGTCAGGCGGGGACGAATCAACGGGTTTACCTTAAACCCTAAAGACTTCAGCCGGTTCAGAACATCCCAGTGAGAGTCACAGTTCAGGCCCGGAGCCAGTCCCGTACCATAGATGAAAATATCCAGGGGGCGCGTGGCGGTTATCATTGAGTCCAGTTGCCGAAGTGATCCGGCAGCCGCATTTCTGGGATTGGCAAAAACCGGAAGGTTTTGATCCTCGCGGCTTTGATTCAATTTTTCAAAACCCCTGCGGTCCATGATGATCTCTCCCCGGACCTCCAGCCGGCTTTCAAAAGCACCGGTCTGAAGCTGAAGCGGAACCGAGCGGATGGTTCTGACATTGGCAGTGATCACTTCTCCGGTCATCCCGTCCCCACGGGTGGATGCCATGACCAGTTTTCCCGCTTCATAGACCAGCTCAACCGCAACGCCATCCAGTTTTGGCTCTGCGGTATAAAGAATCGCATCCTGGATTTGAAGCACTTTTTTCACCCGGCTGTCAAACTCGATAATATCCTGAACGTCAAAGGCATTATCCAGGCTGAGCATCGGAAGGGAATGGGAAGCGGTTTCAAACACGGCAAGCGGCGGCGCTCCCACGCGAACTGTGGGGGAATCCTGGCTTTGCAGGTCGGGATGCGCTTTTTCAAGCGCCATCAGCTCCTGCATCAAGAGATCATATTCAGCATCCGATATTTCAGGATTGTCCTGGACATGATACAGGGTGTTGTGACGGTGAAGGGCCTGACGAAGGGTTTGAACCCGATCCCAGACTGTCGAATTCGCGGGGGTATTCATGGTTTTCGATCTCAAAGGCGGATTAGAGCCCCAGATAGGCTTTCTTGACAGCCTCATTGCTCAGGAGGTTCGGGGCGGAATCGGACATCGTGATGGCGCCGTTTTCCATGACATAGCCCCTGTGAGCCACTTTAAGCGCCAGATTGGCATTCTGCTCCACCAAAAAAATGGTGGTGTTGTTCTCCGAATTGATTTTCCTGATAATTTCAAAAATCTGGCGGACAATCAGGGGGGCAAGCCCCAGAGATGGCTCATCCAGCAGAAGCAGCCTGGGCCTGGCCATAAGCGCCCGGGATATGGCCAGCATCTGCTGCTCGCCGCCGCTGAGCGTTCCGCCTGCCTGGTGCCTTCTTTTGGAAAGAATCGGGAACAAGTCCCAGATATAGGAGAGGTCTTTTCGGATATTGTCCTTATCTTTTCGTAAATAAGTGCCCATATCGAGGTTTTCCGCAACCGTCAGATAGGGAAATATCCTTCGACCTTCCGGAACCTGACTGATCCCCAGAGAGACAATCTTTTCCGGACTCATGCCGTGAATGGGCTCTCCCTTGAAAACGATTTCTCCCTGCCTCGGCGGAACGAGTCCGGAAATGGACATCAGGGTAGTGGTTTTGCCGGCGCCATTGGCACCGATCAAGGTAATGATTTCCCCTTCGGCAATCTCCATGCTGATGTTTTTCAGAGCCTGAATATTGCCGTAATACGTTGAAATGCCATTTACCCTAAGCATCTATTTCTTCTCCAAGATACGCCTTGATCACCACGGGATTATTGCGGATTTCCTCAGGGGTTCCCTGTGCGATCTTCTTTCCATAATCCATGACATAAATCCGGTCCGACAGACTCATGACGAGTTTCATGTCATGTTCAATCAACAGAATGGAAATCCCTTCCTCATCCCGAATCCGCGTGATCAGATCATCCAGTTCGAGCGTTTCCTGGGGATTCATTCCTGCCGCCGGTTCATCCAGGAGAATCAAAAAAGGTTCCGTGGCCAGAGCCCTGGCGATTTCAAGGCGCCGCTGGCCGCCATACGGTAGATTCTTGGCCTGATCATTGACATACCGGGCAAGTCCGATTTTTTCCAGAATCCGGTAGCTGTCATCCACGACAGACTGTTCTTCCCTGACCATTGCCCGGTTGCGGAATATGGCTCCGGCTATCCCTGAATGGGTCCGGCAGTGCCTGCCGATCATCACATTTTCCAGAACCGTCATGTTCGGAAACAGACGGATGTTCTGAAACGTGCGGGCCATGCCTTTTTCGGTTACCTGATTGGGCTTTAATCCGTTGATCCGTTTGCGCTTTTGAGCGCCTGCGGCATTGGGGGCAGTAATGAAAACATCCCCTTCGCTTGGCGAATAAATACCGGTAATGCAGTTGAAAAAAGTGGTTTTCCCGGCCCCGTTAGGACCGATCAAGGCGACGATTTCACCCTTTCGAATATCGATGTTCAGATGATCCAGGGCACGAAGTCCGCCAAAATCCATGGTCAGGTTGTTTACTTCAAGTATGGTTTCCATCAGGTTGGCCATTTGCATCATGGGCGTTCTTTGGTTTAAATGTATAACTCCGGCGAACATTGGCGATGATTCCCTGGGGACGAAAAACCATCATGATGACCATGATGGCTCCAAAGATCAGCATTCTGAAGTCGGAAAACGCCCTGAGGTATTCGGGAAGAAGGATCAGGACCAGAGCTGCAATGGAAACACCGAGAATGGAACCCATTCCCCCCAGAACGACAATGGACAGTATCATCGCCGATTCCAGAAAGGTGAAACTGGCAGGATTGATAAACGTGGTTTTGGCCGCGAAAATGACCCCGACCATTCCGGCCCAGGTGGCGCCAAGGGCGAAAGCTGTCAGCTTGGTCCGGGTTTTGTCGATTCCCATGGCCTGACAGGCCACTTCGTCCTCTCTTAAGGCGATCCATGCGCGTCCGATTCGGGAATTCTGCAAGCGGTTTACGACAAAAATGGTAAACAGGACCATGCCAATCATCACAAAATACAAATAGACGATGGCGTTGGAAAGAGACAGCTGGATACCGAACAGGGAAGGCCGGGCAATATGCGCAATGCCGCTGGGGCCGAATGAAAATTCGTTCCAGTTTTCCAGAATCAGGCGAATGATTTCGCCAAAACCAAGGGTGACAATAGCAAGGTAATCCCCCCGCAGGCGCAATACCGGAAAGCCCAGAAGAATTCCGAAAAAAGTCCCCATCACTGCGCCCACAGGAAGCACGGTCCAGAACCCCAGTCCGAAATGGTGATTCAGAAGACCATATGTGTAAGCGCCAACTGCATAAAAGGCGACGTATCCCAGATCCAGAAGGCCGGCAAGTCCGACAACGATATTCAGCCCCAGTCCCAGAACGATGTACATGAGCGCCGTGATCATGATATTGGTCTGATAGGTATCCATAACAAAAGGAAAAATTACCACAAAAGCGGCACCGGCAACAAAGGCCGGAATGGTGTATCTGCGATCTGAGAAGATCCGCTGAAAAAACGTCGGCGTGTCCGCACTGCCGGTCTGGCTGTCGTTATTTCCGATTTCTTTTCGCCAGAGTAAATACCGCCAGACAAAAGAAAGCAGAAAGCTTCCGATGCCGATATAAGCCATGTTTTCCCACCGCCACAACACAAGATTTTCCGTGGTATTGACCCGGATGACCATGATCGGGAAGGTCAGAAACATGAACCAGAGAGACACGAGAAACGATCTTTTTATTTCAGATAAGGTTGGCATAGTGTCCGTGTAAATATATCTTGAAACGTGAAGCGTGTCTGGTGAAGCGCAAACGGCGCGCCGTCACCTGAAAAAACATCAACCGTCTGCTAAACTTTTTGTGTGGTTGATCTTCCCAAAAGTCCCGCGGGTCTGAAAATCAGGATTAAAACCAGAAGCGCAAACGCAAAAACATCTTCATAGTCGCTGGATACATATCCGGTTGCAAAGCTTTCGGTCAGACCCAGAATCAGGCTGCCAAGCACCGCGCCCGGAATGCTTCCGACACCGCCCAGAACCGCTGCGGTAAATGCCTTGATCCCGGCTATAAATCCGATAAAAAAATTGATCTGTCCGATGTGGGAAGCAATCAACACGCCGCCAACCGCCGCCAGGGAGGAGCCGATGACAAATGTCATGGAAATCACCTGATTGACATTGACGCCGACCAGCATGGCCATGCTGCGGTCCTGGGCCGTTGCCCGCATGGCCTTTCCGATTCTGGTGTATTTGATCAGCAGCGTCAGCAGCACCATGATAATCGTGGTTGTAACCAGGATGACAAGTTGCGTGGATCGCAAAATGTGGGAATAGGGTTCCCAGAATTCAAAATCAGGAATCAGGCTGGGAAAAGGCAGAAAATCCGATGTCTGGGCAAGAAGAACATAATTTTGAAGGAATATGGACATCCCGATGGCGCTGATCAAAGGAGAGAGACGCGGCGCATGGCGCAGGGGTTTATAGGCGATTTTTTCAACCGTATACCCGTAGGCAGCGGCATAAACCGCTGCAGCAATCGAGGCCAGAACCAGAATTGCAAACTGATTCAGCCCCAGGACCGTCAGAACGCTGGCCACAATCAGTGCCGTGAAAGCGCCGATCATGTAGATTTCACCGTGGGCGAAATTGATGAGTTCGATGATCCCATAGACCATGGTATAGCCCAGTGCGATCAGCGCGTAAATACTCCCACGCGTCAGTCCGCCCAGAAAAAGTTCAAAGAAATATTCCATTGATATTCAGTCTGCTCCCTGTTCAACCGGTGCCGAGAACCATTCACCTGGACATGGGTAAAAAACAGGGGGCAGGTATCGGCCGTACCTGTCCCCTGAGACATTCAAACCGTTTATTTTTTCAATTCAACATATTTTCCGTTCTTGACCTGATAAACCGAGAATCCCACGCCGATGGCATCCCCGCGTTCGTCAAATTTGATTTTCCCGAGCGGGGTATCCACATATTCGGTCCGCAGGGCCTTGACGATGGCATCGTAATCGGTTGACCCGGCTTTCTGAATGGCGTTCAACAGCGCCTGAGTGGCTGCATACCCGTTGATGGAAAACACGCCCACGTCTTCGCCGTAAGCTTTTTTATAGGCTTCTTTTACGGCTTTATCCATCGGGTTGGTCGAGGTGTCCTTGGGGCCGGTTGCATAGACGCCTTCTGCATATTTCCCGGCAACCTTGATAAAGGTTTCGTCCTTGACACCGTCATCAGAAATGAAAACCGTTTTCATCTTGCTTTTTCGCATTTCGCTGACAATTTTTGAGGCTTCCGGATGATAGCCGCCGAAAATAACAGCGTCTGCGCCGGCTCTCTTGATTTTGTTGACAACAGAGGAATAGTCCACAGCACCGGGAGTTACCCCCTCGAAAAGCACAACCTCGCCTTTTCCGGATTTTTCAATGAACTGTTTTGCAAATTCAGCAAGACCTTTTCCATAATCTCCCTTGTCGTGAAGCACGGCAATTTTTTTGAGCTTCAGGGTATCGAGGGCAAAATCAACTTCCAGTTTGGCCTGGGCATCGTCGGAGGCGATGGTTCGGAAAAAATTGGGATATTTTCCGCTCTGAGTAAGGTCCGGATTCGTTGCAGAACCTGACATGGCGACGATTTTGGAGTTTTTGTAAATATCCAGCGCCGCTTTTGTCGCACCGCTGCAGACATGACCCACAACCACGGTTACGCCTGCGGTTGCCAGCTTGGTAGCGGTATTGGTGGCCACTTCCGGCTTACACACATCATCTTCATCAATGACTTCAACCTGTTTGCCCAGGATGCCGCCCTTGGCATTCACGTCCGCGACCACCAGCTTGGCTGCCTTGACAATCGGCAGTCCATAAGAGGCCAAATCCCCGCTGTGTGCGCCGGCAATACCTATTTTTATTGTATCGGCTGCAACGCCAGACCCAGTAAATACCAATACCATCAGCCCTGCAACGATGGCAGTAATAAGCCGCATATTCGTGGAATTCTTCTTCATAACCCCTGTCCTCCTATTGAAATGTTTGTGGTTAATAATAATTCACTTTCGGGTTTTATACTTATAAAAAAACCTTCCAAATGAGTCAAGACAAAAGAATTTGCTTTTTGCCTTGAAATTTATTAAAATTATTCGAAATTCGTGATGAATATTTTAGATGAATTAACATAGAGGTCCTTGAATCTCGTGAAACGCATTGGGCTGGTCGTAAAAAACGATCATCTGGCCATTCAGAAGGCCAACGAACTTGAAATCTGGCTTAAATCCAGGGATATCAATGTTTTCAGAAAAGAGATGCTTTTCCCGGAACCCGCTGCTTCCGGTTCCCAATCATCTCATGCACCGAATGACCTGTTCTGTGTTCTGGTTCTAGGAGGTGACGGGACATTTTTAAGCGCTGTCCGGTGGATAGGCGATGCCCCCATACCTGTTTTAGGAATAAAATTCGGCGAAGTCGGCTTTCTGGCCGAAATTTCTGAAGACAATCTGTTTGAGGCAGTCAACACCGTTATTCATCAGGATTTTTCAACCAGCCATCGAATGCGTCTTCGTGCCGATATCCTTCGAGAGGATCATCTCATTGCATCCGAAGCTGTTCTCAATGACATCGTCATCAACAAAGACGCACTGGCGCGCCTTGCCAGCATCAAAACCCATCTGGACAACCATTATTTAACCACGTACCGGGCTGATGGCCTCATTGTGGCCACCCCCACGGGCTCAACCGCATACTCCCTTGCAGCCGGCGGACCTATCGTACATCCCACGGTTCCCGGCATCATTCTGACCCCCATCTGCCCGTTCACCCTGACCATCCGGCCCTTGATAATCCCGGATTCTGTTGTCATTACAATTGTCCTTGAGAAAGAGGCTTCAGATATTCTTGTCACATTTGATGGCCAGTCCAGCATCGAACTTCACAACAACGACACGGTCAGAATCCAGAAAAGCCCTTATCCGGTGCTGATGATCAAGCTGCCTGGCCAGCGTTATTTCGACCTGGTAAAAGCCAAGCTGAGATGGAGCGGCGGCCGCGTTTAGGATATTGACTTCCCGCCATCTTTTGATTATAATCGACAAGTATCTGTTGGTCAAAATGAAACCTGATAAATCAGCAAACAATATGTTCAATCAATCGAAACCTTCTGTCTCAATAATGAAAAATCACCATGCAGACATGGCGAACCTGATATGTTCGATGATCTGTATTTTTCTATTTTCTGCCTGCAGCCCTATCAGTTCGTACCGTTATACAGCGCTTGATACCCCTTCCCGGCATGTGGATAACGGTATGAAATTTATGCAAATCAATAAATTTGATGCAGCGGTTTCGGAATTTTCTCGAGCTGCTGAACTGGATCCGGAGTATGCGCCTGCTTACACTGGGATGGGACTGGCTTATGGCAGAATGGGAGATTTTGTAAAAGGCTACGAATATATGGAACTGGCCACAAAAAAAGCGCGGGGATATGAACAGGAATCCGCTGTTAAGGATGCGCGAATGCAACTGGACACCCTGAAAAAATCCCTCTGACAGCGTCTTCGGACAGTGAACTGAAGGGGACGCATTCCAGATCTGCCTCATACGTTATCCGCTCCAAATGTGCTTATTTTTTTATCATTCGCAAAGACTGGTTCCGGGCTGTCTCGAGCTTACCCCTTCAATTTACCGCTCCAAGTAAACGTCCATGAACCGCCTGGAATTCACCCCCGGATATGAAAATAACTTATACCGCTGTTTTCTGTCTTCCGGCTTCTGACGTCATTTTCACGGTAATGTTTCCATTTTACCTTGACTTGAAACGCCGAGTAACTTAAATTGTATTTAATTATCAATAATTAACTTTATGGTGGAAATATCTATGAGCTGGGACTGGGAAAAATTAAAAGAGCAGCAGCAAGGCAAAAGCGGCCCCAATTTGCCGCAATTCGACGAACTTGCCGACAAACTGAAAAACATCAAACTTCCTGGCGGTCCGATTGTCATTGTTCTGGCCGCAATATTGTTTTTGGGAGTTTCCATGTTTTACACCGTGGATGTGGATGAGGTGGGCGTTGTGCAGCGCTTTGGCAAATATGTGCGGACAACCCAGCCCGGCCTGAACTTCAAGCTGCCCACGGGAATTGAAAAAATCACAAAGGTTAAAGTCCGCCGAGTCTATAAAGAAGAATTCGGGCTCAATACCAGCCGCGAAGGAGACCAGCGAAAGTTTTCTACAAAATCCGAGGGTGCCGAGCGTTGCGCTGATGCTTACCGGAGACTTGAATGTGGCGCTGGTTCCCTGGATTGTTCAATACCGTATCAAAGATCCCTATAATTATTTATTCAAGGTCAAGGATATCCGCCTTCTGCTGACGGATATGTCCGAAGCCGCCATGAGTCTGGTTGTCGGAGACCGCAGTGTTAACGAGGTGATCAGCAAGCGGGAAGAAATCGCGGTTGAAGCAAGGAACATACTACAAAGCCGAACTGGATAACGCCGAGTCCGGCATTAACATCATCACCATCGAAATGAAAAAAACAAATGTTCCGGATCCGGTTCAGCCTTCATTTAACGAAGTCAATCAGTCGGTGCAGGAAAAAGAAAAAATGATTTATCAGGCCAAGGAAGACTACAACAAGGCCATACCTACAGCGCGCGGAGAGGCAGACCGAACCATCAAGGCCGCCGAGGGATATGCACTGGATCGCGTCAACCGCGCAAAAGGGGATGCATCAAGGTTTCTCGCTCTTTATGCTGAATACGATAAAGCCAAGGATGTCACCAAACGCCGGATTTATTTAGAAATGATGAGTAACATTTTCCCCAAAATCGGCGAAAAATATATCGTGGACTCGGATCAAAGCAATCTCCTTCCTTTTCTTAACCTCGGAAAAAACAGAGGTGCCCCAAAATGAATTCCAAAGTTTTATTAATTATCGCTGTCAGCCTCGCCATTTTGATTCCTTATTCATCGGCCTACATCGTGAACGAAACCGAACAGGTTGTGGTCACCCAGTTTGGCCGCGTGGTTGGCGACCCCAAGCTGGTTCCCGGTCTATATTTCAAAGTGCCATTAATTCAGGAGGCAACGTATTTTCCGAAAAATCTTCTCCAGTGGGACGGCGATCCCGGGCAGATTCCCACACTGGATAAAACCTTTATCTGGGTGGATGTTTTTGCCCGCTGGAAAATCGTAGACCCTCTCAAATTCTTTCAGACCGTCAACAATACAGTCAGCGCCCAGGGACGGCTGGACGACATCATCGACCCGGCAACCCGCAACTTTATTACATCCTACCGCCTCATTGAAGCTGTCCGGCGAACCAACCGGGAGTTGGATACCTTTGAAATCGGCCTGGAAGATATAGAAAAACTTCCGATGGAACAGATTACTACGGGAAGGGATAAAATCACCCGGGGAATTCTGGAACAGGCCCAGCCCAAGTTAACTCCATTTGGCATCGAGTTGGTGGACGTCAAAATCAAAAGCATCAATTATGTGGAACAGGTCCGGGAATCCGTGTATGGCCGAATGATTGCGGAACGAAAGCAGATAGCCGAGAAATTTCGATCGGAAGGAAAAGGCGAAGCCGCCAAAATCATGGGCGAAAAGGAAAGGGATTTGAAGCGCATTACATCCGAAGCCTACCGGACCGCCCAGGAAATTAAAGGCAAGGCCGATGCCGAAGCCACAAAACTCTATGCCCAGGCATACGGCGTTGACCCGGAATTCTATTCTTTTAACAAATCCCTTGAGGTTTACAATGAAACGCTGGGTGAGAATAGTTCGGTTGTGCTTTCAACCAGTGCTGAATTCCTGAAATATCTTAAAGGATACAAATAAAGACGTTACAGCAGGACCTGATGACCCAGTTTAACTGATTGCCAGCATTATTGTAGCTGGGAAGAAATAGAAAAGCACTGACGTTAACGCGTACGAAAGCCGTTAAGCGACAGTGCTTTTTCTTTGTACAGAAAAGATTCCAGGCATCTTATTTACCTTTCCTTCTCTGGTGGCGTGTACGGGCCAAAAGCTTTTTATGTTTATGCTTTCTCATTTTTTTTCTTCTTTTTTTAATGACACTTCCCAACCGATCACCTCCCTTCGTTAATCTCCAGTGCATCTCTTTCTCACAACTTCAGTAAAATTTCAACTCTTTTATCAGATACCGAATGAATCTTTGATGGCTCGTTACCGGAATTCTGCGTGTTCAGAGGCCATGGCATCAATTTACCCTTGTAATTCAGGGTAAATATATTGACACCGACAAAAGCTTATGATAGCGATTCTCCGTAATGGATTACCAGCAGCGCCCCGGCATTTTTTCTCTTCTGATTATTGTTTTGGGTTATATCTGATTTTAACAAAGGAGCTTCCATGACACACCCCACACCACCTTTATCCATTGAAAAGCCCCTCCTGGATGACGAAGATGTCATTCTTCTCACAGATGAAATACCTCTAGCAGAAAATCATGACTTTATTGAAATCTGCCAGCTTGCTGACCCTTCCGAACCTCAGGAAGTTCTGGAATTATCCGAAACGGCAAATAATAAACCTGCCATTATCGATCTTAGCGATGTCATCGAAGCGGCTGATTTCAAGACAGAAGTTCCACCGGACTTCTCCATGTCAGAAGAAGACATTCTTAATCTTGACATGAATGATGCTCAGACGCCGGATGCGGAATATCAGGTCGATGAACTTCAGCGCCTAATTGATGAGGTGGTCCACGATTCGCAGGCCCCGTCTCAGGATTTTTCCGGCATTCCTCCGGAAATCATCGAACCCATGGATTCACCAATCGTCAAAGACGAATTGGCTTGCCTATCCCAGGATAAGATTGATGCCGCCCTAGAACGGGTGATTCGCAACCTTTTTGCAGAAAGAATCGAAAATGTTCTGGATGAAGTCATTGCAACGACTGTCAACCGAGAAATCGAAAATCTAAAAACAATCCTGCTGGATCATTTATCCGGCAAGAGCGTTCATAAAGTATAGTCTTGAACTGAATATTATTGCTGAAATGTTTCTGAAATTGGGGATTAGGCAAAAAATCCCCTTTTCGATTTTATAGATGTTTCCCCAAAACCCGGGGATAAGACAATACCCAATGGTAACGCTGAGGAGTATGTAACGCTTATGGATCAACCTGATAAAGGGTACGACCCCCAGAATGTCGAAAAACGCTGGTATGCCTTCTGGGAAGAACATCAACTTTTTGCTGCGAACGAAAGCGATTTTCGCCCCAGCTATTCGATTGTCATTCCCCCGCCCAATGTAACCGGCGTACTTCATATGGGACATGCGCTGAATGTGACACTTCAGGATATTCTCTGCCGGTATCACCGATTGAAAGGCCATAATGTTCTCTGGATGCCCGGCACGGACCATGCCGGCATTGCCACTCAAAATGTGGTGGAAAAGAAGCTGGCAACAGAAGGACAAAGCCGTCATCAACTGGGCCGGGAGCGGTTTATTGATGCGGTGTGGGAATGGCGAAAGCAATCCGGCAGCGCCATCATTCATCAGCTTAAGCGTCTGGGCGCATCCTGCGACTGGAAGCGGGAACGGTTTACAATGGATGATGGTCTGTCTCTGGCTGTCAGAAAGGTTTTTGTTCAGCTTTATCATGAAGGCCTGATTTATCAGGGCGACTATATCATCAACTGGTGCCATCGCTGCCATACTGCGCTGTCTGACCTGGAAGTCGAGCATGAAGAGATTTCCGGAAATCTCTATCATATCCGTTACCCCTTCTCCAATGGTTCTGGCGGCATTGAGATCGCAACCACCCGGCCGGAAACTCTTTTCGGAGACACGGCTGTTGCTGTTCATCCGGAAGATGAAAGATATCAGAACCTTCCTTCCGGCACCGTCTTTCTGCCGCTGACCGATCGCCATATTCCCATTATTCGGGATGCCTATGTAGGAATGGCTTTTGGAACCGGCGCATTAAAAGTGACCCCGGCTCATGATCCGAATGACTTTGAAATCGGGAACCGACACAACCTCTCCCGGCTCAAAGTCATTGACGATAACGGCCTGATGACAGACGGCGCCGGCAGGTTTGAAGGGATGGATCGATTTAAATGCCGGGATGCTGTTGTCCAGGCGCTTCAGGACCAGGGATTGCTGGTGGGAATTGAGCCTTATCCCCACAACGTCGGCCACTGCTACCGCTGTAAAACCGTTGTCGAACCCAATTTATCCACGCAGTGGTTTGTACGGGCCAAACCCCTGGCTGAAAAAGCCATTGCTGCTGTTCAAAATGGCCAGACCCGAATCATTCCAGAGGTCTGGGCCGCAAATTACTACGACTGGCTGAACAATATCAGAGACTGGTGCATTTCCAGGCAGATCTGGTGGGGGCATCAGATTCCGGCCTGGACCTGCGAAGCCTGCGCAAAGATGACCGTATCCATGACGCCGCCGGACACCTGCGAATCATGCGGCCATTCGGTGCTGATTCAGGAAACAGACGTTCTGGATACCTGGTTCAGCTCCGCATTGTGGCCGTTTTCCACGATGGGATGGCCGGAAAACAGCCCGTTGTTGAAAACTTTTTATCCCACTTCCGTTCTGGTAACCGGCTTTGATATTCTTTTTTTCTGGGTTGCCAGAATGATGATGATGGGAATCCATTTCATGGACGATGTTCCCTTTAAAGACGTGTATGTTCATGCCCTGGTTCGGGATGAATTCGGCAAGAAAATGAGCAAATCCAAAGGCAACGTGATTGATCCGCTCATCGTCATGGATCATTACGGCACTGACGCCTTTCGCTTTACCCTGGCCGCATTCGCTGCCCAGGGCAGGGACATCAAGATGTCTGAAAAGCGGGTCGAGGGATACCGTCACTTCATCAACAAACTCTGGAATGCATCCCGCTTTGCCTTGATGCACGTTAACTCGGATGCAACGACCATAACGCCTGGAACATTATCCCTTCCCAATCAATGGATTTTATCCCGGTGCGAAAGCTTAGCCCGATCTGCTGCAGAGGCGCTTGAAGCCTATCGTTTCAATGATGCGGCGGGTCTTCTCTACCATTTTGTCTGGCATGAACTCTGCGACTGGTATCTTGAAACCGTCAAACCTGCCTTATATGGGAATGAAGGAGAGCCGATCCTGGAGCAGACACGAGAGGTTCTGCTGCAGGTTCTAAAAAACACCCTGATCTGTCTTCACCCGTTTATCCCTTTTGTTACGGAAGAGATCTGGCATCTGCTGCCCGGAACCCAGGGCTCCATTATGAATGCAAGGCTTCCCCAGGACAGTGACCCCGGCTTTGGCCGATTTGTGAATCCCGAAGCTGAAAAGCAAATGGCCATCATTATCAACATCATTACCGGCGTCAGAAATATTCGGGGGGAGATGAATCTGACACCATCTTTAAAGCTGAATGCCATGATTCAAACCGATCATTCTCAAATCACGGAAACGATCCACCGGCATGGAGATATCATCACCCATCTGGCAAGGCTGGAAAAGCTCTCAGTCGGCCTGCCGGGAGAAAGGCCCAAGGCTGCGGCAACTGCCATTATCGAGGGTGCCATCATTTACGTCCCCCTTGAAGGAATTCTGGATCTGTCCAAAGAAATCCATCGCCTGGAAAAGGAAATCGAAAAGCTGAACGGCGAGTTGAACGGCGTTTCCAAAAAACTGAATAACGAGGATTTCCTTGGCAAAGCGCCTGCCGATATCATTGAAAAGGTAAGGGACAAGCACGCGGCCCTGTCTGATAAACAGCATCAGCTTCAAAGCAACCTGGATAAAATCAAGGCTGTTATATGACACCCCTTCTTCATCAATTAATCGACATGGCGCTTGCCGAAGATATCGGCACCGGAGACATCACCACCGATTATCTGGTTCCCAAACACAGCCAGGGACGCGGCATTATTGTCGCCAAAGAAGGCCTGGTTCTTGCCGGATTGGATATCGCAAAAATGGTTTTCCAGCGGCTCGATTCAAAGGTTTGCCTTAAATCCGCCTATGAAGACGGGGCAGAAATCGCCTGCGGGGAGACGGTGCTGCTTTTGGAAGGCAGCCTTCGGGCGATTTTGACCGCAGAGCGGCCTGCCCTAAATTTTTTACAGCATCTGTCCGGCATTGCCACCCTCGTACGCACTTATGTAAAGGCTCTGAACAATAGCCGGGTTCGGCTGGTGGATACCCGTAAAACAACACCGGGATGGCGGGTTCTTGAAAAATATGCAGTGCGCATGGGCGGAGCCCATAACCACAGGATGGGACTTTTTGACGGCGTCCTGATCAAGGACAATCACATTGCTGCCTGCGGTGGGATTCAGCAGGCTGTTGCTGCCGCCAGAAGAAAGATTTCGCATCTTATCAAGATTGAAGTTGAAGTATCAGACCTTGCCGGTGTCCATGAGGCGCTTGAATCCGGGGTGGACGTCATTATGCTCGACAATATGGATATGCCTCATATTCGGGAAGCAGTTTCCGTCATTCGGAACCGGGCCATCGTTGAAGTCTCCGGCGGAATCACCCTGAAGCATTTAACCGATCTGGCGGAAACCGGCGTTGATCTGATTTCTATCGGCGCCCTGACGCACTCAGCAAGAGCCGTTGATCTCAGCATGCGCATTCACTAAACAGACAATGGGTGATAGGTCACAGCCTGTGAAAATCCATCATGGCCTCTGATCCATCACCCATGGCACATAGCCGCTTGCCCCAAACACATGATCCCTATTCGCGACACCCTTTCTTCAAAGAATTACCCGGTGGTCAACACCGCTATTATTGGCCTGAATGTCCTGGTTTACCTGATTCAGATGGCCCAGAGAGGGCAGGAAGACCGCTTCATTTACATTTATGGCCTGGTGCCTGCCCGATATTCCCTGCCCCATATCGCTTCCTACTTCAGCATCGAACAGCAGCTTTTTTCCCTGATTTCCTTTATGTTTCTCCACGGCAGTTTCTGGCATCTTCTGAGTAACATGTGGTCCCTGTATATTTTTGGCGACAATATCGAAGATCGTCTGGGCTCCCTTCGGTACCTGTTATTTTATCTGCTCTGCGGACTGATGTCCGGCCTGTCCCATCTGCTGCTGAACCTCAATTCCAATGTCCCTACCATAGGCGCCAGCGGCGCCATTGCCGGCGTCATGGGCGCCTATTTCCTGCTTTTTCCAAAATCCCGAATCCTGACCTTGATTCCAATCCTGTTTATTCCATTTTTTATCCAAATCCCGGCCTATTTTTTTCTGGGAATCTGGTTTCTTCTCCAGTTTCTAAGCGCTGCGGGCAGTTATGGCAGCGCAGGAGGCATCGCATGGTGGGCGCATATTGGCGGGTTCATTTCCGGAATGATCTTATTGAAGCTCTTTCATCTTCTTCCTGATTCCGGCATCACACAACAACTGCGGCATGTAACGGAAAAAAAGAAGACCCCCAGGCTTCAGGTTATCCGCACTTCAGGGGCTGGTAGCGATCCCCATCTCTACGGAGCGATTCAGATCACTCCCTGGGAAGCATTTTCCGGCGCCAACAAGTTGGTTAACATTCCGTGGGGATTTTATAACCGGACGATTCGTGTAAAGGTACCACCGAATTTGAAACAGGGATCAACCATCCGGCTAAAGGGAATGGGACGACAGATGCCGGAAGGTTTACAAGGAGACCTGATGCTGAAAGTGACCATCCAGTCCTGATGGCAAGGTAGAAAGTCCAATATCTGCGTTGATTCTTGAAGTTCAGGCCGGCGTTTTTTTAAGAACAAGTTCGTAGGACTTTATCCGCATCACCGGATAATAGGATCGTTTGGCTTTGGCAAGTCCCGGAACATTCATGTCACTTTCCTTGTTAATAAAGACATACCCATTAAACAGAAGACGGGCGCACTGACTGTCAAAATACTGATACAGGCCTTTTATCCTTGAAAAAGCTTTTTCAAAATGCAAAACGCCCATAGCGGCTGTCAGATAGGACCCAATGCCGATGGCGCTGACCTTTCCATCAATCTGCAACAATAACCCTTGAGATGAAAAAACATCCAGATTCTCAATCGTGTTAAAGGCGGCCTGGCGTTCACAGGCCAGGTCTTCCTTCTGATTGGCGTCGCAGTTACGCTCTTCGCACCATTCATTCAAAAACTGGATACATTCGGCGGCCTGTTCCTGAGTAAGGGGAGCCATATAAACCCTGTCCTTTTGAAGATATTCCTTTTTAAACTGGTTGATAAGGTTTCGTTTCTTGGAATACTTGTTTCCTTTCAATTCCGCCAGATCCGATGTCCGGTAAACATAGTCATCGTATTCCTCCTGTTCCCGGATCGTAAACAAAGCTTCCACTCGCTTGATTTCATACTGTTTAAGATAATCGTCGGTAACAAACCAGTAGGATTTATAATCTAGTTTCCGGGCAAGCGCATACAGGGCTTCGGGCGAATATTGTCTTTGAGGAGATATGGGCAGGATCAGATGTCGTTTTTCCTTCTGGCGGTTAAATTCTGCGGCTACGATCAGCGCATCGCCATCAATGGCTCCATAAGGCTGATATTCGTCATTGCTCCAGGACAGAATCGACGGCAGGGAATAGACACACAGACGGTGTCGCTGATGTTCAAAAAAAGGCTTTAACACAGGATAATCTACAGACATCAGCGGCAATAATTTCATAAATCAGGCTTTTTCCTTGACGGTTTCAATACCGGCAGTCCCTCTCAAATGATTTCATTATTTCTCAGCATGGGCATCGCGCCCGGAATTTCAGAAAATCCCAGCCCGCGATAAAAGGGGGGGGTTCCTTGTTTGGCAACAAGACCGATCCATGTCATTCCATCCCGCTCCAGACGCTTCACGATGGCCTTCATGATGCAGGAGGCAATTGCCTGTCTTCGGACTTCCGGCCTGACCATTATGTCCTGGATATAGGCATCGCTTGCCCTATCGCTGATGGCCCGCCCCATCCCCAGGATCTCGCCGGTCTCCTGGACCGCAGCCACAAAACAGTGGCTGCCGAAAATGATCCGGTCAATCTTCGCAAGGGTATCTCTGGACTCCGACCACCACCCAGCCAGGCGGTAAAGATTACGGATCTGAAAGAGATAATCCTCTTGTCGGCTAGAAGAAAAACCACTCCAGCAATCATTTAAGTATATGAGGGGATAAACCATTGAAAATCAGTTTGCTGCATCTGGTGGAAGGAAGGATACCCTGTTGCGGCCACTTTCTTTAGAAGCATACATGGCCCTGTCGGACCTTCCGACAAACGCCGTCAGTTCTTCTCCTGGAGCATACTGCGTAACGCCGATACTCATGGTAACCGGAATCGATCGGTCCGGACATGGGCTAAATGTTATAAATTCAAGTGCATACTGAATCCTGTCTGCCACAACTCTCGCCTCGTCGCCATCCGTATATGGCAAAATGACCGTGAACTCCTCACCCCCATAACGGTAAGCCGTATCCATGGTTCGCAGGCAGGATTTGATCATCTGACCAACTGTGCTTAAAACCTTGTCGCCTTCCAAATGACCAAAAGTGTCATTGTAATTCTTGAAAAAATCGATATCAAGGAGCAATAGCGCCAGGGAATGACCATGACGGTTGGCCCGTTCAATCTCCATTTTCAACTGAGCATAAAAATGTCTGGAATTATAGAGCTGCGTCAGACCGTCGGTGATGGCCAGTTGCTGAAGATCGGCCATCATGCGGTTGCGTTCCAGCCTGAACTCCCGTTCCCTGAACACCCTTTTTAATCGAAGCAGCAGTTCCGGAAACCGTATGGGTTTAAAGACAAAATCACTGGCGCCTTTTCCAATCGCTTCTTCGTAAGAATACTGACCGCTGTAACCGGTCATGACAATAACATCGATGTCATAATCTTTTTTTATGATATCCGTCAGTTCTAGTCCATCCATCCCGGGCATCATGATATCGGTTATAACGACTTGAAATATTGTTTTTCTAAGAATATCGATGGCTTCTTCCGCGCAAGAAGCCACCTGGCAGTCAAAGCCGGACATCGTGACAAATTCGGCCATGGAATCGCGGACAGCCAAATCATCTTCAACAATCAATATATGCCGATTCATGATAACCAAGGATCCGAACGCATGATTCAAATGGTCTCATGCAGAAAACAGGGCAGCTATGACTTGATAACCATGGCCGCTGTTGACATCATTCAAAAGAATCTGTTAAAAAGAGACAATATTTTTTTAATCCGTTAAATTAACTTGAATGAACACAGGTGTCAACTGACTTTTTTCTGAACAAAGTCAGGGAGAAAACGAATTGCAAACGAATACAATCAGCGCCATCCGAAATTTCAGCATCATTGCTCACATTGACCATGGCAAATCCACTCTGTCCGATCGTCTGATTCAGGCAACAAATATGGTGTCTGAGCGGGATTTCAAGGATCAGATGCTAGATTCCATGGATATTGAACGGGAGCGCGGCATTACCATAAAGAGCCAGACCATCTGTCTTCCCTATACTGCCAAAGACGGAAAGACTTATTATTTAAACCTGATTGATACTCCGGGGCATGTGGACTTTACCTATGAAGTATCCCGCGCCCTGGCATCCTGTGAGGGCGCACTGCTTCTGGTAGATGCCAGTCAGGGGGTGGAAGCCCAAACCATCGCCAACCTTTACCTGGCCATGGAACATAATCTTGAGATCATCCCAATTATCAACAAAATTGATCTGCCTTCCGCAGATATTGAGCGGGTTACAAATCAAATTGAATCCGATCTTGGCATGGATCCGGACAAGATTATTCTGGCATCCGCCAAGGACGGCATCGGCATCCAGGACGTGCTGGAAGGAGTTGTAACTCTGTTACCCCCCCCGTTTGGTGATCCGGATCTTCGGCTTGAAGCGCTTATTTTTGACAGTCATTATGACGCCTACCGTGGAACCATCGTCCATTTTCGGGTGTTTCAGGGAACCATTCGCACCGGTGACACCATCATGTTCATGTTCAACAATGCCCGTTACAAGGTTGAGGAAGTCGGGATATTTCAGATTAAGCGGGTGCCTCAACCACAACTGTCGGCAGGTCAGGTTGGTTATCTGATTGCCGGCATAAAGACGGTCAGCGATACCCGCTGCGGAGACACCATTACCCATGCCAATGCCCCCTGTAACAGTGCCAAACCCGGGTTCAAATTGGCCAAACCCGTTGTTTTTTCGTCCCTCTATCCTATTGCCGCCGATAATTACACAGAGTTGGCCGAAGGGCTTGAAAAGCTTCAGTTGAATGACGCATCACTTGTGTATGAGAAAGATTCATCCGCAGCCCTGGGCTTTGGTTTCCGGTGTGGGTTTCTCGGGCTTTTACACCTGGAAGTGGTTCAGGAAAGGCTGGAACGCGAGTTCAACCTGTCCCTGATTCTGACAGCGCCGTCCGTTCAATACCAGCTGGTTATGAAGGACGGATCCACCCAGACCATCGACAATCCTGCGCTTTATCCTGATCCCATGTCCATACTGACCACGCGTGAACCCTTCATCCGCGCCACCATCATTATCCCGGACAGGTACATGGGCGCAGTCATGAAGCTTTGCCTGGATCGCAGAGGGATCAATACCAATTACCAGTATCTGACCAATAACCGGCTGGAGATGTTCTTTGAGCTTCCCCTGTCTGAAGTTGTTTATGATTTTTACGACCGGCTCAAATCCATTACGCAAGGATATGGCTCATTTGACTACGAACTGATTGATTTCAGGGAAACCCAGCTGGTCAAGATGGATATTTTGATTAACGGCGAACGGGTGGATGCCCTCTCCCAGCTCGTTCACAAGGAGCGCTCTGTTGAGCGGGCCAGAACGGCCTGCGAAAAGCTCCAGGAGGAGATTCCCAAACAAATGTACAAGATTGCCATCCAGGGAGCCATCGGCGGAAACATCATCGCACGGACAACGGTCTCTGCTTTTCGAAAGGATGTTACAGCAAAATGCTATGGCGGCGATATTTCCCGTAAACGAAAGCTTCTTGAAAAGCAGAAAGCAGGAAAAAAACGCATGAAGATGGTAGGTAAAGTCATGATTCCGCAATCCGCGTTTCTGGCAGTATTAAAGACGGATACGGATTAGATGTTTTTTTAATCAAGTTCAACCGTGAAAATGATTCCCTCTTTTCCAAAGAGAGAAGTTGGCATTTTCGTATCTGGGTATGAATGCCCGATTCCTGACCATTTACAGGAGAAAAACCAAGTGGGAAGAACTGTTGCCGAGAAGATATTTGATGCTCACCGGGTGAACAACCCCTTTGGCGATGTTCATGTCATTCGACTGGATGCTGTGTTCTGCCATGAGATTACCACCCCTATAGCGATTAATGATCTGATATCCCGGGGAAAAGACCGGGTGTTTAACCCATCAAAGCTCAAAGTCGTCATCGATCATGTCACGCCTGCCAAAGACAGCAAAACAGCGCTTCAGGGAAAGATTCTTCGGGACTGGGCCCATCGGCATCGCATTCTGGATTTTTTTGATATCGGCAGAAACGGGGTCTGTCATGCGCTTTTTCCTGAAAAAGGTTTTGTCCGGCCTGGCTACACCATCATTATGGGAGATTCTCACACCTGTACCCATGGGGCGTTTGGCGCCTTTGCCGCAGGCGTTGGCACAACCGATCTGGAAGTCGGCATCCTGAAAGGCGTATGCGCCTTTCACTATCCCCAATCCATAAAGATCGTCATCACCGGAAACCTGCCCAAAGGCGTCTATGCCAAAGATGTGATTCTATCGATTATTGGGCGCATCGGCGTGAATGGCGCCACCAATAAAATTATTGAATTTTCAGGGCCTGTAGTTGATGCCATGAGCATGGAAGGCAGAATGACGATCTGCAACATGGCTGTTGAAGCCGGAGCCACCTGCGGACTCTGCTACCCCGACAAGACAACTGTTTCTTATCTATGGGAATTTATTCAAAATGATTACGGTTGTCCGGATGAGGCGTTGGATGATTTTTCAAAAATTCTTCCGGATGAAGATGCCGACTATGAGGAAATCCTGGAACATGACGTGTCGGCATTGGAGCCTCAGGTCACTTTCGGGTACAAACCCGATCAGGTTACCTCTGCACGAAAACTGAATGGAACTCCCGTAGACCAGGTATATATCGGCTCGTGCACAAACGGCAGAATGGAAGATTTGCGAATTGCCGCTCAGGTGCTGAGGGGCCAAAAGATTAAAGATACGGTCCGGGGTATTGTATCGCCAGCCACGCCCAAAATTTTTCGCCTGGCCCTTGAGGAAGGTATCCTCCAGACTTTTCTGGATGCCGGGTTCTGCGTCACCAATCCCACATGCGGGGCCTGCCTGGGAATGAGCAATGGGGTCCTTGCCGAAGGCGAGGTCTGCGCATCCACAACGAACCGCAACTTTAACGGAAGAATGGGAAAAGGCGGCATGGTGCATCTGATGAGCCCGGCAACTGCAGCAGCCTCAGCATTGGCCGGATATATTACCCCATGGGCCCGCACCCCCGAGCTTTGAATTCTTTAACAAACAGCCAAATAAAACGAGACATTTTATGAAACAATTCAACGGACCGGTTCTTTTTTTAGATCGTTCAGACATCAACACAGATGAGATCATTCCAGCAAGATATTTAACTGAAAACGCCAGAGAAGCACTTCAGCCCTTTCTTCTCGAAGATCTCTCTCTGGAGGGTTTCAACCCCGGAACTGACCTTCATGGCAAATCCGTAATTATCACCCGCGCCAATTTCGGCTGCGGTTCTTCCCGGGAACATGCGCCCTGGGCACTTGAAACAAATGGTATTCATCTGGTGATTGCAGAAAGCTTTGCCAGGATTTTTAAACAGAATATGTTTAACTGCGGCATGATGGCCATTGAGCTTTCAGCCGAGATCCTGGATGAGATATTTTCAACTTACGCAGGAACACAGACACATCTTATCACACAACTGGACAAAAACAGTTTTACGATAAAGAATCAAACGCATACCCATAACCTTTCATTTTCACTGTCCGGGTTCAACCTGGCCCTGGTCATGGCCGGAGGATGGGTGGAGTATGCGGACCTGCATTATTGACAGGGTTTTACGGCAACCTTTTCAAGGCTTATCTTCACCATTCCCGTAAAAAAAATAATTTCATTGCTTGACTCCCCCGGATAATTGATATATGGACTTTGCCCGATAGATAAAAAAATTGGTGAAATGTTTCACCGTAATTCCCTGATGAAAGGAGGCTTGTTAAATGGCTTTTAATCCCGTTGTTGATGAAGACAAATGTGAAGGCTGCGAAGAGTGCGTGGATGTTTGCCCTGTTGAAGTATTCGAAATGGTAGATGGAAAATCATCCCCAGTTAATGCGGAAGAATGTCTTGGCTGCGAAAGCTGCATTGAAGTCTGTGAACCCGGTGCAATCACCGTCGAAGAAACCTGATCAGATATCCGGTTCTCTGGTCCTGAATCAAGGACCAGAGAACTTCAAGTTGTCTTATCAGATCATCCCCACTGCCTGGGGCAATGCAGCCGTTGTATTCCGAAACCCGCCATGTTTTATTCAAGAAATATTTCTGCCATCCCCGGATACCGCAACCCGCATCCGACTTCTTTTCCCTGAACCCGATATTTCTCCTCCGCACCCGTCCTCTGCAGACACCCTGATCCGGTGGATATCCGATTATTTCATGGGAAAACCCGTCTGTGATCCGAATCCGATGTGGGAATGGCTCGACTTTGGTTCCGCAACTCAACTTCAAAAGGCGGTTTATTACGCCACGTTTCGTATACCCTATGGCCAGACCCGGTCTTACCGCCAGATTGCCGAAGCAGTTGGCAGGCCAGGCGCCAGCCGCTTTGTTGGAAATACAATGGCAAAGAATCCGTTCCCTGTTCTGATTCCCTGCCACAGAGTGATTCGCAGCAACGGCAGCCTGGGACAGTTTGGAGGGGGTGTGGACCTGAAACGGAAAATGCTCGAGATCGAAGCAGCATTGGGCTTTCTACTTGGTGATCACTTTTGAATAGACATCGTCGCTCAGACTGCAGACGTGCCCGGCCCGAAGATAATGATAACCGCTCGCTGCAATCATGGCAGCGTTATCTCCGCAGAATGCCAAAGACGGAATAAAAACCGAAAGCCCTTTTTCTGCGGCAGATGCCTTGACCTTTTCTCTTAACCGGGAATTGGCCGCCACACCGCCCACAACCGCTATTCGGCTGCATTGTCTGGACAGTGCGGCCTGAGTCAGTTTAAATGTCAGCACATCCGCCACAGCCTCCTGAAATCCTGCCACGATATCGGCAATGTTTTCCTTGAAATCATGGGTTTCAATATACCGCCGAACCGCTGATTTCAGACCGCTGAAACTGAAATCCGAATCCGTTTTATCCAGATAGGGCCTGGGAAATTGGATGCGACACGGATCGCCTTTCCGGGAAATTTCTTCGATCACCACCCCACCCGGATATCCCAGACCCAGCATTTTCGCTACTTTGTCAAAGGCTTCTCCGGCAGCATCATCTCGGGTCTGTCCCAGCAGTTTGCAGTCGGTATGGGACGTGACGTGGTAAATTCCGGTATGGCCTCCGGAAACCAGTAAAGCAACAAATGGAAATTCCGGAAAATCCGCCTCCAGAAACACCGAATGGATGTGCCCTTCAAGATGGTTCACCCCCACACAGGGAATTTTCAGCGCAAAGGCATAGGCCTTGGCGAACGAAAATCCGACCAATAGTGCACCGATCAGACCGGGCCCCTGAGTCACAGCCACGGCATCGAGCTTATTTTCCGGAATCCCTGAGCGCGCAATGGCTTCAGAAACCACCTGCGAAATGGCTTCCAGGTGTTTGCGGGAAGCCAGCTCCGGAACAACGCCGCCATATGGATGATGAACAGCTGTCTGTGAAGCCACCACCGACGAACGGACAATACGACCCCCGCTGACTACGGCAGCCGTTGTTTCATCGCAGGATGTTTCAATGCCCAAAATGTTCATGGTTCTTCTATATCAACGGTATCGATGTGAATGGAGAACAGCTTTAGGCCCAGCTTATTTTGCGTGCAGAATTCACGGATGGCGCTGAGCCGATCCGGATCATTCTCCCTGAAGGAAATGAGCAGGCTGGTGACCTCTTTTTGCTGAACCAGGGCCTGTAGATTATCAAATGTACCCAGTACTGAATATCCCTGAAGTTTTTTCCCGGTCTTTAGCGGATCATCGTCAATAAAGCCGATGGGTTTAATCTTCAGCTGTTGATTGTGAAGAATTTCCCTCAGCAGGATTTCCCCCGCCCTACCCGCCCCATAGATCAGAATCTGCTCACCTGAAAGCGCCTTTCGTTTCATGGCATCCCCAGTCAGTCTGAAAAACCCCCGGGTCCCCAGGAGTGCACCGGTGGTGATAAACCAGTCCACAATAAAAATGCCTTTTGAAAAATCTTCAAAGCGATACACAAAAGTCACTGCCGCAATCGAAAGAAAAGAGGCAAGGGTGGAGGCTTTCAGATATACCGCAACGTCATTGGAGCTCATATATCCCCAGATACCCCGGTATACGCCCATCAAGAAAAAAGCAATGAGTTTACAGGCAATCACCACCGGTAGCGACTTTAAAAAAACATTAAAATAATAGGGAAACTGGAATGCGTCAAATCTAAGCCGGTAGGAAAGATAATAAGAAAAAGCAATGAGACAAAAATCGAGAATAACCAGAACAATCTGTTTTTTATAGGTCAACTCAACGAGAATCGGGGTAAAAGTGCGGCCCCGAAGCACGGAAAACTCTTTTTCCGGATATACGCGAAGCTGGGACAGGTAAATTCCCATAAGCAGAATCGACACCATCACCGGAATAATGACAGACGGAGACGTAAAGGTATCACTTCTGCTGACAAAAAGAGCTGCGGTTCCGGATACCAGTCCGACTCCGTATAAAAACAACACGGCTTTTTTTTCACTGAATCCCATCAGCACCAGGCGATGGGACGTGTGATCCTTGCCGCCGGTTGAAGCCTTTCTCCCGCTGAGAAGTCTCACCAGTGTCACCATCGTGGTATCGAGTATGGGAACCATGGCAATCATCACCGGAACCGCAATGGAAGCCATGGAATTGCCGGCGCTCATTCCGGACAGGCCCAGGCTGAGCATCGAAATACCAAAGCCGATCATCAAAGAGCCGCAGTCACCCATGAAAATGGACGCCGGATTGAAATTATACACTAGAAAGGCTGCTGCGGCACCTGCCAGTATGGCGGCACTTTGAGCATAATCAGGGCTGATTTCCGATAAAATGACCGCCAGAAATATGGCGGCAATCATGCCGGTCCCTGCGCAAAGGCCATCCATGTTATCCAGCAGGTTAAAGGCATTGGTGATTCCCACTATCCAGAAAATAGTCATCAGGGTGTCCAGTGTCAGCGAAGTCACCCACTGAAGCCTGAATCCCAGAAACGCTATCAGTGATGCAACCAGAATCTGGCCCAGCAACTTGCTCTGGGGTTTTAACCGGATCACATCATCCACAAATCCCAGTAAAAACATGAGCGTGATGCCAATGCACAAGACCGGCGCCAAAGAATAAAGGCCGGCGGTTTTCTGAGGATCTTTCAGGGAAAGCAGTATCGTGCTGAAATCCGAAATGACAAACAAGGGAATGGCGACTGCCAGGTAAATGGCAACCCCTCCGAACAGCGCCGTCGGTTTATTATGCCACCTGTCTTCAGCAGGGCGTGCCATCCAGCCCTTTTTCAGGGCGATCTGCCGGACGAAAGGTGTTAGAATCAGGCAAATGGCAAAGGATATTCCAGAGAACAGAAGGGTCATAAAAAGCCGTCAGCCGATAGTGAAGAATCAATGCGGTATATTTCGGGTGATCCAAGGTCCCGGCCGGGACCGCAGTCCCGTGGCTCATGATCTGCAGGATGCCACTGCCGAACATCCTTTGCCGGTCCATGCCATCAGGCGGAGCAGAGATCTGCGAACATGTCGAAAAATGGAAATGGCGGAAGTCATGAAATAATTGTTTTTCAGGATCATATCCAGTCAATTCTTTCCTCTGATTCTTTTCTCTCAACGACTTCACCTATCAAAAACGCCTGCATCTCCGCACCGTTTAGACGCTCCAGCACATCCTGAGCGGTCTGCTCCGGAACGACCGCAATCATTCCGATGCCGTTATTGAAGGTCCGCATCATTTCAACATCCGAGACATTTCCTGCATCCTGAAGAAATTGGAAGATCGGAGGGATCGACCAACTGCCCTTTCTTATCAACGCTTTGCAAGACCGAGGAAGGATTCTGACGACATTTTCAGAAATACCGCCGCCCGTAATGTGTGCAAGGCCGTGAATGGGAAGATCCCGAATCAACATCAGAATGGTTTCCGAATATATCCGGGTTGGCGTCAACAGCTCTTCTCCAAGGGGTTTTCCCAGGTCTGGAACATAGGCATCTATCGACAACTTTAAAACATCAAAGCAGATTTTTCTAACCAGGGAAAACCCATTGCTGTGTAGCCCGCTGGATGAAATGCCGATCAGTTTGTGACCCACCCGGATTTCAGAACCGTCGATAATTTTGCTGTTATCCACAAGCCCGACAGCAAAACCAGCCAGGTCGTATTCATTGTCCTGATAGATTCCGGGCATTTCTGCGGTTTCTCCGCCGATCAGCGCGCAATTGGCCTGACGGCATCCTTCACCGATCCCCTTGATGATATCGGCAGCCACTTCCGTTCTCAGGCGACCCACGGCCAGATAATCCAGAAAGAAAAGCGGCTTTGCACCCTGAACCACCACATCATTGACGCTCATGGCCACTAGATCAATGCCGATTGTATCATGCGTGTCCGTCATAAACGCGATCTTGAGCTTGGTACCCACCCCATCTGTTGAACTGACCAGAACAGGCTTTTCAATATTGGTCAGGTTGAGCGAAAACAAACCGCCAAATCCACCGATTTCCCCCATCACACCGGTTCGGGGGGTAAGACTGGCAATGGATTTGATCGTGCGTATCAAATCGTTTGCTCTATCAATATCTACGCCCGCATCCGCATAGGTTAGAGAATTGGCCATAATTATCTCCTTGATAATAGACGAAAAACTTGAAATTATTCGGGATATTTAAACAGTTTTGGCATAAAAGTCAAAACATTTTTTGACATGTAGAGCGTTGTATTGTATGGAACAGCATGGATTTACCAACAAGAAGAATGGATTAAGCTGGACAAGGAATGTTCTTTTATCAAATCACGACGATTTGCATACCATTGATTAGAGGTGTATCTTGACAAAATTTGCCAGACTGGACCGACTGCCGCCTTATGTCTTTGCTACAGTCAACAAGATCAAGATGGAAGCCAGACATGCGGGAAAAGATATCATTGATCTGGGAATGGGCAACCCGGATCTGGGAACACCCCGCCATATTGTCGACAAAATGATTGAAGCAGCGCAAAAGCCCCACAACCATCGCTATTCCGCTTCCATGGGAATCACCCGGCTGCGGCTGGCCATATCCGAGTGGTATAAAAGACGCTTTGACGTGGATATCGATCCGGATTCAGAAGCGATCGTAACCATCGGTATCAAGGAAGGTCTCTCTCACCTGGTTCTTGTCACCATTCGGCCGGGGGATGTAATCTTTACCCCCAACCCCACCTATCCGATCCATCCCTATTCCGCCATCATTGCCGGCGGGGATGTCCGGGGAATTCCCGTGGGCCCGGACTGTGATTTTTTCGAGAACTTGATCAACGCTACCAAACAGACCTGGCCGAGGCCAAAAGTGCTCATCATTTCCTACCCCCACAACCCGACCACGGAAGTCGTTGATCTGGATTTTTTCCAGAAAATCGTGGACTTCGCCAAAGAGCACGACATGCTGGTCATTCATGATTTCGCCTATGCCGATCTGACTTTTGACGGCTACAAAGCCCCTAGTTTTCTTCAGGCCAAAGGTGCAAAGAATGTGGGGGTGGAGTTTTTTTCCCTGTCTAAAAGCTACAGCATGGCCGGGTGGCGCATGGGATTCTGCGTGGGAAATGCCGAAACAGTTGGCGCCCTGAAGCGCATCAAAAGCTATCTTGATTATGGCGTTTTTCAACCCATTCAGATCGCCTCCATCATCGCCCTGAACGGCCCCCAGGAATGCGTTCAGGAAATCCGGGACACTTATATGGAAAGAAGGGATGCGCTGATATCCGGCCTTAACCGGATCGGCTGGGAGATCAAAAGCCCTAAAGGTACCATGTTCGTATGGGCCAAGATTCCCGACAGCTTCGTCAAAATGGGATCTGTTGAATTTGCGAAATTTTTAATCAATGAGACCCAGGTGGCAGTATCCCCTGGTTTGGGCTTTGGCGAATACGGGGACGAATATGTCCGGTTCGCCCTTATTGAAAATCCCATGCGGATCAATCAGGCCGTCAGGGGCATTCGAAAGGTCATGTAGCATGAGAACAATTAGCATTGGACTTCTGGGTTGCGGAACGGTCGGGACCGGAGTTGCTAGAATCCTGATCCAGAATCAAGAGATCATCCGTTCCCGAGTGGGCGCTGTGCTCAACCTGAAACGCATCGCCGATATCGACATTGTCCGTGACCGGGGAATTATTTTTCAAAAAGATGTGCTGACAACGAATGCGGATCTGATTGTCACAGATCCGGATATTGATATTGTCATTGAAACAATCGGCGGCCTCAATATTGCCAAATCCTTGATATTGAAAGCCATATCCAATGGCAAACAGGTTGTCACGGCCAACAAGGCTCTTCTGGCCAGCCAGGGGAACAGCCTTTTTCGAATTGCTGCGGACAAAGGGGTGGAGCTTGCCTTTGAGGCCAGCGTCGGCGGATGCATGCCGGTAATCAAAACGCTTCGGGAATCGCTTGTCGGAAACCATATTCAGGCCATGTCCGGAATCCTGAACGGGACCTGTAACTACATTCTATCCAAAATCACCGATGACGGCGACACTTTTGAAATGGCTCTGGCCAAGGCCCAGAGCATGGGATTTGCGGAAGCTGACCCCACGCTGGATGTCGAGGGCTTTGATACGGCCCATAAACTGGCGATTCTAACCTCTCTGGCCTACGGGGCCGATCTTTGCCTTGATGATATTTATGTTGAAGGCATATCCAAAATCACCCCCCTGGATATTGAATTCGCCAGACAGTTCGGCTATAAAATCAAGCTGCTGGCAATCAGCAAAAACAGAGGCAATGCCGTGGAAGCTAGGATTCATCCGACCATGATTCCCGTTGACAATATTTTGTCCAGCGTCAATGGTCCGCTGAATGCCATAACCATTACCGGTGATGCGGTGGGGGATATCCTGCTCTACGGCAAAGGTGCGGGCATGATGCCAACTGCCAGCGCCGTTGTCAGCGATGTGGTGGACATTGCCAGAAACCTGTTGACCGGCTCTGTCTGCAGGGTGCCACTGCTTTCCTATCAGAAGGATTGCATTCGCCGGATTCCGGTGATGCCTGTTGATGAAATCATCTCCCACTATTACTTCCGGTTCGCCGCTCTTGACCAGCCCGGCGTGCTGTCTAAAATTTCGGGGATTTTAGGAAACCACGGCATCAGCCTGAAATCCGTACACCAGAAGGGCCGCAAGTCCGGCGGTTCGGTTCCACTGGTCATGATGACGCACCTGGCCAAGGAATCCAATGTTCAACTTGCCCTTTCCGAGATTGTTCAGCTGGAGGTTGTCAGCGATATGCCGGCATTGATCCGTGTGGAAGACTCCAATGGTTCTGCTTAATTCCCAAAGATGCGAAGGCGAGTTCCGCACTCGCTTGCTCTTAACCCATAGAGAGGCATTATGTACATAGTGTGTTCAGACCTGGAAGGCGTTTTTATCCCTGAAATCTGGATAAATGTTGCGGAAATGACCGGCATTTCTGAACTTCGGCTCACTACCCGAGATATTTCCGATTATGATGTTCTGATGAGAAAACGCCTTCAAATTCTGAAGGATAACCATCTGAAGCTTTCGGATATTCAGGCGGTCATCGACACCATGAACCCGCTTGAAGGGGCGGTGGAATTCCTGGACTGGCTCAGGTCAACCACTCAGGTGATCGTGGTATCCGATACTTTCAAGGAGTTTGCAGGGCCCATGATGAAAAAGCTGGGCTGGCCCACCCTTTTTTGTCATTCCCTTACGGTTGATGCCTCCGGCATGATCGCCAGCTACGATCTACGTCAGCAGCATGCCAAGGAAAAAACAACCCTGGCCATGAAAAGCCTGAATTATCAGATTATCGCCATGGGCGATTCCTATAACGACATCGCCATGCTGAAAGCTGCGGACAAGGGGCTATTGTTCAGGCCGCCTGAAAACGTCATTCGGGAATTTCCCGAATTTCCGGTAACCCATGATTACGACAGCTTGAAAGAATTGATTCAGGCCATCATCAACGAACAGCATTTTTAATGGACACTGATGTTAATCCATCGCACGCCTTACCGCGTTATTTACGGCGACACCGACAAAATGGGATACGGCTATCACGCCAATTATTTCCGCTGGTTTGAAATCGCTCGCGCGGAAATGTTTCGGTACATTGGCCTTCCCTACAAGGAAATTGAAGCTCGCGGTTTTTTTCTTCCCGTCTCCGAACTGCACTGCAAATTCCTTTATCCGGTTTCCTATGATGATCTGCTGATAATTGAAACCTCTCTCGACAGCAGCATTCGGGGCGGCATCAAATTCGACTACACAGCCTTTGATGAAAACGGAGCACGACCACTGGCCAGAGGCTATACACGTCATGCGTTTATGGATAAAGCCGGCAAAGTGGTCCGGCCGCCGGAGTTTTTCACCGAGCTCATTCGAAAACATTCCGTCTTCACCGGATAGGTTGACCTCTGAACTCAAAACCGATGCAATTTTTCCAGGAAACACCCCAAGGCATCGTCATCAAAATTTATGTTCAACCCCGATCTTCCCGAAACCAGGTCATCGGTCTTCACGGAGATAGCCTCAAAATAGCGATTCAGGCCCCTCCGGTAGATGATGCAGCCAACCGCATGTGCATCGAATTTTTATCAAAATGCCTGAACCTGCCCCGTTCAACCATAGAAATCCTGGGTGGTCACACCAGCAGAATGAAACGCATACTGCTGCGACTCGCCCCTGGCTCCACGTTCCCTGAACAGTCTGAAAACTGCAAAAAATCCCTGCTTTCGCTTTTGGATCATTCGACTGCGTCGCTCCGCAGCCGAAAAAAAACAGCTTGACTTCCTGACTGGTTTCAATCTATTATGCGTATATTCGATGCGGGGTGGAGCAGCCTGGTAGCTCGTCGGGCTCATAACCCGAAGGTCGTTGGTTCGAATCCAGCCCCCGCTACCAATAAAAACAAGGGGTTACGGTGAAAATCGTAGCCCCTTTTAATTTGTTTCCAACTCTATTTCCAACATCCCATCCAAAACAATCGGAAGGCAAAACCCGGTTTCGCAACAAGTACTGGAAAAACGCTCTGTAGTGCGCTCTGTGCGCTTTTCTCCACTGGTGAATGGTATGGCAAGGGTAAAATCGGCCCTCAGGCTGTCCTTCGGCTATTGCCTACGGTGAAAGCCGATTTCACTGACCTTGCCGCCTTGTAGAATTTCGACTCGATGGCCCGGTGGTTCACCTTACGTCCGACTTTCTCAGACTGCTTTTCTGCTATCCGAATGAATGCTTGCCGGTGCGAAAGTCCCTGCTCAGTGTAGAACTGAATAAAAAGTAATAGCTGCGCGCGTGTTATTTTATGTGTTATCGGAGGATCCTCAATTACAATTTCGCCTTTCACCTGGGACCGGTGGCCCGTTGTCCCTCGCCAGGGAACAGGTAGTCACCTTTATGATGGATACATTGTTCAAAAACATTTCGCGCCAAATCGTTCATGGGGATTGTTTTATCCTTGCCTGATTTCGGATTCCGGATCTCAATCAAGCCACGTTGGAAATTGATATCAGTCCACTTCAACCTAAAGATTTCTGATCTTCTCATTCCGGTATAAATCGCCAATTGCATAATGTGTTTGACGTCAAGGTTTTTTTCGGCATCGCAGAACCAGCAGCAGCTTGTCAAATTGTTCGTCGGTTAGGTCCTCGGTCGTCTCGTTATTGATCTCAGGGTAAACAATTTTAAATGTTAAGCCTGGTGAAAGCCGTTTTCTCGGTGGCGTAGTTTGAAATTCGTACAAGCATTTCCAGAACATTTTTCACAGTCTTGGGTGATAACCTGGATGTCGCTTTTTTGAGTCGGTCAATATCCTGTGGAGTTATGTTTTCGATCTGTTTTTTACCAAAAGGGCTCATAACCCGAAGGTCGTTGGTTCAAATCCAGCCCCCGCTACCAAAAATAATCAAGGGTTTATGGCATTAAGGTCATAAACCCTTTTTTAATTCTCAACCCTCTGTTAGACTGATCGGAATCATCGTCGTCAGTCATCTCAGCCATTCGGGAAGTTATAAATAATATATCCCAAACATCATGATTGAACCATCTTCTTCAATTCCGCAGATTCTGGCCCCTGCAGGCAACAAAGCCAGCTTTCTGGCCGCCCTGGCTGCCGGGGCAGACGCCATATATTGCGGCCTGAAGCAGCTTTCCGCCCGCATGGAAGCCAAGAACTTTTCGCTGGAAGAACTCGCCGGGCTGACGGATCTGGCGCATTCCAAGGGCACAAGGGTTTACGTAACGCTGAACACCCTGATCAAGCCGGAAGAACTGGACTCAGCTGGAAGGCTCATGGATGATCTGAACCGGCATGTACACCCCGACGCCCT
Source organism: uncultured delta proteobacterium (assembly GCA_963850225.1). Lineage (GTDB taxonomy): Bacteria > Desulfobacterota > Desulfobacteria > Desulfobacterales > Desulfatirhabdiaceae > RAAP-1. Next base: position 131,543 of record CAWKLD010000013.1, read on the forward strand.
GATCATTCAGGATCTGGCGCTGATCGAGCTGTCCCGGCAGACCGGATTTTCCGGCGAAATCCATCTGTCCACCCTATCCAATGTGAGCTTTGGCCAAGCGCTGAGCCTGATCTGCCATATCCCCGGAGTTACCCGCGTCGTACTTCCCCGCGAACTCAGCGTTGACGAAATCAAGCAGGTTGCCGGGATCTGCCCTGAAAACATCGGCCTTGAAATTTTCGTTCACGGCGCCCTGTGTTACGGGGTCTCAGGCAGATGCTACTGGAGCAGTTTCTTTGGAGGGAAAAGCGGCCTGAGGGGAAGATGCGTCCAGCCTTGCAGACGGCTTTACAAGCAGGATCACACACAAAATCGTTTTTTTTCCTGTCAGGATCTCAGCCTGGATATCCTGGTCAAAGTCCTACGGCCGGTTCAGGCGATTCGGGCATGGAAAATCGAAGGCCGAAAAAAAAGCCCCCATTATGTGTACCACACGGTACGGGCATATCAAATACTCCGGGATCATGTTCAGGATGCGCATCTGCGAAAAGAGGCGATTAACCTGCTCGGACACGCCTTGGGCCGGACAGGAACCCATTACGGATTCCTGTCGCAAAGACCCCAAAACCCCATTCAAATAGAACGTCAGACCGGCTCCGGACTCTGTGTGGGTCATGTTTCGGGAGAAAGCGGCCGTCCGCATGTCGCGCTTCGGCAGGAACTCTTTCCCGGTGATGTCCTGCGTGTCGGCTACGAAGACGAACCCTGGCATATCAGCCTGAGGATCAGACGTCCGGTTTCAGAGGGCACCCTGTTTCTTCTGACATCCGGCAGTAAAGCGACTCCGCAGAATGGGGCTCCGGTATTTTTAACAGACCGCCGCGAGCCGCAATTGATTGCAAAGATTTTGGAGCTTGAAGCACATATTTTACCGCTTAAACCCGATCTGACGCCTTCCAGATTTCAAGCAATCCTTCCACGAAATCGCCTGCCAAAGACAAACCCCGTTGATCAGAGAGTTTACCGGATAACCCCTATCATTGGCAAGGGCCGTGAAGAAATCGGGATCTGGCTGTCAAAGGAGACTTTTCAGGCCGTTTCCCTCACTCCTGCTATCTGCCAGAGAATCTGGTGGTGGCTTACCCCGGCGCTCTGGCCTGTTGATGAAGCTGATTTCAAGTATCTGATTGAGCAGATGTTGCATAAAGGGTTCAGACAGTTTGTCCTGAATGCACCCTGGCAAATCGCTTTTTTTAAGAACCCCCGGAATCTTTCCCTCTGGGCCGGTCCTTTCTGCAACCTGAGCAATCCTTTGTCCATCAATGTTGTCAAATCCTTTGGTTTCTCCGGAGCCATTGTCAGTCCGGAGCTCGGGCAGATGGATTACCTTTCTCTTCCGGGACAGAGTCCACTGCCCCTGGGATTTGTACTTTCCGCGAACTGGCCATTAAGTATTTCCCGGATTCTCTCGGATCGTCTGAAACCCGATACCCTCTTTCAGAGCCCAAAGGGAGAAATGTCATGGGCGTGCTTAGCGGATTCAAATTACTGGGTTTATCCCAACTGGATGCTTAATTTGACGGGTTATCGCAAGGAACTGGAACAGGCCGGTTTCCAGCGATTCTTTCATCTGATGGAACCTGTCCCACCAAACATCCGGATGAAAGACAGGCCCGGAAACTGGAACTGGAGGTTATCGCTTCAATGAACCATTCATTATTTATGGAAAAAGCGCTGGCCGAGGCAAGTCAAGCCCTTGGCCGCGGAGAATTCCCGGTTGGGTGCGTGATCGTTCACGAGGGAAAGATTGTTGCAACCGGATCACGGCAGGGAACTTCCGGAGATCTCGTGAGCGAAACCGATCATGCCGAAATTCTGGCCCTAAAGCAGATTGAGCAGTCCGCACCAGTCGATCACAGCAGCCTGACCCTCTACTGCACCCTGGAACCCTGTCTGATGTGCTTTGGCGCGATTCTCATCAGCGGCATCCGGCATATCGTGTTTGCCTACGAAGATGTGATGGGTGGCGGCACCCGATGCGATTTCAGCCGAATGCCCCCATTGTACAGCAGCCAACCGGTTAAAATTGTTCCCCATATCCTTCGCGATAAAAGTCTTTTTCTTTTTAAATCTTTTTTTTCAAATCCGGATAACACCTACTGGAAAGACAGCTTTTTGGCCACATACACATTAACTACCTCCTTCTCTGCTCCATCCTGAATAGTTTATTGTCAGATTCCCGCTTTGCCATGATAAAATATATGTTGACATTATCGTTCTTTAACTGTAATATAGGCCAAATCAGTAAAGATATTGCAAATTACTGCATATCGGTTCGAGCAGAAGGATTGTTCCATGTTGCCACAGTGACGACCTGAAGTCTGGGACCTTGATGATATTTTATGAAAGGAGGAAAACACTATGGCAAATGGAATTGTAAAATGGTTTAATGACAGCAAGGGCTTCGGTTTTATTGAGCAGGAAAACGGAAAGGATGTATTCGTACATCATTCCGCCATTAATTCAACCGGATTCAAATCACTTTCTGAAGGCGATCGCGTAACATTTGATGTGGTTCAAGGCCCCAAAGGCCCTGCCGCAGCAAACGTCACCCGCTTATAATTAGCCAAAACTAATTAACGATTAAAGGCATTCATGTAAAAACATGAATGCCTTTTTTATTTTCCACACCTGATCATTCGGTCACAGTGCAAGCTTTTTCCTTCGGAGTCCTTCTACCAGAGCGATGTGATGATCTGGTATCAAAATATCCCCTATGACATCGATGTGCCGGATATGAAACCGATTTTTTAGATAATGAATGTTTTCATTTTTTAGACCCCTCATGGTCGAAATGCGTTTCGGGTTAACGCGCAGTGTGACCGCCTCAAAGACCCTGCCGCTACTCTTAAGCATTTCAATGACCCTGTCTCGATAGATCTCTGAAATCACTATATGCCCAAAGGCCGGATGGAAAGGCCCTGCCAGAAGAATGGATCCGTCTTCCAGATCCACTGTCGCCTGAAGCCCCATCCGAACGACCGCAATATTGCTGTCCTGAAACGCCAGATACAGCTTTTTCACCAGGGAAACACCGGCTGAAAGAGATAGCGGGGTATATTGCCCCTTGCGGTACCAGTCTGCCAACAGGCTGTGTTCCAGAACGACAGCCGGATAAATCCGGACAAAATCCGGACACAGTCCGGCAATTCGCCGGCCTGTAAAAATGGCGCCGGCATCATCGTCGCCAGGAAGCCCAACCATCATCTGAATGCCCACTTCATAACCGTAGGCTTTTGCCAGATACGCCGCACAAGCCGTATGCTGCGCCGTATGCCCCCGTCGGCAAAGCGTCAAAACCGCATCGTTCATGGACTGCGCGCCGATCTCGATCGTCGATACGGGAAATCCATGCAGGATTTCGAGCCGGTCTTTCGTAAGGGTATCCGGTCGCGTCGAAAATCGGATACTGTCTACGATTCCTTCATGGACAAACGTGCTGGCGGCATTCAGAAGTCTGAGGATTTCCTGTTTATCGATGCCCAGAAAATTTCCGCCGAAAAAGGCGACCTGCACCGGATTCCGGTCGGGCGTCAGATATTTGAGGTAAGACCGAATGGAGGCTTCGATTTGCGAGGTAGAAGGCGCTTGGACTTCGGACCGGGTGATTGCTTTCTGATTGCAGAAAACACATTGATGGGGGCAGCCGGCATGCGGAATAAATAACGGAATAATAAAGGGTTTTACAGGGTTTTCAATTGGAGGCATGATTCATGAAGATATCAAAGGCTTTTCGGGCTGCGTCCTGCTCCGCGTTTTTTTTGCTTTTACCAAAGCCCTCTGCTTGAATATCTCCGCAAGTCAGGTGGACAATAAACGACTTATCATGATCCGGACCAGTTTCGGCGGCAACAGTATAATTCGGCAGAGGCCCCTGGGCGCTTTGAATCAATTCCTGAAATTTGCTTTTATAGTCCTGAACCGCATCCGAAGGCGCATTCGCCTCCATCAAAGGCTTCATATGGCGGGAGACAATCTGAAACACACAAGGATAGCCGCCATCCAGATAAACAGCGGCCATCAGGGCTTCAAAAGTGTTGGCCAGTATGGACGGCTTTTTACGGCCTTGGGTCAGGCTTTCACCCTTTCCAAGCTGAACATATTCTCCAAGATTGAGTTCACCAGCAATATTGGACAGCTGAAACTCATTGACCAGATGCGCCCGCATCCGGGACAGATGGCCTTCGTTAAAATCCGGATAATACATCATCAGCAAATGGCCTGTGATCAGGTTCACCACTGCATCGCCTAAAAATTCCAGGCGCTCGTTGTCCGACAGCCCCTTTCCCTGCATTTCATTTACAAATGAACTGTGCCGAAGGGCTTCTTCTAAGGAGCGCCGGGTCAGTAAATGAATAACCGAGTTTTTTTTCCAGTTCTGACGGGCGAGGACGGGACATAACAGATCAAACCATCATCTGTTGACGTTTTACAAGAAGGTCATAGACTGAATACGGGACAAAAAAATCCCCTTTTCCGCATCCAAGCTGGATATCCGGCTTGATGGCGCCATGGAAATCGGTTCCGCCGGTAATCGTCAGATCATGGCTCAGGGCAAGTCGTGAATAAAATTCAACATCACCTGAAGAATGGTCGGGATAATACACTTCAATCCCTTGCAAGCCCATTTCCTTCAAGGTTGCCACAAGAGATTCCAGGCGGGAATTATCCAATATCCGAAGAAGAAACGGATGGGCCAGAACCGGTGTGCCACCGGCCTCTATAATCATTTCAATCGCTTTTTGACAGTCCAGCCGGAACTTGTCCACATAGGCGGGTTTGTTGAATCCTAGATAGACATCAAAGGCTTCATCAAATGTCTGGACAAAACCTTTTTTTATCATTAGCTGCGCAATATGCGGCCTGCCGATCTGAGCTTCTCCGGATGTCTGAATCACTTCCTCCAGCGTAATGTCCAGCCCCATTGTATTCAAGCGGCTAATGATCAGCGGATTTCGGTTTTCTCTGGCGTGTTGCAGGGTCTCGAGGGTTTGGTTGAGCGCCGGATCATTCAACCGAATGCCATAACCCAGAATATGAAAACTTCCTGCAACCGTGTATGAAGCAGGCGGGGTGGTACTGATTTCAATACCGGTAAGCACGCGAATACCCGATGAACCGGGTGCTTCAAGCAGTTCCCTGGATCCTTTCAGGGTGTCATGATCTGTAATCGAAATCGCCCCAAGATTAAGTTTTTCGGCCAGTCGAAGAATTTCAACAGGAGACAGCGTTCCGTCGGACGCAGTTGAATGAATGTGCAGGTCGACTCCTGCCTGATTACAGTCCAAGGGCTTTTTCCAAAGTCTCCTCTTTGGTTTTACAGTCAATACATTGGGTTGTTACGGGTCTTGCTTTCAGACGATCAAATGAAATGTCTTCCCCGCAGCCTTCACAAATACCGAAGGTGCCGGTTTCAAGTCGCGCCAAAGCCTTCTTAACCTTAAGGATGAGCTTGCTCTCCCTGTCGCGAATTCGAAGCATGAAATTGCGGTCTGCCTCAAGAGAAGCCCTGTCTGTAGGATCTGGGAAGTTCTCTTTGGGAGAGGTCATTCCGGATACGGTTTCATCTGCCTGACTGAGCAGTTCTTCGAGCAGGTTGTTCAACTGTTCCTTAAAAAATTCAAGCTCTTTTTTTTTCATAATCGAACCTATTGGCATCCTGTCGCCGGATCAACGTCTTTAGATCAGCGTATTTAAGAATATTGGGCTAATAAACTCTTGCCACGATCATCCCATAAAAAAATCACAAAAAACCATACGTAGTAAGATACAATGAAAATATATTGCGGCAGGAAACAGCAATATTATTGAATTGTATATAGTAGCAAAAATGGTCTTCTCTGTAAAGGGGAAAATAATTTTGAATTTGAGGGGAAATCTGCGGAGAAATCAGCTCTGAGAAAACACAATATCCTGTGCTTTTTCAAAAGCTTCCTCGGCAATTTCACGTTGTTTTGAAATGAGACTGTCGGGCCTGTCAAGCGCAATGGCTTTCTTTATTTTCTGCAATTCAACCAGCGCCATGTTTCTCACCTCGTCTCGGGCATGGACATTTTCCAGCAATCCAGAAATCGTTTCAATCATCCGGTTGATCTGCAATAATGTATCCTGCTGTAACCGGGTGAATTTCTCATCGCGAATTCGGTCATAAACCGGTCTGATCCGTGCAATCAAGTCATCCACACTGTCGAGATCATCCCAGGGCCTCTGCGTTTCCAGAACACGGCGCAATTTTGAGAGGCTGGCGGAAGCTTCCGGATCATCTTTAATTTCGGACTGGTACGCAGTGTATTTTTCAAGCGATTTCCGCCATAATTCCCAGCGGCCAACCCCGTTTTCATAGAAATCCCTCAATCGGACAAAGCTATGAAAAAATGACATCAATTCCGATTTCGCGTCACGGACAACACAGATTTTTTCATATGGATCCGGTATGGCCAGCCACTTCTGGATAAAAGAGATGCAGGCGTGAATATCCTTTGCTCCGGGGTATTGTCCGCTTTCAGATAGACGTCCGAAAGCGGCAAGCGATATTTTCCATTGTTTCAAACACCCGTCAAGGAAAAGGGTCAGATCATCTTGATCCGGAGGGCAGTTTATGCCAAATAGCTTCTGGCAGGTGTTGAAAACAGCCGCCATTTCACTGGATGTCAGACGTTTTCGAGGAATGAGCTCAATGCGCTCCCATTGATCGGGCGTCTCCAGAAAGGCACTGGAATGATGATGCAGAAAAGCATTGCCATCAACCACGCAGGAAATCATCCGATCGGAAAAAAGAGTGGCAATGATTCTGGCGATTCTTGCCCCGGACCAGGCATCGGGCTGCCCTGAAAACCGGGAGAACACCTTGGAGAGCGAAACCGGCGGGCCAGCGGGAAAGCTATCGTCCAAAAAGGCCAATACCCGTTTGAGATCACCGGGGTCTGTTTTGCCAAACCCCAGCGGAAGCTGAAGGTGAGGAGAGAAAACCTTATCGTTATTTGACGTTTTCATAATGTTTGGTCTTGTCATGGATGGATTGTCTTGATAGATATCAAATATCAATAAGAAAACTATCATATCCTGCAGAATTCTTCAAGTTTTCCCAAACATGGATTTTTTCAGAATCAAAGGAAGTTTCTTACAATGGAAGGCCATCATCTGATACTCGGGGAACTGGTGGATGCAGTAACGGGCCAGATACTCCCGGACACCCATGACGAAAGGTACCGCCAGAAACTGGCAAGACTCCTGATGGACGCCAGAGGGTATCCCCGAACGGATATAAACCGATGCAGCCTTCGGGTCAAGGCAGGAGACAATTGCGCCATAGTGAAAGTGGATATGGCTGTAACCATTGCCGGCAGAATCTGCATGATCATCAAATACGGCCCGGGCTCGCTGGTCACCCGGCATCGCCCGGCTTTGGCGGCATCCCGGCTTCTTGCCCCGTATCAGATTCCCATTGTGGTGGTCACCAACGGCGAAGAGGCTGATGTCCTGGATGGTCACACCGGAGAAGTAATTGCCAATGGCCTGGAGAGCATCCCGGCCAGAGCCGAGCTTGCGGCACACAGTGCTGTTTTTCTTTTTCCGCCCATTACAGAAGCCAGAGCCGAAATTGAAGGCCGCATCGTGTATGCCTATGAAGTCGACGGCGCCTGTCCCTGCGATGATTCAGTCTGCCGGATCACCGAGGAAGGCAAAAAAATATCATGACGCTGATTTGAAAGGTAAAGATTCGTTACCCTTTCGGCAGACCAGACTTAAAAGAATCTTTTTATGAATTCATGGCGATGAGGGCCGCACCGATGGCGCCAGTCAACTGGGCGTTGGGAGTCACCACAAGGGAATGGCCGATTTTTATTTCGAGTGAGCGGACCACACCGCTGTTCTGGGCAACGCCGCCGGTCATCATGACGGGCGGAATCCAACTGATGCGCCCTGCCATGGCGGACACGCGTGCGGCAATGGAATCATGAATGCCGGCAATGATGTTATTTCGACTTTCTCCCTTTGAAATCAGAGAAATGACCTCGGATTCCGCAAAAACCGTGCAAAGACTGCTGATGGCGGACGGATGATCGGCGGAAAGCGAAAGGCTGCCAAAATCCGAGATTTCCACCTCCAGTGCCCTGGCCATGACCTCCAGAAACCTGCCGGTTCCGGCGGCACACTTGTCGTTCATGGCAAAATCCTTTACCCGGCCGGTTTCATCCAGGAGAATGACCTTGCTGTCCTGGCCCCCGATATCGATGACAGAACGGATCTCGGGATTCATATAGCGTGCACCTGCGGCATGGCAGGTGATTTCCGTGATCGCCTTATCCGCAAACGTGATGCTTTTCCGGCCATATCCGGTGGCAACGATTCTCTGAATGTCGGAGGGATTCAGGCCAAGGCCGGATATGATCCCTTCAAAGAGCTGATCCCCGGCGTTTTTGGCATTATATCCGGTGCGAAGGATCCGAACTGCCAGAATTTTTCCATCCCGCATGACCGCCGCTTTGGCGGTAATCGATCCAATATCTATCCCTACGGTCATCATATGCTAAAGCATCTCCATAAAGGCATCAATCCGGGTTTCCACCTGTGCCTCGGAAAAACTGCGTTCATCCACCATGTCGGCTTCCAGCATGAGGGTCGGAAGGCCCCGCTTTTGTTGAATGATCCGCTGAATATCGTACTGGCCGAATGAATAGGGCTTGCAGCTTCGATTGGAGTGCATGATCAGACCCTGGACATCGTATTTATCTATCATGGCAATGACTTCATCGGCCATTTGATCCACCCCGATATTCAGATAAATCCGGCTGTACCCCTCCGCCATGGTGTTGATAAAATCAGAGGGATCAATGTATTTCATGGATCCGCACCAGGCGGAAGTATACGTGTCTGCAACCAGGCAGGCGCCATGGCCTGCGAATTTGTCCGAAAGCCATCGGGTTCGATACCAGACCGGAAGATTGTCCCACAAAAGCCGGGTTTTCTCAAAAGGCACGGCGCTGATGCCTTGGCTGATCCGGGTATTCATCTCCTCCAGCAGCATCTTGTAATAATCAATCACGGTCTGAGTTCCCCTAAGGGTGACGATCAGGGCCAGGTGGAAAAAAGCATCAAAGGCGCTCATGGGCGCCGGCTTATGAACCGTTGTATCCAGGACAGCCTGCCACAGGTGCTGGCCCTCGATGGAAAGCCTGCCGACTTCGGCCATTCTTTCCCTGTCCAGTTTATTTCCGCACACCTGCTCTAAAAACAGAATGTATTCTTCAACCTGGCGCTTGACATAGTTGCGAACTTCAATAGAAAATTCCGTATGGCAGACCGGCGTGTCCAGAATAAAAAGCGGAACATTGTAAAATCGGGCCTGAACCTCGTACCATTTTAATACCGTACCGCAGATATTGTTGCAGCAAATCAGCATGTCCGGTCGGGGAAGCCCGCCGATCGGTCCGCCGTCAACATTCGAGCAGGCAATATCGGCGCGCGCATAAGAGCACAAGTCCCTGGAATAGCCCATGACTTCAGCCTTTTCGCATAAATCCACCCCCATGTGGGAAGCACCGATCATTGCTCCGTGATTTTCCGGATAGACGGGAATCACATCCATGGCAATGAGCGGCTCTACCGGACCGCCGCTGGTGATCCAGGCGATTCTTTTCCCTGTTTCACCAGCGGTCTTGGCCTCGATGTAGTAATGGGTCATGATTTCCTTCATTTTCCGGGCCGATTTGATTTTCCGCCGTTCCTTATCCGGATCACTCATTGCCGTCTCCCTGCAGTACTTTCATGCTTTGTTGTGCCAAAATATCACAGTCATTTATCGGATCATCGAAAGGATTTCTTTGACGAGTTTTTCGATGCCGACCGCCACATCCTTGATACCGGGACCCAGCATATAGGCAGGCGTTGAAACGATGTGGTTGGTCTGGTCCACGTGGATCCGATCCACGGTGCAGATTTTGTGGCATCCGCCCATGCGCTCGATGCCGGCGGCTGTTCCAGAGTCATTACCGATGGTGACCTCCGGTTTTTTGTCGGCAATAGCACGGACAAGGGTTGCCGGTGCAATACAGATGGCGCCAACCGGCTTTCCGGCTGCCACCATTTCCCGGATCAGCCGTTCAACATCCGGCTGGACCACAGCATCCGGCCCTTTGAAAGCAAAGTCACTCAAGTTTTTAGCTGCCCCAAATCCGCCGGGAAGGATCAAGGCATCCAGTTCCGACGCATTTACCTTGGCGACATCCCGGATATTTCCCCTTGCAATCCGTGCCGATTCCACCAGAACATTTCGTTTTTCCGGCGTTTCCTGATGGGTCAGGTGATTGATCACATGAAACTGGTCCACATCGGGGGCCAGACACAACGCCTCTGCCCCTGCCCTGTCCAGAAACAGCAATGTCAGAACAGATTCATGAATCTCGGTCCCATCAAAAACCCCGCATCCCGATAACAACACTCCGACTTTTTTTGACATACCTGGCCTCCTTTCTGATATTCTTGGCAAATGACGGATAAGGTTTGTCGTGAAAAAATAACGAACAATACACCGTTGGCCGGCAGGACCTGGCAACCGGTAAGAACACTTCTGACGTCAGGATAAAACCTCCAATTTTCTGGACAGAGCTCTGCAAGCTCTTTCCCTGCATGTACTGACAAAAAGCGATTTGCTGGAAAACGGGGAACTGCTCTTCAAAAGAACATAGGCGAGCCGGTGCGGCTGCAGAGCCCGCTGCCGTTGATAAACACAGACAGATTTACCACAAAGCATAGGTTCAGGCTGAAGTGTTTTTCAGCCCTGTTGACACAGAAAGGCGGCAAGACCAAAGGGAACTACCCGACACCTAACGGCGTCAGGCTTTGAGCGCCCTCGACCTCAACCGCACAGATTCGGCATGCGCCGGCAGGTAGCGCATTTTTCAAATAACAAAGGGTTGGGATGCAGATATCATGGCGAGTGGCAACATCCAGAATGGTTTCACCCGTTTCAAATGAAAATACGTTTCCATTTATCGTAAGGGACTGCTGGGAATCCATTGATATGAAAACTCCTTTTATTTAACATGCTGAATCCATGCATAAAGGCAGGCAGCGAGCCATACTTCGCGCAGACCCCATATCGGCGAACAGAATCATTGAGTTCTGTTACAGAAATTACCGCAATTTGTCAATCCACGAATTCTTCGGAAAGATGTCAAATCTTTCCATTATCAGGAAATATGCCATCACCCCAATGCAACTGCCGACCATGTCTGCCAGGACATCCATAAGATCCGCACTGCGGTAAGGAACAAAATACTGATGAAATTCATCACTGATCCCATATCCGGTTGAGGCCGCGATGCTTAAAAGGATCGCCGTCAAGAGCCGATCCTGAAAATGCAGCGATCGAAAAGCCCTGTAAAAAAGACTGCCCAAAATGAAATAACCCAGCATATGAAGATATTTATCGCCATAAGGCACGTCGGGGAGCTGTTTTATGCTGGGATAAGCGGACTGGATAAATATTGCCGCACAATAAAATCCAACCGGCAGCCAGTATTTCAGGTTATTTCTCAGATGGCTCTGCACGCGATTTACATTGCCTCTTCTGCCAACAAATTCTGGCTGTGCTGTCTTTCACGAATCACCGAAAGCAGTTTTTCCAGAAGCATTTCCGGAAGCATCCCATACCTAACCGTTCCGTCCAGAGTCCTTACGGAAAGGGTTCCCGTATCTTTTTCTTTGGCACCGATCGTAATAATTACCGGAATATGGTTGATCTGGGCGTCACGAATTTTCTTGTTCAGGCTTTCGGTGCGGTCATCGATCTCAACCCGTATGCCTTGTTTCTCAAACATGTCCCGGACCGCTTGGGCATGGACAGCCAGGTCATCGTTGATGGGAAGCATTGCCACCTGAACCGGCGCCAGCCACAAGGGAAATTTCCCGGCAAAATGCTCAATCAGGATTCCGAAAAATCGCTCTATCGAACCGTAAATCACCCGATGAATCATGATTGGCCGGTGTTTTTCATTGTCTTTTCCCACATAGGTCAGATTGAAGCGCTCCGGCAGCGCCATATCCAGTTGAATGGTTCCGCACTGCCAGGTGCGGCCCAGGGCATCCTTGATATGAATGTCTATCTTGGGACCATAAAATGCACCATCCCCCGCATTTATTTTATAAGCTTTACCATACGCGTTCAGCGCGGATTCCAATCCATGGGTCGCTTCTTCCCATTGTGCATCCGTGCCAATGGATTTTACCGGCCGGGTGGAGAGTTCAAGATGAAAACCCAGCCCGAAGGTATGGTAGATTCTTTCAACCAGTCGCAGCACCCCCAGGATTTCCGATTCAATCTGATCAGGGGTCATAAAAATATGGGCGTCGTCCTGGTGAAACGCCCGAACCCGGAAAAGCCCCGAAAGCACACCACTCATCTCATGCCGGTGCACGAGCCCGATTTCTGCGGCACGTATGGGAAGGTCCTTGTAAGAATGGGGCTTTAGTCCGTAGAGAAGCATTCCTCCCGGACAGTTCATGGGCTTGATGGCGTATTCGGTCTCATCCACCTGGCTGGTGTACATGTTCTCGCGGTAGTTTTCCCAGTGACCGCTACGCTCCCATAGCCCCCGGTTCAACATGATCGGCGTTTTGGTCTCCACATATCCGGCGGCCCGGTGCTCCATCCGCCAGTAATCCAGAAGGGCATTCCAGATCACCATTCCCCTGGCGTGAAAAAATGGCATTCCCGGAGCCTCATCGTGAAAGCTGAACAGATCCAGTGCTGCGCCGATCTTTCGATGGTTTCGTTTCTTGGCCTCTTCGATAAACTGGATATGAGCCTTAAGCTCTTTTTTGTCAAAAAAAGCTGTACCGTAAATCCGCTGAAGCTGAGCTTTGGTTTGATCCGCGCGCCAGTAGGCTCCGGAAACCTTCATGAGCTTGATGGCCTTTACAAAGCCGGTGTGAGGAAGATGCGGTCCTCTGCAAAGGTCTGTAAAATCCCCCTGCTCGTACAGGGAAATGGTCCCATCCGCCAGATCCTGGATCATCTCCAGCTTATACGGTTCATCCCGATAAACGGCCAATGCCTCGGTCTTGGATACTTCGCGGCGGCGGAACGGAATTCTGGCCTGAATGATCCGCTGAATTTCCGCCTCGATTCTGGGGAAATCATCTTCAGACACTGGCTCCATATCAATATCATAATAAAAACCATCCTCAACCACGGGTCCGATGGTCAATTTCGCGCCTTTATACACGTGCAGAATAGCCTGCGCCATGACATGGGCCGCGCTGTGTCTTAAAATGGACAGGGCTTGGGGATCTTTAGTGGTAATCAATCGAATGGCGGCATCCGTTTCAACCTGGGTACCGAGATCAACAAGCCGGCCGTCGATTTCCATTGCCACACAATTTCTGGCCAGGCCTTCGGAGATGCTCATGGCAATGTCGGTCCCAGAAGGAGGGGCTTGAAAAGTTTTACAGCTTCCATCTGGAAGGGTAATTTGAATCATTCTTGTCTCGCTTTTATGGGTTTCGAATTCTGACTTCTGAATTATATAATCATTTAGGGAAAATGATTGTTCAGGTCAAGGATATTTTACATGAAAGGCATCAGACTTCTGTCTTCAGTCTTTAGTCTGAACCCCTGAACTGTTTTTCCCAGGTTATCTTTCTTGACACCCGTCCACATTTTGATTAAAAATTGCTGCATGAAAAACTCAACCGTTCATCATTTGTCTGGATGCATTTATGATGATTGATGCGCTGCTAAATTCCCGGTTTAACTGCTTCTGGACCCAGGGGGATTCGCAGCCGCAAACAGACGCGGAAAGTCTTCAAAACGCCCTCTACTGCCTGAACCAGCCTTTTGTTCTGGTGGATCGAAATGGACAACCTGCAGCAGCCAGGGGCGGTTCCCTGATGTTTGAACTATCTGGAAACCGGAAAAAATCCGATGCGCTGCTGGACAGCGCTGTTTCTGGCGTTCGTCATCCGGTTCAGGCCTTCACCCCTTTACTGCCCCCAGAAAACCTGGGAGATCCGGAATTTAAAAAGCGCCACAATCTTCGGTATGCCTATGTGGGCGGTGCCATGGCCAATGGCATCACCTCAACCGCCATGGTAGAGGCTCTGGGAAAGGCAGGCATGATGGGGTTTTATGGGGCCGCAGGCCTGACCCTGACTGAAGTTGAGAAAGCCATTTACGAAGTTCAGCAAAAGCTGGGGGATTCTCCTTATGGGTTTAACCTGATTCATAGCCCCAGTGACCCGGATCTGGAAGATGCGCTGGGCGGTCTTTACATCAAACATGGCATTCGAAAGGTCTGCGCTTCCGCATATCTGAATCTGACGTCTGCTCTGGTTCGCTACCGTGTCACCGGGATTTATCGGGACGTTCAGGGAAACATCGTCTGCCCGAATCATGTGGTTGCCAAAGTCTCCCGTGAAGAAGTCGCCCAGAGATTTTTTTCTCCCCCTCCGGAAAAATTTCTGATGCAACTGCTGGCGGATAAAACCTTAACCCAGGAGCAGGTCGAACTTGCACGGCATATTCCGATGGCAGACAGCCTGACCGCCGAAGCCGACTCCGGCGGCCATACCGATAACCGGCCTGCGATTTCTCTTCTGCCGACACTGATCGCACTTCGAAACGAGATGGTCAAGACCCACAGGTATCCGCAATCCATCCCCGTCGGGCTGGGCGGCGGTATCGGTACCCCGCAGGCGGCGGCTGCGGCTTTTTCAATGGGTGCTGCCTATATTCTGACCGGTTCCGTCAATCAGGCCTGCGTGGAGGCTGGAACGTCCGATGCTGTCCGCCGGCTTCTGGCGGAAGCCAGGCAGGCGGACGTCGCCATGGCCCCGGCAGCCGATATGTTCGAAATGGGGGTGAAGGTACAGGTTTTAAAGCGGGGCACCATGTTTGCTCAGCGCGCCGCAAAACTCTACGAGCTTTATACATCACATGACCGGCTGGAGGACATTCCTGAAAAACAGCGGATTCAACTGGAACGGGATGTTTTCAAATGCAGCCTGGATACCGAGTGGCAACAGACAAAGGCTTTTTTTTTACAGCGGGATCCCCGACAGGTTGACCGCGCGGAACAAGATCCCCGGCATAAAATGGCGCTCGTCTTTCGCTCCTATCTGGGGCAGTCTTCCAGATGGGCGACAACCGGACATCCTGGAAGAAAAATGGACTATCAGATATGGTGTGGCCCGACAATGGGGGCATTCAATGCCTGGGTTCGGGGATCTTTTCTGGAAAAACCTGAAAACCGGGATACCGTAACCATCGCCATGAACCTTTTGTTTGGTGCGTGCGTACTGACACGCGCCAACTGGGTTCGATGCCAAGGCGTTACCCTCCCCTCGAATGCGGATGCTTATTCACCGCAGCTGTTGAATACCATTGTAAAATATTTGCACTAGCATTGCTATCTATTGAAATTATTCAATAACCGTGGTATCAATATCAATTGATCTAAAATAGAAAAGCTCCCTTATAAAGGAAGGACGGGGAATTTTTCTCCAAATCAATGACGTTGGCCGTGATATCTGAGAAGGTATTTCATTTTTTTGCAGAGAAAGTCGACAAACTCTCTTAATAACTTGCTCAATGCGCCGTAACCTATGTTTTATTAAAGACGATTGATGACAGATATTCAGGTTATTTCCATGGATCAACAGCCGCACCCAATCCCCCCGATTGCAATCATCGGCATTGGGTGCATCTTTCCAAAATCGCCAACTGCAACAGAATTCTGGCGGCTGATCGTTCATGGCCACGACGCCATTACCGATGTCCCCCCGACCCACTGGTCCCCGGATGATTACTTTGACCCGGACCCCAGAACGCCGGATCATGTTTATTGCAAAAGGGGCGGGTTTTTATCTCCAATCGATTTTGATCCATCGGAATTCGGAATTCCGCCTTCGATTCTCGAGGCCACGGACAGCTCTCAGATGCTGGGGCTGGTAACGGCCCAAATGGCCATGATCGATGCAGGTTATGGGTCAGAGCGATCCTTTGACCGCAATCGTACGAGCGTGATTTTGGGCGTTACGGGCACTCAGGAACTCGTGATTCCGCTTGGCGCTCGACTGGGTCACCCGGTATGGCGAAAAGCCCTGAATGACTCTGGGCTTTCACCGGACAAAATTGCTGAGATCATGGAACGAATATCCAGCGGCTTTGTCCCTTGGCAGGAAAATTCATTTCCGGGACTTCTAGGCAATGTGGTTGCAGGACGCATCTGCAACCGGCTGGATCTTGGCGGCACCAACTGCGTGGTGGACGCGGCATGCGCCAGCTCGCTCAGCGCCGTTCACCTGGCCTTGATGGAATTGACCACGTCCCGATCGGATATGGTCATTACCGGCGGTGTGGACACCTTGAACGACATTTTCATGCACATGTGTTTTTCCCGGACCCAGATCCTTTCTCCTTCTGGCGATGTTCGTCCGTTTTCAAAGCATGCGGATGGCACCCTTCTGGGAGAAGGTCTCGGCATGGTCGTATTAAAGCGCCTGGCAGACGCCAAAAAAGACAACGACAGAGTTTATGCGGTTATTAAAGGGATGGGCACCTCAAGCGATGCCAAATCCCAGAGCATCTATGCGCCACGGGCCGAAGGCCAGTCAAGGGCACTTTTCTCCGCCTACCAGCAAGCCGGTATTCACCCCGGAACGGTTGAATTGATCGAGGCACACGGCACCGGCACCCGTGTGGGAGACATGGTGGAATTCAGCGCATTAAAACAGGTTTTCACTGAATTCCCGCCAACCGACTCGGGCATGGCGCGCAAGTGCGCCCTTGGATCCATTAAATCCATGATCGGCCACACCAAGGCCGCGGCAGGCTCGGCCGGCCTGATCAAGGCCGCCCTGTCCCTGTATCACAAAGTGATTCCGCCAACCCTGAAAGCAGGGGAACCGGACCCGAACCTGAATATCGAAGACAGTCCTTTTTATCTAAATTCCGTTGCAAAGCCCTGGCCTTCCCGTAGCGCTCACCCCCGAAGGGCAGGTGTCAGCGCATTTGGATTCGGCGGCAGCAATTTTCATGCGGTTCTGGAAGAACATCGCCCCCAAAAATCCGAAATCACCTGGGATGGGTCAATAGAAATCCTCTCGCTGTCCGCCCCATCACCCGAAGCCCTAAAAAAAGATTTGGCAGCTTGGAAGGCCCTGGCTGAAAAGGATTTTTCGAACGGCAGTTTTTCAATACATGCGGCAAAATCCCGTGCCACGTTCTCCGCCCAGCACCCCTGTCGTCTTCTCATTCTTTTTCAGCAGATAGATCCGGACCATTTATGGGCGGACGACTTGCAGACGACCTGCTCCGAAGCCCTGGCAGCCCTGGAAAGTCACAAGGACCGGTCCTTCTGGAACACTTCGCGAATGTTTTTTGGAAACACCTCTCAGGATGGGAAAATCGGTTTTTTATTTCCCGGACAGGGAAGCCAGTATGTGGGTATGGCCCGTGAACTGGCCTGCAGATTTCCGCAGGCAATGGACGCCATTGATGCGGCCAATGATGCCTTTTTTACATTTTCAGCAGGCCTGAATACTCCTGAACTCACTCATCTTCAGCTCAGCGACCGGATTTATCCGCCTTCTTCCTCCGATTCAACCAAAAAACAAACCCAGAAAAAGGCGCTGCAATCCACCCGCACGGCCCAACCGGCCATTGGCGCCGTAAGCCTCGGAATGGTAAAAATCCTTGAGCATTTTGGCATCACCCCGGACACAACCTGCGGCCATAGCTACGGTGAACTGACTGCCCTTGCGTCTGCCGGATGGATTTCCACCGAGAATTTTCTAAAACTTTCCGTTGCCAGAGGCCATTTCATGGAAGAGGCCGGGGAAAAAGGCTCCGCGGGAATGATGATCGCCGTCAAAGCGCCGATCGAAGAGCTGATGGCACTTGCCCGGAATGCATCCTTTCCGATTACCCTGGCCAATTTAAACAGCCCATTCCAGGGCGTGCTGTCCGGGTCCCTTGATGCGATTGTCCGGGCTGAAGCCCTATGCCTTGAGAAAGGGTTTTCATCGGTCCGCCTGCCGGTTGCAGCGGCGTTTCACAGCCCCCTAGTCCAGGATGCCGCCGGCCCATTTGACGCTTTTTTAGAATCCATCGACATTCGACCTTCAAAAACACCCGTGATCGCCAATGTCACCGGAAAACCCTATCCGGGTGATCCGATTGCTGTAAAAACCCTGCTGGGCCAACAGATCACACATCCGGTTCAGTTTGTTGACGCTATTGAAAACCTTTATGAAATGGGCGTTCGTACTTTTATCGAAGTCGGACCCCGGCCGATTCTCACCGGGCTTGTCCGATCGATCCTGAAGAATCGTCCGGCGGCAGTGATCGCCATGGACGCCTCATCGGGAAAGGAATCCGCGCTTTTGGATCTGGCAAAAGTCATCTGTCGGCTGGCGGCATCGGGATATCCGGTCCGGCTGCCTTGCTGGGAAGCAGGGGAATCCGTTGCTCCGGCCAGGAATCCTCGGATGAAGGTTTCCATATCCGGCGCCAATTACCAGAATCCTGAATCCAGGCCTTCGGCGGACCGGATCAATTACCAAAATCCAGAACACAACGAGAACATACAGAAACCCCTGAGTCCTAAACCTTTAAGCACATCCCAGAAATGGGTTGAACCTTTGGAAATCTCCATGAGCCCGAAACCCAGAACCTTGTTTACAGATCAACCGGCTGTCATTACTGAACCTTCTTCGGACATTATTTCCCATGCGTTACAGACCGTTCAGGAAGGCCTAAAATCCATGCAGGCGCTTCAGTTTCAGACCGCCGAAACACACAAGCTTTTTCTTCAGACCCAGACCGAAGCCAGCAAAACCCTTCAAAAGATGATGGACCATACCCGGCGAATTGCCGAGGCTTCCCTGGGAATTTCCGTTATCGCGCCGGATGTTGGGGAACAAAGGTCAGAAGACAGAAGACAGAAGACAGAAGACGGGGAACTGGGAACAGAATCCAGTGGCCAGAAGACAGAAATCAGGGGCCAGGGGCCACAGTCCAAGGGTATAGAGGCCAGGGACCCGGAAACAATCGTCAAACGGCGGGGTACAGGCTGCTGCGCACAGGCTGTAAAGGATAGCGTATATTCTCCGTCATCCAACTGCCCCCAAACAGACGGCCATAATCTTAACCCGATGCAAGCACCTGCCAAGTCTCCGGCACTGTCGGAAAAAAATCCGGGCATTGAAGCCTGCCTGCTGGAAGTTGTCAGCCAGTTGACCGGTTATCCTGTGGAAATGCTGGCTCTCGACATGGACATCGAGGCGGACCTGGGAATCGACTCCATCAAGCGCGTTGAAATCCTGGCCACCCTCGAAGAAAAAATGCCCGGACTTCCCGCCATCCCCCCCGATACCCTGGGAACCCTGAAAACCCTGGGACAAATCACGGCCTTTCTCCGCGAACAGGACAATAACGACGACAAGCCCAATAACCCGATTTCATTGCAAGCCTATAGCCAGGACCCGCAACCGGATCATGCCGTTGAGACCTGTCTGCTGGAAGTTGTCAGCCAGTTGACCGGTTATCCTGTGGAAATGCTGGCTCTGGACATGGACATCGAGGCGGACCTGGGAATCGACTCCATCAAGCGCGTTGAAATCCTGGCCACCCTCGAAGAAAAAATGCCCGGACTTCCCGCCATCCCCCCCGATACCCTGGGAACCCTGAAAACCCTGGGACAAATCACGGCCTTTCTTAAAATAAAAGATCCTGGAATGTCATTACTCCGGCCGGATTGCCCGCAGCAGACAGCGACAATGCCTTTTCCGTCATCAGGCGCCCTTTATCCGGAACGGCGAATCCTTTCTGCGGTTCAAACCAGATTCACCCCGGCTGCCCGGCTGCCCCTTGCCAAAGATCGACCGGTCATCGTCACGGATGATGGATCCGGGTTATCCCAAAGAATCGCCGATGAAATCATTTCCTGGGGGATTGAAGCAATTGTGGCTTCCGTGGACCAGATACTTTCAGAAGCATTTGTCATTCATCCTTCCGGAATGATCATATTAGCGCCTGCTGCGGACAACTCGAGCCTCGATCAGGATGAAACAGACGCCGTTTTTCTGAAAAAAGCTTTCCTCCTTTCCAGGCGATTTGGAAAGGACATAATGGACGCTGCAACAAACGGTGGCGGCTTGTTCGTGTCAATAACCTGCCTGGACGGCGCCTTTGGCCTTCTGGGAAAAGGCTGCCGCCCGGTTCCGGGTGGACTGGCCGGCCTGGTCAAAACAGCTGCCATAGAATGGCAGCAGGTGGTTTGCCGCGCCATCGACCTTTCACCCGACTGGCGGGACTTTGATCGCCAGGCGACAGCAATCGGCGCTGCCTTGCGCTCCGAAAGTACCGATGGCAAAATTGAAATCGGCCTCTGTCCGGACCTGCCCGTCAATACCGGTTACCGGTTGAACCTCGAGCCCGCTGCCTGCCCCGAAGGATCGGCTTCGCTGAACCATCGGGACGTCGTGGTTATTACCGGCGGCGCCAGAGGCGTAACGGCCCAGGCGGCCATGGTCCTTGCCGAAGCATGCCGGCCCGCGCTGATTCTTCTGGGGCGCTCACCAGCGCCGGCTCCCGAGCCAGAATGGCTTGCCCTGGCACATGAGCCATCAGAAATGAAGCAGCTTATCCTCCGGCATGAATTGCCCCAGGCATCACCAAGGGAACTTGAATCCGCATACCGAAGGCACTTGGCAAGCCGCGAGATCCTCTCAACCCTTAAGGTCATTCGATCCACGGGCGCCCGTGTCGAATATCATGCCGTGGATGTTCGCAACAAACTGGCACTTTCGGCTGCCCTGGAAACCGCCCGAACGACCCATGGCCCCATCTCGGCCATCATTCACGGCGCCGGGGTTCTGGAGGACCGACTCATTCTTGACAAAACACCGGAGCAGTTCGAAACCGTGTTCGACACAAAAGTTGCCGGGTTTATATCCCTTCTGGAAGCCACCCGAAAAGACCCCCTCAGGCACATCGTCTGTTTTTCCTCCATTACCGCCAGGATCGGCAACCGGGGCCAGGCGGATTACGCCATGGCCAACGAGGTTCTGAACAAAATGGCGCAGCGGGAATCCTTTCTCCGAAAAGAATGCCGGGTGGTCTCCATCAACTGGGGTCCCTGGGACGGCGGGATGGTCGGCGATTCGCTCCGGCGCGAATTTGAACGCAGCCGCATTTGTCTGATTCCGCTCAAGACCGGCGCCCAACGCATGATGCAGGAACTGCAGGCAGGCCCCAGCAGTCCGGTGGAAGTGGTGATCGGCTCCGGCTTTTCGCATCCGGAATCAATAATATGCCCGTCACCGGCTCCCGAAACCCTTTCTTTAAGCATCAAACGGGAAATTGACATCGAGCGGTATCCCATTCTCGAAGCTCACATTTTAAACGGGAAACCGGTGGTGCCTTTTGCGCTCATCACGGAATGGCTGGGACATGGCGCGCTTCATGAAAATCCCGGATTTCTGCTTTCCGGCTTGGACGACATCCGGCTCCTCAAAGGTATCCGGCTGGACGACGGGAAAAAGACCATTCGCCTGATGACCGGAAAAACCCGGAAAAACGGTCCGAATTTCGAGATGGACATTGAAATCCGCGATGGATTCAAAGATGGAAAAGAGGTCATTCATACCCGGGCCAGGGCCGTCTTGTCGAACGAACTCTCCGCGCCCCCGGAATTTGATATTTCCCGATATCTGGACGAGTCCCATGCTTACGCACGTCCTATAGAAGAGGTATACGACAAAATCCTTTTTCACGGCAACGCGCTCAAGGGTCTCCAGCGCATCCTCACGCTCTCCTCCCAGGCCATGATCGCAGAACTGGCATCGGCCCCGCCCCCGGATCAGTGGACAACAGAGCCCATGCGCAGCCGCTGGATCGGCGATCCGCTGGTTCTGGACGCAGCCTTTCAGATGGCTAGCGTATGGTGTTTCGAGCAAAAAGGAATGGTTTCCCTAC
This sequence comes from uncultured delta proteobacterium, assembly GCA_963850225.1. Taxonomy (GTDB): domain Bacteria; phylum Desulfobacterota; class Desulfobacteria; order Desulfobacterales; family Desulfatirhabdiaceae; genus RAAP-1. Next base: position 153,564 of record CAWKLD010000013.1, read on the forward strand.
CCAGTTTCGGCGCCAGCTATCGCCAATATTGCAGCCGGTTTCCGGAAGAAGGTGTCACCGCGGTGCTCGAAATTCGGCAGGCAGGCCTGAACAAAATGCTGGGGGATTTCACTTTTCTGGATATCCATCATGCCGTCAT
>CAWKLD010000014.1:0-36117 GCA_963850225.1 uncultured delta proteobacterium
ACCGTCCAACACCATTCCTATAAACTTCCCTATCGGCCAGCCACAGATTGTTGCTTGCTTGACATTTCCGGACCACCCAAAACATAAGAATAGCCACACGAAACAGCGATGAACCAAACAGTATTTCTTTAATCGGGCTTCTTGAATAATGGTTTGATTCTGACCCGGTTACATTGCCCCGATAGATCAATCAAAAGGTACTCTGTGTAGCTGCATTCTGAACTTGATTTTCAGCTTTTTGCCCCACACGGCCGAATCGATTAATCGCATTAAGGATTCAGCCTGTTCAGGGGTTGAATTCATAACGATTGTTTCGATAAGATCGACAAGGTCGTTGAAAAAAGCCTGCGTCTTGATACTTCGCGGTGACGGACAAGATCATTCAAGACGACATGGGCAAGCTCTGGGGAATGAGCAAGTTTCGTGGTTTGATGAAAAATTCAGAATCATCAATAGATCGGACCTCAAGCAAGTAGTAACCCGCGAGTGCAATGAGACAATCTCTTCTATCAGATACTTGTGCAGCGTAGGCAATTGTAAGTAATGCCGTCCGAACGTTCTCTTTGTTTTCTGATTGTAAGTTTCGCAGGTTAGCCTGAATGTCAACTTTACTGAAGATGTCCTCAATACACATTTTCTCTATGTTTATTTTTTGTGTTTTATTGCCGCTGGAACTGCGTGGTATTGGTTTCTTCATATTTAATATGCTTTTTTATGGATTAATTATTTCCCCTCAAACTCCTTGACCACAGCCGTGTACTTCTCATGAATCATATTTCTATCAAATTCCCAAAACTCAGCAAGCATTGTTTTATCCTCTTCCTCAGCGAAGAAAACCCGGGAAGCAGGGAAGGATACATGGCTCATCGCAGTTTTGTGTGGTTAGCTTCCCGAAATATCTAAAAGCTGATTTGAAAAGTTATGCTTTCATGCATATATGCATGAGTCCGGCCATTATTAACGATACTAAAAGTATCATTGATTCTGCGGATCCTCCGGCAGCCTTGATAAATTGCAATATGAATGACGCAATCCCGACATTAACCCAAAAATACCCTATGACAAAGCAATCATTTCTGTCAATCGAATTGATGCATTCCGAATTGGGGGGCCAAGTGCCATAATATTGATCACATCAAACAAATCCCAATGGCGCGGGAATTTTGAACCCCTGGAAGGGCGGCCATGTCACCAGTAGCCACTGCCTCGGATCCTTCTCAGAAAGCCGCACCATTCGTTTTAAACTTGCTCCAGCCATAAACTTTGGCCTTCGCCCTTTCAGGGGCCGGGCTGAAATTGCAATTTCATGTAAAAACAGTCCTGGCACCCCCAACGATTGGGGAATCCTTTGACTTTCGAGGCTCGCAAGGACCTTGATCCGAACGCCTCTCCACGAGCATCTCAGGAAGCCAGGCAGAGATAGGGCTGACTCTTACATCCCCGGGTCAGGTTGAAAGTATGCAGGCGGTGCCATTTTTGTTTCTGGAACTATGGAATGGCTTAGCCTGTGGCTCGCCTTCTGGCAAAGTCCATCAGGATTATCGCAAACACATTGTCAAACATTTTGGAGAAGAAAATGGAGGACAGTTTATGACACAGCCGTCATCGAAGGGGACAGATGGATCAGCAGCAAGTCGGGGATGCTTCGCTGCACCTGTGGCCGGAGGAGCTGCCGGGGGAATCGGATCTGGAGTATCTGGATCGGGTATTAAAACCTGGCGACCTCAAGGCGGGGCAAAGAATACTGGTTTGGGCGGATTGGGAACCGGAACAACCGGAACCACCAGTGGAGTATCCGCCGGAGGAGCAAGTCGGGGACAATGTATCCGGACGGTTCGGTCCAGAAGTAGAGCCCTTACCGGCACACCTTACTGAATACCAGAACACTCACCCAGGAATGTTAAAGACGTTCGCCAGGCTGGGGAAGATCTCCATAGAAGACCTCGACACCATTCTTTCGTGGAAAGAGACTCAATAACAATAAACAGATAGCCGCATCAAATATTCCGAAACAGCAGGTGCGGCCAGAGATTCAAGGTGACGTTTTGGAGGATGTGGTCCAAGGGAAAAATTGCACAAGGTATCGAACGGATACAGAAAGCAGCCGGGACAAGTTGGCCGGGTGATCCGCACCGGGGCAGGGAACTGGGCAGGAAACAGCTTGAATTTTATTCTTTGTCCTGTATCATGGGTAGTGGATAATTCTTTCACATTGGACGAAAAGTTGTGACAGAGTTGTAACACTTTGGGTTTTAAACGAAAAAAGGATTTACAGCATTAAGCCATAAATCCTTGATTTATTTGGTGGGCCGTATTGGAATCGAACCAATAACCTACTGATTAAGAGTCAGGTGCTCTACCTGATTGAGCTAACGGCCCGCTGAGAAGCAGCGTTAAATTTATCTGAGAGAATTATCAATTATCGTTCGGTTTGTCAAGTTATCTGTTTAAATAAAATAAAGATTCAGAATAAACGATGAAAACCAGTTCAAATCCCTGCATCAGTGTCATTATTCCCACTTACAACCGTTGCTGGATTCTGAAAGAAGCGATTGATTCGGTTCTGTCCCAGAAATTTACCGATTTTGAGATCATTGTTGTCGATGATGGTTCAAATGATGGCACAGCAGCGCTTTTGTCGGCATATGGGGATCAAATTACTATAATTCATCAGGAAAACAGAGGGGTCAGCGCTGCCAGGAATGCAGGAATATTGATTGCAAAAGGCAGGTATATCGCTTTTCTGGATTCGGATGATATGTGGTTGCCGGAAAAGCTTTCCTGTCAGGTGGATTTTTTTCAGTCGCATGCCCAGGCTGTGATTTGTCAGACCGACGAAATATGGATTCGAAACAATGTCCGCGTCAACCCGAAAAACCGGCACAAAAAACCGTCTGGAATGATTTTTGAGCCGTCGCTTCAGCTTTGTCTGGTCAGCCCGTCAGCGGTGATGATCAAAAAAAGTCTCTTTGATGAGATCGGTTTGTTCAATGAGGCATTTCCTGCCTGCGAAGATTATGATCTGTGGTTAAGAATCGCGCTTTATTATCCCATATATTTAATTGACCGCCAGCTTGGTTGTTAAGCGTGGCGGCCATGACGATCAACTGTCCCGGAAATCCCGGGCTGGACCGATATCGGATTCAGTCCATCGTGAGTATTCTTGAAAGCCATCGGCTGACGCCACAATACTACCAGGCTGCTGTTGATGTGCTGAGAGAAAAATGCCGGATATATGCCGATGGATGCATCAAGCGGGGCAGGGCGGATGAGGCCGAATTTTATCGGCAAATCATGGCCGATATTGATATTGTTCAAGAAAATGATTTTAATCCGCGTGTATGGGGAATTTGATTCTGGTCAAAGTGCAAATTGCTTTGCAGAAAGGGGGTTTCTCTGCTATTTTTTGTAATGAAGTGGAAGTCGGGCATGGCACCCGACTTGTTGCATCTTAACCAGATAACCCGATAGATCGAAAGTTCAACAGACCCGATTATGAAAGACGAAAACGGCCTTTATTATTACCCATTTCCGGATAACAAACGTGTGCGGATGTATGTGCAGGATGAGGACGGCGTCATCTGCTTCAGGTTATGGAGTGCTGATGATGCCGAGCTTTGGAAAGCCCATGGCTGGATGCCTTATAGGGCCATTCTGGAGGCATGCCCAGATGAACACGCAAAAACATTTTGACCCGAAGCAGGCATATGACATTCGGGTGGCGCGGGAGTTGCTGGAAGAAAGCCGGAAATAAAAACCGGCAATAGGCCGTGGGTAATGGGTAAAAAGCTTCAATCCCATTACCCATGGTCCTACTGGCCCATTGCCGGCTTGCATCAATACCGGTAATGATCCGGCTTAAACGGTCCTTCAGCCGGTACGCCCAGATAATTGGCCTGAAAGGGCGTCAGCCGGGTGAGTTTTGCACCGAGTTTCCCCAGGTGAAGTCTGGCGACTTCTTCATCCAGGAGCTTGGGCAGGGTATAGACCCTGCATTCATGTTTCTGGGTTGCCAGGGCAATCTGGGCCATGCACTGGTTGGTAAAGCTGTTGCTCATGACAAAACTGGGATGACCCGTGGCGCATCCCAGATTGACCAGCCTGCCTTCAGCCAGAATCAGGAGGGATCTGCCGGACTCCAGTGTCCATTTGTCCACCTGGGGCTTGATATTCTCTTTGACGCACTTGGGGTTGCTTTCCAGATAAGTCATCTGGATCTCGTTGTCGAAATGGCCGATGTTGCAGATGATGGCCTCATGTTTCATCTTTTCCATGTGACTTCCGGTGATGACATGGTAGCAGCCCGTGGCCGTGACAAAGATATCGCCAAGCGGAGCAGCCTCTTCCATGGTCATGACCTGATAGCCTTCCATGGCTGCCTGAAGCGCGCAGATCGGATCGATTTCCGTGATGATGACTCTGGCACCGAAGCCCCGCATGGACTGGGCGCATCCTTTTCCCACATCGCCGTATCCGCAGATCACCGCCACTTTTCCGGCAATCATGATGTCGGTTGCCCGCTTGATGCCGTCTGCCAGGGATTCCCGGCATCCATAGAGGTTGTCGAACTTGGATTTGGTGACCGAGTCATTGACGTTAAATGCCGGAAACAGAAGCTCGCCATTTTTGGCAAGATGATAGAGCCGGTGAACGCCGGTTGTGGTTTCTTCGGAAACCCCGCGGATATTTGCCGCGATTTTTGTCCACAGCTTTGGATCTTTCCGGTAACTGGTCTTCATTCTGGCCATTAAGCACTGCATATCCGTGCTGTCGTAAGTCTGATCCAGAAGGGACGGGTTCTTTTCAATTGCCACGCCCTGGTGGACATAGAGCGTGGCATCTCCGCCGTCGTCCACAATAAGGTCCGGACCGGTTCCGTCCGGCCAGAGCAGGGCCTGCTCCGTGCACCACCAGAACTCTTCCAGGGACTCGCCTTTCCAGGCAAATACGGCTGCCGAGCCATTTTTTGCGATGGCTGCCGCGGCATGATCCTGGGTTGAAAAAATATTGCAGGTGGCCCAGCGAAGATCTGCTCCCAAAATCTTCAGGGTTTCAATGAGCATGGCGGTTTGAATGGTCATGTGAAGACTGCCCATGATTTTCAGGCCCTTGAGGGGTTTTGAGGGGCCGTATTTTTCCCGGACAGACATCAGTCCCGGCATTTCATTTTCAGCCAGCTTCATTTCCTTGTTTCCAAAATCCGCAAGCGAAATATCGGCAACCTTGTAAGGAAGCGAAAGGTCAATATCTAACACATGTTAATCTCCTTTGTATGAAAAGTATCCAAGTTTTGCCGGGGGATTATCTTGACGGCTTTCATGTTTTGGGTATGAAATAAGCAGGTGTGTCAAATTCCGGCTTTTTCCCTGAGGATGCTGGATATCTGAGTGTTTTCCCAGGTAAATTCGGGCTCGTTTCTGCCAAAATGCCCGTAAGCAGCGGTTTTTCTGTAGATGGGGCGCAGCAGGTCCAGATGTTCGATGATGGCTGCCGGCCTCAGGTCAAATACTTCCAGAACGATTTCCTTGACCCTTTCCTTGGGAATCAGGCCGGTTCCCATCATGTCGATCATGATGGATACGGGTTCGGCAACGCCAATGGCATAAGCAATCTGAATTTCGCATTTTTTGGCGATTCCGGCGGCAACGATATTCTTGGCCACATACCGGGCCATGTAGGATGCGCTGCGATCGACCTTGGAGGGGTCCTTCCCTGAAAAACAGCCGCCGCCGTGGCTTCCCTGTCCGCCGTAGGTATCGACAATGATTTTTCGTCCGGTCAGACCGCAGTCCCCCATGGGGCCGCCGATGACGAATTTTCCCGTGGCATTGATATAATAACGGGTGTCGCCATCCATCATGTGCCTGGGGATGACTTTTCGAATGACTTCCTCGATGATGGCCTCCTTCAGATCTTCATACGTGACGTCGGCCTTGTGCTGGGCGGCAATGACAATGGTATCCACCCGTCTGGGGATGCCGTCTTCATATTCAATGGTGACCTGGGACTTGCCGTCCGGGCGGAGAAAATCAAGACTTCCGTTTTTGCGGACCGTTGACAGGCGATGGCAGAGTTTGTGGGCATACATCAGGGGCATGGGCATGAGCTCCGGGGTTTCATCCGTGGCAAAACCGAACATGAGGCCCTGGTCGCCTGCGCCCTGTTCCAGGAACAGCCCTTCGCCGGCATTGACGCCCTGTGCAATGTCCGGAGACTGGTGGTCGATGCTGGTAAGCACCGAACAGGTTCTCCAGTCAAATCCCATCTGGGAAGAATGATAGCCGATTTCCTTGATCGTATTTCGGGCGATTTCAGGCATTTCCACATAACAGGCCGTTGAAATTTCTCCGGCAATAAATACCAGGCCGGTGGTGACCAGTGTTTCGCAGGCGACCCGGCAGTTTTTATCCTGGGCCATAATGGCATCCAGAATGGAATCCGATACTGCGTCCGCAACTTTATCGGGATGTCCTTCGGTTACGGATTCAGAAGTAAAAAAATTTCTTTCGCTCATGAGTTCTCCTTGTTCAATATCAATTAGGTTCCCGTTCGGTAGCCGTCGGGGAATGAAAAATGGTTGTCATTGTGGCGATAGCATCATGTTGTCAATCAGGCGGGTTTTCCCCACTTTTACGGCAAGCGCCATTACCGCGGGTCTGTCGATGATTTGCAATGTCCTCCAGCGTATCCGGATCGCAGATGGCGATGTAGTCGATGGCGGTATCCGGAAAAGACAGGATCAGACTGGCAGCCGACTGGATCAGGGCTTTAGCGTCTGTCAATCCATTCTCAAGATGGTTCCGGGTCTGACAAAGCGCCTGATACAGGGTCAGGGCGGATGGCCTTTGGGATGCGCTCAGGTATGCATTGCGGGAGCTCATGGCAAGTCCGTCGGGTTCCCGGACTGTGGGCCCGCTGGTGATCTGAATGTCCAGATCCAGATCCTGAACCAGTTGCCGAATGACCCTGAGCTGCTGATAATCCTTCTGGCCGAATATGGCTGTGTGGGGCTTGATGATATTGAACAGCTTGGTTACGACGGTTGCAACCCCTCTGAAAAAGGCCGGCCTCGAGATGCCGCAGAGGTGAAGCGGAAGCTGTTCAAGGGCAATGAATGTCTGAAATCGGGGGCCGTACATCTCCGCAGCGGTTGGATAAAATAGAATATCCACACCTTCTTTCCGGCAAAGAGACTCATCACGTTCAAAGTTCCTGGGATAGGTGCCAAGGTCTTCGCCGGGTCCAAACTGAGTGGGATTCACAAAAATACTGACCACCAGCGTATCGGCCATGCTCTGGGCCAGTCGCATCAACGACAGATGGCCTTCGTGAAGATAGCCCATCGTGGGAACAAACGCGATGGTTTTTCCCTGATTTCTCAGGTGGTTTGATCGTGCCTGCATCTCGGTTTTTAACGGTATGATGTCGATGGGTACCCCCCTTTGCAAGTGATGTCTTTGTCAATTTCGTGCAAATGTGATTCTAATAATCAGATCGTCTTCATTTATCAAGACATTTGTCCTGAATAAACAATTACTTTATCATGAAGCCATAAATTTTACAATTGGGGTTTTAAGGTGCTCAAGAATGATTACATTGACTTTAAATTGCCGCTTCGATATAAATTTGAAAAATAATGAGGTTGTTGAAAGGAAATGAAAATATGAATGTTGATCAGCATGACAAACAGGCCCGGATTGAACCGGTTCGACTGGGCCTGGAGAGTCAGTTCAAGTTTCGGTGTCATAAAGACGTCAGTTGTTTTACCCGGTGCTGCAGAGGCATCAGCATCATTTTAACGCCCTATGATATCATTCTTCTGAAAAAAAAGCTGGAATTGACGTCAGGTCAGTTCCTGGCCCTGTATACGGTACCGCAACTGCTTGAAAAAACCGATCTGCCGCTGGTCCTGTTGAAACTTCTGGATGATGAAGCCAGATCCTGCCCGTTTGTCCGGGACGATGGATGTCTGGTCTATTCGGACCGGCCCACCACCTGCCGGTATTATCCTGTCGGCGTCGCCTCTCTCAGCCACAAGGAAGGCGCCGACGATGATGGCTTTTATATCATGATCGAAGAGCCGCACTGCAAGGGCTTTGAAGAGGACAAGAACTGGACCATCCGGGAGTGGCGCAGGGATCAGGGTGTGGATGTTCATGACGAGATCAATGCGGGGTGGACGGATCTTGTGGTTCGCAAGCGATCTTTTCCCATGAATGTTCAACTCACGGAAAAAGCCAAGCAGCTGTTTTTCATGGTCAGTTATGATATCGATCGGTTTCGGGATTTTGTTCTGGAAAGCTCTTTTCTCAAACGATATCCGATGGACGATCAAACGCTTGAAGCCATTAAAACCGATGATGTGGCGCTGCTGAGCTATGGGATGACATGGCTGAAAAGCGTGCTTTTTAAAGAAAACAACCAGTTGAGCACCCTTCAATCCTGAGAAGCTCCCTGGATTCGGGGGGCCTTCAAACTGCCGATGCCAGGATAAAAAGCGCTCCACCTTGTCCTGGCCATAGGGGGAAAGACCAAGGACGATCTCATCTGTCGACTTTTCCAAAACCGGATGCTGGCGGCCGTTCTTGGAATAAAATTTATCCGCATAACAGATGATCTGCTCTTCAAGGGTCTGCGGGGTCATGTCGCGAAGGGGGATGGGCAGTTTCCCGGATCGAATGTCTTCTGTCGTGATTCCCACGCCGACATGGCGTTCGCAGACCCGTCCGTGCCGGGCCAATCCCGCCCTTTCCAGAATCGCTCTTCCCGCGTATCCGTGGCAGATATAGGGAAGGGCGCCGGTACAGCCCAGCTCCGGCGTGCGGGTCATGATAATGCCGATGTCGTGAAGCATGGCAGCCTCATAGATAAAATCCATGTCCGGATTCAGATGGCTGAGGTTGCGGGCCAGGGCCAGGGCTTTTTTGGCCACAAGGCTGCTGTGCTCCACCAGGATTTCATAGGCAGCAGAGCCTTGCGGGCAGTTTGCGGCAATCACTTCAAGGGGGTCCATTTTACTTGACGCCCCTTGACTTTCCGGCCATCAGCACCCCTTCGATAAACGGATCCAGAGATCCGTCCAGCACGTCCTGGGCATTGCCGATGTCCAGATCAATCCGGTGATCCTTGACCATTTGATAGGGGTGAAGGATATAGGAGCGGATCTGTCTTCCCCAGGCAATTTCATCCTTGGTGTCATGCATTTCCTGAAGCTTGTCGTCCTGCCGCTGTTTTTCAAGCTGGTAGAGCCTGGACCGCAGCACTTTCATGGCCATGTCCTTGTTGCGATGCTGGGATCTTTCCTGCTGGCATGCAACAACGATTCCGGAGGGCAGATGGGTAATCCGGACCGCGCTGCTGGTTTTATTGACATGCTGACCGCCGGCCCCGCTTGCCCGAAAAACATCGACGCGGAGATCTTTTTCATCGATATCCACGACGATTTCGCTGCTCAGTTCCGGATAGACAAAAACCGATGAAAACGAGGTCTGGCGTTTGCCGTTGGCGTTAAACGGCGAGATGCGGACCAGGCGGTGAATGCCGTTTTCGGATTTCAGATATCCATACGCGTATTCGCCGGTCACGGTAAATGTTGCGCCCTTGAGGCCGGCTTCGTCACCAGGCTGGTAATCCACGATTTCCATCTTGAAGTTTTTCCGCTCGATCCACCGGGCATACATGCGAAACAGCATTTCGGACCAGTCCTGGGCCTCGGTTCCGCCGGCGCCGGCAGTAATGGATACAATGGCGTTATTCAGGTCGTCTTCGCCATCCAGCATCAGGCTCAGGGAGAGATCCTGGATGCGTTTTTCAATCTGAGCCAGTTGTCGCGCGACTTCGCCAAGGGCTTCCGCGTCGGATTCTTCCATTGCCAGGTTCAGCAGGATCTCGCTGTCTTCAAGATCCCGGTAAAGCGCGTTAAAGCCGCCGACCTTTGTGGACAGCAGGGTGCGTTCTTTTAATATGGCCGTGGTTTTTTCCGGGTTGTCCCAGAAAGACTTGCCGGCGATCATGGCCTCGATTTCCTTCAGTCGTCTTTCCTTGCCAGCTATGTCAAAGATACCCCTTGAACGGTTCTAATTTTTGATTCAGTTCCTTGATGGTCTGTTTGATTTCCAAAGACATGATGGGCCTCCTTTATGGTTTATTGTGATCGTCGGCCAAAGCCGTACGTCCCGTCCCGGAAAAGGAAAAAATTCTGTTTCGGGTAATGGCGCAGAGAAATAAACAAGAGCATGCTGATTGCCATGCAGGTTAAGGCAAAAACATCGCCGTATCGTGTATAAAAGGATTCCGTTTTTAATACAGGCATAGAACGGGTGATCACAGCTTCTTCAAACAGCGGCGTTGACGCGATGAATCCTGCCGACTGGATCAATAAACCCGCTGATACCGGTATTGGCGGAACGTATCAGGGACCTGCGGTTTTCAACAGCCCTGAAAACGGCCATGGAAAAATGCTGATACGGCGCACTGGTATTACCATACCAGGCGTCGTTTGTCATGTTAATTAAGAATGCCGCCTGGTTTCTGGCCATTTCCCTGGATAGATCCGGAAAAATCATTTCATAGCAGATCTGAATTCCCAGGGGAAATTCCCCCCAGGCGAGGGTCTGACCTTTTTGGCCGGACTTGAAATCACCCACTTCTTCGACGATTTTTCCAATAAAAGGAAACCATTTTTGAAACGGAACATATTCACCAAACGGCACGAGATGGACTTTGTCGTATTTTCCGGCCACATTTCCGTTCGGATCGATCAGAAAAGCGCTGTTGAAAAAATCAGTCTGTTTGTCATCCCGCCGGATAAATGACGGGCTGCCGATCAAAAAACTGGTTCCGGTCTCCCGAACCCCTTTGGTGACCATTTCCGTCTGGCCGGCATTATGGAGAAAATAAAACGGCGCTGCAGTTTCCGGCCAGACAATCAGGTCCGGGTTTGATGGTTTGGCTGATTTGGAAAGCGCGATGTATTTCTCGGTTGTCGAGATTTGAAAAGCCGGATCCCATTTGACGGTCTGATCGATATTTCCCTGAACAATGGCGATCTTCGCGGAAGGCGACTTGGATATTTGGGTGTCGATGGAATTAATGCGCCACTGGCCATATCCCAGCATATGAAGCGCCAGAAGGATGGAAACGGCAATGCCGACTGCTGCCGAACGGCGTTTTTGCATGGCGTTTGAGGAATGTCTTTGCGAAAGATACTGCCAGAGCAGAAATCCCGCCACATTAACAGAAATAATTAAAAAAGAAATGCCATAGACACCGGCGATGTCGGCTGCCTGAATCAGCGTTATCTGACGGTACTGGGAATATCCCAGGAATTCCCAGGGGAATCCGGATAAAAAAAACGAGCGGAGATATTCCAGGGCAACCCATACTGCCGGCATGGCTGATAAAAAAACGACGGGCCGGGAATCGGTCCATGAAAAAGCTGCTGCAAAAATCGCCGGATAAAGCGCCAGGTAGGCGACAAACAGAAAAAGAATCGGCACGCTTAAATAAAAGGGCAGGTGGCCGAAAGTCATCAGGGTGTGGACCAGCCAGTACATCAGTGTCAGATAATGCACGCTGCCGGTCAATAATCCCAGCCGGAAACCGTTTTTAACAGGCTGTCCCCTAAGCGAAAGCATCAGCGGAACCAGGGCGATCCAGGCCAGCCATGACAGTCCGATACTTGGAAATGAAGCGGTCAGCAGTCGCGCCGCTGAAACCCGCAAGGATCAATTGTTGTACGTTAATGTTATTGGAATTCATCATATTCCCTCGATGGTGACCGCCAACTCCCCTACAACTGCCTTCACTGGTTCAATAATCGTAAAGGGTGAATCGAAAACAAGTAAACTGTGAACCACCATTTTATACAGTTTGACTCATGGGGGCGAAGTCCCGGTGATTCATGAGCATTTGCGATTATTAATATTATCACCAATAGCCGTTTGTCACAACCAGGAAAGAACTGGAACAGCTAATGAATGGCGCATTTGAACCAGGTTGTCACAGATTGACAAATAATGCTATTTTTGATAAATTGATACTTAATGTGACAGGTAAAAAAATAATTTCAGCAGTCTTTTGGAAAGGGCGGCCGTTCAAGAAAAGTTGATTTGCACTTGACAGAAAATGCTATGATTTCAAGGGATATTACGCTCGTTAATGCGCTGGGACTTCACGCCAGGCCTGCAGCTCAGATTGCCATGCTTGCCGCAAAGGCCGTTTCCAGGGTCTGGATGATCAGCGATGGGGAAGAGGTCGATGCCAAAAGCATTATCGATATCCTTTCCCTGTATTGCCCCAAAGGATCCCCAATCCGCTTTGCTGTTGAAAATGCTCAGGACATTGAGACATTGAATGCGATTGCAGCCTTGGCGGAAAGCGGTTTCGGAGAGAATTAACCATGACAGACAGTGACTTTCGGGAAATCATCCTTGCCGGCATCGGCGTATCTCCGGGCATCTGCATTGGAAAAGCATACCTGGTCGATGTGGAAGGGGTCGATATTGTCGAAAAATATCATGTCTCTCAGCACGATGTTCATTCGGAGATCAAGCGATTCAAGCTGGCGGTTAAAAAGGCCAAAAACGAACTTCGCACCATCATTGAGAATACGCCCGATGCGATCAAGGAACACGTCGATATTCTTGAAACCCATGTCATTCTGCTGAAAGATAAACTGCTTTACGAAAAAAGCATTGAAACCATTGAAACGGATTTTGTCAATGCCGAATGGGCGCTGAAAAAAGTGGTTTCTTCCCTGAAAGCCATGTTCCTGAGTATGTCCGATCCTTATTTGAAGGAACGGGCCATAGACATCGGCCATGTATCGGACAGAATCCTGCAATAATCTCGTCGGATCTGAAAAAGTCAATATCGCCAGCTATTGATAAGCGGGTGGTGCTGGTAGCAACGGATTTGTCCCCGGCACAAACCAGCCAGATTCAATTGGAACGTGTCAAGGGTTTTGTCACGGACCAGGGCGGCGGAACATCGCATACCAGTATTATCGCCAGGACTCTGGGGATTCCGGCGGTCTCTGGTCTGGATCACGCAACAAAAACCATTCGCAACGATGATCTGATCATCGTGGATGGTATTTCCGGCAACGTCATCATCCATCCTTCCGAGAAGACCCTCGTTGCATATGAAGAACGCCGGATTCAGTTTGAAAATCGAATGGCGGCGCTTGACCGGCAGAGTCATCTGGATGCGGTTACCCTTGACGGCCACCGGTTTATGGTCATGGGCAATATTGAGCTTCCGGAAGAGATCGTTTCCGTGCTGGATCACGGCGGAGACGGCATCGGCCTTTACCGGACCGAATTTCAATACCTGGGCCGGCCGGATTATCCCGGTGAGACCGAACTCTTTGATAAGTACAAAGACGTTGTGGAAGTCATGGCGCCAAGGCCGGTAACTATCCGGACTCTGGATATCAACGGAGACAAGGCTCTGGACCGGCATATCGGAAAGCGTTGAGGACAATCCGGCACTGGGGCTTCGGGCCATCCGGTATTGCCTGAAGCATCCGGATATCTTTAAGACCCAGCTTCGGGCCATTTTAAGGGCTGCAGCTTATGGGAATGTCCGCATTTTATTTCCCATGATATCCGGTTATGAAGAAATCCAGGAAGCCAAAGCCATGCTCGATACGGTATCGGATGAGTTGAAAAATGAGGGAATTGCGCATAACCGCGACATTGAAATCGGAATCATGATCGAAGTCCCTTCTGCGGTAATTCTATCCGATATTCTGGCGGATGCCGTTGACTTTTTCAGCATCGGCACCAATGACCTGATTCAGTTTTCACTGGCCATTGATCGGGGAAACCGTCAGGTGGCCCATCTTTTCAATCCGCTGCATCCGGCGATTCTTCGCCTGCTTCGGCAGACCGTGGATGCGGCTCGGGCAAAAGGAAAAAAAGTGTTCATGTGCGGGGAAATGGCGGGAGACCCCCTTCACATTCCCGTTCTGCTGGGGCTTGGCATTCAGGAATTCAGCATGAACCCCAACGCCATTCCCCTTGCCAAACAGACGATCCGATCCTTGAATGTTGCAAGAAACGCGAAGTTTTCTCTGCGAAATTATGAAAGAAAAAACAGCACAGGCCGTCATGGAGCGCGTCCAGATGTCGATTTGGCCAGAATGGCGGATACGGGGTGTAAGGGGAGAGTGTGTGGATGAGTGATTGGGGGGATGAATGCGTTTGATTCATCCCCCCCGTTTTTTTAGTCGCACATCTCGAATAAGGCTGCTGCACCCATGCCGCCGCCGATGCACATGGATTCGACACCGTATTTGACACCGCGCTGTTTCATGTTGGCCAGAAGCGTGGCGCAGAGTTTGGCGCCGGTGCATCCCAGAGGATGCCCCAGAGCAATGGCGCCACCGTGAATGTTGACCTTGGCCATATCGATGCCCAGTTCCCGGACGCTGTAAATGGCCTGAGACGCAAAGGCTTCGTTGATTTCGAAAAGGTCGATATCCTTGATGCCAAGGCCAGCCAGTTTCAGCAGCTTGGGAATGGCATATCGGGGACCAACGCCCATTTCATCCGCCTCGCACCCGACGGTGGTGTAGCATTTGAGTTTGGCAATGGGTTTAAGGCCCAGGGCCTTGACTTTTTCGCCGCACATAATGATGGTTGCAGCTGCGCCATCCGTGGTCTGGGAGGAATTCCCGGCCGTAACAGATCCATTGGCCGCAAACACCGGGCGCAACTTGGCAAGGCCATCCACTGTTGTGGTTTCCCGGATGCCGTCATCATCGGAGACGATGAATGTTTCTTTTTTGTATGTGCCATCCGGTTGTTTGACGAATTTTGCCGCAGGTGTTGGAACGATTTCGGTAAACAGTCCCTTGGCTTTTGCCTCGCCGGCTTTCATGTGAGACTGATAAGCGAATTCATCCTGCTCCTGGCGGGATACATTGTACCGGTTGGCGACATTTTCCGCGGTAATGCCCATGGAAGCATAGAGATCGGCGCGCGTCTTGCTGTGATCCGGATGAGGCCGGGGAAGATTTCCGCCCATCGGCACAAAAGTCATGGATTCGATGCCACCGCCGATGACGATATCTGACCATCCGGACATGACCCGCAGGGATGCCAGGGCAATGGCTTCAAGTCCGGATGAGCAGAACCGGTTGACGGTTGCGCCGGAGACTTCCGGAGGGAATCCGGCAATCTGGGAGGCAATGCGGCCGATATTCAGGCCCTGTTCGGCTTCCGGAAATGAACAGCCGATCATCATGTCATCCACATCTTTCTTCTCAAGATTCGGCGTTTTATCCATGGCTGCGTTAAGAATAAAGGACAGCAGATCTTCCGGCCTTGTGTCTTTGAATCCCCCCTTGCTTCGCCGGCATCCCGGGGTTCGAACGGATGTAACTATATAAGCATCTCTCATGGTAGATTCTCCTATTATTAATTTCTAAGCGGTTTGCCGGTTTTCAGGATATGGTCAACTCTGGCAACGGTTTTTTCCTGTTTCCAGAAATCGATAAACGCATCGCGTTCCAGCTTGAGAATGGTTTCTTCATCCACTTCGCTGTTGGTTCGCACTTCTCCGCCGCTAATGACATAAGCAATGCGTTTGGCTAGAAAAACGTCGTATTCGCTGACGAATTTGGCTTTTTCCATATTGAAGAGCTCGGCGTTGATCATGCCCTGGGCTGCTTCGCCGAATACCTTGATCTTGCGTTTAACAGGCGGCGCATAACCTTCATCCACCATTTTCAGGACTTCTTTTTTGGCTTCGCCGATAAGATAATCCCGGTTAAAAATGATCCGGTCATTGGGACCCAGGAAACCATTCGCACGGGCATCGGCAGCCGATGTGGATACTTTGGCCATGGCAATGGCCATAAAGGTCGGAACAAAGAATTTGGCCAGGTCCACATCCGTGGCGGATTCGGGAATATTGGCCGTCATTTTTCTCCACAGGTTCAGGCATCCGCCGCCGCCGGGCAAAAGCCCCACGCCGATTTCCACCAGCCCCATATAAAGCTCTGCATGGGCCACGATCCTGTCGGCGAACCAGGCACACTTCACATCCGCCGCCAAGGGTCATGCCGTAAGGCGCAGCCACAACCGGAAAGCTGGAATATCTGGTTTTAAGCGATCCGGCCTGAGCCTGGGCCAGGAACGCTTCAATTTCCGCGTATTTGCCTGCTTTGGCCAGGGCGGACATAAAGGACAGGTCTCCGCCGGCTGAAAACGCGCCGGGCATGCCGCCGGCCTGGTTGCCGATGACAAGGCCCACGCCGTTGGCATCCACATAGTCCGAGCATTCGTCCATGAACTGAATGATCTCGCCGTTGAGGCATTCATCTTGGTGTGGAATTCGCAGCAGAAGACGCCGTCGCCGATGTCCACAAGGGATGCGGATTTGCAGGTTTTTACCAGCTTTCCGGCTGCTTTCAGGGATGCCAGGGAGATTACATTCTCGCTGATCTTGACGTCCTTGTAGTTTTCGGAGGCAAAATCATAATACTGGAGCTTGCCGGCCTCGGTCTTATAGAATGCGGTATGACCGGATGCGATCATTTTTTTAATACCGGCCGGAACCGCAAACCCGTCTTTTTCCATTTTGGCAACAGACTCAACAAGTCCGATGGCATCCCAGGTTTCAAACGGGCCCATGGTGAAATTAAAGCCCCATTTCATGCCATTGTCGATTTCAACGATGGTGTCGGAAATCTCCGGAATCCGGTTGGCCGAATAAATCAGGTTGTGGGCAAGGGTTTTCCAGGCATAACGGGCGCCTCTGTCATCGCCGTACAGCACGGCTTTCATTTTATCGGCAAGGGTTTTGGCTTTCTTGGCCTCGGTCAGACAGGGAAAATCCGCGGGCGCGTATTCCACATATTCCAGGGTGGCCGGATCAATGACTTTTCGAATTTTTTTCCATTCGGGAGTCAACTCGGTTTTGTAAAATCCGCCCTGGGTTTTATTCCCCAGAAACTTCTTTTCGATCATTGTCTTGACAAAATCCGGAATGACAAAGCTGTCTCTGGCTTCATCATTTACAACCAGGGCGTGGGTGTTGCCGGCGACATGTCCCATGGTATCCAGACCCACCAGGTCGGTGGTCTTGAACATGGCGGTCTTGGGGCGGCCCAGAACCGGGCCGAACAGGGCGTCCACTTCGGGAATGCTGATGCCGTCTTCCAGCATGAGCTGCATGGCCTTGACAATGCCCTGAACGCCGATCCGGTTGGCGACAAAATTGGGGGTATCCTTGGCCCACACAATGCCTTTTCCCAGAATCCGTTCCCCATAATCGGCCATAAAGGAAAGGACTTCAGCAAGGGTTTCTTCGCCCGGTATGATTTCCAGAAGCTTCATGTACCGGACCGGGTTAAAGAAGTGCGTGCCGAGAAAATGCTGACGAAAATCCTGGCTCAGTCCCTCGGACATGGCTTTCAGCGGAATTCCGGAGGTGTTTGAGGAAATGATGCTGCCTTTTTTACGGATCGGTTCGATGCGTTTGAAAAGCTCTTGTTTGATTTTCAGATTTTCAACCACTACCTCGACAATCCAGTCGCAGTCTGAAAGCTTGTGAAAATCATCTTCCATGTTTCCGATGGTGATCAGATCAGCGTCTTTTTGCTGCATAAGAAGGGCCGGTCTTGACATCAGAACCGTATCCATCCCGGCCTTGACGATCCGGTTTCTGGCAGCCGGGTTGTTTTTCTCCGCTTCCTTCAAGTCAAATGGAACAATGTCCAGCAATAGCGTTTTGACGCCTGCGCTGGCAAGAAGCGCGGCAATCCCGCCGCCCATGACGCCTGAGCCAATGACTGCAGCCGTCCTGATTTTTCTGCTCATAATAGCCTCCTGAATGGTTGATTTCATACCCCTGTTATATGGAAACGCTAAATGAATAAGACCCGATTCCGACTGAATATGAATGAGTATTCATTCATTTATCAGAGGATGGCTTGCGATGTCAAGAAAAACATTGGCTGGGAGGCATGTGGAAAAAATATTCTGTGAAATCAAATAGGTAATTGAAGTTATCCGGAAAGATATCCCAGCGGAATTCAGAAAAACGCCAAAAAGATGGGCGTTCTAATAGAATGAATTTCAATTCATTGTGTCTGAAAGCAGGACTTCACTTGTTTTTCTGGACAGTTGTTCGAGGTTGAATGGCTTCTGGATAAACCCGTTGCACCCGCGTTTCAGAATATCGGATGCCTGACCGTCAACCGCATAACCGCTGGACAGAAGGACTTTAAGGTTTGGATGCATGGATTTGAGTATTTCAAAGGTTTCGCTGCCGCCCATCACCGGCATGATCATATCCAGGATCACCAGAACAATGCTGTCCTTGTGGTGTTCAATAAGCTGTGATGGCTTCCTTGCCATTTGGTGCTGTCAGTACCTGATAGCCCAGCTTTTCAAGCATCTGGCCGCCGACGTCAAGAATCATCTGTTCATCATCTACCAGCAGAACCGTTCCGGAGCCTTTAACGACAGGTTCGCATATGACTTTTTCGATGAAAACCGATTTCTTGGATGCCGGAAGATAAATCGAAAATGAGCTTCCCTTGCCTTTTTCACTGTAGACATTGATAAAGCCCCCGTGATTCTTGATAATCCCATAAGCAGAGGCCAGGCCAAGTCCGGTTCCCCTGCCTTTTTCCTTGGTGGTGAAAAACGGCTCGAATACCCGTTTCTGAGTATCTGGATCCATTCCCACGCCTGTATCGGTTATGGAAATTTTGACATAATTTCCCGGAACCACCAAAAAAGCTTTGATATAACTGTCATCGAGCGTCTCATTTGCGGTTTTAAGGTGAAGGTTTCCGCCTGCGGGCATGGCCTGCCAGGCGTTCACATAGAAATTCAGCAGCACCTGCTCGATCTGACCCCGGTCAACATCAACAGTCCAGATATCTTTCTGGAAGCTTGAACTGATGGTAATTTCTTTTTTCGTGCGGCCAAACATTTCCGAAGTGCGCTGGATCAGCTCGTTCAGATTGGTTGGCTTGACCTCGAATTTTCCCCCTCTGGCAAAACCCAGAAGTTGACGGGTGAGTTCCGCACCGCTTTGAACATATTTTTCGATGTTTTTCAGACGATCATATCCGGGATGTCCGGGATCCATATTCATCAGTGTCAGGGTGGCATTCCCGAGAATGCCCATGAGCAGGTTGTTAAAATCGTGGGCAATTCCGCCGGCAAGCGTGCCGATGGCTTCCATTTTATGTGCCTGCTGGAGCTGGCTTTCCAGCTTATGCCGTTCCTGTTTGGCCTGTTTTTTATCGGTAATATCCTTGATGGTTCCGAGACTGGCTGTTTTTCCCCGATAGGTAAAAATGCTGATGTTCAAGTTGACTGTCAGCCGGGTGGATCCATCCTTGTGGAGGATATCAAACTCATATTCGCTTTCCACTGTGTCACCGGCCTGTCGCCGGCGGTAGTGATCTGCCGTGAGCTGGCGGTATTCAGGAGCAATCAGCGGCAGGAAATCCAGATCCGTCATCTCTTCGACTGAATATCCCATCATGCGCGCCAGGGCTTGGTTGACAAATCGAAGTTTGCCGTCCTGAAGAATAAAAACGCCATCCTGAATGTTGTTCACCAGTGCCCGGTATTTTTCTTCGGAAGCTTTGACCAGCACCTCTGCTGTTTTTCGCTCGGTAATGTCGTTGATAAAACCTTCCAGTGCCAGCAGTTCGCCTTCATCCGAGTAGACACCGGTTCCCTGTTCCCAGACCCATTTTTCATTGCCGGCAGCATCCACAATCCGATACTGCAACTGATAGGGACGATGCTGAAAAATGGCTTTCTGAACCTGTTCCCAGACCATTTCCCGGTCATTTGGATCAATGAGATCATTATAGGATAGAATACGGTTGCCAACCAGATCCATGGGGGAATATCCGGTCAAACTCACGCATCCATCGCTGACAAAAGTCATGGTCCAGTTGCGGTCGTTCCGGCACCGATACACCATGCCCGGAAGATTTTTCATCAGTGTTGATATCAGCCGCTCGCTTTCCTGGGCTTCTTCTTCGGCTTTTTTCCGGTCCGCGATTTGCCGGGATACGTTTTGAATCATATCGTTGGTGACGCGCTTTAAGGACTCCAGAAGCTCCACGGGCGATGTTCCCGTGATCCGCGCCGAAAGATCGCCACATGACACCCGGTGGAGCACGTCGAAATGTTCGGCCAGGCCAATGGCAAACTCATGGGACAGGTCAACGATCTCACCCATGTTCTGGGCCGTAAGGTTTACAAGTTCTTTCAGATGCGCGATAAGTCCAGGGCCGGAGTCTTCGGTTACTCGAACAAATGGATCCCCGGATGCGATTTTTCTCAGGGCCTCAAATACATCGGACAGCCCGATGGCCATCTCCACGCTGGTGTGCTCCTGATCATGATTCCTTTCTGTAGAAAAATTAACGGGTTCAGTATGGCGACCGATCAGTCGGGTGAGCATGTCCTCCAGGATTTCAGGGGTTTTGTTTAGCTGAAAATAGGAACAGTCCAGACATTTTTTTATTCTTGCCGGAACGCTTTCCAGAAGTTCTCCCTGGCAGTTCAGGGCGGGGACAGTCCAGCAGGCGGTTTCGCTTAATATTTTTACCGGGCAGTCTTTTTGGTTGCACCCAAAATGTTCCCAACAGGGGGGATGAGCGGCCACGTGTCGGATCCTTCCAAAAGCCTTGAATAGGTTTTAAAATTTGGGGTAAAAGCCGTTCGTGCGTTTGCCACCAAACAGGCATATCGTTAGCCGGTATTGGGAGCGCCTTATTCGTTCCGTCAGAACTGAATCTGAATTCTTTTTGCGGTTTCGCCTTCTTCCCTTACCGAAAGCATCATTTTTTTCAGGCGCTGGCACCAAGCCCGAATGTCTCTTTCAAATGTCGGACAGTCCCCCAGTACTTCCAGAATATCGCCTGGCTTCATGCTGGGGGCCTTTACCGCAATTTTCAGAACAGGCTGAGGACATTTTACCCCGAGCGTATCAAGAATTACAACTGCCATTCTGTTTGTCTCCCTTTTTACGGGTAGTTCATCATTACATACCTGTGGCAAAATAACAGAAAATAAAAATATAACAAATCATTATTGTATGGTTGCGATGAACAAGTTGTCGTTTTCTCCCATATTCAGTGTGTTGCGCATGCCAGGCAGGGGTCATAGGCCCGGTAAGCCATTTCGATCCGGTTCGTTATCGGCTCTGAAATCTGTCCATCCATGATGAGCTGTGAAGCGGCCTGATACACAGAATGGCAAATGGCAGCCGCATTGTGCTGCGTGGCAACCACAAGATTGAGTTTCAGTATCATCGCCTGGGCGTTTGCATGATAGGCATGAAACAAGGTTCCCCTGGGCGCTTCGCAGGCTCCTGTACCCGATCGCTCTGTTAGCAGCGGTTTTGGAAGATTTCGAACTTCCGTGTGAAGCATGTACGAATCCCTGGCAAGCTCAGCAGCCCGCTCGGCGGCATAAAGCACTTCGATCAATCTGGCCCAGTGGTAGGCCATCGTGTGATGAACGGGCTTTTTACCGAAATAATTCATCATTTTTTCATATTCGGCATGGGCAAGTGGGGTGGAAATTCCCGTTGAGACATTCAGCCTGGCAAGGGGGCCGACCCGATAAATGCCTTCAGGGGCATTTCCGGGAAATACTGTCCCGGCCTGCGTCTTTCAGCGCCAGAGTTTTCATATATGTCCAGGGCTCGACCCGTTCGATGAGGTGGCGGGAAAACTCCCTGGCTTCAAAAGTTGAATGAATGGTTCCAGACGGATCAACAATTCGAATCCTGCCGTCATAAAAGCTGAGTCTGCCGGTGTCATCGACCATTCCCATATAATAGGTAGGCTGATAATACAAAGGATCCGTCATCATTTCAGCCAGGGCAGCGTTTTTGAGGAGGCGTTTTTCAAACAGGTTCAGGGACATCCTGGCAAATGCAACCATGTCATCGGAAGCTGATAGCGCAAAATCCCGGTCTTCTGCGTTCAGGGATTTTGAAATACCGCCGGGAAGTCCAAAAACCGGATAAAGTGCGCTTCCCGTGATTCTGGAAAGGATTTCCCTGGCTTTATTTCTGGCCGCCATCATCATCGCGGTGAAGGGTTTTCCCATTCTGTCCGCAAGGCCAATAATATTTCGCTGAGAAGCCGGAACATCCGGATCCAAAAGCCAGTCCGGTCCGCCGAGATAATAGACATGGAGCAGGTGGTCTTCAAACATAAAGGCATGATAAATCAGCTCGCGGATCTTTATTGCCGCAAGTGGCAAAGAAACGTTGAACAGATCATCCAGGGCTTTGGTGGATGCGATGTGATGGGCGGTCGGGCAGACCCCGCAGATCTTCTGCGTAAGTGTCGGCATTTCTTCCGCGGCCCGGCCCTCGCAGAATTTTTCAAATCCCCTGAACTCCGGAACCTGAAACCGAGCAGCGCTGACCTTTCCATGAGAATCCATATCAATTTCGATTTTACCGTGCCCTTCTATTCGCGTAATCGGATCAATGAGAATGCGCTGGGTCATGATGTATCCTTTGGAAAGTCCTCAGTCTGTCTGCTCAAGTCCTTTGTTGCGTGTATTGATCAGCGATGCAGCCAGGCTGTAACGGTAAAACAGCCCTGTGGGATCGGCAATTCCCGAGACAATTTCCGCGATTTTTCCGGGATCAGTCTCATCTATCAGGGATGCAATGAATGAAATGACTTTTGCCCCCTGATCCCGAACACCGTCGAGTGGACCCAGGCATCCCCTGCAGGGCATGTTTGCCGAAATACACCGGGACCGGCAGCCTTCCCGCGTGGAAGGTCCCAGGCAAATGATTCCCTGGTCCAGAAAGCATTGAACCGGATTCCACAGGGTTTCGTGAATCCGCTTGAACCGCTTGACAGACAGACGTTCCGGAAGCGTGCCTTTCCGGGGACATGAATGACAGAGTGCCCGGTTTTCTGACAAGATGCTGCCTTTTGGCGGAAGGTGGTTTTCAAGAAGGCTGAAAATGGCATTTTTCACCAATTCCGAAGGAGGCGGACAGCCAGGAATGTAATAGTCCACTTCGATGACCTGATCCAGGGTACTGACACGGTTCAGGCGCCGGGGCAAAGGACAGCCTGAGAAAGGCTGAGATCCGGGAATTGCCCGGGTAGGATTGACAACGGTCTCGGCGTCGATATACGCTCTTTGAAGCGCTTCTTCAGGCCGGTGAAGGTTGGACAAACCGATAACGCCGCCGATGTGCGCGCATGATCCGTTCGCAATGACGTATCGGGATTTTTTCCGCAACACTCTGGCCATATTAACATGATCTTCCTGCTGAATGGCGCCGTTAATCAGGGACACCAAGATGGAGCCATCTGCCAGGGCTTCAAGATCTGAAAATCGGGCGTCCATGGCGGCGGGCCAGAAAATGATTTCCGCGAATTGTGCCAGTTTCAGCAGGTCTTCGCCAAGATCAATGACCGATTCTTCGCATCCGCCGCAGCTGGAACACCAATATAGAGCAATTTTGGGTTTGTTCATGGCGCCTTTGCTTTCCCCGATATTGATTTTTTATGAGTTTATCGTCTTTCGTCTTTTGGTAAATAGGAACATGTCCTTTGGGTTTTTCAGCACCGATGATGTGAATATCATGCTACGGAAAAGGTATTTCGATGCTGCGTTCCTGAAAAAGCTGCTCAATCCCAAACCGGATGGGTTTCCACTTTGATCATGTGGTCAAACAGGTTCGAGCGAATAAGGTTTTATAAAAATCTGACAGCTCCCGGTTTCAGGGCCTCTGTTCTGACACTATATATCATAACACCTGCAAAGGGTTGACACAACAATGACGTGACGGTAAGCTGGAATAAGATTGTGCACGCTATTGAATCCCTGATCCGGATAGTTTTATCTTTTCTGAGGTTCCAATGACTGAAAACATAGCGCCTGTATCTACAGGACACCCGTTATTCAATGACCGCGAATGGCGCAGCTTCAACAGTCTTAATGTTGCGGCCAATGCCATAGGCGCGGGCATCTGCATTTTCTATTTTTACCATTTCGAACCGACAGGGGAGCTTCCTTCCCTGTATCATGCCTTTGTCTTTCCCGTTATTGTCACCATTTCATTGATCGTGATCGGGATGGGATATCAGTACCGATGGAAAAAAAGTCTTATGGAGTTCATTCATATCCTTCGCCAGGGACAAAATGCTCCAATGGATCTGAAAAATAAAGTCCAACGTCAGATTCTGAATCTGCCATATGTCTCTGCTGGCATTTCACTGTTGATGTGGGGGCTTGCCTCCCTGTTGATGGCGCTGTTTAGCCTGCTGGCTCATCCGGCAGGAGAAGCATTTTCGGAAAGCATCAAGCATGCGGTACGCGTTTTCGGGGGGACAGCGCTTGCCGGCTTCGTGACCAGCGCGGTCATTCTGTTTACAATGGAAACGCTTTGTAGAAAGATCCGCCCCTATTTTTTCCCCGATGGCGGCATGTCAAAAACTCCGGACGCATACCAGTTAAAACTGCGAATCCGGATGCTCATCACCTTTTTCTTGACCGGCATTTTGCCGCTGGGCCTTATGGCGCTTCTTTCTTATAACAAGGTCCGTTTGATGGGTCTGATGGATCCGACGGAAGTTTTGAACAGCATGTTGAATCTGACGATGTTTTTGGTGGCCATTGGAATTTCCGCCTCGATTGTGTTCTCCCGTCAGTTTGCTCTCAGTATCGTCGATCCCATCAAGGATATCGAAAAAGCCATGATCCGAGTTGAAAACGGCGATTTGACGGCCTCGGTTTTGGTAAGGTCCAATGATGAACTGGGGGCGATGGCGGAAAATTTCAACAAAATGGTGGATGTTCTCAGAGAGAGTTCCCGGATCCGGCAATCTCTGAACATGGCAATGGAGGTTCAGCAGAATCTTCTGCCAAAAACCCTTCCCCGGATATGCGGCATTGATATGGCCGGAGCCTGCAGTTATTGCGATGAAACAGGCGGAGATTATTTTGATATATTTGTGCCGGATTTATCCAGTCCGGACAAGTTCAGCGTGGTGGTGGGTGATGTTTCGGATCATGGCGTTCCTTCGGCCCTGGTCATGACAACTGCCCGAGCATTGCTGCGGATGCGATCGTCGATGTCCGGCAGTGTTGCGCAGGTGGTTTCCGATGTCAACCGCCAGTTGTCCCGGGATGTTGAAGATTCCGGCCAGTTTATGACCTTGTTTTATGGTGAATTGGATCGCGCGCAGCTCAAACTGCGATGGGTCAATGCGGGGCATGATCCTGCCATACTCTTCGACACGCATACCGGACAGTTCGATGAACTGAAGGGCAAGGGAATGGCTCTGGGGGTTTTTGATGACGCGGGTTATATCCAGTCAGAAAGAGACGTGCTTCCGGGACAAACCTTGATCATCGGAACGGATGGCATATGGGAGATGCACAATCCTGAAGGGAGGATGTTCGGAAAAGACAGGCTTAAGGACATCATCAGAAGCCACGCCGATTCTACGGCTGCAGAAATTGTTCACAACATCATGAGCGCTCTTGAGCAGTTTCGACACCCGCTTGAAAAAGAGGATGATGTGACGCTTGTTGTCATCAAAATTGTTCATATGCAGGCAGGCTGCGCTGAGCAGCGAGAAAACATAATTGGTGTTTGCTATCATGCGGCTTTGGGGATGATCAGAGATGTTAAGAAAATACGGTGAAAATTTATATGTAGCGGTTTTGTATTGACTTTTGATCATTAATTCTGACAATAATAAAAAGCTAGTGTGTGATGTTAAATTCATCAGAGAAAGGAATCCGGCCATGTCAAAAAAACGATATACGATTCAATCATCCTGTCCCAAATGTGGATGTTCGGGACTTACGGTTCTGTCGCCTGAAGAAATCAAGGCCAAGTACGGGGATGTTCCCGAACATTGATCTGGAATGCGGTGAATGCATGCTGAAATACACGACAGACGTGAAAACAGCCTGCCCGGAATGGGATCAGGATTGTAAGCTGCAGCAATCATGACGTTTCGATACAAGTCCGTTTTAAGAGGATCGAATTTTCAGGATTGATCCATTGTTCTTTGAAAGCGTAGCGCAGAATCTTTATGTTATTGCTTGATTTTTGTGGGATCGGAGGAAAACCATGGCGGTGATTGACTATAGTGTGGATGGACATGTGGCGATCGTAACCCTGAACAGTGGAGAAAACCACTTTAATCCCTCTTTTATACAAAGTTTTTTATCTGTTCTGGATGAAATTGAGCGCGAAACCGAAGCCACAACGCTAGTGGTGACATCGTCTCATGAAAAGATTTTTTCCAATGGCATTGATCTGGCATGGCTGGTTCCGGTCATTCAGAAAGGGGATGTCCAGGAAGCAAAAACATTTTTTTATCTATTAAACCGGTTATTTAAACGCATTGTTACCTATCCTCTGGTGACCATTGCCGCGATCAGCGGTCATGCCTTTGCAGGCGGTGCCATTCTGTGCTGCGCTTTTGATTTCCGGTTCATGCGATCTGACAGAGGGTTTTTCTGTTTTCCGGAAGTGGATCTGGGGATCCCTTTTTTACCGGGGATGAATGCCTTGTTGAAAAAGGCCATTCCCATGTATAAACTTGAAGAAATGGAATATACCGGAAATCGTCTGACAGCAGTTGCGTGCGAACAGCATCATATCATTACCCAAGCCTGTTCCTTGCAGGAGCTGATGCCGCAGACCCTGTCATTTGCAAAATCCGTGAACAAAAAGACGGGCCGTAATACAGGAGATGAAATTGAGGCTCAATAAGGACATCGTCCATGCCATCGATGTCGAAGATGTGCCGTATATCGAATCCGGAAAATTCAATATCGGATAGTCTGTTACGGCTATTTGGGTGCAATGCAGCATGTGCATGGGCCGGGTCTTTTTATGACAAAGCGCATGACTTCTTTCGATTCAGAAAGGAAATCCGACCTGCTGACCACTTTTTCTTGAATTTATTGTGAGGTGCTTGATGAAATTCCTGATAACCGGCGGGACCGGATTTGTTGGAGCTTTTCTGACAAGGCACTTGCTGCAAGATGAACATGAAGTCACGGTTATCGGGCGCTCATCGGCATCTGGAATTCGTTCCGGGCGTTTTCATGCGATTTCTGCGGATACGACGCAAACAGGTTCCTGGCAGAATGCGCTGAAGGAAGTGGATGTGGTGATCAATCTGGCGGGAATGTCCATTTTTCATCGCTGGACGCCTGCCTACAAGCAGCAGATTTATGACAGCCGCATTCTTACCACCCGTCATGTTGTCGAGGGAATGTCCGGTGATTGCCCTCAGACCCTGATCAGCACATCTGCGGTCGGTTATTATGGCAGCAGAGGGGAGGATATCCTTACGGAAGTCGAACCTTCGGGCAGGGATTTTTTGTCCCGGGTTGGGAAAAGACTGGGAACACGAGGCTTTTGAAGCTGAGAAAAAGAATATCCGAGTCGTTGCTGCACGCTTTGGCGTGGTGCTGGGAAGATCCGGCGGAGCCCTGAAGCAGATGATAACGCCATTCAAGTGGTTTGTCGGGGGGCGGATGGGCAGCGGACGGCAATGGTTTTCCTGGATACATATTTCGGATCTGCTGGCCGGCATGATGTTTATTCTGGAAAACGTGAAGATACAGGGGCCGGTGAACCTCTGCTCTCCGGGCACGGTTACCAGCGGGGAGCTGGCCCGGACCCTGGGTGCAGTGCTGGGCAGACCCGCCGTGATTCCCGCGCCTTCCATGGCGCTTCGGCTCATTTTGGGGGAATTTGCCGAAACGCTCCTGGCCAGCCAGCGCGCCATTCCCGAAAAACTGCTCGCATCCGGCTTTGTCTTCAGTTTCCCTGAGCTGAAAGATGCGTTAGTCGATCTATGCCAGTCCCAGCCCGGCTAATTTTTCGGCGGTGGGGATGCCATCGGGTGTCCATCCCCTGAAACGGTAATAGGGGTCCAGCATTTCTTCCAGATGACAGATCTTTCCTTTTGAAGGGCCGGCCGGCATGGGCTCGGCGGTCATTCGCGGGGGAAGGCTATCCTGCTTGCGGTTAAACCCGGCCCGGTTGATAAACAGCCGCTCGGCATTAAAAATACGTTCCCCGGCGATTTCAAGCTCTTCCAGGGTATAATCGGCCCCGGTTGCGGCGTTTAACAGCTCCATGATGCCTGTGGGACGAAGGTTCAATGTGGGTTCCACCAGATACCGGACCGTAAAAAACACGCAAAGACCGGCAGCATCAATGATGGAAAAAATATTCTGCCATCTGGCGACCATCTCGGATTTGTCCACCCAGGAATGGGGGTCAACGGGATGGGGGACCCCCAGAAGCTCGCAGTACGCCGTATCTCCGCGCATGTGAGAGGCGCCGATGGGGGAGGTGGCATAATTCAGCCCCATTCCCTGCGCGCCCCTGGGATCATAGCCGGCAAAATCCATGCCCTTGGATACCATGGCCAGTTCCGGATGGCCATATCGGGAAGCCATCCTCAGACTGCCTTCGGCCAGGATATCGCCAAAGCCTTGCCGATATGCGGTCTGGCGAACCAGAGACACGACTGCAGCGCCATCTCCCCACGCCAGTGAGTGTCCGATTTCTGCAACCGGCAGAAATCCTTTCTCAACGAGTTCCATGGCGCAGGCAATGGCTGATCCCATGCTGATGGTATCCAGGCCCAGTTCATTGCAGAGGTAATTGGCCTTGGTCAGCGCAGCCAGGTCGCTGACCCCGCAGTCTGATCCCAGGGCATAAACCGTTTCATACTCCGGCCCTTCGCCCTCGCCCTGATAGGGGCCGTCCGGAATGCGGGTTACCCGCCCGCAGGCAATGGGGCAGCTGAAACAGGGTCGTGCCTTGATCAGATATTTTTTGGTGAGCGTTTCTCCATAAATGGCTTCCCATCCATCAAAGGTTCCCTGCTGAAAATTGTGCGTCGGGAAAACGCCGAAATTCTGGGTTCCCACAACCGTTATGGCGGTTCCGTGAACCCTTAAAGCAGGCGGGTTGGCGCTGGTGGCATCTTTGAATTTATCCCGGTATCTCTTGTTGACGGCCTTAAAAGCGGCTTCATCCGCCAGGGGGACATCGAAGGTTCCGCGAACCACGATGCCTTTGAGGTTTTTACTGCCCATCACCGCGCCAACGCCCCCGCGACCTGCGGCTCTGTCCCTGTCATTCATGACGGATGCGATCAGCGACAGATTCTCTCCGGCAGGGCCAATCACCGATGTTTTGGCTTTTTCATCGGTTTCCGATTTTAAAATATCATCGGCTTCATGCGTGGTTTTCCCCCAGATATGCGCTGCGGGCCGCAGTTCAGCCTGATCTCCGTTTATCCAGAGGTACACCGGTTTTGAAGATTTCCCCTCAAGAATAATGGCAATACAGCCTGTTTTTCTGAGTTCTGCCGGAAAATTTCCGCCGGAATTGGCGCAGGTAATGGCGCCGGTCAATGGGGATTTGGTGGTAATCATATATCTGGCGCCGGTAGGTGCCAGGGTCCCGGTCAGGGGGCCGCAGGCCAGGATCATTTTGTTTTCAGCCCCCAGTGGATCGCAGAGCGGATTTACTTCCTTCAGTAAATAATAAATCCCCAAGGCCCCTTCCGCCGATGTAGTCTCTGGCGACTTTGGAATCCAGAACCTCCCTGGATATTGTCGCGCTGGTTAAATCGACCCGTAAAATGACGCCTCCGGACCCATGCAAGGGCTTTGATATCTCGGACATCATGTCATCTCCCTTTTGAAATTCAGTGCTGATTCTTTTGGACTATAAGGATATTGATCCTTCGATTACCGTCCCATCGGGGACTGCAACCGGCGTGCTTCCGGAATTCTGAATCACCACGTTTCCTTTCAAAACAATGTGATTCCCGAAAAAAACATCACCCCTGACAGTAAATGATTCGCAGTTCAGCAGAGACGGCGGGCCATAAGGAAATCGTTTTCCAAATTCATCGATCTTGCCATAATGTTTTGAATCCAGATCTATCTGAATCTGATCCAGCCGGCGTTCCGGATTTACCGAAAGACCGCAGGCGTCGGAATAGGTAAAGCAATCCGATCGGATGGCCAGAAGTTCATTGCATTTTTTGACCGGATAAAAGCGGGATCTGGGGACAACGACTGCGGCCGCGCCTTCAAAAAGCGAGATGGCCGATCCCATGGCCGTTTCGATCTGGTAGACGGCGGGGCTATTGTTGTCACGGGGATTCAGGGTCTTGGGATTCAGGATCATGGGCAGGCGAACATTCCCCTGGGTATCAATCAGCTTTTTGACATATTCCAGGTTGACCCAGATGTTGTTGGTATTAAAATACCGATAGCGGGTAATGTCTCTGCTGATATCCAATTCATCATCCGGACACTGGGCAACTTCGCGCAGGACAAGTCTTTTGTCCCGGTGAAACGCCAGATGTCCGCCTTTACAATCCGCAGGGGTCCGAAGCGACACTTCCATCATGAACGGGAGCGCTTTTTCAGAAAAATATCCCAGCAGGGTTTCATCCATTGTGGCGCCAAGATTGTCTGAATTGGCGATGAATGCGTATCGAACCCCTTCTTTCAGCAGTTGGTCCAGCACGCCGGAGGTGTAAAGCGCGGCATAAATATCCCCATGTCCCGGGGGATTCCATTCCATGTCCGGATGATCGGGCCAGGTGGCAGGTGAAAAATCGTTTTGCAGGATTTTGGGAAACTTGTTCTGTAAAAAACATAGCGGAGGCTGCTTCAGATGAGCAGTTTCAATGTGGCCAGCGTGTCTGCATGGGTATTGAAGCTGTTCATGAATGCCAGGCGGATTCGGCGGATCTCTGCCTGCTGGACAATGATTTCCAGGAACGATTTCCCGTCCCGGGCCTCCAGCAGGGATTTGGCGCAGGTAAGGCCCATGCTGGTTCCCAGTCCGCCGTTCAGGACAATCATGACCGCCTGGGGCAGCGCCTTTTTGCCGGCGTTGGCAAAAGAATCAAATTCAGCGGCATCGGCGATTTCACGGGATTCAACCGGACCGGATATCTTTGTTGAATATCAACCCCCTGTCCCCGGTCAATACTTTTTCATAATACCAGGCAAAGGTGTCGATGACAACGGGCTGAAGCCCGGCTGTTTTCATTTTTGATATAAATGCAGGAAGATGTCCGGATGCAGCAGCCATGATACTGATACCTCCTCTGATCTATGAGTAATGGACGGACAGATGACGGATCGACAGATTTTCTCTGTCATCCGTCGTCTGCCCGCTACCATCAGATTCCCTCAATCCACCCCATGGTATCCGGGGCCTTCCCATATTGGATATCGGTCATGGCTTTGTACAGCTTGTTGGCGATTGGCCCGACCGTTCCATCTCCGATTGAAATGATCTGCTCGCCGTATTTGAGTTCGCCTACGGGCGAAATGACGGCAGCCGTGCCGGAACCGAAAATTTCCTGCAATTTTCCGGAAGCATGGGCGTCCATCAGTTCGTCGATGCTGATCTGGCGCTCGGATGTTTTGAGCCCCCAGGATTTGGACAGCGCCAGAACGGAATTCCGGGTGATGCCAGGCAGGATGCTGCCGTTAAGCGCCGGAGTGATGATCTCGCCGTCAATCACAAAAAAGATGTTCATGGCGCCGACTTCTTCAATGTATTTCTGTTCAACCCCGTCCAGCCACAGCACCTGCGTATAGCCTTTTTTGTGAGCTACATCGGCGGCAAACAGGCTGGCGGCATAATTGCCCGGTGTTTTTGCTTCCCCGACGCCTCCGCGCACTGCCCGTACATGATTGCGGGTGACCCATATCTTGACGGGATTAAAGCCCGCGGAATAATAAGCGCCAACAGGTGACAGAATGACAAAGAACCGGTAGGTGTGAGATGCCCTCACACCCAGAAACGGGTCTGTGGCAATGATCGTGGGCCGGATATACAATGAGGTGCCGGGCGCATTGGGAACCCAGTCTTTTTCAATTCGGATCAGTTCTTTTAACGCATCTACCCCGAAAGCCTCATCAATTTCGGGAATGCACAGCAGATGCGATGAGCGGTTCAGCCGCTTGTAATTGTCCCTGGGCCTGAAAAGCTGAATAGCGCCTGAGCCGGTTCGGTAAGCCTTGAGTCCTTCGAATACTGCCTGGCCGTAGTGAAGTACCATTGTGGCCGGGTCCATTTCAATCGGGGCATAGGGTTCAATCCGGGGATTGTGCCATCCTTTTTCCGGATGGTAATCCATGTTGAACATGTGATCCGTGAAAATGGTTCCAAATGCCAGTGGATTGGAAACATCAGGCTTTGGCTTTAAACGGTCTGCTTTGGTGATGGTCAGTTGCATGGTCAGCCTCCTAATAATATTCTTCTCAATATCCTGCCCTGTTGGGGCTACGTCAAAAAAGTCAGTATTTGGCAGCCGAGGCTGTTAAGTATCTGCCTCGGCTGCCGAAACCCCTAATGGACTGATATCCATTGTTGTGATTAAAATCAAGGACTAATATGAAGGGATATGAAAATAAATCAGTTTTTTGCGCGGGTTTGGTATGATTTTTTCCAGGGGGAGCGCTGGAGCTCGTTATAATTGGAAAGGGCCAGATACAGAGCCCCGACAGCCAGTTCCGCACAATGGAAGTGATCTTCGGGAAGCGTTTTAAGGTATTCGGCGACGGCTTCAGGGGTGATTTCCCAGGCATCGCCAATCGGTTTTCCCTCGGCAAGAAAGGCAACCGTATTGGCGCAGGCCGTCGTGTTCATGCAGCCCGTGGTATGAAATGAAACGGTTTCAATGGTATCTCCGCGGGTTTTAAGAAAAATTTCGACCGTGTCCCCGCAAACGCCCGTTTTTTCCCCATACCCGTCCGGTGCGGCAAGGATTTCGCACCGGTCGGTTCGAAAAGCCATTTCCAGATATTTCAGGGAATGGCCCTGCCAGAAACTATTCGTATCTTCGCTCATCATTCGTCATCTCATGGTTATTAAACAACAATCATCCAAAGGCGGCATCCGGCATATCCACGGCCGCGCTGCTGCCGGCAGAAATGGCCTTCATCCTGCCAAGCGTTCCGGGGAGCACCGAAAGCAGGTAGTATTCGGCGCATCGAATCTGTCCTTCATAAAATACAGCTTGTCTGATATCCTGTACAGCTTTTTTTCGGGCTGCTTCATCAAGGCTTCCGGCAAGTATTTCAAGTTTGGGCGCAGCAACGGTTGCCCGCCACAGATGCATCCAGGCCAGGATGACATCGCCTGTGACTTCAAGAAAAGGAAGTGCAAAGGAAAATGCCGTCATCACCTTTGGGGACATGGCATTCATGCCCAGGGTCATGGCGACTTCACCGAGTTGATTCACCCCATTTTCCATCTGATCCGCCAGGGGTTCAAGCACCGGGAAGGATCTAGCTGTTGTAATGGTTTTTTGAATTTCCTCTGAAAGGCTCATGAAATACTTGCCTTTTTTCATCCCCAGTTTTCTGCCCAGAAAGTCCATGGCCTGGATGCCGTTGGTGCCTTCATAGAGGCTGGTGATTTTACAGTCGCGAAGAATCTGTTCAACCGGATATTCCTGGGTATAACCATATCCGCCATATACCTGAACCGCCTGGGTGCAGACTTCAAAGGCTTTGTCCGTGCAATAAGCCTTGATGACCGGCGTCAGGACTTCGATGAGCCCCTGATAGCGGTCTTTGGTTTCCGGATCACTTGAAGTTGCTACCCGATCAAAGCAAAAGCCCACATAATAAAGAAAGCTGCGCATCCCATCCACATTGGCCTTCATCCATAACAGCATTCTGCGGACATCCGGGTGGTTGATGATGGCGATAGAGGGGGCTGCAGGATCCATCATGGACAGAAGGCTTTTGCCCTGAACCCGCTCTCTTGAATAATTCAGCGCATACATATAAGCGGCGCTGGCCATTGAAAACCCTTGAAGGCCGGCTCCCAGCCTGGCTTCGTTCATCATCTGAAACATGGCCTTCATGCCCTTGTTTTCCGCACCCAAAAGAAATCCCCGGCATTTGCCCTTTCCCCCGAGGGTCAGGCTGCACGTGGCGCTGCCGTGAATTCCCATTTTCTCTTCGATGCCCGTGCAAACGACATCGTTTGGCTCGCCCAGACTGCCGTCATCATTGACCCATATCTTGGGGACGATGAACAAAGAAATTCCACGGGTCCCCTCTGGCGCTCCTTCAATGCGGGCCAGAACCGGATGAATGATGTTTTCAGTCAGATTCTGCTCGCCTCCGGTGATAAAGATCTTGTTTCCCGTGATGCTGAAGGTCCCGTCCGGATTCCTGGCGGCGGAAGTGCTCAAAGCGCCGACATCAGAGCCTGCCTGAGGTTCGGTCAGAAGCATGGACCCGCCCCATTTACCGGAGTACACGTTTTTGAGAAAAAGCTGTTTCTGATGCGGGGTTCCAAAGACTTCGATGAGCTTTCCGGCACCGTGGCACAGGCCGGGATACGTGCCAAAAGCGCAGTTGGCGCCGTTGAAATATTCGGCGATGGCTAGCGTTACGGTAACCGGCAGCCCCTGCCCGCCGACTTCCGGATCATCCAGTATTGCGATCCATCCGCCTTCCCGATACAGTTTGTATGCCCTGTGAAAGGATTCCGGCACCTTTACGATGCCGTTTTCAAATCGGCATCCTTCCCGGTCTCCTGCCGCGTTAATGGTCAGCAGTTCTTTTATTGCCAGGCTCCTGGCCTCGCTTAATATCAAGTCGAGGGTTTTTCGATTAAAACCCGAGAATTTTTCATGTTTGAGCAGTTTTTCCACTTCAATCTGTTCATAAAGGACAAAATCCATGTCCCGTCTATCCGATATTTCCTGTGCCATTTGTTCTTTACTCCCGTGATGTCGCCCGCATTTTTTCCGTCTTCTATCTCCTATCTCCCGACCCCTGTTTTTCCGCAGCATGCTGACCGGCTGACTTCAGCTCATTGATTGCGATGATTGCCACCTGGAGTCCCGCATGGACTGAAAAATTCCCAATTTATCCTTGAATTCATATATCATGGCGCATCCTGATTGTCAGTTTAAAAAGGAGAAGGCGGTATTACCAATGCAGAGCCTTCCGCCACGAGTTCCCCTTTCTGGTTGGTCCAGGTCAGGGCCAAACGCACCCGTCGTTTCTTTTCGATTTTTTCAATGATTTCGCCGGTTGCGGTAATGGTGTCTCCAAAATAAGTCGGGGCTTTGAACCGGGTATTGATTTCAAGGGCGACGGTGCCGAGCCCGGGCAGTTTCATGCCCAGAACCGGCGCAATCAGGCACTGGGGAAGGGCGCCGTGGGCGATTCGCGTACCGAATGGCGTTTTCTTTGCAAATTCCTCGTTCAGGTGCATGGGGTTGAAGTCCCCTGAAATGCCGGCAAAGAGGTAAACGTCGGTTTCGGAAATGGTCTTGGTAAACGAGGCGGACATGCCGATTTCCAGCTCATCGTAAGTGTAGCCCAATTCCACCTTGAATTTTTCTTCCAGCCGGAAATGGTCGATGTCCTTGATGGTGGATGTAGTTTTTTTGGCGAACACGGCCTTGACCCTGAGGCCGATTTTCATCTGGCTGATGGCTACGCCTCTGATGATGTGGGTCAGGGGGGTGTCTGCGCCGTCAAGCCGGATCTGTGCCAGAATGTAGGGGGGCTTTAAGGGCTGGTACGGCTCTTCATAGCGGATAATGGTAAAATTGGTTATGGTTCCGGATGACTTAAGTTCCACCCAGTTGTCTGCAAGAAGGGAAAAACATTTTTCGCAGGTCGAGCGGGGCGGCACAAATACCTTGTTGCAGGTTGAGCACTTGACGCCCAGGATTTTTTTCTCATCCCGCAGGGCGATAAGAAACCGGCTTCCGGTTTTTCCGGCGAAGTATTGATAGGGAAGGGCCAGTTTGCCGTTCACGACAAAACAGTCTGTTTGCATGATTTCTCCTTAATCGATGATCTCAAAATAAAGAATGTCGTTCACCGTGCCCTTGCGATTGTCATTCCAGACGGGCCGCACCCGGGCCCCTCTTTTGGCCCGGTCAAGGTCCGATGCTTTCACCTCGTGCCAGAACGTCTCATGATTCTTGCACCCGTCCAGAAGAAAGTGTGCGGTAATGTACGGGGTTTCCCGGCTTTCTCCGCTCAAGGGGTCGGGGCTTGCATAATAGGTGATATC
>CAWKLD010000015.1:0-176520 GCA_963850225.1 uncultured delta proteobacterium
CGGACAGGTAAAGTGTAGCGCTATGATGCCTGTAGCGTCAACAGGGTGTACGGCGACGTTAGGTGGAAATTTATCGCTACACATACCTTATCTTTCCTATGGCAATGGAACCCAAATTCTTCTTGCGGATTTTATTTATGATTTCAATCCGACATATCCAACAGTAATCCCGTTTAAATTGACAAATGCTGCTGTCATAAACAATCCTTCTTTTTCATGTTCAGCATCAACGCTATCTGACAACTTCAAAATCCATATTCCTGATGTTATGTTTCCTGATGGAGTCACTCATTTATGGATAGATATGGAATACAGTCCAGCTCTTTCTACCGATGCTAATTTCTACTGGGTTGTTTCAGATTATGGAGTTGTTTCTAACTGATAACGTTTTATAGAATCAACACCAGCCTCTAAGGTTTCAACCCCCTATTGGCTGGTGTTTTTTCTCCGGTTTTGAACGTAAAGGCCTTCCAAACCAACATTGGACAAAATAATCGGTGAGCAGGCAATGTCTTTTGAGAGGGAATGCAAAAAGACGGGGTGAGTATCCAGACGAGAAATTTGATTTTCTGGGCTACGAATTTCGTCCTCGCTTAGCAAAAAGCCGACACGGCAGCTACTTCGTGAGTTTCTGTCCGGCCATTCGTCCAAAGGCCGCAAAGACGATCCGAAGTGTCATCAGGGGGTGGAAGATTCAGTGTATGAGCGACAAATCCGTTGAGGACCTGGCGCACATGTGCAACCCGGTGATACGTGGATGGATCAACTACTACGGCAGCTACTACAAGTCAGCGCTATACCCTATTTTTGATCAGCTTAATAACACCCTGAAGAAGTGGGCAATGTGGAAATACAAAGGGCTAAGCGAAAAGAAGCTCAGGGCAAGAGACTGGTTGGGACGGATTTCGCGTCAACAACCTCGTTTGTTTGCCCATTGGCATTTTGGCGCACGGCCTGCGGCTGGTCTGATAGGAGCCGGATGAGCCGAGAGGTTCACCCGGATCTTGGAGGGACTGAGGGGGAAGTTCCCTTGGTCTACTCGACCCTTGAGTTTTCAAATCTGGTTCGTCTCTATTTCGGATATGTCACCCATACAAAACAGCGATAAGCCAAAAAGTTGTGTTTAGGCAGGTAGGTGGTGTATCCATCGGATGATTGTTTCAAGACATTCGACCGACAACTTTTACAGATAAAAATGGAAAAAATACACGCACCATAAGTGAACATGACGTAATTGCACTGAAAAGTCGTAGCCCATTATTGTTGATCAAATCACCCATATTTTGCGCCAAGGAGCCAGAAAGTGGTCGGCTTAGACATTTCAGCCAAATTATAGCAATAACCTATTTAACTATATGATTTCATTATCAGGCCGGTGAGAACCAAATATCATAAGATGTTGCGTCATCATTTCCCCCCGCATCAACCAACTTCCCGTCATAAGCAAAGGAAATTTTTCGGACTCCCTCGGGTACGGATATTTTTCTTTCAAAAGCCATGGGGAACATATTGCTTGATTGATAATTTCCTGCTGAGTATATCAGCTCGTTTTCAATAACAATTCCCTGATTGTCCAGAAATAACAGGTACACTGCAAGGCGTCCAATCTGACTGAATCCAGTGGCAAATCCACCGACCAGTTCGACGGTTCCATCAATCTTCAAAATTTCAGGAGTCATCTGGTATTGATATTTTACCGCAAGTTCATTGGTTTTCCACTCCCCTTGCTGATCCCCCTCTTGAAGCTGGACCATGAGATTCTCACGGGTTACCTTGTCGCCTTTATAGGTGAACATATTTCCCCCGCAGCCCGTAATGGTGAAGGCTACAAACATAAAAATAAAAAGTACCATTATGATTTGACTATTTTTTAAATGCATGGTGTCCATCCTTTCGTAATTATAAAGAAGATTAAGAACCATCCGTATTCAGTATTTGAGCTATTATTTTCTGCGGTTATTGATTTCCCATACAATTTAATAATAACCAGTATCAAAACTTCTGTCAAAAAACTGCATAGCACACAAAACAATAAAACATTAAAAGCTGGTTAAACCAATAAACAGATATGGGTACGTCTCTACAACAGGAGTTTCAGAGATAAACTATAATGAAGGTCGCCAGCCCGCGCTGGGCAAGGTTTCATGGCTTGATTGGCCGTAAGACCCCACCGGCGTCCACGTAATGTCCGAACGCCGATAGGACTTCGGTTTGGGTCTTTCTGGGCGTCTCGATGCGGCGTTCCGGCTTGCGGGCTCCTTTCCTCAGGGTCAATGTTTGATGTAGCTTGCCCATGTCCTCCATGACATCGGCGGCCGTTCGTTTGATTCCGACCGCCGCGAGTCTCAGTTCGATCCGGCGTAGATACGTCATGGCCACGACGCAAGTGAAAAGATGGCATCTTATCTTGCTGTCCGTCCAGTGACGCACGGGGCTTACTCCCACGAGATCGTCGTTCTTGCTCAGGCGGAAGCGATCCTCCACTTGCCAGCGATCAAGACTTGCTTGTACGATATCCCCCGTCGTCCAGTCCATGTTGTCCGTGATAATGATATTCTTGCCGAACATAAATTGCCTGCGTTCAACCAGATAAGCGTTTTTACGGAAACTCATGGAAAGACCATCGGCGGAATGCTCGAACGTAAGCTCATGGAGTTCGGAAGGCATGTGCATCCGCTCGCAAAGGCGCAAATAGCGATCTTTGACGGCATCCTGCTTTCTCCAGTGCGGTGCCCTGTCTCTTACCTTTGTCCGCATGGAAAGGAGCTCCCGGCGGATTACCTCCAGCTTGTCGTCGAATGTATATTGCTGCTTGCGGCAAGAGGAGGGGTTATAGGTGACGATCACCGCCCGTTGCTTGCCCCAATATTCTCCCTTGGTCCGGTAGGCCAAAAGGCATTCCTCTTCCTTTCCCTCCTCCATAAGAAGACGGTTACGGGGAATATCCACCGGCTCGAAACGTCCAAGCGGCGTTGCAGCAAGGTCCTGAGCGAAATAAGTAGAATAGGTGGTGATGAAATGGATGCGCGAGTGCTCATCAATCCAGGCGTAATTCTGGTCCCCGTTCATCCCCTTGTCAAAAACCACCGTGAGCCGCTCCTTGGTTTTATTCAAGCCGCATACGACCCCGAACATCTCATCCATGACGGCCTCGAAATGCTTGCTGTCATGGATGTTGCCCGGATAGACGCTGTAATACAGCGGTAGCCGTAAATCTCTTGCTACCAATAGCCCCAGGCCGATTTGCCTTAAGTGGTGTTTGCCCGCCTTGTTTTTACCCCGCATGGCCAGATCCGATTCGGTATGGCCGGCCATATAGGTGTAATAGTTGGTAGTGTCGAACAAAAGGCAGTCGGCTGACGGGGATTCGACCTGCCATATCCGCTCGAAGAACGCTCTTGCGACCCTGCGTAAATCCTCCTCGGAGACCCGGTCCCATTTTTCCCAGTAGCGTTTGCTGCTGAGTTCATCCAGATTAACGGGCCGGATATGCTGGATGGCAGTGCTGCGGTACCAGGCGGCGAGCTTGTTCTTACTGACGGCTTGCACCATCCTGTTAAGGACGCAGTACAGAAAATACTCACCGATGGAAGGACCCGTCTCCCTGTCCGTCGGTGGGACAATGCCGTCGATGAGAGCGCAAAGATCTACTTCCCCGTCGATTTGGTGGGCCAGCCAGATCGCGCCGAATTCCTCCACCTTCAAAGTGGCGACATCCTGGTCCCGTTTTCCCTGGGTCAAGCCGGCGACCCTTTCGGGAGACCCGATGTAAATCTGGGAGATGACCTTGGGCTTGCCATCGACCCTGGCGATTTCCCGGACATAGAGGTAGGGTCTTCCTTTTTTCGTCTTGATATGGAAGTGAGCCATGTGGGCACTATATATAGTAGGGTCTTACATGTCAAGCAAAATATGATGCGGATGCCTGTTTATTTAAGGGTTGTGGGCTGGCTAAATGAAAATATCGGTGGGTCTTACAGAGAAACTACGTGTAACTCGCTGTTATTTAAGTAGATCAGCGTGGCGAAATGGATTATCTCGGAAACTCCTGTACAATATTTTATCCCATGTGTGAATTTTCATTAACAGGATTTGTTCAGGATACCAAAACAAATCGAAACTGGTATCGGATGCGGACAAGGCCATGTACGATGCAAAAAAAGCAGGCAAAAACTGCGTTCATATTTCATCCCACTTTACCCCGGGCCGGCTTCCGATGAATATGACCTATCCCTTTTCTTGGAAAGCTTCATCTTTTCAAATCCAAAACAGTATTTATATTAAAAATAAATTTTAATAAAGACATGCCTGACTACGGGAGGATTTGTGATGAAAAAAAACATACATAATGTTGAAAGGGTTATACGTGTTGTCCTGGGACTTATAATTTTCTCCCTTGTTTTTGTGGGACCGAAATCCTTATGGGGCCTGATAGGAATTTTGCCAATCATGACGGGTCTGATTGGCTGGTGCCCGCCATACCAATTATTGGGGATCTCTACATGTAAGAAATGATGGTGGTCTCAAATTCACTCG
Source organism: uncultured delta proteobacterium (assembly GCA_963850225.1). Lineage (GTDB taxonomy): Bacteria > Desulfobacterota > Desulfobacteria > Desulfobacterales > Desulfatirhabdiaceae > RAAP-1. Next base: position 4,537 of record CAWKLD010000015.1, read on the forward strand.
GTGATCATTTGCATTACTTGTAATTTCACTATGGGCCAAACACTTGAGTTTTGAATTTGTTATCCCAAACTGAAGTATTGAAAAGTCTATTTTCTTAATGATACCGATAGAATTCTTGATTGATACGCAAACACGGTCTTTGGAATAACTGGGTCGAGGAACCGACCAGCGACCTGGTTATTACCAGAATTACCCGTGCAGGTTATCGATCCACCGTATTCCTTCAACATCGCTGACTTTGCCCAGATAAATCTGGGTTGATGGCAGGTTCAAATGCCGGAGAAGCACCTTCGAAATGTTTTGACGACCGCCGGTCAATTCAGCTATGGTTATTGATACCAGAAATAAGCATGAATAATAATCTGGAAAACAATACTTTCGATTATATGCAAGCTGTACGTAACAAAATGGCAATTGACTGATATGGACACACAAGCCATTATCCTCCTGTTATTTCGAAGAAAACAGGAAGGAGGCTATGATGACCACGAACAGATTGTCATTAGAAATTCAGAAGCATTTAACTACAATTCCCCAACATATTCCTACCAAGGGTATCAGTCACTCACCAAATAATACTTGCGGCTTGATTCCGGATAATCAAGCCGCAAGTTATCCGCCATCAATTCTCATTGTCAAACAAACCAGCCAGTTAAAAGACAGATGCAACTCTCTTCCAACAGACGGGCTCTCGGGGATTTTAATGAAACTCAGGAAGATTGAGATTCCTGGAAAGGACCATGTGGAGAGCTATCTGCGGAATCAATACCGCCGCAATTTCAGGCTCAATTCCATTAGGAATATGTTGATTGCCATTGCTTCCTTCCTTGCGCTGGTACAGCAGGACGGTAAGGGATGTCTTGAAGAAATCACAAGAGCCGACCTGGGAGCATTCATTGAGCATATGCAAGACCGGGGATTAAAGGCTTCTACGGTCAGAACCAGGCTGGATTCATTGAAAGCATTCATCCGATATCAGGTTGAAAAAGGTGTTGTTTCATCGGATGTACTTGTAAAAAGGATGATCATAAAGGTTCCTGATTCACTGCCAAAGGCCATGGAAATGGAGGATAAAGCAAAGCTGCTTTCGGTTATAGACGATATTCGAAATCGTGCAATGATTCTACTGCTTCTGAGAACCGGGATGAGAATCGGGGAATTATTGAACACAAAGGTTTGCGACGTAAATCTGGTGGAACGTAAGATAGAGATATGGGAGGCGCAGAAGAGTCGAGTCGGCAGAGTAGTTTATTTCAGTGACGATGCCCGTGATGCTTTAAAACCTAAATTTCCGCCAAAATTATAACAAGGATCGTGAAAAAAACATTATAGATCAAGGCTAAAGGCAATTATTGCTTGACTTTTCTACCCATTCATTGGTATAATTATACCAATGAATGGGGTGTTTATATGTCGTTTGTCTATGTGAAGAACAAGAACAATGGCGTTACATACGTTTACGAATCATCCGGGTTCTGGGACAAAAATAAACAACAGGCTAGGAATAAACGAAATTGTATCGGCAAGCTTGATCCGGTAACCGGCGAGTTCGTCCCCTCCAAACGCCTTGATCCCCAGCAGGCGGCGGTCCGGGATCCCGCGGTCATCGCATCGGCGCAAGTCGTCGGCCCAGCGGTGGTGTTGGATGAGTTCTCCAAGCGCACCGGTCTGGAGAAATTGCTGAAGTCCTGCTTTCCCGACACCCACCGGCAGATCCTGGCGATGGCCAACTACCTCGCCATTGAGGGCGGAGCGCTCAGCTATTGCGAATCCTGGGCGAAAAGCCATGAGCCCGCCCTCGCGTCGTCCTTGGCAAGCCAGCGCATAAGCGAGATACTCTCCTCCATCGGAATCGACGGCAAGCAGACATTCCTCGCGAAGTGGATGGGCAAGGTCCTGGAGGACGACTACATCTGCTACGACATCACGTCGGTGTCATCGTATTCGGAACTCAACGAATTTATCAAATGGGGTCACAACCGCGACAAGGAGAAGCTGCCCCAGCTGAACCTCGCGATGCTATTCGGCCAGAAGTCCGCGCTGCCGGTGTACTACCAACGGGTGCCTGGCAACATAAACGACGTCTCAACGCTACGCAACCTCGTGCTGACCTTCAAGGCACTGGAGGTCAAGCGGCTGCACTACGTGATGGACAAGGGTTTCTACAGTAGTAAGAACGTGGACGCTTTGGTGGAGAACCGCGACCGATTCACCCTGTCGGTGCCGTTGAGCAACAAATGGCTGCTGCAAGCTATAGACGACATTCACGAGACCATCCACGGTCCCGAGGGATACCGCAAGCTCGATGACGAGGTCATCTATGTCCATTCACGGTTATATCCATGGGCAAAGGAGAAGCGCCGCTGCTACCTGCATCTGTACTACAACGCCACCAAACGGGCCAAGGATGTGGACAAATTCAATGAGGAGCTGCTTCAGTACAAGGGCGAGATCGAGTCGGGCAAGCCGGTGGCCTACCACCAGAAGGCCTATGACGACTTTCTCATCCAGAAGACAACCCCCAAGCGCGGACTGCAGGTTTCTTTCAACTCGGAGGCGGTGAGCCAATACATCAGCCGCTACGCGGGTTTTCAGGCGCTGCTCTCCAACGGGATCAAGGACCCGGTGGAAGCCATGCGGGTATACCGCGACAAGGACGCGGTAGAGAAGTGCTTCGACGACCTGAAGAACTTGCTCGACATGAAGCGGCTGCGGATGCACACGTCGGCGACTGTAGACGGAAGGCTTTTCGTGCAGTTCATAGCTTTGATTCTCATCAGCGCGATACGCAAGGAGATGCGCTCATCGAAACTCATCGAGAAATACACGGTGCGCGAACTGCTACAGGAGATGAAGACGTTGACCAAGGTTAAATATTCTGGGAAGTACGGTCATATCCTCACAGAGGTGACCAAGGCGCAGCGGGAAATTCTCAAGGCTTTGGATATCCAACTCCCTGGCATGGCATAGGTATAATTTTTTCGGGAAATTAGGATAGACGGGAGTGGTTGTTCCCAGCCATCCCTACGCCGGCTTTTTTGGGGCCACTCCGGGATGGCTGGAAACAACAGGCACATTCCGGTGAAACTCCCCAGTGTATGATTGGACAAATATCGGTTTGTTCCGATATGCTAAGTTTTGACGCGGTCAATTTTTATTGGAAAGGAGGGAATTTTTTATGCTGTAAAAACATATTTTGGGGCTGATACGACAACCTGAATAAAAGACTTGAAAACCCCAAATGAATGGAGTACCAGTAATAGATATAACATACCGATAAAAATGAAATTAACAGGACTTGTTACGTACAGCGGCAAGTATGGTTGACATTTCAAAATTGCATTTCAACCGGGCTACCCACATTAGACAGCGAGGAACCAGAAAATTCACCCGCAAGTTTGGCTTCGCCAACTCAAGAAAGCCGCTATCAATATGCAATCCGAAACGCGATTCGGAAAAGCGATTACAATCTTACCCAACTTGCGCGCATCCTACGGCATCTTTCTTATCGGCCATGGAAGATAGGCCGACGAACTCCGAAATCTAACGCACTTTGATTGCGAAAGGATCCGAGTTAGTTATGAACATCTATGATGTGGCCATTATCGGAGCTGGCCCCGGCGGACTGGCATGCGCCATCAAGTCCAGTCAACTGGGGTTGCGCTACATATTGATAGAAAAGGGTGTTGATGTCTTCCAGGGAATTATTGATTCTTATCCTCGGGGCAAAAAAGTGTATCCTACTATCCCGAAAGGCGAAACGGAACCCTTTGCCATACCGGAGTTAATGCCGGATGAAACCCACGCTCCGATAGAAGAGTATCTAAAAAATATCGCTGCCACTATTCAAAAATATCAGATTCATGTATCCCTTGGCGAAGAATTTCAAGAGATCAAAAAAGATAAAGGAATGTTTACCCTGATGACGTCCAGGAATCATTACCGGTCGCATTCCGTGGTGTTGGCCTTCGGAAGTAATATCCCGGTTGATTTGGGTATCTATGGCGAGGCAAAGACCGTTGCCCGAAAACTCGAAAATTCTGATGATCATTTGGGGGCGCCAACGCTGGTTATTGGTGGAGGTAACGCTGCTGCTGACGTTGTTGCGACATTATCGGAAGCGAAACGGGCCGCCGGCGATGCCACGCCTGTTTACTGGGCTCATAAGATGGAGAATTTTACAATCAATAAGGATGTGGCCAGAGATCTCGGTGAGGAAATTCTCTTGGGGGGACATATCAAAATTTTGCAGGGCGCCATACCCAAAATCGGCGAGTTGGACGAAGAAGGTGTGGAGCACCTTTTAATACAGACCCAGGCGGTTGATTTCGGCCAAGGCGTCAAGTTCCAGCAGTGGATGAGTTTCCCCATGAAACATGTCATTGCCTGTATCGGAACTCAGGGTCCGTCGCGCGTGTTTGATCTTATCGGGTTACAGCAAATCACCTGCACGGAAGGTATCTGCAAAATCGGCAAAACCGGTGATCGCCTGATCATGCTGACGCCCGATTTCCAAACCAGCCAAAAGGGCATTTATGCCATCGGCGGTGCAGTGAGCCCGGCGTATATCGAAATCCAAGAGGAAGGCAACTTCCGCGAGCGTAAGCATTCGAATTTGATTTATACGGCTGTTCGGGATGCGGCCGTAGCCGTATCGCATATTGCATCCATCATCCAGAATCCGGATCATCACAAATCTGCCGAATCGATAAAGGCTCCCAAAACACCGGGTCCCCCTTTACCGGAGAAAAGATAAACGTTCAGATTTTGCGGTTTGCAGGGAAAAAGCGGACAGGATTTATTGGCATGATCGCAGCGTGTCAGCACGCAATTACAAGAGTCAAAGGAGATATGAAAATGGACAAATTACAGTCTGACTTGGGTTTCGGCTAAGAAAACACACGATTCCACGCAAAGCCTTGTCACACGGGAATCTACAGCGATCACAAAAAACAGACGTGTGTCTACAGTTTGACTGGCTTTCAGAGAGGGGCTCAAGGTCAAAAACACCTGATGGTAAAGGGATTCCATGCATTTTAAGACCGTCGCAACAGAGGATCTTGCCGAATTGGTCAGAAAAGTGCTGGATGAGGCAAAAGGACCGACTTCAGATTATGTTATCCGATTCATAAGTTTTGGGCGGTCCGGAAATGTTAACAATACCGTAAGAATGTTTAATTTCGCTGATCGTTCAAATCCTCATCTCTGAAAATAATTTTGCGTTTTCAATCACCCATTTTCAAATCGAACCGCGGGCGCACTTGGTCATCCGCCCAAGCCACAATAAATAAAGAAGTCAAATCATACATCAACATAGCATCGTAAATTTCAAGTTACACCGATGTAACTTGATCAACCCGATCAGATCCACTGGCATTTTTGAGGCCATCACATGACCCCGGTAAAAACTCATAGGACCCTTGCAAATCACCAATTATCAAGTATTCCCGGGAACGCTTGATCAGCTGTACAGACCTATATTTATAAACAGCTTTCAAGTCCAGTCCTTTCGGTAATGATTCTTCGCAGATCATCAGGGCAAACGTTGTAGGACTCACTCAGTGTTTCTGTTCCATAATCACTGACTTTAAGGAACTCCACGTCATATACATCAGGGAGATCCAGGATAATATGAACATGGGTGATATTTTTGGGATTCGCTTAAAATTGAATGATAATGTTCTGTTGCCTTCGATTAAATTTGTGGCGCAGATCTTGATCATAAATTTTTCCCGCCCAATTGATCATAGATTTTTGTACTCCGGCAAGTCTTCCTGTTCCATGTATCCCTTTCATTGCGTTTTGCTAGATATTCAAACCTGGTAACGTTGCCGCAAGGCAAACTGCAGGATGGGTGACCCCGGGTGCTCCTTGTTTGCAGATTTTGTCTCACGTGATAATTTTCTGAGCACGGTGGCATCCACTGATCAATTTTCCGTTGTTCTGATCTTTGATGCCGAAAGGCGGCGTTGAGCAACTCTCTGGCCCCTTTGGACATGGTAATTTACAATAAAGGATTCCGCACTACCATCAGTTCTTCTTCCGTAAGATGGCGGTCCTGAAACCCAATTTCTTTAGCCTTCTTTTGGCAGGCTTTACACAAACCAGTTTTCTGATTGTATGATGGAACTGCCGGGTGAATCGGACACATAGATTGTCCCAAATGAGGGGCCTTTTTTATCTCTCCCTTTAAATATGAAATCACTGCAGGATCTTTATCATAATTTTTCAGACCGCTATTGATAAGTTTCCATTTGCAAGAAGCGCATAATTGCCGGCCCTTATCTAATACTGGGGATTCAGGGTGATACAGGCAGTTGAGAGCTGTGATCTTGATTTTGCTGGTTGATTTAGCTGAAGCAGTTTTTTCGGATCGCTTGGCGGGCTTTTTAGGTTTGGTAACTTTCTTAACCTTGCCTTTCCCAGCTTCTTTCTTTTGGCGAGGGGCGCTCGACCTTTGCACTTTGATGGGAGGAGTTAGCATCTGAGGCTGTTCCTCCGCAGGCATGGAGTGAGTTATTTCATAAACTGCTCCTCCAGTATCAATTTCATCAACTGCCACCACCGCTTCTTCATTCGCAGCGACAGTTTTAATTTTCCTGCCCTTTTTACGCACACGGGGTTCCGGAGATGCCTTAACATCAAGAGATGATTTGAATATCCCTATGGTTTTATCCTTGATATCCTGGAGCATTTCTTCTTTCTGCACAATCATAACCTCGATAGCCTTGAGAAGCGACTTATAGCCTTCAATGTCTTTAGAATAGGCGATGGCCAACTCATCGTACAATTTAAATATATCTAAAGCTTTATCGTCGAGTGTGATTGACATGGTAAATACCCCCTTTGATTATTTGTCGAAATACTGTCTTTGTCATTTCATAATACTAAACTACGAATGGGAAATTGACACAATATTATAACAGGTTGGATGAAATGCTTTTGAATTAACACATATTTCTGTCTATCACAATACTTTCCGAAGTCCAACTAAATCATCACGGAACAACGCTTCGCAAAGGTTACTTTCGAAGAAAAAAAGGCTGCTTTCAAAAGGTTCTTCATGGATACAGGACTCAGTAAGGATTCGCCGATTGAGGGGATTACACTGACGATCTGCCGTAATTTTCTTATCAAGCAGAATCGTGAACGCTCCGGAAATGCAGCGAACAAGGACCGTAAGAATCTTGGCACTGCCTGGAAATGGGACCTTGATTATCTGGAACGGTGGCCGAAAGGGTTGAATCCCATCCTTTCGATCAAGAAATCCCCAGAGAAACGGGAACCAAGGTATGTCCCTCCGGAGGAAGACTTCTGGAAAGTCTTTGAATTGACGACTGGTCAGGACAGGGTCATGCTGCTTGCTTTTCTTCATCTGGCAGCAAGACGCAGTGAAGTATTTCACCTTAAATGGTCTGACGTGGATTTCAGCAGTAAAAAGATTCGCCTCTGGACCCAGAAGCGTGAAGGCGGAAATCATGAATGCGATTGGTTGCCCATGACAACGGAACTTCGAACCGCATTATTGAAATGGTGGGAAGAACGTTTGGCTCAGAAGACGTCGGACAAAGATCATGTTTTTCTTTGCCTTGATGAAACTTTTTTCTGTGAAGAGTATTACTGCAAACCATTCAAGCATCGTCAGCACTTAATGAAAAGGCTCTGCGAAAAGGTAAATGTTAAACCTTTCGGTTTCCATGCGATTAGACATTTATCGGCATCGATACTTTACAAGAAAGGCAATTCTGTTTCTGTAATCCAATCAATTTTGCGACATAAGAATCCGAATACCACGACAAGGTATCTCAGGACAATTGGACTGGAAGACACACGGAGCGCCCTTGAGGAAGGATTGAAAATGCCTGCCAAATTGATTGAGTTTCCGAAAGCAGCGAATGGTTAAAAAAAGACCCCCAGAGGGGTCATCTCTGAGGGTCTTGTGTCCGGATCTTGTGTCCGGGACGAAATTCCTAAATGTGATCTTGTAACTTACTAATATAATTGGTGGTCCCAACGGGGATCGAACCCGTGTTTCCGGCGTGAGAGGCCAGCGTCCTGACCGCTAGACGATAGGACCGGTCATATTTTTCATTTCTATAAAAAATGAGCGTGATTGTCAAATGGTTTCCATGTTTTACAATGAATAAATAATATTTCAGATAGATTGGGCGCAATATCAATGTCATTGAAGTTAGGTTGGGTTGGTTCTCGCCTAAATTTTACAGGTGATATTTTTCGCGCATTCTGGCTGAAAGGGAGTTGATCATTCGAAACGCCTTTTCAACGGTTTTTTCGCCATCCGGGTTGACCAGACAGCAGGTGGCCGGAGAGAGCAGACTTCGGGATAGGAGAAAATCCCTGTCGATGCCTTTTTTCTGAAGGCTCTCCCAGATGGCCTCCAGACGAAGTTCCAGCAATCCGATGTTTTCTTTTTCAAACGGCTCAAAATTGGTTGGAACAATTCCCCAGACAATGATCCCTCCCCTGTCCAGAAACCGTTTGATGGACGCTGCATAAGAGGAAAACACCGCTGCGTTGGTATAGATATCCATGGAAAGCACATCCATGTCCTGACTCAGCAGAAAATCCCAGTCCGGGTTGCCGCACAGATGAATACCCCTTGGCCGATCGATCATCTCCAGAAAACCAGCTACATCCTTTTGGGCCGCCATATCGTTATAACCCGACATCGCGCTGAACAGAAACTGAAGGCCGGGCTCATCGATGAACATGAAGGCATTGGGGTTGAGCTTTTTCAAACGGCTCAACTGAACATTGATGCGCTTGGCCATGAATTCAAACATAAAGGGCCGGACCGAATCATTGAACAGGATGGGCCGCTCGTCCTGATCAATGACGTTGAATCCGAAGCTGATGGGCCCTTCAAGCTGCCCCCGGATCGCAGAACGGTTGGAATGATCCAGTTCCAGAAACCGGTGGTACACTACCGAATAGGCCGGGCTGATGTCAAAATAAGCCGGTTCCTCAAAATGCGCCAGGGTTTCCTCGACTTCATCGATGAACTTGTCCATGGAAAAGCGAAGCGTTTTTTCAACCATATCCAGAACAATCCCCGGAAAGTGCTCGGAGGCCTGAACATACATGTCTTCGTAATAATTCAGCCTGGGAAGCTGGGGCCAGAACGGTATGTCCAGGGTCGAGGCGATTTCAATTGCTCTTTCCGGATCCTGATGCGGCATGACGGCCATCGCGGTTGTCAGTAAATTTCCCGGTATCGGCATGTTGACTTATCCTTTCAATAAACTTCCGTGATATCATTTTGATATTTTTCGATAAATCCGCCTGGCCAGCTATCGGCGCATGGATTTGCATCTGGGATTTACGGGCTTCGGACTAGCGTTTCAATTGTCGGCGCTTCTCACCTCGATGAAATCCACATAAGAGACCGCAGTCTCGCCCGTATTATCCGAATCGTTCATGATGGCCAGCGAAGCGCTTTCAGGGGGATCCTCGCCGAAAACCCGCCGATAATCGGCCAGGATATTTACTTCTTCTTCCACCCACCGGCCAATTTTTTCGGTACCCGAACGAAGGGGAATCATCTTGGCCCGCTCAGTATAAGGGTTTTCAAAGAATGGATCCGATGTCGGCTGGCTGGCCCAGACATAGCTTAAAGTGGCCAGCGGAGGATACTCCCCGTAGCGTTTCTTTGCCAGGGCGTACATGGCGCGTTGGGCCCACCCTGCCTTGGCAGGATCGTATTTAAAGATCACATACACCCGCAGGGGATAGTCATCCCCATGTTTGGTGCGGGGATCTGCTTTGGAATAAACATTGTCCACCTTCCACCGCCACCGCAGCATCGGATGCTGATAGGGGCTGAAGGCGCCCTTAAAAATGATTCCGGATGCGGATGCCTTGCTGCGGGTGGTCAGAATCCGGTTGGTGGTGCCTTCAAGGGTTATTGCATATTCACTATGCTGGAGAATCTTCGGGAAGGTGAGCGGCTTCCAGTTATTAAGATCATTGAAATCCTCGCGAAGCGCAATTTGCTTCTCCTTGGCAAAAGCCACGGAAAAGATCGATACCCAAATCATCAACACGATAAAAACAAGCCCTGAAAGCTTGTTCACTGGGAAATTTCCACGGCGCCCGGTGCCCGATCCCTGGAATGATCCTTTGCAACAAGAATATAAATGGATGGGATGATGAACAGCGTAAAAAGCGTACCGATGGCCATACCTCCGACCAATACCAGGCCGATCGAGTTACGGGCCGCGGCCCCGGCGCCAGTAACAAGCGTTAATGGGAAATGGCCGGCGATAGTGGCGCCGCTGGTCATAAGGATCGGGCGAAGACGGGTCAGGGCCGCCTCATACACAGCCTCCCGCTTGCTTCGACCCAGTATTTGAAGCTTGTTGGCGAATTCAACCACAAGAATGCCGTTCTTGGACACAAGCCCCACCAGCGTCACCAGGCCAACCTGGGAATATATGTTAAGGGTCGTTGTCCAGCCAAGGGTCCAGAAAGGGACATTGGGGTCAGGCATTTTAAGAAATATGAAAATGAGCGCCCCAAACATGGCCAGCGGTACGGATCCGGCAAGAATGACAAAGGGGTCCCGGAAACTGTTGAACTGGGCTGCAAGCACCAGAAAAATCAGTGTCAAGGCAAGGGCGAAAGCAAAAATGAACTTGTTGCCTTCCTTGCGGAGCTGGCGCGACTCGCCGGTGTAATCGAGCACATAGCCTTTAGGCAGAATCTTTGCCGCTTCGGCTTCCAGATAACCCAGCGCCTCGTCAAGGGGGCGGACGGCAACACCGCTGATTTTGACAGCGTTGAGCTGCTGAAACCGGTTCAGCGATCGCGCCACTGTTGTATTTAAAATCGTTGCAACCGTGCTGAGCGGTATGAGCTCTCCTTTGGGTCCGGTAACATAAATGTTTTTCAGTTGATCCGGGTTGAGACGGTCCACGCGGGCAATCTGAGGAATTACCTTATAACTGCGTCCGGCAACGTTGAAGCGATTCACAAAATTACCGCCAAGCATTGCCGCCATATCCATTCCCACCTGTTCCAGGTTCATGCCGAGGCTGGCGACCTTGTCGCGGTCGATCACCAACTCGGATTGGGGCTGATCGATCTTGACATCAATGAGCGGGGGAAAGGCGAACAAGCCGCTTTTTATGGCTTTAAACTGTATCTGCCTGGCAAATTCAAGGATTTGAGATGGTTCTGCTGTGGAAGCAAGGATGAATTCCACCGGAAACTGGCCGCCGCCCGGAAGCGCCGGGGGCGTGACAGGAAAGACCCGGATGCCGGGAATGGCTTGCAGCTTCTGGTGAACCTCTGGCAAAATCTTAAAAATATTGCGCTCCCGCTCTTTCCAGGGCTTAACGATCATGCCTGAAAATCCCGAGGTCGGTCGGGTCACCTGAAATGTATAATCCGTTTCTTTTACACTGAGATACGCCTGATTCACAGCAGCCGCATAAATGCTGTTCTGATCGATGGTGGAATTGGCCGATCCGTCAAGAATGCCGAATATTACCCCCTGATCCTCGACCGGAGCCAGTTCCACAGGAGACATCATGAACATGGGAATGGTAAGAAGACTCACGACAACCCATACCAGGTAAACCCCCGGACGGTAGTTGAGGGTCATGTCAAGCAGTCTGCCGTAGAATGTCCTGAGCCGTTTAAAACCGCTATCGATTTTTCCGGCAAGGCCGTGTTCGGTCAAACCAGGCTTTAACAGCATTGCGGACATCACCGGCGAGAGCGTCAGGGCAACAACGCCGGATATCGTAACAGCCCCTGCCAAAGTAAAAGCGAATTCGCGAAAGAGGGCGCCGGTCAGACCCCCCTGCAATCCGATAGGCGCATAAACGGCAGCCAGCGTGACCGTCATGGCGATGATGGGCCCCACAAGTTCACGTGCCCCCACGATGGCAGCATCGATCGGAGATTTTCCTTCGCTTAAATGCCGCTCGACGTTTTCAACAACCACGATGGCATCATCCACCACAAGACCCACTGACAGTACAATGGCCAGAAGGGTCAGCAGGTTAATGGTAAAGCCGAACACCTGCATCAGAAATATGCTGCCGATAAGCGACAGGGGGATAGCAATAACGGGAATAAAGACCGATCTTACAGATCCAAGAAAGAGAAAAATGATGACCATGACAATGAGCAGTGTGTCACCAAGTGTTTTCATCACTTCATGAATGGCGTTATTGATATAGGCGGTGGCATCGTAGGCAATGCGACCCTCCAAACCGCTGGGCAGAATCTTGTCGATGGCGGCCATTTCGACGCGAACCCGATTGATCACATCAATGGAGTTGGCGTTCGGCAGTGGGAAAATGCCCATAAAGACGGCGGTCTGGCCTGAAAAATGGACTGCCGTTTCGTAATCCTCGGCCCCCAGAACTACCTCGCTGATATCTTCAAGCCTTACGATGGCCCCGTCCTGTTCCCGAATGACGAGGCGTTTGAATTCCGCCACAGACTGCAAATTGGTGTCCGCAGTCAGATTCACCTGAACCAGCGCCCCTTTACTCTGACCCAGGGCAGCCAGGTAATTGTTGGCGGCCAGGGCCTTTCGAACCTGCAGCGGGCTGACGTTAAACGCGGCCATGCGATCGGGCTTCAGCCAGATGCGCATGGCAAAGGTTCGGGCGCCGAGAATATCGGCGCGCTGAACGCCTTCGAGGGCGGAAAGCCGTGGTTGAACAATGCGCACCAGATAGTCCGTGATTTGATTCTGCTGTAAGATGTCCGATCTGAAGCTGAGATATGCCGATGCAAACTGACTGTCAGCCGACTCCAGGTTAATGATCGGAACTTCGGCCTCCGGTGGCAGGTCATTGCGGACCTGATCAACCTTGGAGCTGATCTCGGCAAGCGCCTTGATCGGATCGTAATTGAGCTTCAGGCGAACGCTGATGGTCGACAGTCCCAGAGTGCTCTGGGATTGAATGTAGTCGATACCGTCCGCAGCTGCAATGGCGCGTTCCAGAGGGGTGGTGATGAATCCCCGCACCAGTTCCGAGCTGGCACCGACATAAATGGTTGTGACCGTAACCGCCGAGTTATCGCTGCGCGGATACTGACGGACATTGACCGAGCGGATGGCCTGTAAGCCGGCAATGATGATGAGCAGGTTGATGACCAGCGCAAGGACGGGGCGGCGGATAAAAATATCTGTGAATTTCATGTGTGCTTTAAAATAAGAGGATAGAAACCAGACTCAGACATCTATCAATTATTCTCCGGTTTGGGCGAAAGCTTGAAATCTGGAGACAGGGCATTATCAATGGCAACGGTCTGTCCGTTTCGCAGCTTGAATACCCCGGTGCTCACGATCGTATCACCTTGCTTGAGTCCAAGGACAATGGAGACAAAGTCCCCGCGCTTCTCCCCGAGCTTGACAAACTGCTGACGGACGACTTTGACGGAAGTGCCGTCTTTTTCATTTTTTTTCTCTTCAACGATAAACACCGAATCGCTGTAAGGCGCGTAAAGCACGGACGGGGTCGGGACGACAAGCACATTTTCCCGCTCAGGAAGAATGATCGAAACATTGACAAACATGCCGGGAAAAAGGGATTTTTTCGGGTTTGCAACGGTACCCTGCACCTGGATATTGCGGGTTGCAGCATCCACCTCGGCGTTGATTGCGGTGATCCGGCCTTCGATTACCTGGCCGGAAAGCACATCAGAGGTGATGCGAACAGTAAGCCCAACTTGAATCTGACCGAGTTGCTGCTGCGGTAAAAGAAAATTGACGTAAACCGGGTCCAGCGATTGCAGCGACACGATCGGATCTCCTTCATTAAGCATCTGCCCCAGGTTAACCATCCGTATCCCGAGGCGGCCGGAAAAAGGCGCACGAATGGTTTTTTTTCCGATGACTGCACGCAGATAGTCGTCCTGGGCCACTGTCTGCTTGTACTGGGCCTCTGCATTGTCATAATCCAATCGGGAAATAAGATCCTGGGCAACAAGATTGGCATATCGCTCAAAATTAAGCTTTGCAAGGGCCAGGTTCGCTTCTGCGCCGCGGAGCTGGGCTGCTTCAGATTCGGTATCCTGCTTCAGCAGCAAAGCACCTGCCTGAACAATACCGCCAGACTCAAACCCCAAATGAACAATCTTGCCACTGACTTCAGCAGGCACGGTCACCCCCTGAACAGCGACCAGAGATCCCACCGCAGACAGCTTAGCCCCCCACGACTCAGAACGCGCGACTGCGGTGGTCACAGTCTCGGGCGGCGGTACGGCATTTTCTCCCTTTGCAACCATCCGGCGGATCTGAAGGCTTTTAATCCCGGCAAGAATTCCCGCCAGTACGATTAAAAAAACAATTACAAGAACAATTCGTTTTATCATGGCAAATGCCGCTCATCATGTACAAGTATGTTTAATTGAATATGAATAATTGATGAAATCGTTAACGGTCATGGGATTGAAAGAATGCCGCCCCAGAACGGTAAAAACTCTCGGCCATCGTCACACCAGTGAAGCGCGTTTCCATATATCAGACAGGCAGGTGTTTGTTCAACCGTTTTCGAAACCGCTCCGATGCAATGGCTTCCAGAAGGATCTGGTTTTCAAGTTCCAGAAAAACCGGCAGATCCTTTGAAATCAGGTGCTGAAGTTTCTTGATGCCGGTAATAAGGCGCATGGGCTTTTGTGCAAATTTTTTAGCTATTTCAACGGCTGAAGCATCCAGCATCGCAGAGGGAACCACCTGGTTGACCAATCCGAGCTTGAGAGCATGGGCCGCATCCACGTCATCTCCGGACAACAGCAGCTCAAGGGTTTTGCTTTCACCAAGAATTCGGGAAAGAAAAAAAACACCCCCGCCTTTTGGAACCAAACCCAGTTCGATGGTGGGATACTGAAAAACGGTTTTGTCGCCGATAATCCGGTAATCGCACGCCAGGCTCACATTCATGAACAGGGATCCCACCTCACCGTTGTCGGCATGGATTACGAATTTCTGTATCTTTTGAATCATCAGAATCAATTGATTGACGGAATTGTAAATCCGCGTAACGCGATTGACGTCCACACCGGGCAGAGACAGGTCGCGAATAAAACGGATCTTCTCCTGACGCGGGAGTTTATCCGGACTTCCCAAAAAAAGAATCACCTTGATATCCCGGCTGTGGGAAACTCTGTGCAGATAATCAAACAGGGCTTCTTTCAGATGCAGGTCGGAAAACTGAAACAGCAAATTCCCCCTGAAACGGATCACAGCCACTTCATCAGTCTGTGTTGCCGAAAACATCTCATGATCCAGCTCAAACAACATACAAAGACTCCTTATATTCAGGTTGTTAGGCTATAGGCTGAAGGAAAAGACATACCGCTTTCAGTCTTCAGCCCTTCACCGTTTCCTTCAACCTTCAGCCTTCAGCCTGGTTTTCCGATTTCCAATCCAGATCCTGGCCAGAATAATCGTTGGTATCAGCGCCACGGTCATGTTCAGCGTATCAGAGGGATAAAAGAGCAGAACCGCGCAGATGCCGACAATACCGCGTTCGATGGCCGTCAGGTTCCGCATGAAATATCCAACGACAGCAGCATTCAGATAAAATACAGCCAGGATGCAAAAGAAAAACCTGGATATGATCTGCACAAGGGCCTGATTCAGGGGCAGGGTCTCCATTACCGGAACGATCAGAATCGCGGTTCCGCTGAAAGACAGAATAAACGTCAGCCCGATCAGATATTTTGGAATTGCCACCCGAGCGGCAAAAATGCCGGTCTTGATCGGATCTGTTCCCATGACGGCAGCCGCTGCATATGCGGAAAGAGCAACAGGCGGCGTGACTTCGGCTAAGCACCGCATAATAAAAGAGAAACATATGGGTTGCCATCAGCGCCGCCTGTTCGGGGAGGCCGTTTAACATCGCCATTTTTTCAATGGTCGGCGCGGTCAGGGCCGAGGTCAGCACGTATGTGGCAATGGGCGGCACGCCCATTCCCAGCAGCAGGCTGAAAAAACCTGTAAAAAGGGTTGCCATCAAAAGACTGCTGCCGCTGATATTCATCAAAATGATTGAAAATTTAGAAGCCAGGCCGCTCAGGACCATCATGGTCATGATCATGTTGGCCGCGATTACGGCGCTTGCGATCGGCAGCAGGGAGATGATGCCTTCCGCCAGGGCCTCAAAAAGGTTTTTCACCGGAGGCCGGATGGTTCGATCTGAAAAAGCGAATATCACAAAGAGCACGGTAGCCGCCGTAACCGTGACATTGATCGAAAACCCGCGGTATATCATGATCATGATAAAAACAATCGGGATAAATACGTAGCAGTATCGCCTGAAATAGGAAAAATCGATGTCCGTGTTGATTTCCAGCTGCGGCAGTTTGTCCTTTCTGACATAAAGCTCGTTGTAGATGACAATGCCGGCCAGATACAGCAGCATCGGCCCGATAGCCATGACCATGATCTGGGAATAGGGAATGGAGAGAAGCTCGACCATCAAAAACGAGATGGAACCCATAACAGGCGGCGTGATGTAGGCAACTGAACCGACTGTTGCGATGACGCCCGCGGCAACCAACTTGTCATAGCCGACTTTTTCATAAAGCGGCTTGGTCAAGGTTGCGACAAACTGCGTGTCAGCGGCCCCGGACCCCGAAAACATGCCCATGAGTACAGCCATGACCGCACTGCATCTTCCGGGCGAAGCCGGGCTTCTTCCGACAAACAATAGGGCGATGTTGGCGATGATTTTCCCGAAATTGAGCCGGGTCACGACAGCCCCGAGCGTTGTGAAATAAATGAGATATTTCAGAGAGACCCCGGTGATGGTTCCGAAAATACCGGCCTCGGTTTCGCAATACATTTTCCCCAGCAGCATATCGAGATCAAAGCCGGGGTTTGCTAAAATCCCGGGAATCCGGTTTCCAAATATATTGTAAAGAAAGAAAATAATGACAAGAATGGGCATGATCGGGCCGCTCATCCGGTAAATAACACCCAGAATCAGCAGCATTTCACTGAAAGCCATGAATAAATCCCACGGCTCCGGCATGATGGCCCGGTAAATGAGTTTTTCGTAATTAACAACCAGATAGAGAAAGGGCAGAAAACACAGCAAGGAACAGGCGATATTGGATATTTTCTGAATCGATGGCATCAGGGGGGGAAGCATGGTGATGGCCCATACGGCAGCGGCATAAACCTTCAGGGAAACCGGAATGTCCAGTTTGACGAATTCCAGAAGAATCACGGCCGTCATCAATGCCAGAATCAGGCCTCCGGGCAGTTCCCTGTTTTTCTGCCGGACAAAACTCATCAGATATCCGAGCAACGCCACCAGAAACACGTGCATGGCTCTTTGCACCTGGGTCAGATCCAGGATGGACATCTTAAACCCCTCAAACGGCATGTACGGATGAATCACTAGATAAAGATGATAGAGCGTTCCAAAAATCGCCAGAAAATATACAAGTTTTCGAATCAGGTTGTCCATAACAGTTCGACCTCCAGGCAGCCGTCTTTCAAGGAAAAGCTGTAAAAGCCCAGTGTTAACGAAATTCCCTTGATGGAGCAGAATTTCAGGGTGTTTGTCGATTCTCTTGAAACGGCTTCGTTCATGGAGTATAGCCCGTTCGTATAATATGCTTCGGTTGTTTCATCCGTTATAACCGTAAATTGATGGAAAAGCCCCCCGATTTGAAAATGAATCGAGACGGGCTTTTCCGTTACCGAGTTCACGAATTGAATCTTTCCCGACTGCCAGCGCAGGAGCACTATCAGCCGGGTGCCGCTTTCCAGTTTAACGACTGCGGGTTTGAGAACCAGAAGCAGACAAAACAGGGCCACGGCAAAAATAAGGAGATGGCGTTTTGTCATACAGGGTTCTATTTCACAAGACCCTTTTCCTTAAAATATTTAACCGCGCCCGGATGGAAAGGAATCGCGGTTTTGCCGATAAATTTGGCCGTTTTTTCCAGAGACGTGTCCTTTGCGGATTTCACGGCAGATCGAAGGGTGTCGATATTTTCAAACACGGCCTTGGTGATGTTGTAAGCCACTTCTTCAGACAGGGATTCCGGACAGACAAACATGTTCCAGAATGCCAGGGTCGGCGTGTCAACAGCGGTTCCATAAACTTCTTTGGGGATCATCAGCGCATCGGTCAATCCGCTAAAATCCTTTTCAAAAGCCGTAACCCCCGCGTCACTGCCGGATATGGGGACGATATAAAGGCTCATTCCCTTGCGGGTCAGGGTGTTGGATAATTCAACAATGGAGCCGGTTGGCAGCCCCCCGGACCAGATATAGGCATCGATGGTGCCGTTGGCAAGCGCTTCGTCCGATTCCTTGGCCCCGAGTTTTTCCCATTTCTTGAACTTTGCCGGATCGATATTGGCCGATTTCAGCAGGTTGAATGCGGTAAATTCGGTTCCGGATCCCGGAGCGCCCGTTGAAACCCGTTTTCCGTGAAGATCGGCCAGTTTGACGATTCCGGACTTGTCCGTTGTAACAATATGCAGGTAATTCGGGTACATCATCCACAGGATATTGGCCTTTACGGGTTTTTCCGCAAATTTTTCATGTTTTCCGGTCACAGTGAAATATGCCGTGTCCGGAAGAACCGTGGCCAAAAAGAAGGTGCCTTTTGCAGCGTCTGTTTTATCCCGGATCAGCATCATGTTGTCAACCGAGGCTGCGGTTTGAATCGCAACGGTTGTTGGATAACCATTTTTACCTATGATTTCAGATATTTGAGTTCCATAATAATAGTAAACTCCGCCGATGCCGCCGGTGGCGATAACGATTTTCGGGCCTTCGGCGTGTAAAGTTGCCGCTGTAAGCAGAAAAAGCGCCAGAACCAGTATAACGATTTTTTTCATAGAGTTCTCCTTTGCTTAAAAATGGATTATTGAAATGTGCTCCCAAGGAGCGTGATGGCGACAAATGACCCTTCTTGTTAGAAGGGCTCTCCCAAAGCAAACCGTTCGAAACTGACGAACTCAGCCGGAAAAGTCAAGAAGTAAATAAGTCTGATTCATAAAAAAAAGGCGCGATGACTTTGGAAAAGCCGCTCATCGCAAAGGAAGCACGGGCAATGGACCGGCCAGTGCACCGTTTTCCGCCAATACCGTCTCGACCTGACCGATACCGCAGACCCGTTCGGCATTCATGCCAACAAGCCTGGCGGCATCCACATTCATCTGGCTGTCATCTAAAAACAGGATTTCAGAAGGTTCACACGACAAGGCTTCAACGACATACTGGAATGCTGCCGGGTCCGGCTTTGCCATTCCGATCTTGAAAGACGCAAAATAATAGTCGAAGCAGCCCTCCAGTTCCATCTCGCCCATCAGGCGAGGCCAGTGAAGTTCATTGGTATTCGAGAATATCGCCAGAGAATACTGCGGCAGGATTCTTTCGATCAGCGCCTTCGTGCCGGGGAAAAGTCCTTTTGGCCAGAAGGTAAAATACGCAAGGATTTCTTCAGGTGCAATCGACAGCTTCATCTCATTCACCAGTTCATCGGCGAATCGAGCGGCGCTGATTTCACCTTTTTCAAATGCTTTTGCCGCAGGTGAGGTCAGCCAGCCCGACAGTTTCTGCTCGGATGGCAGCGCATGATCCACCCAGTCGGCGAGTATCGGTCGGTCCGGCAGTTCCACTAGGACACCGCCGAGATCAAAAAGAATTACGGATAGCTTTTTTCTCATGTATCTCACACTGGGGTTACCGTGAAAATGCTTTGGGCTGCGAAGCCTTATTCAACAAACTGGAATCTTCGCATAAAGCGTCGATCAATATAGTCCTTGATGAAAAATGCCAATCGGCCGCCAAAAATTAATCCATTTTTATAAAAAATACCGGTACCATCACCCAGATTCAGGACCAGGAGAAAGTCGCCGCCAGGATCAAAGGAGTGAAGGCTTTTGCCA
This sequence comes from uncultured delta proteobacterium, assembly GCA_963850225.1. Lineage (GTDB taxonomy): Bacteria > Desulfobacterota > Desulfobacteria > Desulfobacterales > Desulfatirhabdiaceae > RAAP-1. The sequence continues at coordinate 24,439 of CAWKLD010000015.1, forward strand.
TCTAAAGCAGCCATGAGGTTATGAAACAAAACCGGATTTTGCCGAACAGCATAAACGCCTACTTTCTCAAGAGGGCTGTTCTGGAAAAAAATACAGTCACCGCCGCCAAAGATTTCGGGATAGCCAGTGCTCTGAAGATACCGGTTCACCAGCAGTCCGCCGTCGGGACCTATCGGCAGCTGGGATTTGGCAATAATGGACGAGGGTTTGACACCGGTTGCCAGAAAGACAAAATCAGTTTTGTGGGTCTTACCGGAATCCAGCCGAATCTCTCCGGTTTTTATGATTGCGGCAGGGTTGTTTTCATATATCTGAATGCCGCGACGCTGCAAAGATCTGCGTGCTGCGGTTCGAACCTTTTCAGGAAATCTTTCAAGGATCTGATTTTTACTGAACACCGAAACATCAAAACCATGTCGAGCGTATGTGGACAAGAGTCGCCACACATTGCCGGCCAGTTCCACGGCCGCGGCCCCGCCTCCGACCACTCCCACGCGAACGTTTTTCAATGCACACCGGTCGATGATCTCATGCCGGGCTTTGAGAAGTCGTTCGATGGGTTTAGCTGCGAAAACATCTGTATCTCCATTCATAACGGTATCCACAGGCACATAGCTGCCCGCATTTAACGAAAGCACATCGTAGGTCAAAGATTCTCCGGATTCGAGAAAAACCGTTTTCGTTTTTGGATCGATACCGGAGACCATCCCTTTTACAAATGCGCCCCCCATTTTTTCCGCAGTTTTCCGGGTTTCGAAACGAATCTCTTCAGGCCCATAGATTCCGCCCAGCATCCCCGGGCCCATGCCCGAATAATAATGATCGTCCGAAGGCCCGATCACGGTAACACAGTGCCCCCTGGCGATGAATTTATCCAGATTGGCAATTGTAAGCAAATGCGCATGGCCACCGCCGACCAGAATGAGGTGTTTTCCCATGGATATTCCCTGCAAAAATAAATTTTGTAACCGGCTAATGCCGCAATTTAATCGATTTCAAGGCAAGATCGTCCATTTCACATGAAACCACTACCACAGAATGCTGCGCGCTTCAATGGTTAGGCATTGACATGCAACCGATGGATGCGTTAATTATTGGCGGACTCGTAAATAATATGGGATGTTTTATTTTTGAACACTACCAAGGGATAACGGATGAAAGACGGCTCTTTCATGGCCTGCCACGCCTGTGATCTTCTTCACCGGATTCCAGTCATTTCCGTCGGAATGACGGCCAATTGCCGCCGCTGCGGCACATTGCTCGTAAAACCAAAACAAAACAGCCTCGAACGATCGCTTGCATTGGCAGTTACAGGACTGATCCTGCTGGTGATGGCCAATTCTTTTCCTTTTCTCGGTTTCAAGATTCATGGCCAGGTCCGGCACACGCTGCTGCTGACCGGGATACAACAATTTTACACTTCGGGGATGCCGTGGCTGGCAGTTCTGGTTTTGTTCACGACCGTCATCGCTCCCCTGGCTCAGCTACTGGCATTGATCTATATCCTGCTGCCACTGAAGCTATAGCGTCGGTCACCCGGCATGTTTCATGTTTTTCGCTGGATGCAGCAGCTTCAGCCATGGAGCATGATGGAGGTTTTCATGGTCGGGCTTCTCGTCTCCATGGTCAAACTGGCAAAAATGGCGCAGATCCTCCCGGGTGTCGCCTTGTTCTGTTTCATGGCGCTCATTTTCGTTCTGGCCGCCTGTCTGGCCTCCCTTGACCCTCACCTGGTCTGGGAGCATTGGGAAAAAGACGGATGCCATCATCAGCATTGACAGCTAAAACCGCATCCCTTGTGAGCTGCACGGTTTGCCATCTTCTCATTCGAAAACACACCGGAACGGGCGGTTCCCTTGGCAAATGCCCGCGGTGCGGTGCGACACTTTATTCGCGCAAGCGAAACAGCATTGCCCGCACCTGGGCGCTTATCCTGGCGGCATTTCTGTTTTACATTCCGGCCAATCTGATTCCAATTACCAAAATCACTTCCCTGGGAGTGGTTCAGACCGACACCATCATGAGCGGCGTCATTTATTTCATTGCCACGGGGATGTGGCCGCTTGCCCTGATTATTTTTGTTGCCAGTATTTTTGTTCCGCTTGCCAAACTCTTGATCCTGACGTTTCTCCTTATCTCTGTCCAGCGCCGTTCCAATTGGCATCAGAAGGATCGCACGCGCCTTTTCCGGCTCATCGAGGCCATCGGTCGCTGGTCAATGGTGGATATTTTCGCGGTGACCATTCTCGTTGCCCTGGTTCACATGGGCGCCATAGCCAATATCGAGGCGCAGAAAGGTGTGTTGTTTTTCGCCGCAGTGGTGGTCATTACCATGTTTGCTGCGATGAGTTTTGATTCTCGTTTGATCTGGGACACAAAGGAGTCCGAAGATGCCTGAGAAAACGCCACTTGAACCTGATCCCTCTGAATTTTCAGAGCCCGTCATCCAGGCCAGAAAACATCAGTTATCCCTTGTCTGGATCGTCCCCGTTATTGCGGCCCTGATCGGCGGCTGGCTGATTTATAAGACTTTGTCTGAAAAAGGTCCCGAGGTCATCATCGTCTTTAAGACCGCCGAGGGCCTTGAGGCCGGCAAAACCAAGATTAAATTCAAGGATGTGGAGGTCGGACTGGTCACGGAATTATCCCTGACCGAAGATCTCTCCCGTGTTTCGGTGAAAGCCCAATTCGTTAAAGGGGCAGAAGCATATCTTACGGAAAATACGCGCTTCTGGGTGGTACGTGCCCGCGTGGCTGCCTACGGCGTGTCAGGACTGGGCACACTGCTCTCCGGCGTCTATATCGACCTTGATCCCGGAAAACCCGGCAAGCAGGAACTCAAGTTTCAGGGACTGGAGGAGCCGCCCATTGTAACAACCGTTGACCCCGGGCGCGTTTTTACGCTGAAGGCAGACCGCAAGGGCTCGATCGAAGTCGGTGCGCCGGTTTACTACCGGCAGATTACAGTTGGAAAAGTGATTGCCTACAACCTGGCTCCAGAGGGCACGAGCATCCTCTTCAAGGTCTTTGTGAACGCCCCCTTTCACCAGTACGTCCGTGAAAACACGCGCTTTTGGAACGCAAGCGGCATTGATATGAAATTGGACTCCCAGGGAATCAGTATTCAGACGGAATCTTTTGTCTCCATGATGGTTGGCGGCATCGCATTCGACATCCTGAGCAATTACGAACAACCCGGTGAAATAGCTCATGAGGACACAACCTTTACACTCTACGCCAGCCGGGATGCTGCTGAAAAAAAAGACTACGCTGAAAAAAAACTCTTTCTCTTGAAATTCGACACTTCGGTCAGAGGACTTTCCCTGGGAGCACCGGTTGAGTTTCGTGGCATTCGTATCGGAGAGGTACTTGACTTGAAGCTGGAGTACGACGCCAACAAGAAATCCTTCGAAATACCGGTGCTGGTTGCGATAGAGCCGGGCAGGCTGAACTTGAAAAAGAATACGGCTCTGAAAGACCCAGACAAAATCATTGATTTTATGTTCGCCAAAGGATTGTACGCCCAGCTGAAAACCGGCAATCTCGTGACCGGGCAGCAATACGTGGCTATGGATTTTTTACCGAATGCTGCGCCCACACGCATCACCTACGAGGGAACCTACCCCGTCATACCGACCCTTCCGACTCAGATCGAGGAGATTGCCTCCAAGGTCAGCCAGTTTATCGCCAAGCTCGACAAGCTGCCCATTGATCAGATTGGAAGTGATCTCAAGGACACGCTCAAAGGCGCCCGGCGATTTGCCAACTCTCCGGAAATCGCGGAAACCCTGCACTCTCTGAACGCCGCAGTCAAGGAAATCCAGATGCTGACTGCAGCGCTGCGAACCGGAACAACCCCGGAACTCAATGCCGTCCTGAAACAGGCTCAGCTATCACTGGCAACATCCAAGGCGGTTATGGAGCCGGACTCTCCCCTGCAATACCGTATGAAAGAGACGCTGGAAGAACTCTCGGACACCGCGCGCTCCCTGCGGGTGCTGGTGGAATACCTCGAAAATCACCCGGAATCGATTCTTACCGGAAAAGGATCTGAAAAATGAATACCATGAGATCTTGCTGTAAACTCGGGATGGTTCTTTGCCTGATAACCCTTTCCGGCTGCCTTCTAAAAAGCCAGCCGGCTCAGTATTACACCCTGAACCCGATGCAGCGTCCGGAAGCTCGTCCGGATTTCAAACCCCGGTTCACCGTCTCTGTCGGACCGGTAATCCTTCCGGACAGCTTGAAACGACCGCAGATCGCCATCCGGACAAACGAAAATCAGGTGGGCTTTTCCGAGTTTCATAAATGGGCGGGGCCGCTAAAGGATGACGCCAAACGTATACTGGCGGAGAACCTCGGCATTCTTCTGGCTGAGGAAGGCGCAACCGTCTCAACGGATGAACTCCTCTTCGAACCGGATTACCGGGTTGTTGTGAACATCAACCGCTTTGACGGCGTGCCGGGAGAAACCGCCCGGCTGAATGCCGTCTGGACCCTTAAGGATCTGAAAAGCCAAAAAAACAGTGTGACCCAGTCCCTGTTTACAGAGAAAGTTTCCGGCCCGGATTACACGGACCTGGTAAATGCACAAAGCCGAACGCTTGCTTCACTTGGCCTGGAGATTGCTGCCGAGATCAAAAAACTGCGCAAATCGCCATAACAGCAGATGTCACGCGGTTGCACAGAGGCAGCAGCACGGACAGTAGACAGAGGATAGAAGACGCATATCGATCGTGGCGAGTGGAGATGAGGGGGATCGAACCCCTGGCCTCGGCATTGCGAACGCCGCGCTCTCCCAGCTGAGCTACATCCCCACAATTTCGATATGCTGTGGTATTTAACAAATCAAACCGGTAACGTCAAGAATTTCATTGGTCATACAAGCAATGAATTTGGAGGGAAGATGACCCGCAAGGTAGTGCTGAAGGATGCATTCAAACAGTATACGCTGGATCAGGACAAGGTTTTGCCGCCGGAAGAAACCGTAAAAAACATGAAAGAAAAATTTCAAAATGTTCATCTCGATATCCTGGAGCGCACGGCACGGATCGATAATGGACGGCTGGGCATTCCGGTATATCTGAGTTATTGCGGCAAGGACGCCAGAGCAGTGACCGGAACGCGAAAACAGATGGGCAAAGGTGCAACGCCGGCCCAGGCTGAAGCCAGCGCTGTGATGGAGTTGGCGGAACGGTTCAGTTTTTTCAGCTTTTGCAACAGTCCGGACAATTTCTTCACCGATACATATAAAAACCTTAAATCCCGAGCCATTCCCTTTGAGATGATCGCACAATCCGTTCATGATCATTCCAGCGAAAGGGAGATTACCCAGAATATATTTGAGAGTCTTCCCCTGAAATGGACCTGGGCATATAACCTGACCCGGCAGGAGGAGGTTCTGGTCCCGTTTAACTGGTTTTACACCATCAATGAATATAACGGTCCGTCGGCGGGAAATTGCGTGGAAGAGGCTCTCAGCCAGGGAATCTGCGAGATTGTCGAGCGGCACGTCTCCTCGATCATCAGCCACAAACAGATGAAAGTTCCGGCCGTATCTCCGGATTCCGCCACCGATTCCCTGGTCCGGGAAATGCTTCAGAAATATCATCGGACCGGTATTCAGCTCTTTGTCTCCGATTTTTCGCTGGATACCGGCATCCCAACAGTCGGCATTCTGGCCTATGATCCGGCCACCTTTCCCCAAACCAGCGAAATCGTCTGGACCGCCGGAACAACGCCTGATCCGCAGAAAGCCTTCAGCCGGGCGCTGACCGAAGTGGCGCAACTGGCCGGAGATTTTAATACCAGCGCCAATTATGAGGCCAGCGGCCTTCCCAAGTTCAGCAGCCTGGATCAGGCGGGTTTTATCACTGAACCGGAAAGCCGAATTTCCATTGCATCGCTTCCGAACCTTTCAAACAACAATATCCGGATCGAAGTTGAAAACTGCATTGCCGCACTCTCTCAGAAAGGACTTGAGGTCATCGTCATCAACACCCGGCACCCCAGACTCGACATTCCGGCATTTTACACGATTATTCCGGGCGCCCACTTCCGGGAACGGGCTCTGGGGACCAGTGTCGGAATGTTTGCCGCCAAGCTCATCACCGAAACCCAGCCACCGGAGCAGGCGATCGCTGAACTGCTGAGAATGAACAGGATGCTTCCGGACAAGTATTACCTCCAGTTTTATCTGGGAACCGCCCATCTTGCCATGAATGACCCCAAAACCGCGTGTACCCATCTGAACCATGCCCTTGATCTGAATCCCGTGCTTCAGGATATTCCCAGCATTTATTCGTATTTGGGGATCGCGCTCAAGGAAATGGAAGACTACAGAAAAGCGATCAGCGTCCTTGAAATCGGGGAAAGCTACGATTCCGAGCGCACGGACATTCATAATTTGCTGGGATTCTGCCATTTCAAACTCAAAGACCATGAAAAAGCCATTGCCTGTTTTCAAAAAGCCATTGCGCTCAATCCCGGTTCCGCCATTGATTATGCCAATATTGCTTCCAATTACCGCGATTTGGGAAAAACAAATGAGGCGATTCATTATTATGAGCTGGCGCTTTCCCTTGACCCTTCCATCGATTTTGCCAGGGACAATCTGGCAAAACTGCAGTCATGACGCATTTTGTAACCAGTAATTAAAATCAGGTTCATTAAAGATGGCTTTGTAAATATTCAGAAATCAGCTCTTACAGTCATTCCGGCAAAAGCCGGAATCCTTTTATTCGTGCCGACTGGATTTCGAGTCATGGAATGACGGTATATGTTTATCTTCAGGTCTTGGAGAGGCATCCTTTCAAGGCCATGACCACTTGCAAAAGCGACATTCATACAAACCATATTATGAAAGGATGAAAACAAATGGAAAAACATATCTTTACCATCCCCAATATTTCCTGCGGCCATTGCGTCACGGCCATAAAAAATGAACTGACCGAAATCAAGGGAATTGTTGCCGTTGAAGGAAACCCTGACAAGAAACAGATTACCGTTGAATGGAATGCGCCGTTAACTCTTGATAAGATTCAGGACATTTTAAAGGACATCAATTATCCGGCAAGTGCGTGATGCTGCCTAATTGCCATTCTAAGACTACCAATGGGTGAATGCCATGACTGATACGCCTTCCCTGCCCCAAACCGCCAATGCTGAATTTCCGGTGACCGGAATGACCTGCGCCAACTGCGCCATGAATATCGAACGGGCCCTGACCCGCAAAGTCCCCGGCATCGTTAAGGCATCGGTCAATTTTGCATCCGAACGGGTTTTTGTTGAATACGACCCGGCGGCGGCAAGCATCGATGATATGGCGGCAGTCATTGAAAAGGCCGGTTTCAAGGCGATACTTGCCGAAGACGGCTCAGAAGATTCAGAAGATATTGAACAAATTGCCAGAAATGCTGAGATTCGAGACCAAACACATAAATTTATCGTTGGTGTTTTGTTCAGCCTTCCGCTTTTTCTCTGGAGCATGGCCCGGGATTTTGGCCTGATCGGACACTGGAGTCATGCGCCCTGGGTGAACTGGGTGTTTTTTCTACTGGCATCGCCGGTTCAGTTTTATACGGGCTGGGATTATTATGTGGGCGGCATCAAAAGCATCCGAAACCGAAGTGCCAACATGGATGTCCTGGTCGCACTTGGCTCGTCGGTTGCCTATTTTTATTCCCTGGCGCTTTTGTTTTTTCCGGTACTGGGAGATCATGTGTATTTTGAAACTTCGGCCGTCATCATCACCCTGATCAAGCTGGGCAAGATGCTGGAATCACGGACCAAGGGAAAAACGGGCGGCGCCATTCGAAAACTCATCGGACTGCGACCATCCACGGCAACTGTTTTGACAAACGGCACGGAAAACCAGGTTCCGATCGCACGCGTCCGGACAGGAGATATTCTCCTCGTGCGACCCGGTGAGCGCGTTCCGGTTGACGGCGTTGTTCTGGAAGGCGAGTCCACTGTGGATGAATCCATGCTGAGCGGCGAGCCCATGCCTGTGGATAAAACCACTGGCAGCAGCATCACGGGCGGAACCATCAATGGCCATGGCCTGTTAAAATTCAGGGCAACCCGTGTGGGAAAAGCCACGGCCCTTGCCCAGATCATCCGGCTGGTTCAGGAAGCCCAGGGCAGCAAAGCCCCGATCCAGGCCCTGGCGGACCGGATTGCAGCCGTTTTTGTTCCGGCCATTATCGCCATCGCCTGTCTCACGTTTTTTCTGTGGTGGGGAATAACCGGACAGTTTGTTCCGGCCATGATCCGGATGGTGGCGGTTCTGGTGATCGCCTGCCCCTGCGCCCTGGGACTGGCGACGCCCACAGCCATCATGGCCGGAACCGGAAAAGGCGCTGAAAAAGGCATCCTTTTTAAAAACAGCCAGGCCCTTGAAATGGCAACCCGCATTACCACCATCATCCTGGATAAAACCGGCACCATCACAATGGGAAAGCCTTCCGTCACCGCCATCATGCCAATCGGAAGCTCTGACAAATCCCCGGAACAGGTGCTGGAGATGGCGGCCTCGATTGAAAAAGGATCCGAGCACCCTCTGGGAAAGGCCATCGTGAATGAAGCCTTAAAAAAAGGACTGGTCCTGACCGATCCGGAAAAATTCAAATCCACGAGCGGCGCCGGCGTTGAGGCCGTCATCAGGGGCGGTCGGGCAAAGGTGGGAAAGCCGGACTGGTTTTCTGAAACCGCATCTCTTCCCGAATCCGAGAAAGCTGCGATCACAGCGCTTCAATCCGGCGGGAATACCGTCATGATGGTTTCCGTCGAAGATCGGCTGTGGGGACTCATCGCCGTATCCGATACCTTGAAGCCCGAATCCGCAGGCGCAATTCAGGGGCTTCATCGTCAGAACTTGAAAGTCATCATGCTGACCGGCGACAACCGGATGACGGCCGAAAGCATTGCCAGACAGGTCAACATCGACAACGTGGCTGCGGAAGTCCGGCCTGAAGAAAAATCATCCGTGGTCAAAGCCTGGCAGGAAAAGGGCGAAAAAGTCGGAATGGTTGGGGACGGCATCAATGACGCCCCTGCCCTTGCTCAGGCGGATGTGGGTTTTGCCATCGGAACCGGAACCGATGTGGCCATTGAAACCGCGGATGTCATTTTATCCAGCGGAAGCCTTACCGGGATTTCGCGCGCCATTCAGCTGAGCAGGCTTACCATGAAAACCATCCGCCAGAACCTGTTCTGGGCCTTTTTCTACAATATCGTCCTGATACCCGTTGCCGCAGGGGTTCTCTACCCTTTTGAATCCTTTCCGGCCATGCTGCGGCAGCTTCACCCCATTCTGGCAGCCCTGGCAATGGCGTTCAGCAGCATCTCGGTGGTTTCAAACAGCCTGCGGCTTTACAGAAGCAAGATCGAATAACCCTATATTGCATGAATTCTCTGAAGAAACTCCCGGCTTGGCGCCGCCAGAAATGACCCGTTTAAAAGCGTTTTCTTGTTGTAGCGGATGGGATTTCCCTCAAGATCCACCACCACGCCGCCGGCAGCCAGCACTACGGCATGACCGGCTGCCGTGTCCCATTCTCTGGTCGGGCCCAGTCGCGGGTATAAATCCACTTCTCCGGATGCAACCGTGCAGAATTTCAGAGAACTTCCCCGCCGAATGTCTTCTGTTGCAGGAAACCGCTGCAAATATGCCTCCAGTTCAGCAGAAGGATGAGAGCGGCTTTGAACAATCCGCAGGGCCAATGCCGGCATCTTGGAAGGAATCTTCAATCGGGTTTTACAGCCCCGGAAGTTTCGATAACACCCTTTTTGAAACATCCGCCAGATACAGATCGTCCAGAGCCGGAACATACACAACGCCCAAAGTCGGCATTTGATCGCAAATCAGGGCGATATTGACCGTAAAATCATTGTTTCGCTTGATAAATTCCTTGGTTCCATCCAGCGGATCCACCAGCCAGAAACGGTCCCAGTCTTTTCGAACCCCGTATGGAATGGATTTGCCTTCTTCAGACAGCACGGGAATATCCGGAAACGCAGCGCGAAGCCCATCGGCGATAATCCGGTGCGAGCGGGTATCGGCCAGGGTCAATGGGGACTTATCGTCTTTGTGATCCACCGAAAAATCCGTGCGATAAATCTCCAGGATCGCCCTGCCGGCTTCAACCGCAAGGCGACCGATTTCATCCAACAATGCGGCTTGCTGATTCATCACATCCTCCGAAATAACTCCCTGAAAGAACCCGGCCTGATCTGCCTGCCGTCATCCGGCGGCCAAAAAATCACCGCGTATACCCTGCCCGCTCCAGATACAGCAGGACTTCCTGGGCTGCCTCATCCGGAGTCATGTCCGTGGTGTCAATAAAGACTTCAGGGTTTTCCGGGATTTCATATGGATCATTGACCCCGGTAAATTCCTTGATGAGTCCGGCACGCGCCTTGGCGTAGAGGCCTTTTCGATCTCTGCTTTCGCAGATCTCAACCGGAGTTCCGACATGGACCTCAATAAAACCGCCATACTGTTCGATGATTTCGCGAATGAGCCTGCGGGTTGCGGCATAGGGGGCAATCGGTGCACAGATGGCAATCCCCCTGTTTTTGGTGATTTCACTGGCCACATAACCGATCCGTTTTACATTGAGATCCCGATGCTCTTTAGAAAATCCCAGTTCGCTGGACAGGTTTTGACGAACAATATCGCCATCCAGAAGGGTGACGGGCCGGCTTCGCATTTCGAGGAATCGGGCATGAAGGATTCGGGCAACCGTGGATTTTCCGGCACCGGACAGGCCGGTAAAAAATATGGTAACCCCCTGTTTGTGACGGGGAGGATATGCCTGCTGAATGGCTTCGACGACTTCAGGAAATGAAAACCAGTCCGGTATCTTTCTGCTGTTTCGAAGTTTGCGGCGAAATTCATCATTGCTCATGAAACGGGTCTGAACCCCCTTGGGAACTTCGCTGAGCGGCATAAAAACATCCTCATCCACCACATATACCATTTCCTCAAATGGAACAATTTCAATCCCCAGTTCGCCGACAAAAGGATGTCACCAGATTTCTGGCCGCATCTTTTTCATAAAATGGTTTTCCGTCTGCTTTAGGGTTTGGACTGGCATGATTCGGACCGACAATAAAATGCGTGCACCCATAGTTTTTCCGAATGATGGCATGCCACAGGGCTTCCCGGGGTCCTGCCATCCGCATGGCAAGGGGAATCAGACTCAGGTGCATCATGTTGGCCGGATAATTTTTCCCGGCAGCCAGATAGCAATGGGTTCGGGTGTAATAGTCGATATCGCCGGGATTGACATCTCCAGCCACTGGGTGCAGCAGCAGATTGGCTTTGACCTGTGCCATTGCCCGAAGCGTCAATTCATACTGAGCCCGATGCAGCGGATTTCGGGTCTGAAATCCGACGATGCGGCGCCAGCCCAGTTTTTTAAACAGATTGCGCATTTCAAGCGGCGAATGCCGCATGCTTTTAAAGGCGGCATGCAGTGGCAGCTGAATCCCTTCAATGGCGCCGCCCACATAATATTTCCCCGCTGAATCAAATAGATAACGGACTCCGGCATGTTCTATACTCCGGGTGCCATACACCGCTTCAGCCTCCCTCTCCTTCTCAACGGGCCAGATATCCTTGATATGAAGAATCGCCAGCATAAACCCTTCGTTGTCCCGCAGGGCTACGGACTGTCCGGATTCGAGACGCTGGGCCTCTGATGCTGAAATTCCCAGACAGACCGGAATCGGCCACAGGGTTTTATCCTGAAGCCGCATGCGATCCAGAACCGATTCATAGTCGCTTCGGGTCATAAAGCCTGTCAACGGTGAAAAAGCGCCGTTTAACAGGAGTTCAAGATCGAAAACAGCGGGCTGAGAGAGCGTGATGCTTTGAAGACTCCTGGAAAGGGCTTTCAATAAGCCCGAGCGTTCTTCACTCACAATCAAATTGACAAGATCGCCGCCGTGGGCGGTATAAGAGGGATTCATGCAACGACTCCTTTTTTGCGCGGATCAGGAAACCGGGAGCGAGGTGACGTCATCAACACGCCGGCTTCAGAAGAATTTTCAATTGGGTACGGTTCGTATTGTCTTTGCCTCTGGAATACACGACGTTATCCGCAATTTGAGAAACGATATAAAGGCCAAAGCCGCCTTCCCGGGATCCATCAAATTCCGGCTGCGGGATTGTTTCCGGATTAAACCCTTTTCCCTTGTCAACAAATTCGATGAGAAACATTTCCGGGAACAGCCTGGCAGCGACCTGAACAAAGGCATCGGATTGTCCGCTGTAAGCATGACGGATGATGTTTGTGGCAACTTCGGTTACGGCCAGCTCGATAAGGGGTATGCGATCTTCCCCCAGCTGAACTTCCGGAATGGTTCTGCAAAAATTTCGAATAAATTGGCGGACACCGGACAGCTCTTTCAAATCGCTCAAAAATGTCATTTTGGACTCGGCATCCGGCTGTGGAACGGACGAATCCGGCAAGTCGATCTTTACAACAACACAGGTGAAATCATCCTTGAAGGCGTCAGATCCTGAAAATAAAACAATGTCAATCCATACCCTTTCAATGATTTCATCGGGTGAAAATTCGGAACTGGTTTTAACAGATGCCACCAATCGCTCCTCACCAAAGAGCCTGCCTTCGGAATTCATGGCTTCGGTGAGTCCGTCGGAATAAAAGAAAAAGAAATCTCCCTCGGCAAACGGGACGGCAATCTGTGTAAAGGGCTCGGTTTCCGGAAATCCAAGCGGCATATTCACCCCTTGAAGCAGGCTGCAGGTTTGGCTGTCCTGATGGTATTGAATGGTTCGCATGTGGCCGCAATCCACAAACCGCATCTGTTTTCGGAAAAGATCAAACCGGGCATAACACAGGGTGACAAATGTCTCCAATTTCTCCATCTGCTGAATCATGGCAGACTGGACGCGGCTGACAATGGCATCGGGCTCCGGCGGAGCATCCTTTGGAATACAACATGATTCAAGCTCATGAATCACACGGAGGAAGTAACTCTTGAGCGCAGCGCCCAGGAGTGCCGACGCAATGCCTTTGCCCATGACATCGCCAACCACCACATCCAGGCACTGGGGATCAATGACAATAAAATCATAAAAATCCCCGTCCACTTTTTGAGAGGGAATGCTCCAATTGGCAATTTCAATACCCCTGAAATTTTCAGGGGGAATTCCCATCAGCAGGGTCTGTTGAATTTTTGAGGCGGTTTCGATTTCAAGATCCCGGGCCTTTGCCAGTTCAGCCTCAACACTGCGAAGCCGTTTGGCCAGGGCGTCTGTTTCGATGGCCTTATCCACCAGAGCCACCAGTTGCCTCGGGTTAAAAGGTTTGGTGATGTAGTCAAAAGCGCCGTTCCGCATGGCCTCAACAGCGCTGGAAAATTCATTGCTTGCGGTAAGCATGATGGGGGAAAGATCCGGAACTTTTTTTCTGATAAACTGCAGGCATTCAATGCCATCCATGACCGGCATTTCCAGATCAAGAATTACGGCGCAGATCTCATTTGAGAGCAGATCTGCAGCCTCTTTTCCGTTCCGGGCGGAAATGACTTCGAACCCGGATTTCTCGAAGATTTTTTGAAGAATGGACCGGATGATTGGATCATCATCTGCAATAAGGATTTTCCCGCGATGGGGATTCATGCGGCAGCTCTTCGCACTTTCTATTATTTAATCTCGAAATGTACCCTGCGATTGACGGCCCAGGCCGTTTCGCCCTGGCCAGGATTGGCCGGCTTCTCTTTACCGAAACTGATCGTTGTCAGCCTGGATGCAGGAATCCCTAAATCCACCAAAAACGACATGGCACTTTCGGCACGCCGCTCTCCCAGCGCCAGGTTGTATGCAACGGTACCCCGACTATCCGTGTGGCCTTCAATGATAACGGAAACGCTCGGGTTGCTGCGCAGCCATTCGGCTTTACGTTTCAACACGTCCCGTGCTTCAGGAATAAGCGCCGCACTGTCATACTCAAAATAAATATCTTCTGAGACAAAACTGCTTCGCGTTGCCGATTTGCCTGAGTCCAACCCGGCTCCTGCCCCGGATCTTCCAGCGGTTTGATCCTTCAACCGCTGCTCATCAAAAGCCCGCTGCCTGGCAAGAGCATCCTGCCTGGCCCTTTCTGCATCTCTTGCCGCATCATCTGAAGCCTGAGAGGCAGAAGGGTCGGAATAGATTTTTTTCTTAGAGCATGAAGTCATAAGGGCCATTGCCGGCAAAACCATCATCAGAGTCAAGACAATCCAGATTTTTTTGGTCATGATACGCATCCTTTTCTTTTTCAATACACACAACACCGTTACAAAATTTATTGATCAGGGAGCCAACGATACAAAATATTTCCATGGCCTCGTTATTAATCTATTACCGTTTAAACGCATGAAAATCAACAAGGTTTTATTTGATTGGGCCTCTAAATCCTCAGAATTTCCGCAGTGATGCGGCCATTCTGAACGTCGATGATGGCCCCTTTGCAGGCGGAACCCATGGCACAATTGACGATCAGGGTTTTGCCCAGGTTGACCACCCCGGCATCCTCATGAATATGTCCGCAGATCAGCAGGGCTGGTTGACAGGTTCGAACAACTTTTTCAAGAGATTTACACCCGGCATGATATTTTCCCATAACGCGATCCAGGCAGCCCCAGGGCGGCGGATGCGCAACCAGTATTGTTTGGGGCGTTATTTTCGGAATCAGCCGGTTCCAGATGGCAGTTTCCCTGAAAGCAATCCTGGATCGAAACGGAATCGGTATGGTTCCGCTTACGCCTGCAAAATGCGTCCCCTGCAACATCACATCGCGGTTCTTTAGAAACAGAATATTCTCTTTGAGGGCAAACCGGCGTTCAACCCTTTTTAAGTCGGTATTGCCGCGAATCGCCAATACCGGGAGCAACAGATCACCCAATGCCGAAACAAAGGGGGCTTTTCGGTACGTTGTGATATCCCCTGCCACCACCAGCACATTCGGGCGATACTTTTCCAGGTTGCTTTTGATTGCGGCCATTCGATCGGATCGACCATGAATATCTGCCACAGCATACAGCCGCATATTCTCCCCTGTTGACCGCTCCCAATAACCGAACATTTGTTCGTTTGTGCTTGACAAGAACACACCCCGATGACATTAGAAAGGCTATCAACTAATCAAGATACATTGCTAACACTCCGGAGGCAATTCATCAATGGAATTTTTTTTTAATCCCAAAGGAATCGCTCTGATTGGCGCAACGCCCCATACCGCCAAAGGGGGGTTTTCCATCCTGACAAACCTTCTGAAGGGCTTTGCCGGAAAAATTTATCCCGTAAACCCGAGGTATTCTTCAATTGAAGGCCTGACCTGCTACCCCCGTGTTCTGGATGTCCCGGATCCGGTCGATTTGGCCATCGTCTTTGTTCCGGCAGCGCTGGTTCCAGATATTATTCGGGAATGTGCGATGCGCAAAATTCCCGGTGTCATGATTGAATCCGGCGGGTTTTCCGAAACCGGAAAAAATGGTAAAAAACTTCAGGACATGCTGCGCCGGATCTGTCAAGAAACCGGTATCCGGCTTTGGGGACCCAACTGTATGGGGCTTGTGGATGCTGTCCGGCGCCATGTATTTTCCTTTGTTTCCCCAACAATATGGCAGGACGGACTCATGCCCGGAAATGTTTCCCTGATTGTACAGAGCGGGATGTTATCCGCCGGTTTTCTGATTGATACCATCACGCACGGGACCATGGGAATCAGCAAGGTCTGCTCCATCGGCAACAAAGTGGATGTGGAAGAATGTGAATTGCTGGAATACCTGATTCAGGATACCCGGACGAACGCTATCGGACTTTACATGGAATCCATTCCGGACGGCCGCCGGTTTATGGAAATCTGCAGCCGCTCGCCAAAACCCATTGTTGTATTAAAAGGCGGGAAAAGCCGCAAAGGTGCCGAAGCCGCCATGAGCCACACCGCAAGCCTTGCCGGAAATGGCGCCATCATCACCGGTGCGCTGTCCCAGGCCGGCGTTGTCGAGGCGTCCGATTTCAAACAAATGATGGATCTGTGCAGAACCCTGGCCGCCTTTCCCGCCATTTCCCCGGACCTTCCCGGCCGAATCGCCGTACTGACATACAGCGGCGGAGCCGGAATAGTGTCGGCGGATTTTATTGAAAACCTGGGACTGAAGGTGGCCGATTTGTCTTGCCAAACCCGGCAGACCTTAAAAACCGTCTTTCCGGACTGGATGCCGGTTTCCAATCCCATTGATCTATGGCCTGCTGTTGAAAAAAACGGCGGCGAAAAAACATACCGGACTGCAGTTGAGGCTGTTTGCACCGACCCCGGGGTGGATGCAATTTTTCTGCACTTGTTTGCCGGTGGTTTTGCCCTCAATTTTGACCTGTCGCCGCTAGCCGGCAGGGTCAAATTATCCGGAAAACCCATGGTCGCATGGCTGATCGGCAACCGCGAACAGGCGCTTGAGACGCAGATTGCCATTCAGAAACAGGGGATTCCGGTCTTTCGGGAAATCCATCGGTCAATTGAATGCCTTCGTGCCGTATTCAAGCAAAACAAAAGAGAGACGCCGTGGAATGCATCCGTTGAACCCGATCAACATACGACATCTTCCAACAGGTGGCAGCAGGTTCTGGCAATGCCGTCAAGCAGCCTGGATGAACATGTTTCCAAACAGATTCTATCTGATTTTGGCATTTCGACGGTTCCGGAAAAAATCGTCACTTCCATATCCGAAGCCAAGGCAGCAGCGTCAGACTTTGGTTTTCCCGTTGTCATGAAAGGTATGACGCCAGGGGTCGTTCACAAGACCGAACAAGGGCTGGTAAAAATCGGCATTCACTCGAACGAAATGGTTGAAACCGCTTTTTCAGATCTTTGCGCCGCCATGCCGCTTGGCGGCAGTATCCTGGTACAACAGCAGATCAACGGCAGCATCGAGCTGATTGCCGGTTTGCTTCGGGATCCGCAGTTCGGCCCCTGTGTCATGCTGGGACTTGGCGGCATTTTTGCCGAGGCACTGGAAGATACGGCTTTTGCCGTTGCGCCGATCAGCCGAAAAGATGCTTTTCACCTGATGGATCAGATTCGGGCGCAAAAAGTCTTGAACGGATTTCGCAACACCATTCCCGTAAATCGGGAAGCACTGTCCGACATATTAATTCATCTGGGCAGGCTGGCACTGGCCTTTCCGCAAATTCAGGAAATTGATATCAATCCTTTGATCGTTTTCAACGGCAACCCCATCGCCGTTGACGCATCCATTCACTTGGCACCTTTACAAGCCGGCAAATATGAATGAATCGTCATGCTGTATGAATTTGACGGCAGAATTTCCATAATTTCCAGCAGCGCACCGCCCATAAGTATAAATGCTGCCGGAGGATCGCACGTCAATGTCAGGCATACCGGCAAACTTGTCACTTTCACACAAAAACACCTTGACTCACTGGCACCGTGTTATATACTAATGAAATTAAAGATAAACCACAGGCGCCGGCTCACACCAGGAGCTTAGTTTTTTCATGACGCTGCGTACATCCATTACAATTACATTGACCATTGGCCTTTGCGCTGAAACAGAGTTTAATGAATCCATTTGACATGATCATTACCATCATCCTGGGGTATTGCCTGATCAGAGGCTTTTTCAGAGGACTTGTTAAAGAGCTTTCCTCCATCATCGGAGTTCTGGGGGGTTTCTATGCCGGACACATGTATTACCTGGAAATTTCAAAGCCCCTGAGTGCATGGATCAGCAATCCCGCCTATGCCAAGATCTTAGGGTTCCTGCTGCTGTTCTGCGGTGTTTTTATTTTTGTCAGCATCCTTGGGGTCATCATCAAATATTTGATGAACATTGCTTTTCTGGGGTGGGTTGACCGGATCTGCGGCGTGCTTTTCGGCATTGCAAAAGGGGTTCTTATCACCTCTGTTCTTCTCATGATTCTAACGGCATTCCTTCCAAAAGGCACACCAATGATCAAGGATTCGCTCCTGGCGCCGCATGTATCCAGAGTCTCTGAAATCATGGCCCAGATGGTTTCCAAGGAAATGAAACAGGAATTTTCAACCAAAATTGTGGAACTGAAAAAAATTTGGAATCTCCCCCAGTAACACCGGATCTTAAAGACATATCCGCTCTGATTCGCCTGATTGAAAAATTGAGCGGAGAAAACGGATGCCCCTGGGACAAAAAGCAAACCCCCCGAACCCTGGCTGTTTACCTGATCGAAGAAGTGTACGAACTTGTGGATGCCATCGAGTCCAAAAGCCCCGAAGATGTGTGCGAAGAACTCGGGGATGTTCTGTTTCAGATACTGTTTATGGCTCATCTCTATCAGAAAGCCGGCCATTTTGATCTTCAGGATGTTGCCACCCGGAATACTCAGAAAATGATCCGGCGCCATCCCCATGTATTCGGGCAAGAAACTGCCGCAACCAGCGAAGAGGTGCGTCAGCGCTGGCACACCATCAAAATGACTGAAAAAAATCATGCCCCAGATACCGGTCTTCTGGATTCTGTTCCCAGTGGCCTGCCGGCCCTGATTCGTGCTTACCGGATTTCCGAACGGGCTGCCAGGGCCGGATTTGACTGGGA
Source organism: uncultured delta proteobacterium (assembly GCA_963850225.1). Lineage (GTDB taxonomy): Bacteria > Desulfobacterota > Desulfobacteria > Desulfobacterales > Desulfatirhabdiaceae > RAAP-1. The sequence continues at coordinate 43,048 of CAWKLD010000015.1, forward strand.
GAATATATCGGGAGTTATGGAAAAGGTTGAGGAAGAATGGGCGGAATTCAAATCTGAAGTGGATAACATCCCGAAATCCGGCCCCCAGCCGGATTCAAAAGCCCAGAAAAAGCTGTCTCTGGAATTTGGCGATGTGCTGTTTACACTGGTGAATGTTGCGCGGTTCGCAAAACTCCATCCGGAAACCTCCCTGGCGGATTCCACCCGAAAATTTGAAAAGCGCTTTAAACACCTGGAACATGCCATTGTCCAAAACGGCCAACAGATCGATGCGGTCTCATATACGGAACTGAACAATTTGTGGGAGAAAGCAAAAATAGCTGAAGGCTGAAAGATGCTTCAGTCTTTAGCCTTTTCTGACCTCAGCCTTTTTTTATCAGTCCGAACCCGAATCTTCATCAAAGGGAAGTATGATTGCCATTATTGACTACGATGCCGGAAACCTGGCCAGCGTGGCCCGCGCAGTAACCCATCTGGGGGTTGCCAATGTCGTCACCCGGGATGTGGGAGAAATCCGGTCTGCTGACCGCATTATTTTTCCGGGAGTCGGCGCGGCCGGATCTGCCATGACCAGCCTGAAACGCCTGGGCATAGATACCGCGCTTCATGAGGCTTTCAATCAGGGAAAGCCGATGCTGGGAATTTGCCTGGGAACCCAGATCATCATGGGGTTCAGTGAGGAGAATCAAACCCCGTGCCTGGGAATTATTCCGGGAACTGTAAAAGCGTTCCCCCCGGATCTTTGCGATTCAGACGGAAACCGGCTTAAAATTCCTCAGATGGGATGGAATCGTATTCATCCCGTCAAGAACCACCCGGTGCTGGATGGATTAAGAGAAACAGACGAATTTTATTTTGTGCACGGATTTTATCCGGAGCCGGTGCATCCGGATCATATCGTGGGAACAACCCGTTACGGAATGCAGTTTGCCTCTGTTGTCGGGTATCGCAACATCCTTGCAACCCAGTTTCACCTGGAAAAAAGCGGCAGACCAGGCCTTGCACTGCTGCATAATTTCTGTCAGTGGATACCGTAAAAATATAGGCGATAGGCGCGGATTTAAGGACAACCCCCATGCTCAGCAAACGCATCATTCCCTGCCTGGATGTTCGTGAAGGAAGAACAACCAAGGGCATCAAATTCAAAGACAACGTTGACATCGGTGATCCCGTTGAAATGGCCAGATTTTATTATGAAAACGGGGCCGACGAAATCGTTTTTTACGATATCACCGCATCCAGCGACAAGCGGGATATCATGATCGAAGTGGTGCGGCGGGTTGCAGAAACCATTTTTATCCCTTTTTCGGTCGGCGGCGGCATCCGCTCTGTTGAGGATATGCGAAAAGTGCTTCTGGCCGGTGCTGAAAAAGTCAGCATCAATTCGGCCGCCATCCTTAACCCCGGCCTGATCTCACAGGGCGCAAAGGCTTTTGGAAATCAGTGCGTGGTTCTGGGCATGGATGTCAAATTTACGGGAAAAAGCCGCAGCATTCCTTCCGGCTATGAAATGGTCATCAATGGCGGCAGAAAATTCATGGGTATTGACGCCCTGGAATGGGCTAAAACGGCGGAATCCTTGGGCGCAGGTGAAATCTGCCTTAACTCCATTGATGCGGACGGCACTCAGGACGGGTATGAAATTCCGCTAACCGCGATGATTTCTTCCCATGTCTCCATCCCGGTGATTGCCTCTGGCGGGGCCGGCAAACCGGAACACCTTCTGGATGTTCTGACCCGGGGGCGCGCGGATGCCGCCCTCATTGCCTCGATGGTCCATTATGGCACCTATTCCATTCCGGAAATCAAATCTTTTCTGCATGCCGGCGGTGTCAAGGTCCGCAATACCTGGTAGGGACCAAACTCTGAGACAATACCTTGACAAAAATTGCGCCGGAATATAGAAACATGATGAACAAAAATGCCATTGTCCTGTTTCTGGCAACCGGCTGCAAATCCGGCTATTCGCCGGTTGTCCCGGGAACGGCAGGTTCGCTGGCTGCGCTTTTGCCCTGCGGGATGCTGTCGCTGCTGCCGCTTCCTGTTTCTGCCATAGTTCTTATTGCATTCATTGTTTTGGCGGTCTGGGCTGCTGAGCTGGCTGAAACCCTTCTGGGGCAAAAAGATCCGGGCTGCATTGTCATTGACGAATTTGCCGGCATGATGATCACCCTTATCGGCATTCAATTTACCTGGCAGTCGGCGCTTGCGGGTTTTTTGATCTTTCGGGTAATGGATATCGCAAAGCCGTTTCCCATCCGATATCTTGAACGAACAATACCCGGCGGCGCCGGCATTGTCATGGATGATGTGGCTGCAGGAATTGCGGCCCATCTTGTGTTAAGGCTTTTATATCTGTTTCCCTGGATGACATCGTCATAATTGGCGACTTTCTCAGGGTGCGGAGTTATGCTTACAACAACCGCTCACGATTCACATTTTATAAAAGGTAGCCATTACAAATTGAAATCTACAAGTATTTCTTCCAAAGACACCCGGATCCAGACCAAAAGCCGCCTGCGCGAGAATGTCGAGGCGATTGTGGTAGCCATCATTCTGGCGCTGTTTATTCGGACATTTATTGTACAGGCATTTAAAATTCCTTCCGGTTCGATGAAGGAAACCCTTCAGATCGGCGACCACATTCTTGTCAATAAATTCATTTATGGCATAAAACTGCCTTTTCTTCAGACCACCCTGATCCCCATAAAGAATCCTTCGACCGGCGACATCGTGGTGTTTGAATTTCCTGAAGACAAGGACAAGGATTTCATCAAACGGGTGGTGGGGGTTGCCGGCGATGTGGTCGAAATTCGCAATAAACAGGTAAGGGTCAATGGCGCGCTTCAGCAGGGAAGCTTTATCGTCAACAGCGACCCCCATGTTTTTCCCGGGAATCTTCAGCCAAGAGATAATTTTGGACCGGTTACGGTTCCGGAGCATTCCCTGTTTGTGATGGGAGACAACCGGGATCACAGTTACGACAGCCGGTACTGGGGATTTGTCAACCTGAAAGCCATTAAAGGCATGGCCTTTATCATTTACTGGTCCTGGGACAAGGACAATTTTGGCGTTCGGTGGGGAAGACTGGGAAATATTTTAAAATAACGGTCTGTTATGCAGAAATTTATGAATAAAGACATTCTGGAAATATCCTCCCTGTCGGTTGAAGACATTTCTCTGATCCTGGATACTGCCGACAGGATGAAGGAGATTTCCGAAAGACCGGTAAAAAAAGTCCCGACACTCAGGGGGAAAACCGTGGTGCTGTACTTTTATGAACCCAGCACCCGGACCCGCACCTCATTTGATATTGCCGCCAAGCGGCTGAGCGCAGACAGCATTTCCCTTTCCGGAAGCACCAGCAGCACGGTCAAAGGGGAAACCCTTCTGGATACGGCTCGCAATCTTGAAGCCATGAAGCCGGATGTCATCGTGCTGAGGCATCCTTCGGCCGGCGCTCCGCATATTCTGGCCAAAGCTGTCAGCGCATCGATCATCAACGCCGGAGACGGCATGCATGCCCATCCCACCCAGGCCCTTCTGGACATGCTGACGGTCCGGCAGCACAAGGGCACGCTTTCCGGACTTCGCATTGCCATCATTGGCGACATTGCGCACAGCCGGGTCGCCAGATCCGATTGCGAGGGTTTTGTCAAGATGGGCGCCAGCGTCATATTATGCGGCCCGCCGACCCTGATTCCCAAGGGAATCGAATCCTACGGTGTATCGGTTACCTTTGATATGAACGAGGCCATTGCCGGCGCGGATGTGATCATGATGCTGCGGATTCAAAAAGAACGCCAGTCCGGCTTTTTTTTTCCGTCAGAAAGAGAATATTCCAGACGCTATGGCCTGAACCGGGAAAGGCTTAAATCCGCCAGATCCGATGTCCTGATCATGCATCCCGGGCCCCATTAACCGGGGCCTTGAAATCTCCCCGGATGTGGCGGACGGCCCGCATTCGATTATTCTGGATCAGGTGACCAATGGGGTTGCCGTGCGAATGGCGCTTTTATATCTGGTTACGGGAGGGGCGCGAAATGCGTATTCTGATTAGGGGCGGCCGGGTGATTGATCCGGGGTTCCTGGATGGCCGGATGGACGTCCTGGTTCAGGATGGCCGGATTGCCGATATCCAGCCGGAAGGGATTCTGAAAGCCCCTTCCGGAAATGATGTCGCCATTTATGAAGCCTCCGGCCATATTCTGACCCCGGGTCTTATCGACATGCATGTCCATTTCCGGGAACCGGGGCAGGAATACAAGGAGACCATCGCCTCCGGATGCCTGGCTGCAGCTGCCGGCGGATTTACGGCAGTCTGCACCATGCCCAATACAAGCCCTGTCAACGACAACGGCCAGATCACCCGGTTTATTTTGTCCCAGGCCGGCAAAGCCTGCGGCGTTCGGGTCTATCCGGTCGGCGCCATCAGCAAATCCCTGGACGGCAAGTCTTTAAGTGAATTCGGAGAACTGAAGGACGCAGGCGCCGTGGCTGTCACAGACGACGGCAAACCCGTGATGAACAGCCTGATGATGCGCCGGGCCATGGAATATGCCGGCGGCCTTGGCCTTTTGGTGATTTCGCATTGCGAGGACATGGATCTGGCAGGTGGCGGATCCATGAACGAGGGAACCATTGCCACGCGGATGGGACTTTCCGGCATTCCCAATGCCGCTGAAACCATCATGGTCCTTCGGGACATCGCCCTTTGCGAGCTCACCGGCACAAGGCTCCATATCGCCCATGTCAGCACCCGCGAATCGGTTCGGGCCATCCGGGAAGCCAAAAAATGCGGTATTGCCGTCACCGCGGAAACCGCTCCTCACTATTTTACCCTTACCGATGATGCGGTCCGGGATTACAGCACCCATGCCAAAATGAACCCGCCGCTTCGCACGCAGCAAGATGTCGACGCCATTTGCGAAGGCCTGAGGGACGGCACCCTGGATGTGATCGCCACCGATCATGCCCCGCATTCCCCGGTTGAAAAAGATGTTGAATTCGACCAGGCGGCCAACGGCATTATCGGGCTTGAAACTTCTCTGGCTCTGGGCCTTCGGCTGGTTGAATCCGGTGTGTTGTCCCTGAGCGGCCTTATTGAAAAAATGTCCACCCGCCCTGCCGGAATTCTGGGAATACCGTCCGGGCTGAAAATCGGGGCTGCTGCGGATATTACCGTCATCGATCCGAACAGGGTCTGGACTGTCGATGCCGGCCGGTTCCAATCCATCAGCCGGAATACCCCTTTTGACGGATGGACGCTTAAGGGAAAAGCAGTTCTTACCATGGTGAACGGAACCGTTGTATTTGAGGAAGGGCTAAAGGCAGAGTAATATTCCTATGTCTAACACCGCACCCCATATTCTGATTGTCGATGATGAGCTCAGCATGCGCGAGCTTCTGGAATACATGCTCATCAAAGAAGGCTACCAGGTATCCTGCGCCGAAAATGGCCGTAAAGCCATTTCGATGATCGAAACCACCCCCTTTGATCTGCTGATCTGCGACATTCGCCTGGGGGACATTTCCGGCCTGGAAGTCCTGAAAATTGCGAAAAAAATCAACCCTCAAACCGTGGTGATCATGATTTCCGCCTATACCACAACGGAAACCGCGGTTGAATCCATGAACGAAGGGGCCTTTGATTTTGTTCCCAAGCCCTTCAACAACCAGGAACTCAAACAGACCATCGCCAAGTGCCCTGACCTTAAAGACCGTCGAAGATGAAAAGATCAGTCTGGATGTCGCCCTGAAAAAGACGCTTCATTTTGGGAAAATCATCGGCAATTCCTCCAAAATGCTAAACGTCTATGACATGATCCGTCAGGTGGCCAAAACCACCACCAATATCCTGCTGACCGGAGAAAGCGGAACCGGAAAGGAGCTGGTGGCCAGAGCCATTCACGACGAAAGCGCCCGCAGCGATAGGCCCTTTGTAGCGGTCAACTGCGGCGGCATTCCGGAAACCCTGATGGAAAGCGAGCTCCTGGGCTATAAAAAAGGGTCCTTTACCGGCGCCAACCAGGACAAAAAAGGCCTGTTTGAAGTGGCCAACAAGGGAACGATTTTTCTGGATGAAATCGGCGAGCTCAGCACATCCATTCAGGTGAAACTGCTGCGGGTCGTCCAGGAAAAAGCCTTTAAATCGGTTGGCGCCAGCGAAGACATCAGCGTGGATGTCCGCATCATCGCCGCCACCAATAAAGTGCTTGAAGATGAAGTCATTGCCGGCCGGTTCAGGGAAGATTTGTTTTACCGCCTGAATGTCATCGGCATCCGCATGCCGCCCCTCAGAGAGCGAAAAGAAGACATCCGCCTGCTGGCCCATCATTTTCTGGAGAAATATTCCCGCGAAATGGGCAAGGAAATCACAAAGCTGTCTTCTTACGCCGTTGACTTGCTGCTGAAATACGATTTTCCGGGCAATATCCGCGAGCTGGAGAATCTCATCGAACGCAGCGTTGCACTCTCCAATACCAATATCATCCTGCCCGAAAGCCTGGCCATTTCCCTTCACAAACAGATCCACAAACGCCGCTGGATTGAAGGCATCAAAAACAAGCGATACGATCTTGACGATGTTGAAAACGGCATCTCCCTGGACACCGTCCTTGAGGAAATCGAAAAAGCCTATATCGAAAAAGCCCTCGAACTAACGCGAGGCGACAAAAACAGGACCGCGGAGCTCCTCAAAGTTAACCTGCGATCCCTGCGGTACCGGCTGGATAAGCTGTCGATAAAAAAGTAATAATCTGCTGGAAGTCCGCCGCCTTCGGTATTTCTTCGGACAACCGCAGGCGAAACAATGCGATTGGCAGGTTTCATTGCCAAAAATTGTCCGGCAAGTGACAAAAACTGGTATCCCCGTTTTTCAGAAAGCTGAATTGGATACCAGGCCCCGCCCAACACCGGAAATCCTCTTTAAATCAGAGATTGAGCTCGCATTCTGACAATCCCCCATGTTCGTTCCAGAAACATCAAATGATGAACGTTTTTCAATAACCTGAAGACCTAAAACTTATCACCTAAATTCTTCATTCAAGACCACCTACGGCATACCTGGCAAACAATACCGACCCATGGCTATTCTCTTATTAATTCTTTTGGCACAGGCTTTGCATTACAAATCTACAAACAAAAAGACAAGAAAAGAAACCAATCCATTCATAATTCATTATCAATCAAAGGAGGATTTACCATGTTACAGAAAATGACCCGCACCAACGAAAAAGGCTTCACCCTGATCGAACTCATGATCGTTATCGCCATTATCGGTATTCTGGCAGCGATCGCCATTCCCAATTTCATCGCCTACCGTAACAAAGCATTCTGCAGCGCAGCCGAATCTGATGCGAATGCTATTGCAGCAGCAGTAGCCAATTATTTTTCTATTCCCGCCCACACAGCTATCGCACAAGCCGATGTTACGTTTGTTGGAACCAACAACAATGCTTGGACCCTTGATGCAGCAGCACCCAACACACTAATCACCATAACGGTTACGGATGCCAGCGGCAGATGCCCTGCAGAATATACTGCCGCGCAAAATGTTGGAAATAATCCAAACGGATACTGGAATGGTCTTATTTACACAAAGCTTATTACTAATCAGTAAAATTTAAAAATTTTAATATTACAATCATAAAGGGGAAAAGCTTCCCTTTATGATTGTAATATAGTGCATGATATCGTCGAATGCAAAGAAAGGCAGAGTTGTAGCCACCAATATGGTCATTGACAATACCTGCAACCAAACAAAACAGTATCATTGTTGTTTCGCATATTTACTTATTTTTCTTGCCTGTATTTCCGCATATTCCAATTCATTTCATGCCTCCTGGCATTTGGATGATGGCCCCAACATCCTTGACAATGCGAATGTCCATCTAAAAGAAATATCGCTGTCCGGCTTGGCCCGGGCATCTACTTTTTTTCAAGATGACGCCTCACCTCAGGCTGTCGTTCGATTTCGGCCGATCGCAACCATTTCATTTGCGCTGAATTGGTATGTCGGATCGGACCAGGTTTTCGGTTATCACATTGTAAATGTGAGCATTCATATCCTCTGTGCCTGGATTTTGTTTTTTTTACTGCAATCCCTATTTAAAACTCCCAATCTGTCAGACTGCTGTAAGAGCAATAAACAAAATATCGCTTTGCTGGCCACCGTTCTTTGGGCCATTCACCCGATTCAAACTCAGGCGGTCACTTACATTGTTCAGCGAATGACACTGTTGGCCACACTATTTTACCTCTCCGGCATGCTCTGCTTTATTCTTGGCAGAATCCGAGCAGAGAGAGGACAGCGCTTGAGGTTATTCTCAGGATGTTTACTTTGCCTGCTTCTGGCAATGGGCTCAAAAGAAAATGCTGTTATGTTTCCCCTTTCTTTAGTACTCATCGAAATTGTATTTTTTATAAATCATTCTAAAATTACCCACCTAAAAACCAGTTTCCGACTTATCTTCGCTGCGATAGTCTGTACAGGAATTCTTTCCGTTTTGCTCGCCTATACCACAATGTCACATCCTTTCGCGTTTATCAATCGGGTATCGGCACACCGCCAGTTTACTCTCGTAGAACGCTTGATGACAGAACCACGGATCGTCATAGGGTATTTATCCCAGATTTTCTATCCTTTACTTACTCGGTTTTCCATCGATCATTCTACAACCGTTTCCACATCACTGTTGGACCCGGTTACGACACTGGCTTCCATCCTACTGATTTCAGGGCTATTTGTCTTTGCACTTTTTCAGATATCCAAAATGCCGTCGCTTTCTTTCAGCATTTTATTTTATTTTCTGAACCATATCATTGAATCGACCGTCATTCCGCTTGAACTGGTTTTTGAACATCGCAACCATCTGCCGTCCGCATTTATTTTTTTTCCGGTAGCCATATTAATTGTCAAGGGGCTTCGGTATTATCAGCGAATCGGCAGGCAATCCATGTTAATAATTTGTTTTTCAGTTACCTCCATATTTCTGGTTGTGCTTGGCGTAACCACCTACATGAGAAATGCAGTATGGGTTTCCGAGAAAACCCTGTGGGAAGATGCACTGACAAAATCACCGCAATCTGCAAGACCTTATGCAAGACTAGCAGAGTATTATAGTCAAGCCGGACTGATCGATAAAGCGTTAAGTCTGTATGAAACATCCTTAACAAAACAGATGCCGACCCGCTTTTCTATAGCTATTCTCTATGGAAACATGGGCAGTCTCTATTTGAAAAAGATGGAATTCGAAAAAGCTTTAGAGTTATTTGATGCAGCTCTTTCCATCGTTCCTACTTATACTATGGCGTTGTTTAATAGAGCATTTACATTAGCTAATATGGGGAGATGGGAAGAAACAAAAAAAATCATAGAAATTATGATATCATATGAAAAACCATCTTGGAAGTATTACAATTTAATGGGTTTTACTCTATTGAAACTAAACGATCCTGTCGAAGCCCTGAATTATTTCAGAAAAGCTCTTCAACTTTCTCCTACCAACCCTTTGCTCTTTTTACACATCGGGACTTGCCTGAACACAATGGGTCATCACTCCCAAGCCAATTGGTTTTTCCGCCAGTCTCATCTGATATCTCCTGATGACATCATTCCCGTTTTCTGCCTGATTGACAACGAACTGACGTCTGGAAACACTGAATTACTCCAGCGTGATATGAGTTATCTACTGAAAAGGTTCGGCATCGAACAGATCGAGGCAGGGCTGCTTCGTTTTTCAAGGGAAACCACGCTGCCGTTTGTTTCGACAAATGCACTTAAATCGTTGATATCCCAAAATTTAAACCTTCGCGCTGAAGTATTGTCACGGTAATGCCGAAATCCCACGCAACAGATCGAAACTATTTATCTAAATTTTTTGGGGTTTTTCTTTTATTTATTTTCATCATAACGATTTATTCCAATACTCTCAAAGCTTCGTGGCATTTGGATGATTACCCAACTATTGTTAATAACAAACAAATTCATATAAACGAGCTGTCTCCTTCTGCGCTGTGCAGTTTATTTCAACTGTCCAAAAATGATCTTAATTATCGTCTGTCCCGTCCGCTCTCCTATCTCTCCCTTGCTTTAAACTGGTATATAGGCAACCATCAGGTCATTGGCTATCACATTGTCAATATTATTATCCATATTCTGACATCAGGGTTTCTGTATCTGTTTTTACTGTCCGCCTTGAAAACGCCCCGATTTGCCGGTCGTTTTCAAGGCGATGAAAGCAATATTGCGCTTCTGGCATCAGTTCTCTGGGCCATTCATCCCATTCAGACACAGGCCATTACTTATATTATTCAACGCATGGCATCCCAGTCTGCAATGTTCTATATCCTTGGTCTGTTCTTCTATATTCAGGGAAGATTTCAAACTGACAAATGGCCCCGTTGGGCATTTTTTTCTGGCACCTTGCTTTGCATGCTCCTGGCTGTTGGTTCAAAAGAAAACACCATCACCTTTCCTCTTTCGATAGGATTGGTTGAAATCATATTGTTTCAAAGTTTTTCATCACCTGAAAATCGCAAAACATGTATTCAAATTGTGACGGCTGTAACGGTTGCCACACTGACTCTTGCGATCCTCATGTTATTTGCCATGCTTCCTGACCCGTTATCCACATTCCAAACCCTTTCTGGAAAACGAAGTTTTTCTCTGACTGAACGGTTAATGACAGAACCCAGAATTGTATTGAATTATCTTGTCCAGATATTTTATCCATTGCTAAACCGGTTCTCGATAGAACATCCGATTACGATATCCACCTCACTAGTAGAGCCCATAACAACACTGCTTTCGCTGCTATCCATTACAGGGTTATTGGTTTTTGGGCTTTTAAGGATTCATAGATTTCCGGCTTTATCCCTTGCAATCCTTTTTTATTTCTTAAATCAGGTCGTGGAATCATCGTTTATCTCTCTGGAACTGGTCTTTGAACATCGAAATTACCTGCCTTCTCTGTTTATATTTCTGCCTGTTGCAATTGGCGTAGTACAGGGCCTTCGTTATTTCCAAAGAGAGAATAAACAGGTCATGTTTTTTTTGTCTTCTTCAGTACTGACACTTTTATTGATGGTAATCGGAATGACTACCTTCACTCGAAATGGAATATGGAGTTCTGAAAAAACACTATGGGAGGATGCCATAGAAAAATCGCCCCTATCTGCTAGGCCCTGGGGCTCTTTGGCACATTATTACAGCTCGACAGGATATTACGACAAAGCGCTGGAACTTTATAAAGTCTCACTGACCAAACAACGTATAACCGGTTTTTTCCCAGCTATTGTTCTAAGAAATATGGGAGTTATTTATTCGATAAAACATGATTATGTGAATGCCTTGGCCTGTTTTGACAGGGCATTGAGCGATGATCCTCATTATACCCAGTCATTATATGATAAGGCTTCGGTTCTAATAATACTTGGAGATTGGGAATACTGCAAAAGTCACTATGGAATCCATTATATCAAGAGGGGATACATTCAAGGATGTTTATTATCTCATGGGAGTCATTTTACTTAAAACCAATGCACCTGAAGAGGCTTTAAAATACTTCAGAAAGGCAAATCAGCTCTCCCCGCACAACTCAAAAATATATACCTACATTGGCGTTTCAATGAGCATGATGGGATATTATCAAAAAGCGGACTGGTTTTTGCGGCAAGCTGGACAATTGGCTCAGGATGATATGATTCCTCTTTTATATCGAATTGACAATCACATTAAGTCTGGAAACTTGAAAAGCCTGGATGATGAAGTGAACCATCTTTTTAAACAATTTCGTATTGATGATATCAGAGAAAATGCTTCTTAGGCTTTCCCGTGATAATATGTGGGTGCCTGTTTCAACCAATGCCATTGCCACCTTGATTTCAAATAAACTAAAAAATCGCGCAGACAACATGTTGCACCTGTCAAGGAATTAATATTCATGTAGAAAATCAAGAAATAACCATTCAAGGTGAATTGACACCCGTGATCATTTATTTAATCTGAAGCAGGTTAGGATATATTAATGATAAACCATAAGACCGTTGCAGTTGTCGTTCCGGCATATAATGAAGAAAGACAAATTTTACAGGTCATATCCAGTATGCCGGATTTTGTAGACCGCATTATCGTGATCAATGATTGTTCAACAGACAAGACCGGGTTAATCGTTTCAGAGCTATATCAAACAACAGACTTCTTCCGGTGAAACTCTTTTTACAAAGGCCAGACCTCAGACAGACAAAATACAACCAGGCAGAAATCGTTCTTCACGAAATGGCTGAAAAAGAGCTTGAATTCTTTATTCCCTCTCAAATAGCCAATGAGAACCCTGAAACAGACCGGGTTATTTTAATCAATCATTTATCCAACGGAGGCGTGGGCGCTGCAATTGCCAGGGGCTACAAGTGGTGCATTGACCATCACATTGACTGCACTGCTGTCATGGCGGGTGATGGACAGATGGACCCTTCTGAACTCGAATCTATCTGCAGGCCTGTTATTGAGGATGGAATTGATTACGTGAAAGGCAATCGCCTGATTCACCGCAGCGCTTGGCTCGTCATGCCAAAAATAAGATATGTCGGCAACGCGATTCTCTCAATCCTGACTAAAATTGCCTCGGGATACTGGCATGTCTCAGACACCCAGTGTGGATTTACAGCCATTTCATTGAAAGCGCTGCAGTCGATAAAGATTCACAATATATACCGTAGCTATGGCATGCCGAATGACTTGATGGTTAAACTCAATATCGCCTTCTGCACCATCAAGGAAGTGGGCATCAAAGCCCATATACAATATCGGAGAACAGTCAAAAATGAAGGTCATGAAGGTTATACCGACGGTATCCTGGCTCCTATTCAAATCTTTCTTTCAAACGACTATGGATCAAGTATCTTCTCAAGGATTTTCATCCGCTTTTCCTCTTGTATCATTTTTCTTTTATGCTTGGCGCTGTCTCAATTCCCTATATGATAAAAATCTCCAGGATTGTGCTTTTTACCCAGCAACAGTGTCTCTCCTCTGACCATGCTGGCGTTTGTATTTTTGTTCATCAGCGCGTTTCAGTCTCTGCTGTTTGCCATGTGGATGGACATGCAGGATAATGAAAGGTTGTATAAATAAGAAGGCAGAAATTATGATGCCGATCAGCGCTCCATCAGGCCTCCTTCCATCAACTGATATTTTTTGCCGCAGAAATGGCATAAAAGACCGTCGTTAAGTTTTTCTCCACATACGCACACCCAACCGGTCTGTTTTGCCGGATTTCCAACAACCAGGGCATGATCCAGGATGTTTTTGGTGACGACAGCGCCTGCGCCGATAAAGGCATACCGGCCAATGGTATTACCGCAGACGATGGTGGAGTTGGCACCTAACGTCGCACCTAATTTCACCAGGGTCAGGCGAATTTGATCCATCTTTGCGGATTTTAGCCCGGGGGTTGTAGATGTTGGTAAAAACCACCGAAGGACCGCAGAAAACATCATCTTCCAGAAAGACCCCTTTATATAGCGATACATTGTTCTGTATCTTGCACCCATTCCCGATGATCACCATATCAGCTATAAAAACATTCTGACCTATGCTGCACTTCTGGCCGATAACTGCAGAGGAGCAGACATGGGTCCAGTGCCAGATGTAAGTACCTGCCCCGATCTTTGCCCCAGAATCGATGACTGCAGTTTCATGTACGAAGACATCATTCATGACTATATTCCTCAAAACGGTTAAATGGATTGAACCCTGCGGCAGAAAGGATGAAAATCGCCGATAACGCCCTTTGGAACGGCGTTTCGGATATAATGCACCGTTTCAATGGATGCACGCGCCTCCGCCAAACCAAAGCCACGTCCAGATAGAATCTCCTGGTAACTCCGAGTGTGAAGATCCATAAAACCATCTGAAAATTCAATCTCCTGCCCATCCACGGTAATGGAGCGAAAGGTACGCATTCCCTTTTTTATCGCATCATCCGGTAAATACACGGCATTGGCGCTGAGAAACCAGCGCACCCGCGCGTTGGCCAAGAATAGGTAGCCGGCAGCAGCATCCGGTTGATGAAGATGTACGATATTCTCCTTCACTGGACCAAATATCCAGCTCAACATATCAAAAAAATGGATGCCAATATTGGTGGAAATACCCCCGGATTTCTCGATATGGCCTTTCCAACTGATAAAATACCACTTTCCTCGGGATGTCAGATAGGTAAGATCAATATCGTAGGACCGGCCAGGATTTGTGGCGATTTCCTCAGCAACTTTTTCTTTCAATGCAATCAAGCTTGGGTGGAGCCGAAGCTGAAGAATGTTCCATACTCGGGAGCCATATTCTTTCTCTACTTCCGCCAAGGCATCTATGTTCCAGGGATTTAATACCAGCGGCTTTTCACAGATAGCTTCAGCCCTGATCCGCAGGGCAAAGCGGATGTGAGCATCGTGCAGGTAATTCGGGGAGCAGATGCTGACGTAACGGATACCGCCTGCTTTCCGGCGCAGCTTTTCCGCATGACGGTCAAAGCGTTCAAATTCTGTAAAAAACGCAGCATCCGGAAAATAGCTATCGATGATACCGACCGAGTCATTTGGATCCATGGCTGCGACAAGCTTATTCCCGGTTTCAACGATGGCTTTCATATGCCGCGGAGCGACAAAGCCAGCAGCACCAATCAGAGCGAAGTTTTTGGAAGAGAGCATATGGATCTGTATCTCCTGAAAAAGATGCTATACATCAGTAATAACATTTGAAATATATACGGAAAAGTCTTTTACTGAAAAACAAATCATTCGAATGAGGTAATTTCAAAAGTCTTGGGCCAAGCGAAATATTTTTTGAATTTACCATGAAATGTTATTTAATATATTGAATTAATAAAGAAAGTGCTCTATTATCACCCTAATTTTTGATTTCCCCAAACCAAGAAAAGGACGATAATATGAGCACTCTCTTTGACATTTGGAATACCATACAATTGCAACTTTTTCCATGGTTAGAGCAAGAACTTGCAGGGCAATCGCATGTAACATTGGTACGAAATGTGCTTTTCATGTTGATTGCTCCGCTTTTTGTGTAAATCATAATTGCTTGATATCGCATGGTTTTTAAATGTATAATAATAACTTATTGAAATAGTTAATAAATCTAGACTTTTACTAGAATGTGTGATAAGCATCCTAAAAAACTATAATTTTCCGCGATATCACAACACACGCCACTTGCTTCACGACATTCTCTTGATCGCACTTTGTGCCGTCATAAGCGGCGCAGAATCCTGGACTCAGGTGTCTGAATATGGCCGCTCCAAGCTCGAATGGTTTAAGCAGTTCTTGGAACTGCCAAACGGCATCCCCTCACACGACACCCGCCTTCGGCCGTCTATTCGCCAAGATTGATCCCAAGGGCTTCAATGAATTCTTTACTCGCTGGGTGCAAGAGTTTTGCGAGTCCCTCAAGGGTAAAACTGTGGCCATCGATGGCAAAACGCTTCGCGGCTCCCACGACAGGACCAACGGCAGGTCAGCCATACACATGGTCAGCGCTTGGGCAACTGATATTCGACTGGTTTTGGGCCAGCTCAAGACCGACGTCAAATCCAATGAAATTACCGCTATTCCGGAACTGATCAAAACCCTTTCGTTGGAAGGAGCCATTGTCACCATTGATGCCATGGGGTGTCAGAAAAAAATCACCAGAACAATTGTCGAATCCGGAGCCGATTATGTTATCCAGGTCAAAGATAATCAGGAAACACTCCACGAAAACATCGCTCTTTTCTTCCAAGAGCCTGCCAATGGCCCCTTCGAGTTTATCGACACTCTTGATGGTGAGCACGGCCGTATCGAAACCAGGCATTACTTCACAACCGACGATATCAGCTGGCTTCAGGGTAAAGAAAAGTGGACGGGTATTAAAACGATTTGCATGGTTATCCGAAAGCGGGATACTAATGGACAGATCTCTACAGAAGCGTCCTATTTCATATCCAGTCTCGAAAACCATGCACCCACCATTTCTAAAGCGATCAGAGATCACTGGGGTATCGAAAACGGCCTGCACTGGTGCCTTGATGTATCTTTCCGAGAAGACTACTGCCGGGTACGTAAAGATCATGCACCGGAAAATTTCGGGATCCTGCGTCACATGTCAACCAACCTGCTGAAATGGGAAAATTCCCTCAAGGGCGGTATTCAAACCAAACGCCTTAAAGCAGCGTGGGACCATGACTATCTGTTGAAAGTCCTTTCGGCTTGATTTTTACATGCGATTGCCCTGCAAGAACTTGATCCACTTTCAGAGAAAGAGCGGGAATTTGTGCAGGTTGTTTCCTTGCTCGATTTGCCAAGCCACATGAAGGAATTTCGATAGCAAGGATTCGGGCGAAAGAAAAAAAGCCGCACCAGCATGGCAAAAGCCTTTGTCGCAAAGTCCGTTTATAAGTTTGAAACGACTGATATTCTTATCGAATATCTGAGAGGCTGCAAGAATATCAGGAGGCTGTGCGGATGGGAACTTTCAAGCCAGATTCCATCCAGCGCAACGTTCTCTCGGGCCTTTACAGAGTTTGCAACGCACAGCCTGCCTCAAAAAATTCACGAAGCAATGGTTAAAAAGCATTGTGGGCAAAGGCTTGCCGGCCATATAAGCCGGGATGCCACCGCCATAAAATCGCGTGAGAAACCGCTCAAAGCATCAGCATCGGATGCTGCACCCAAGCCTAAAGGCAGACGCGGTCGTCCCCGTAAGGGCCAGATTCTTGCTCCCAAACCATCCAAGCGTGTGGAGCTCCAGGCCAAAAGAAGTCTGGAAGAAAATTTAAAAGACTTACCGAACCACTGTAACGTTGGCACCAAAAAGAACAGCAAAGGGTACAAGGAAACCTGGATCGGCTATAAACTTCACCTTGATTGCATCGATGGAGATATTCCGATCAGTGCTGTTCTCTCATCAGCGTCACTGCATGACTCCCAGGTCTCAGCGGCGGCGGGATTTTGCGGTAAAACCGGCGCCTTGAAAATGTTATTTTGAGCAACCATATTTTATTCCTGTAAAATTATTTTTAAAATTCTTCTTCCATTTTCTTCATTATATTCCCCTCTATTCTTTCTCAAAATCCCTCAAAGATTCCATTCGATCTTATCATTGACCCCAGGAGACCCAAGGTCAATGAAATCATTGAAAAAGAAAAGATGCCGTTATTGCGGGAAGTTATTCTGGCCAGATTCTCGCAATGGTGGTCGTCAGCATTTCTGTCGCGAGCCAGAATGCCGCAAGGCAAGTAAAACCGACAGCCAAAAGCGTTGGGTAGAAAAACCAGAAAATCAGGATTATTTCCGCGGACCCAAAAATGTTGAACGCGTTCAGGATTGGCGGAAAAACCACCCGGGCTACTGGCGCAGAAAATCCCAAAAAAAGATTCCTGCGTTACAAGAGAGCTTAAAGCAACAACCCATTGATAATAATATCGATACAGCCAGATTGGGATCTATTGCGTTACAAGATATCATAAAGGCTCAACCTCTTGTTTTATTGGGATTAATCTCCAATATCACCGGCATTGCGTTACAAGATGACATGGCTATTACCATTCGTCGTTTGCTACAATTGGGGCTGGATATTGCCAATCCTTCCACACACAGCAAAGGAGAAAAACATGGTATCAAAACAGCCCATCTTTCCGCAGCGGGTCCGGCAGGTACCCAAACAGTTCAGTTGGCTGGATCACCGTCTGGTCCGTGACCATCATATCAAGCAGTGCAGCCATCCGGCAGCGGCACTGTATTTGTTTCTGGTAACCGTCAGCGACGCCAGAGGCCTGAGCTATTATGGAGAAAATTCGATCATGGACCAGCTTTCCATGGATGGTATCACCTTGGGGAAAGCCAGAGAAAACCTGATTCATATCGGCCTGATTGCTTGGCAGGAGCCGTTGTACCAGGTTCTGTCTCTGGAGGTCTCTTTCAAACAGCCCGTCGCACGATTGGTTATGGATAAGCCCTTGTCTCTAGGGGATATCCTCAAACAGGCAATCGGAGGCGCCAGGTGATTGATTATGAAACCTTCATGCAAATCAAAAACTGCCATGATGACAAAAGATTGAACTGTCCACAGATTGCCCGAAAGTTGGGTATTGATGAGCGTACCGTTCAAAAATGGCTCAATCAAAACCGATATACTCCCCGAAAATCACCCCGGAAAAGCAGCAAACTCGATCCATTCAAAGACCATATCGTTCAGCTTCTGGAAACCCATCCTTATTCGGCAACTCAGATATTCCAGCGGCTCCAGGAAGAGAACTTTGATGGCGGTTTTACCATCGTCAAAGAATATGTCAGAAAGATAAGGCCCCAAAGGGTGGAGCCGTTTCTTAAGCTCTCCTTTGCCCCGGGTGAGTGCGCACAGGTTGACTGGGGATCATATGGCTCTGTCAATGTGGGCGGCACCCAGCGCAAACTGAGCTTTTTTGTCATGGTGCTTTGCTACAGCCGCATGATGTATGTTGAATTCACCGTCTTGCAGACCATGGAGCATTTTCTGTCCTGTCATCAAAATGCGTTTAACCGGCTGGGGGTTCCCGGAAAAATCATGATCGACAACCTCAAAACCGGCGTTCTCAAACGCATTCTGGGCCAGGAGCCAATTCTTAATCCCAAATATCTTGATTTTGCCAATCACTACGGGTTTCGTATAGCCCCTTGTGCTGTCCGAAAAGGCAATGAAAAGGGACGGGTTGAAAATGGCGTTGGTTATGTCAAAAAAAACTTTCTGGCCGGCTTTGAGATACCCGACTTTGGTATCGTCAATCCTTCTGCCATCCGCTGGCTGGATACCATATCCAATGTCCGCATCCACGGGGAAACCGGAAGAAAACCGGCTGATATGTTTGTCGAGGAAAAAGACAGCCTCACCCCTCTTGCAACTTTCCCATACGATATTGCAACCATAACACCGGTCAGAGCCTGTAAACAGTTTCGAATCGCACTAGATGCCAACCACTATTCGGTGCCGGCTGAGTATGCCGGACAGAAATTGTCCCTGAAAACCTATCCCGACAGGCTCTGTATCTATCATCAGGAAAAGCTCATCGCCCGGCATATCCGCAGCTACGAGCGTCGTAAGGATATTGAAGACCCGGACCATCCCAAAGAGCTGATCACGCAGCGCAAAAAAGCCAGGGATCAAAAAATCTTCATGCGTTTTTTGATGCTCTCTCCAAGGGCACAAGTGTATTATCAGCAACTGGAACAAAGACGCGTTAATCCCAGCCATCACATCACAAAAATCGTCGGCTTAAGCGAAATATACGGCACTGAGCCGGTCGCAAGAGCCATTGAGGACGCAATTGTTCTTCAGGCATTCTCATCCGAGTACATCACCAATATCCTGGAGCAGCGGGCCAGAAAACTGCCCGAACCGGCGGCACTGATCCTGACACGCAGGCAGGATCTGCTGGAGCTTGAGATCGAACAGCCGGATATGGCGATTTACAACAAGGCGTTAGAAAAACATCATGGAGACACCCAATGACCCGAATCCCCCCTGTCGCAGAACTTGATGAGCAGCTCAGTTATCTGAAGCTGCCCTCTATCCGGGAAAATTACGAACTACTGGCAAAGCAGGCGGTTCAAAAACAGTGGACCCATGTCCAATACCTGAGCGAATTGATCCAAGCACAGACGCATCAGCGCCGAGATCGCGCCATAGAACGCCGGATATCCCAGGCACGCTTTCCCCAAATCAAAACTCTGGAGCAGTTCAAATGGAGCTGGCCTAAAAAAATCAACCAGCAACAGGTGCAAAACCTGTTCAGACTTAAATTCATCGAAGATAAAAGCAATGTGGTACTGCTTGGCGGCGTGGGTCTTGGAAAAACACACCTTGCCACCGCTCTTGGCTATGAAGCGTGTCTGAAGGGATATTCAGTGCTGTTTTCCACAGCAGTCGACACAATTAATACCCTGATCGCTGCACAATCCGCCGGACGTCTGAAACAGGAGCTGAACAAATATCTCAAACCGGATCTTTTGGCTTTGGACGAGCTGGGATATTTACCTATCGATAAAACCGGTGCTGATTTGCTCTTTCAGATCATCAGTCACCGCTATGAACACGGCTCTTTGATTATTACAACAAACCGAGCATACAAGGATTGGCCCGAAATATTCAACAACGATAGCACGCTGACTTCAGCTCTGCTCGATCGCCTCCTTCACCATACCGAAACCGTAGTTATTGAGGGCAGAAGCTATCGAATGAAGGAAATAATCGAAACCTGAAACTCTCCGTCATCAAGCAGTCACTGGAAGCTGATGACAGCCTCCAGTGACTGCTTTTAATCACATTTTTTACCTCGCAATTGCAAACCGCCATGTTTGGTACAAAATCCCGCCGCCGCTGACACCAGGTGGCGATTCCGCTTTCGCAGATGAGCTGCCAACGGGTTACCAGCCTATATGATTTGATGGATGCTGCTTATGATTCACCGACAATTCACGAATTTAGCAAATCATTGGGACATAGACCGATCATTGATAATAACCCAAGGCGCGGAGAAAAGATCCATATGGATCCGGCAACCAAGTCCCGCTTTAAGCAAAGAAGCAGTGCCGAGAGAATCAATTCCAATCTCAAGGACAATTATGGCGGCCGTACTATCAGGGTAAAAGGAGCCAGTAAGGTGATGGCCCACCTGATGTTTGGAATCGTATCAATTACTGCAATGCAGTTATTCCGATTGCTTTTATGACAAAGAACGTAACAAACACATTAAATACAGAGCGTTAAACAAACAAACGGAGAGGTGTTGCCAAAAATCGCCATTTTGAGGCATATCAAAGCTCATCTATGGACTTTTTGACATTCACCATACGTTTGATGACAAAAATCACTCCCGGCCCTTCTTTTGAAGGATGGAACCGGAGAGTTTTGAAATTGGCTCGAATAGTGAATTTTTCAATTTTCCCATATAGAGCTGCCATGGAAAACATGAAATCCAGCGCTCTTCTTGAATTTCGATAAAACCCCGAATTAGACTTCGAAATTCCCCGCGGCTCCAGAACTGGACATGGGAAGGGGTTCGGCCCCGTCTCTTCCAGTGTTTTCCTCGAACAATGTTCCCCCATTGAAAAAAAGGTTCATGGGGAACCGAAACAATGATTGAGGGCATTGACCTTTGAAACTCGAGAGATTTCTCTGAGGGCAGCCAAAGGATTTGAAAGATGCTCCAGAATTTCAGTTGCAATCACATAATCAAATGATCGAGATTTAAATGGAAGACAAAGGATGTCAGCTCTTGAATATTCACATATCGGATAGCGGCTGATGCGCGAAGGCGATTCGGGCTGGATCAATATCAATTGCTGTCATTTGATGGATCAGACCGATTTCTGACATGCGGGCGATCATCTGTCCTTCACCACATCCGACGTTGAGACCTGATAGTGCACTAGGCATCCGTCTTTAACAGCAACGACATGATGGCATTAATCAGACGATTCCCTAACCATCGAATAGCAATATTGGAGGTGGAATAGATCTCATCGGATCCCTCAGAAGCGGGAAAGTCGTAATTTTTGCTTTCCATGAAAAACCTCACATTTCAAGTTGTTGGCTTCCAAATCAGACCCTGTTGTACCGGTGAAAACGGCCGAGGTCATGAATGAAGTAAACGCTGCCGGATAAACAAAGAAAACCCACCAAGGGACATCACATAAAGAAACACCAGCGCATGCGATGCCAGCGCAAACACCAGTCCGCTGGATGCTGGAATTCCCAAAATGGACAGTGCGGTGATCCATCCGGCTTCATGGTTTCCGGCATTGGCAAATCCCTGGATCGGGATCAGTTGAAGCGGGAATTGCACCGAAATCAAAAACACAGCTTCTCCCAACTCAAGCGGCAGTCCCACAGCTCGGGCTGCACAGAACAGACAACCGCCAATAGCCATCCATATCCCAAGGCTCAGAATAACCTCATACCGCTTTATGTCGGAAACTGTCTGAAACTGCAAAACAAACTTTCTGAATGCGGATGGGGTCTTTCTTGCTCCGGAGGAAACCAGCCAGGATATGATTGCAGGGGAAATCATCATGGTAAGCCCAACCCCCATCCAACCCAATCGAAGCGTGAAAGAAATTGGAACCTGAGTCAATACAGCCGCACAGATCATCAACAAACCCAGTGATAGAAACATCCAGAAGTCTGGATTTGATCAGAATCCTGCTGCCTTCGGTCCAGGAAGTATTGTTGATGGATTTGAGTATGGCAGGTAGCGTCAAGTCCCCAGCCCGAAAGGGCAGCATATAGGTTGCCAACCCATGAAGGCAGGTTGCCTTAACAGCATCCGGCCATAATTGCAGACAATTTTCAGAAATTGTACAAAAGCGCATGGAGCGAAACAGATAATTGATCCAGTAACATCCCAGACCAGCGACGGCCCAATAGACATTGATGTTTTTCAGGGATTCAATCACCGAATCTGATTTGACAAAGGCAATCGCTGCAATCATTCCAGCAAGAAGAAATGATGCGAAAAATGAAATATTTTTTCGGGATAAATAATTTAGTTGAGCCGGGCGCATTTTTATCCGCTCAAATGGAAACAAAGAGTTCAATAAAAGCATCTGCCGGGTTGATTCCTTAGACAAGTGCTGATAATAACATACAAGATTGATGCAATCTATACGTTTATTCTGCTAAAAGCAACTTTTCACATCATTGCTGCCGCCGCACAGACGATCAGGTTGATCACACGCGGTATCGGATTCATGTTATGAAAAATAACTCACCTAACCCTGTTATTCCACTGCCATTTCCGGTTTACTTCTGGGCAGTCGTTGCTCTGGCTGTAATGGGCCTTGCAGATGCGATTTACCTGTCGATATCCCACTACCGGGTTTATACCGATATCGGATATGCCAGTTTTTGCGCCATTTCAAAGGCCATCAACTGCGATACGGTTTCCCAGAGCCCATATTCCATCCTCTGGGGAGCTCCGGTTCCGGTTTGGGGTGTTTTTGGATATTTATGCGTTCTGGTTCTGCTGCCTTTTGCCGGATCCAAGGAAGCGGCAAAAGAGCGCTTATGGTCTTTTCTGTTTTGGATATTTCTGGGGTTCAGCCTTTACAGCCTTGCACTGGGGCTGATCTCGGCCCTGTATATTCACAGCTACTGCCTCATGTGTATCGTCAGCTATGCCATCAATTTCCTGCTGCTGTTCTACGCATGGCTGATTCGCAGGCGATTCGGCAAAAACGGGCTGATAGCGGATTTGCTTCTGGATGTTCGATTCCTGTGGCATAAAAAAAGACCCCAAATCATGGGGTTGACGCTGGTATTTGGGGCAGTTTTTTTTATCATGATCACGAAATTCCCAGTTTATTGGAACCTGACCCCTCCCCCGCTTTCAGAGTCCATCCCAACCGGTGTCACGGAAGACGGGCATCCCTGGATCGGGGCAAACACGCCGGTTCTTGAAATTATCGAATTTACCGATTATCAATGTTTTCAATGCAAAAAAATGCATTTTTTCCTTCGCAGGCTCATTGAAACCCATTCGGACAAAATCCGTCTCGTGCATCGTCACTACCCGATGGACCACAAGGTCAATCCTATTGTCAAGGAGCCGTTCCATGTCGGGTCGGCCGCCATGTCCCTTCTTGCCGTTTATGCCCAGTCCATAGGAAAATTCTGGGAAATGAATGATGTCCTGTTTAACACAGATCCAGCGGTAGAAGCCATCAATACCAAAACCCTGCTGCAACAAGCCGGAGTTGACACAGGCGGAAAAGCGCCGAACATTTATGATGCCCAGATCCAGGTCAAACTTCTTACCGATGTTCGGGATGGCATGAAACTGGGTATCACCGGAACTCCGGCCTATGTCATCGAGGGACAGCTTTACCTGGGACAGATTCCGCCGGAAATTCTTGATAAGTTCATCAAATGAAAACCATTGTTCATGCCATTTGCGTTGCTCTGATCCTGTTGATCGTTATTTCCATCGGCATACTCGGATCTGTCCCGCCGGTTGACAGGGATTCGCTGACACACCATCTCTATGTCCCCAAATTGTATCTGAAACATGGAGGCGTTTATGAAATTCCGGCCGTCGAGTTTTCGTATTTTCCCATGAATCTTGACCTGCTTTACACCGCTGCGCTTTATTTCGGCAGCGACATCCTTCCCAAATATCTTCATTTTGCGTTTGCGCTGCTGACAGCCTGGCTGATCTTCAGATATCTCAAATACCGACTGAACACCCTTTACGCCCTGTATGGCGTGCTGTTGTTTCTTACCATCCCCATCATTGTCAAGCTATCCATCACCGTTTATGTGGATTTGGGACTCATTTTCTTCTCCATGTTTTCGATTATCTATATGCTGAAATGGGTCGAAAACGATTTTCAATTAAAATATCTGGTGATTTCCGCCATCGGGTGCGGCTTGGGGCTGGGCACAAAATATAACGGATTGATTACGTTATTTTTGCTGACCCTGTTTGTTCCGTTCAGTTATGCGAGGCTTTCTTCAAAGGGGAAAAACAGCTTTCTCAAGCCGTTTGGGATATTGCGCCGTTTACCTGTCTGTTTCGCTGATCGTCTTTTCTCCCTGGATGATTCGAAATATCGTCTGGAAACAGAATCCCGTGTACCCGCTTTATGATTCCTGGTTTCATCCCGAAGCGCCAAAAGCATTTTCGGAATCCGTAACCGATGACAGCGACAGAGCGCCAAAGCGCATGGGACATTTTTGATTCGAAAATACGTTTTTCATGAGCCCTGGTGGCGAACCGCGCTGATCCCTGTCCGGATTTTTTTTGAAGGAAAAGATGATGAGCCAGCCAATTTTGACGGGAAGCTAACGCCCGCTGATTTTTTTACTGCCGTTTTTTGCCTTTTTCCGCATCCGAAACAAGGCAGCGCCATTTCGTCACGAGATTTCGACGTTTCTGGCCTTTTCCGTATTGTTTCTTCTGTATGCGTTTGTCACCACCGATATGCGAATCCGCTACATCGCCCCCATCATTCCACCGCTGGTGGTTCTGTCCATCGTCGGCTTGCATGATCTGCTGGGGTGGATCCGGGAATCCGCTCCCCCAAGAGGGCGGATGTGGATTCAGGCTGGGGTATGGGCCGGCTTGCTGGCGCTCTTTCCTGTCGGCTATTTGATCGATCAGTTCGACAAAGTCAAAGCCCTGCCTTACATCAGCGGGAAAATCGATCGGGACGCGTACATTACGCGGTTCAGACCGGAATATCCGGCCATCCTGTTCGCGAATCAGAATCTGCCGGACACGGCCAGGATTCTGGGCATATTTCTGGGGAATCGGGGATATTATTTTGACAGGGATGTCCTGTTTGACATAAAGTTGCCGATTCCCGCAATCGATTCTGCCGGTGAAGGACAAACCGTCGAAGCGTTATTACACCGGCAAGGCATTACCCATCTGCTGATCCGGTATGATCTATTCGACAACTGGCTCGGCACTTTGACCGAAAAAGACAGGGAAACCCTGGCCCGGTTTTTTCAAACCCGGACCCGGCTGCTGTTTTCATCAGGCGGGCATGGGCTGTTTGCCCTTGAAGAATAATCGGGCGCAGTTTACGGTTACGGTCCCCTACCCGGGAACAAAGATGTTTGAAGACCTTGATCAGCAGGGGAAGATCCGGACGTATAATTGGAAGAAGTACAACACCTGGTCGGGCTGGCAGGACAGTGAGGATATTCCCGTTATCCCGGATGGACGAACAGCAACCCTATTTTTTTAGTCAAAACCGTTTTTGGACAAGAGCGATTCATTATCTGATTTGTGACGGACGCGTATTCGCGTTTCCTCAATAACCAGAATTGACCCTGGAAAGACGTCTAAGGTCAATTGAAAAAACTGCTTACAAACACGAATGATATTTGAAGGTTTTGGGTTTTTCAATCTCAGATACAGAATACCATAAGTCGATTTTCCCTCATTAATGGCCAGTGTACCAAAATCCGCATCATGTGTGAGAATAAAGCGCTGCTCCTGATAAGCGATATTTAGCAGGTCTTCATCGGATGTACCAAAACATTTCTTTTCCTTTGTATCCAGGATATCGAATTCTGATTGTCTCAGAAATTCCACAACCTTTGGCGAAATATTCTCATCCGTCAGAAGCTTGATTGCCTGAAGTTTCATGCAGCAACCCGGTCCAATTCAATATAAATTTCATTTTTACAGGAACAGGCAGCATATTTGAGACAGGCCAGAATATCATCTTTGGTTAGATGCGGATAATCTTCAAGAATTTCTTTTTCAGAAACATCGGAGGCTAATAAATCGAGAATAAACTCAACTGAAATACGAGTACCGCGAATAATTGGTTTTCCCCCAAGAATCGTTGGGGTTACAGTGATTCGTTCTATCATCAATCAAGTCTCCCTTCTGCTATTATGTTTTTGATATTCAGCCGATATCGTCGTCCGGACTGAAATCAATATCTCTGCCGTTTACGCCCGAATCCAGTGACACTTCTTCAGATAGCACTTTAACTGATCCAACCCTTCAGGCAGGGGATGGTTAAGGCATTAGAAGTCGATTCCTTCGATTTTTTTGTTCTCAGAAGAATTATAGCCATTAAAAAGAGATTTTGCAAATCCTTCTATTTTTACAAAAATCTTGTTTGTGAAACAAAATTCCTTAGAGAGCCTTGCGCCGGTTTAATCGAAAACGGCATCAATCGCCTGATCCGATGGACCTGCGAAAGCCGAGTGGATAGAGTCGGCATTTCGATATGCGGCTTTTTCTTGCTGGGACTTCCGGGCGAAACCTCGGCTGAAAGCCAGGCCACAATTGACTTTGCCAATAAACTGAACCCCTTGTGGGCGCAGTTTACGGTTACGGTCCCCTACCCGGGAACAAAGATGTTTGAAGACCTTGATCAGAAGGGGAAGATCCGGACATATGAGCCAATTTCAAAACTCTCCGGTTCCATCCTTCAAAAGAAGGGCCGGGAGTGATTTTTGTCATCAAACGTATGGTGAATGTCAAAAAGTCCATAGATGAGCTTTGATATGCCTCAAAATGGCGATTTTTGGCAACACCTCTCCGTTTGTTTGTTTAACGCTCTGTATTTAATGTGTTTTTTACGTTCTTTGTCATAAAAGCAATCGGAATAACTGCATTGCAGTAATTGATACGATTCCAAACATCAGGTGGGCCATCACCTTACTGGCTCCTTTTACCCTGATAGTACGGCCGCCATAATTGTCCTTGAGATTGGAATTGATTCTCTCGGCACTGCTTCTTTGCTTAAAGCGGGACTTGGTTGCCGGATCCATATGGATCTTTTCTCCGCGCCTTGGGTTATTATCAATGATCGGTCTATGTCCCAATGATTTGCTAAATTCGTGAATTGTCGGTGAATCATAAGCAGCATCCATCAAATCATATAGGCTGGTAACCCGTTGGCAGCTCATCTGCGAAAGCGGAATCGCCACCTGGGAGTCATGCAGTGACGCTGATGAGAGAACAGCACTGATCGGAATATCTCCATCGATGCAATCAAGGTGAAGTTTATAGCCGATCCAGGTTTCCTTGTACCCTTTGCTGTTCTTTTTGGTGCCAACGTTACAGTGGTTCGGTAAGTCTTTTAAATTTTCTTCCAGACTTCTTTTGGCCTGGAGCTCCACACGCTTGGATGGTTTGGGAGCAAGAATCTGGCCCTTACGGGGACGACCGCGTCTGCCTTTAGGCTTGGGTGCAGCATCCGATGCTGATGCTTTGAGCGGTTTCTCACGCGATTCTATGGCGGTGGCATCCCGGCTTATATGGCCGGCAAGCCTTTGCCCACAATGCTTTTTAACCATTGCTTCGTGAATTTTTTGAGGCAGGCTGTGCGTTGCAAACTCTGTAAAGGCCCGAGAGAACGTTGCGCTGGATGGAATCTGGCTTGAAAGTTCCCATCCGCACAGCCTCCTGATATTCTTGCAGCCTCTCAGATATTCGATAAGAATATCAGTCGTTTCAAACTTATAAACGGACTTTGCGACAAAGGCTTTTGCCATGCTGGTGCGGCTTTTTTTCTTTCGCCCGAATCCTTGCCATCGAAATTCCTTCATGTGGCTTGGCAAATCGAGCAAGGAAACAACCTGCACAAATTCCCGCTCTTTCTCTGAAAGTGGATCAAGTTCTTGCTCTAACCATGGAAAAAGTTGCAATTGTATGGTATTCCAAATGTCAAAGAGAGTGCTCATATTATCGTCCTTTTCTTGGTTTGGGGAAATCAAAAATTAGGGTGATAATAGAGCACTTTCTTTATTAATTCAATATATTAAATAACATTTCATGGTAAATTCAAAAAATATTTCGCTTGGCCCAAGACTTTTGAAATTACCCCATATAATTGGAAGAAGTACAATACCTGGTCGGGCTGGCAGGGCAGCCAGGATATCCCTTTGTACCGGATGGACGAACTGTGGAAGAGCTGCGTAACCTGCAAAAAAGTGCTTTACGAAAATTTTATCTTCGGCCTGTAGTTGTATTACAGTTTCTAAAGCACATGCACTCCTGGAAGGATCTCCAGAAGTATCTCATCGGCGTAATGGTTCTGCTAAAAAGCAAATTCCGATAATATCCATGATGTTATACTCACACCTCGATCAAAGTTCCTGAATTAACCTTTCATATTCGGGATGAGAACCAATCCAAAACCATACGATTGTATTCTTGTCCCTGAATCCGATAGCCCTCCATCCCAATCCTACTCGTACGGAATATGTGGGATATTTCTTGCCAACCCGTTTGAATGACAGGCTCGGATGGGAAGGATTTTTCCGCCACAACCTGTGGTTTTCTTTTGCAAGTCTTTTTATTCGTTCAGGCAACTTGGCAAAACAATCCCGAAAATCTTTGGTCAGATGCGATTTCACAACTCATCAAATCCCATTTCAACAGTCTTTCCTTCTCTATACTCCCGCATAGCCTTGATTGTCATCTTATCCAAAGCGGTTTGAGTATTTTCTATAGTGTTATCCCATTGACTTTCCCATTCTATCTCCAGCAATAATTCTCTTGCCAACATATCCTGAACAGCGTCAGGCAAGATGGAAACTTTTTGAAAAACTTCCTTCAATAATGCTGTCATACGTAATCTCCCGATTTCATTTTTCAAAAAAGAAACAATTTCTGCGTTGAAATGTTAATATCCAGCTCGGATTCCTTTGTTGATGTTAGAATTATATCCATAAAAGAGTATTTATGCAAAATCTTTAAATTTTTACAAATACTTGTTTATGGAAGATGGAAGATATCGGCTCTGACAAAATCGCAATTCCGGTTGTGGCGATGGGCAAAAGAAATCCGAGCCTGATCAATATCCACTGCCGTTATTTTGTATCTAGCGCCGCTTTGAAACATGCGGGAAATCATCTGTCCCTCACCGCATCCGACGTTGAGACCCGATAAATCCTTGGCCTCTATCTTTGACATCAAGTATCCGACATCCCGGATCAGACGATTTCCCAACCATCTAATTAAAATATTGGGGCTGGCATAGATTTCATCGAAACCCACAGAAATGCGCAGATCACTGTTTTCGCTTTTCATAAAACGTCCCGCACTTCAAGTCCTTGTTGGCTTTCATATCAAACCACATGGCAAACAGCGTAAAGAGGCTAGCGCTCATGAATGAAAACATTGCCGCAGGACGGACAGTACTGGTAACGATCGTGATCATAGCGGTTTCTTCTTACAGCGCGTACACTTTCGATCCATCGATCACCGTCAACCCGTTTTCTTCCAGCAGCCGGATCGCCTCGTCAATATGATCAAAACGGAAAATCATGACCGCATTATTTCCGCCCTGCTGGACAAACGCATACATATACTCAACATTGATCTGCGCCTTGTGCAGCAGATTCAGAATCTGATGAAGCCCGCCGGGTTTATCCGTGACCTCAACAGCCACGACATCGGTGATTCCCACCGAAAATCCATTGTTCTTCAGGGCTTCCAGAGCCTTCTGGTTATCACTGACAATGAGCCTCAGCACGCCGAAATCGGAAGTGTCCGCAACCGAAAGGGCGCGGATGTTGATCCCGGCTTCAGCCAGAATCGCCGTAACTTCGGAGAGTCTTCCGGCCTTGTTTTCCAGAAAAACAGAAATCTGTTTTACGCGCATCCGTATCATCCTTTATCTGAAAACAGATGACTTTTAAAAAGCCTGTCTGCGTTGAGCTTGAACGTGTGATGATGTTCATCATATCTTGCGGTTGTCGATCACCCTTACGGCTTTTCCCTGACTCCTGGCAATGGCTTTGGGCTCGACAAGCTTGACCCTGGCGGAAACGCCGAGATATTCCTTGATGCTGAGGGAAATTTTTCTTTCCAATTGCTGCAGCACCTTGACTTCATCGGAAAAGCTCCGCTCGCTGATTTCCACGTGAACCGTCAGGGTGTCCAGATTGTCTTCCCGATCCACCACCAGTTGATAATGGGGTTCGATGCCTTCGACTTCCATCAAAACGCTTTCAATCTGGGATGGAAACACATTCACCCCCCGGATGATGAGCATGTCATCGGTTCGTCCGCTGACTTTTTTCATGCGCACCAGCGTTCTTCCGCAGATACAGGGCTCGGGATTCAGTGATGTGATATCGCGCGTCCGGTACCGAATGATGGGAAAGGCTTCTTTGGTGATCGAAGTAAAGACCAGCTCCCCGGTTTCCCCGTAAGGCAGAGCCTTGCCGGTTGCCGGATCGATGATCTCTGGAATAAAATGATCTTCGAAGATATGCAGGCCGTTCTGGGCCTCATGACACTCCACCGCAACGCCCGGACCGATCACTTCGCTGAGTCCGTAGATATCCACGGCCTTTAAGTGGAGTTTTCGCTCGATCTCCTGGCGCATCTGCTCTGACCAGGGTTCCGCGCCGAAGATGCCGTGTTTGAATTTCAATTTTTCGAAAGAAACCCCCATTTCTGCCGCCACTTCAGCCAGATGAAGGGCATAGGACGGGGTTGCCGTCAAAATGGTCGGCCCAAAATCCCGCATGATGATGATCTGGCGGTTGGTGTTCCCACCGGAAACCGGAATCACCGATGCGCCCAGCTTTTCCGCTCCATAATGGACGCCAAGCCCGCCGGTAAAAAGTCCATACCCGTAAGCATTGTGGATAATGTCCCTGCGGCCGGCGCCGCCGGCTGTCAGCGCTCTGGCCATCAGCTCCGACCACGTAGTGATGTCTCTTGCCGTATAACCGACAACTGTCGGCAGACCGGTTGTTCCGGATGACGCATGAATCCGGACCACATTATCCATCGGGACCGCGAACATGCCATAAGGGTAATTGTCCCGAAGATCCTGTTTGGTGGTAAAGGGCAGTTTCTGAAAATCCGACAGGGTATTAATATCGTTGGGTGTAATCCCAGCTTCTTCAAATCGTTTTCGATAAAACGGAACCGTGGCATAGACCCGTTCAAGCGTTGCCCTGAGGCGTCTTAACTGTATAGCGGTCAGCGCCTCACGCGGCAGGGTTTCAAACTCCATATCATAAATCATTAAAAACAACTCCTGATGGCTTCGTAAAAAGTCCAATATCTGCGTTGCGCTGCATCCTTCGTCATTGCGGCGTACTCCTAAGTACGCCTCATTCCTCAGGATTTGCGCGCCTTGATCTTGAACTTTTTACTTTGCCATCACTATTTTGAGTTTTTACGAGTCCATCACGCCTATTTAACGCGAAAAAACCGGTGGGCACCGGCTCATCCACCGGCCAGGCTGCCTTTGAAAACCGCTTTGCGCTTTTCAAGAAATGCCGTTGTTCCTTCCCTGGCATCTTCGCTGGCCATGCACAGGGCAAAAGCATCCACTTCCATGCGACAACCCGTTTTTAAATCGACATTCAGTCCGGCGTTTATCACCTGTTTGGCTGCCCGAATAGAAACTTTGCCTTTCTGGCAAATGGCTTTTGCCGTGGTCATAACTTCTGTTATCAGCACATCCGCGGCAACCACCCGGTTAACCATGCCAAGACTCAGGGCTTCTGCCGCTGAAATCATCTTTCCGGTGTAGATCATCTCTTTGGCCATGCTTGGACCTATCAGTCTTGGCAGACCGCTGGGTACCGCCAAAGCCGGGAATAATCCCCAGCGTGATCTCAGGCAAACCGAATTTGGCGTTTTCTGAAGCGAAAATAAAATCACAGGCCAGGGCGATTTCGCTGCCGCCCCCCAGGGCGAATCCGTTCACCGCGGCAATGACCGGAACATCCAGACACTGAAGCTTGTTGATGGCTTTCTGCCCCTTGGTTGCAAAGACTTTTGCCTGAAGCGCATTGCATCTGGCAAGCTCTGTGATGTCGGCGCCTGCGACAAACGACTTGTCTCCGGATCCGGTAAGGATCAGGACACGAATCTCTTCATCGGCAGCCGCGGCATCCAGCGCCTGGGACATTTCGTCCAGCAATTCACCGTTCAGGGCATTCAAGGCCTTGGGACGGTTGAATGTCAAAGTGGCGATTCCTTCTTCAACCTGAAACAATATATGCTTGAAATCCATTTATTTTCCTCCGTATCTGGTAAAAAATTTATCCCGCGAATCCTTTAAGCAGGGGGGGAGCCGTGTTCTTTCTTCTCATAAAAAGCGGTGGGGTTGATATCTTTGATATAGCGGCTGATCCCGGCAATGATGGCGTTACAGATCTGCTCCTGATAATCCGCAGAAGCCAGCCGCGAACATTCCCGCTCATTGCTGATAAACGATGTTTCCACGAGTATGGAAGGCATTTGAGCGCCCAGAAGCACATAAAACGGCGCTTTTTTTACACCCTTGTTTTTGATATTGCTGTATTTACGATTCATATGATTGTACAGATTATCCTGAACGCTGGCGGCAAGGCGGCTTGATTCATTGATCTTGGCATTCTGCATCAAATCGGTCAGGATGCTTTGCAGATCGCTGATATTCTTGGTGGATGTGGCATTTTCACGGGCAGCCACCATGATGGATTCGTCATCGGTTGCCAGGTTTAGAAAAAATGTCTCTATCCCATAGGCATCCCGATTTCTGGCAGCATTGGTATGAATGGAGATGAAAAGATCGCCATTTTTGGTGTTGGCTATAGCGGTTCGCTCTTCAAGCGTCAGATAACGATCCGTATTGCGGGTTAATACGACCTCGCAGTTCAGAGAATCTCGAATTTTCGCCGCCAGTTTCTTGCTGATCGCCAATGTAATGTCTTTTTCGAAAATCCCCTTGATCGCTCCCGGCGCTCCAAAATCTTTGCCGCCGTGCCCGGGATCAATGACGATACGGCTTACGCCAAGGGCCAACTGTTTGGCCAGGGCACCGGCTTCAATTTTTCCCTGCTTTCCGGTATCCCTGGAAATGCCCTTTCCATTGCTTTTGCCGGTCGTTTTATGGGAAGCCAATCCTTGCGGAAATGGCTGATCCGCCCGGACTGTTCCGGATTCATCCCCCCAGATGTCTAGAATTATTCGAAAAGGATTATTCAGTGAAAATATTTTATAGGATTTAAACGACTTGATATCAACAACCACCCGGACGGATTCCAGAGTATACTGGCCTGCCCGTGCATCGAGCAGCAAATCATCGTCTATGGGGATAAAATTCTTAAGGCTCTTGCTGAGCTTGCTTTGATTAAAGTCAATATAAAGCCGCTGAGGTTTATCGAGTGCAGGGTCTTTCTTCAAAAGCCGATGTTCATACGTGGTCTCCTTATCCGCATCTATGACGATTCGCGTATAACTGGGATTGGACCAGAAACGAAGATCGCTGATCTGGCTGTAGCCGGAAATCGGCGGACAGGATGAATCCACGGAGGCGGAAGAAACAGACGGATCACGTTCAGCGGAGGCTTTTTCAGTTCTTGCCGGCGTCCTGGTGCTTTTGGGTGGCGGTTTGCAGTTTTCAGGATTGGACAATCTGTCAATGGCGGCTTTTGCTTTTGGCATATGGCTGCTTTTGGGAAAGCGCTTGATAATCCGCTCATAGCAATCAATCGCTTCTTTTTTATCGGAGATTCTTTTCGATACCCGATACAGCTCATCGAATAAATATCCGACCATATAAAGGCCGGCAGAAGCCAGCGGCCCACTCGGATCCGACTTGAAAACTTCCAGATACGCTTCAATGCACGGGGTCCAGTTATGCCGGTATTTTTGTTTTTCCGGGCTGTTGAGCAGTTTATGATAGCAGGAATCGGCCTGGGCATACTTTTCTTTTGCGGTTGCTGCATCAGAAGGCAAGACGCCCCAGAAAACAACGCATAAAAAAGCGATCCCCAAATGTATAATACGTGCTGTTAATCATTTCTTCAAAAAATGTCTTTTCATAAAAGCCTTTACAGGCTGGTTAAGAACAATGGACAGGATCATCGTTACATTCCTTCTTGCCTACTTGTTTTCATGCTTCTGTATGGCCTGAACGCGGAGTTCATTCAGACAGTTCAGGGCATCCAGCGGGGTCATGGTGGAAATTTCGATGCTTTTCAGCTTATCCACAATAGCATTCTCTATATCCGAAAACAAACCCAGTTGTACCGGAGCCGGTTTTGCGATTTTTTTTCTGGCTCTGGACTTGGAAACATCCGGCAAATGGTGTCTTTCGTCTTCGATATCGCTTAAAATGGTTTTGGCCTGGCTTATGACGGATTCAGGAATGCCGGCAAGCCGGGCCACCTGTATTCCATAACTGCGACTGGCGCCGCCTTCAACCAGCTTGCGTAGAAAAATGATCTGATCTTTCCATTCCTTCACGCTGATGTTAAAATTTTTAATCCGCGGGTTCAACCGCTCCAGAGCCGTCAGCTCATGGTAATGGGTTGCAAAAAGGGTTTTAACCCCTTTGCCCTTCAAGTCATGAAGATAGGATACCACGGCCCAGGCAATGCTGAATCCGTCATAGGTGCTGGTACCCCTGCCGATTTCATCCATGATGACCAGACTCCGATATGTGGCGCTGTTCAAAATATTGGCGGTTTCTTCCATCTCCACCATAAATGTGCTTTGACCACTGGACAGATTATCCAGGGCGCCGATACGGGTAAAAATCCGGTCCATCAGCGAAATAGAAGCACTGCGCGCAGGAACAAAAGAGCCCATCTGCGCCATCAGCACCTGAAGCGCAACCTGCCTGAGGACCGTGGACTTTCCTGCCATGTTCGGTCCGGTAATAATCAGGACTTGATTTTGATTATCGTCCATCGAAATGGAATTCGGAACAAAGCGCCCCCCGGCAATCATCTGTTCTACCACAGGATGCCGTCCATCTTCAATGGAAAGAACGCCGTCTGTGCGAATTTCCGGCCGGGCATAGTCAAACTGATCCGCAATATCCGCCAGATTCATCAGGCAGTCCACTTCGGCGATGAAATCCGCAGTCTGATGAATCGCCTTATGATTTGCGGCAGCAGCCTGACAAATATCCATAAATATCTGATATTCCAAGGCCGACCGCTCGGATTCGGCACTTAGAATCTTTGACTCGAATTCTTTCAGATCTGCTGTAATATACCTTTCCGCATTTACCAGGGTCTGTTTTCGAATATAATGCACGGGAACCGATTTGGACTGGTTTTTGGAAATTTCTATATAATATCCGAAAACCTTGTTGAACCGGACTTTAAGGGATTGAATCCCGGTTGCCTGCCGCTGCTCAACTTCAAGCCTTGACAGCCACCCCTTTCCATCCTGACTGATTTGTATCCATTCATCCAGCTTTGCGTCAAAGCCGAGCTTGATCATGCCGCCATCATGAATCACGGGGGGGGCATCTTCCCGAATCGCGCTCTGGATAAGCACCGCCAGTTTTTCGAGTTCGTCCAGACAGGGGCCATGGGAATTCCACTGAAAGAGATCGGCATTAAATGCTACAAGCGCATCACAAATACCGGGAAGCGCCTCCAGAGACGTGCGCAGGTATATCAGATCTCTGGCATTGCAGTGGCCCATGACGATTTTACTTCCCAGGCGTTCCAGATCTCCGATTTTTTTTAAGATATCCCGAACCGCATGGGTCAATTGAATACGGGTCTTGGCTTCTTCCACGGCATTCAGACGCAGCTGGATTTTTTCAACACTCATCAGCGGATAGCGAATCCAGTTTTTCAACCGCCTTCCCCCCATTGCCGTAATGGTTCGATCCAGAACACTCAGCAGCGTCCCTTTTCGCGTTTCTCCCTGTATGGTCTTCATCAACTCCAGGTTGCGGCAACTGACATCATCCACGACGAGAAACTGACTTTGAATGTAAGTCTCAATTCGGCAGATGTGGTCGATTGCCTGTTTCTGGGTTTCCTGAACATAGGTGATCAGCGCACCGGCTGCCCCCACCCCGGCAAACAGCATTTCACAACCAAATCCTTCCAGGGAAAACGTTTGAAACTGCCGGATGAGTTTTTCACGGGCGTTTCGATACTCAAAATGCGTATCCTGAGTATAGGAAACGGCTTTTCCGGAAAACAGATGCTGAAAAGCGCAAAGCTGCGAATCCTGCTGCGAAGATTCCGGAAGAAGGATTTCACGGGGAGATATTCGAATGATTTCATCCCGGATCACATCCCGATTTTCGGATTGGGTCATCCGGAATGTCCCTGTCGAGATATCCAGACAGGCCAGCCCGATATCCCGATCCAGCCGGCAAATGGACAGGATGAAGTTGTGGGTCTTTTCATCCAGAAGCGCATCTTCAACGATCATTCCCGGAGTGATTACGCGAACCACTTCGCGGCGGACCAATCCTTTGGCCTGGGATGCATCTTCGGTCTGGTCACAGATAGCAACCTTAAAACCCTGGTCAATCAGCCTGGCAATATATCCCTGGGCTGCCCGATAAGGAACGCCGCACATCGGGACCGGAAATTCATCGTTTTTATTTCGGGATGTCAAGGCAATTTCAAGAATGGGCGATGCAACTTGCGCATCCTCAAAAAACATCTCATAAAAATCCCCCATGCGATAAAACAGCAACGCATCGGGATGCTCGCTTTTTATCGCGAGATACTGTTTCATCATAGGGGTGGGTTGGGAAGGAAGCATGGACTGAAAGGTCAGGTGTTTTCTACAGAAACCTCAGGCTGCAGCAGATCTTGCTGCGGCGTTGGACCCTGATATTTACTCAGATCGCCCTTCAGCGCCGTAATGGTTTCTGCCTGGGAATTGACGGTTGCGTTTAAATCCTTAATCATTTTATTGTTTTTGAACCGTAAAGACAGACCCAAAAAATAGGAAATCAGAAGCCCGGCAAAAAAAGCCCCCAGAATCAACTGCGCGTTTATGATCCTGTCTGAATAAAAAGGGTTGGTTACCCAAAGGTTCATTTGAAGGCTGGCAGGAGTTAATAAATACGCCATGTTCTGATAAATAACCAGGCCGAAAAAGCCCAACAGCACCAGCAAGAGTGCAATTTTGATTTTTTTCATGGGTCACTCCTTTTATTGACGTTTTTATGCTTCGACTTTTGGAATGCGAAGACACTACCCGCGGTTAAATCGTTTGGCCCAATTGCGAAAAAAACGGCTTTAATGCATCAAAAGTGGCTTTCAGGTGCTCGGGAATGACGCGAATGTCTGCAAAAACGGTCAGGGCATTCGTGTCACCGAACCACCTGGGAACCACATGAAAGTGCAGGTGTTCTTCGATACCGGCTCCGGCCACTTTGCCTAGATTGAGGCCGACATTAAATCCATCGGGTTTCATGATTTCCTTCTCGATATGAATCGCTTTTTCAATGGTGACAAGAAGATCCTGCATTTCATTCCGGGAAAGCTCATCCAGCCGGGATATATGCCGAATGGGCGCAACCAGAAGGTGGCCGTTGATATACGGGTATTTATTCATGACCACAAGGGTGGTATCGCCTTTGTAAAGCGTCAGCTCGTCATGAATCGTCAGCGCTTGACAAAACACGCATCCGCTTTCTTTTTCAGCCTTGATATACTCAATGCGCCAGGGAGCCCACATGGTTTCCAAAATTGCCGTCCTCTTGATATGAAAGCAATAAATTTAAGGAGAAAGCTTGCTCAAACCCAGCCGGTAAAGCATCGCCTTATCACCAACATTGCAAAGTCAATGCCCCGCAACTTACGCTGTTAATGCCAAAAACTCAACAATTTTTTCCCTTTAGCGGAATGACTTCAAGGCTTCCCCACAGGCCCATGTCTTTGCCGACAATAATGACAAGTCCGGACACACCGGGAATGCTTTTCCCGAAATGGATTGCACTTGAAATATCTCCGGCTGATCGAACGCGATTGCCCACGGCCGTTGCAACCGCATCGGCAAGCGCACAGGAGCCGGACATCACGCATACCGCATCTGCCTTTCCAAGACTCAGCGAATGTCCGACAGTGCCGGATGAGGTGCACAGGGAAACCGGATGGGTGGTTGAATCCACCTTGAGCCCGACTTTCAGACTTAATGGAGAGTTCCCGGCATATATACCGGCAATGACCGGCAGGCGGGTTTTAAAAAACGTATCCCCGCCGTTTTCAACAATGACTTCGTCTGAAACCTGAAGCAGGCCGCTGCCGACAGCTTCGGAAATGGCGCCGGCAACGGCCGCCATGGGACCCACGCCGGCTTTTTCGCCGGCCAGGGCCATTTCTCGAACAATCTCCGGAGCCGGTCCTGAAATCCGCCAGGGTTTAAGGGTTCTCTGGAAATCCGGGTACTGATCGATATAGGCTTCAAGGTAACCCCGATGGGTCAAAATAAGCTCACGTGCTGCGGATTCAAGGGGTGTCGATGCGCTCACCATCAGATCGGTTTCCTTCACCGTAATCTGAAAATGAACCAACCGGCTGCCGAGGATGGCATTTCGGTACGATCGCTGCTGGGATTTCATCGTTCTAAAAAGGTCGCGGGGATGGCCGGAGCGACTCGGGGCACTGGGCCAGAAAATACCGGTCCGTCATTCCGGCGATAAAATCCCGCACGATTTCAGCCGGACGATGGCCGCAAAGATAGTCTTCTGACATGTCCTTTAAAAATCCCGAAAAAATCACTGAACCTTCATTCTCATTTTCGATATCGGTCAGGTACCTTTCAAACAGCAGATGGAACAGATTGCGAATGACGACCGTATGGCTTTTTATCTCTGGATTCGAATAGATTCTCTCAAGATTAAATGCTTTTAAAGATTCAAGGGCCTCGGATACTTCGGGGCTGAAAGCTGCGAAGGTGTTTTGAAAGCTGTTTTGAATAATGTCCGTTACCAGGCGATAGACAATGGTTCCATTGGTGCTTCCCAGAACCCTGACGCTTTTGGAGGGAAGATCGGATCGCCGGATCATGTTCAGGCGAATGGCATCTTCAATGTCCCTGCCGATATAGCTGACGGTATCCGCCATCCGGACCACACATCCTTCCAGTGTCATGGGCACCAGCCGGACTGCCGGATCATTCTGTTTTGCAGCCATTTCTCTTTCGAGTGTTTCGAAAGTCTTGGCGCGAAAGGGTTCGAGCCGCTGATTATGGATCTCGCCGTCATGGCAGAGAATGCCGTCCAGTGTCTGAAGGCAGAGATTCCAGCCCTTTCCCTTGCGTTCTACCCGATCCAGAAACTGAACGCTCTGAAGGTTGTGAAGAAAAGATCCGACTCCGTTTTGCCGGCAGATTTCAGATAAAAACGTTTCTCCGTCATGCCCAAAAGGCGTATGGCCGATGTCGTGGCCAAGGGAGATGGCTTCGATCAGGTCTTCGTTCAGGCCTAAAAATCGGCCGATAGTTCGTGCAATTTTGGAAACCAGCTGCACATGAAGCACCCGGTGGGTGATGTGGTCATTTTGGACCAGATAAAAAACCTGAGTTTTGTCAATATACCGGGTATAAGCCAGCGAGTGGAGAATCCGGTCTCCATCAATTGAAAACGACTGACGGAAATCGGTGTCCTCATGCGGATCTGGAACACGCCGAATCCCATGTTGACTGAATGCACCAATCGGGCAGAGGTAATCCATCTCCCGCTGATTTAATGCCTTCTGAACAACATGTGGAACAGAATCAGATTTCGCCATTTTCGATCATGGACTCCATCAGGTGAAAATAATCAATGCCCGCCTGCCGGAAGCCTTCCTTGCCGTATTTCATATTGGCTTCAATAACATAATATTGACCATTGCATTGACAGATGTCAATTCCCACATCATCCCACCGGCATTTTCGGGCTGTATCCAGGGCAAGTTCCAGAGCAGCGCCGGGAACCGGATCAAGATTGACGGTTCCGCCAACCGCCACATTGGTGCGGAAATCATCCGCAGGCGCAATCCGCCAGTATGCGTGAACCACGCGGTTTCCGATCACGACCACGCGGATATCCCGATCTATGGGCAGATATTCCTGAATATAAGCAATGGAAGTGTTCTGGGTATAGCGCTCCAGATCTTCGGAATTTCGAATTCTAAAAACGCCCCTTCCCATGGCCGAGCCCCTGGGAATTTTGGCAATAAATGGAAAACGAAAATGCCGGGTTATGGAGGCAATCTGCCGCTTTCCATAAAATACACGGGTCCGCGGATGGGCAATACCCAGAATATTTAAAAGGGCTGTCTGCTTGATCTTGTCCTGAACATATTTATAGGTATGATAACTTGGAAAGGTGGCAATACCTGCGGTATCCAGAAGATCGGCATAAAACGGGGTCGGATAATAAACCTTTCGGGCTTGGAGGATAAGTGCGGCTTCTGCGGCATTGTAATCGGAAAAATTTGGTTTTACACCCAGGGTGATGACATTGCGGCAGGATTTCAGACGGGCTTCAAGGGCAACCGCTTTGTAAGGCAGGGTCATGTGATCCATTATCCCTGAGGCGTAATCACAAACACATCCGGAGACACGGACGCGTTGGGCCAGAATTTATCCATATCCAGTTGAAACCCCGATCCGTCGTCATTGCTGAAAACAAGCCTTTCAGGAACCCGGAAGCCATCCACTTCGGTTTCTCCGTTAAAATCCACACGGTATGCCAGTTGGCCTTTAAGTGTAAACATCTCAAGTCTATGAACCTGCATTCGGGTCTGATCCAGGTAGATTTTTTCAACATCGATACCTCTTTCCCCCATTAAAGACAGGACATATCCGCTTTCAGCCGGCAACGGCATCAAGGCGCTGGACTGGTATTGCCGAATCGGAACGACTCCGGATAACAGGCTGATAACGTCTCCGGCAGTCACGGGAATGGAAACCAGCTTTTCCAGGTCGGGATTCTGAACCTGAGCTTTATAAAAACTGTCCTGACTGTAGGACAGCAGGTAAAACCAGTTGCCGTCGGCAGCCATGCTGGCAACGGGAAATCCGGTGATTCCCTGAATCACGATTCGGATTTTATCCGGACGTGCGCCGGTCCAGGCCGTGCGAACCACCTGGACGCTATCTTTTTTCCAGAGCTTTATCTTTCCAGTCCCTTTGAAAGTCACAAGGTCGGTGTTGACCTGGCTGAGATTCAGCAGAATCCTTGTAACTTCGGGGGATTGTGGAAGATTAACCACTTGCGAAGGGGTCTGGGTCAGTTTGCTGCATCCGGACACCCATACGGCAATTGCGAGCCATACTAAAAAAGCGTATCGCATGGCGGCTAAAATCCTTTTTTCTCAAGTTCCTGAA
Organism: uncultured delta proteobacterium; assembly: GCA_963850225.1. Taxonomy (GTDB): domain Bacteria; phylum Desulfobacterota; class Desulfobacteria; order Desulfobacterales; family Desulfatirhabdiaceae; genus RAAP-1. Next base: position 84,651 of record CAWKLD010000015.1, read on the forward strand.
TTTTAGCCGGCAAATCGCTTTTTTCTTTTTCTTTTTGTTTTTTAACCAGCGCGATGCGGTAATACTCCAATGCTTTCCGTGGGTTGTCAAGCTTCAGGTAGGTGTCTCCGATATGCTCCAGAATCGTGGGATCATCCGGAATCAGTTTTACAGCTTTTTCAAGATATTCAAGCGCCTTTAGATAAAGGCCTTTTTTATAATATACCCAGCCGAGGCTGTCGGTGATATAACCGTCATCCGGCTTATGGATCAATGCCTGCTGAACCAACTGCTCGGCCTCATCCAGATTTTGCCCCATATCTGCATAGGTATAACCTAAATAATTCAGTGCACTGGGATTTTTTGGATCAAGTCTCAGCGCTGATTTCATGGCTTCTATGGAATCGGTTTTTCGATTCATTTTATCATAGATAACGCCCAGCCGGAAATAAAGCTGGTCATTTTCCGGATCCAGTTTCAGACCATACTGAAGCGATTCCACGGCTTTATCCAGATCCCCGGTTTCTTCATAAAACGTCGCCAGATACAGGCGAAAATCAGCGTTATCCGGAATTTTCCGTATGGCCGCCTGGATAAAATCTATGGCTTCAGAAATTTTCCCCTGCTCCTGATACCAGAAAGAAACCTGGGCAACCGCTCCCGGATAAAACCTGGCGGACGGCAGTATCTGTTTAAACTGAGCAATGGCTTTTTCTCTGTTTCCCGCCCCTTCATAGGCAATACCCGCCACGTAATGGGTTTCGGAACTCTCAGGCACTGCGATCAGCATGCCTTCGAGTATCAAAATAGCATCCGAATAGTTTTTCCGCTCGATATAGTGCTGCAGAATGATTTTAAATACATCCGGGTCTGTTGAACTTTTCATCCCCAGCATGCTGAAAATCGCCTGCGCTTGATCGTTCTTTTCTTGATTACGATAAATAACACCCAAGCCCATCAGCGCACGCATATCAGCCGGAGCCGCCTTTAGAATATCCTGGTAGGCGGCTTCGATCAGATCGGGCCTGTTCTGGAGTTGATACAGACGGATGAGTTCAAACCAGGGTTCTTCGAGGTTGGGCTCGATTTCAAGCGTTTTCCGGAATGCTGCTTCAGCGCGGGGTAAATCACCTTGACGAATATAAATTTTACCCAGATAAAAATATCCGGCATAGGATTCCGGCACTTTTTCAATCAGCAATGTATATACCCGTAAAGCATTTGACCAGTCTTCAGCATCCATGTACAGATCGCCCAGCAACAAATAAATATTCTGTTGCGTTGGATCCAGTACAATTACGCTTTCATAAGCGCTGCGGGCCTCATCGATTCTATTCTGGCTCTGAGAAATCCGGCCCAGAACGATGAGCGCATCCACATCATCGGGCTTCTTTGCCAGAATTGATTCCACAACGGAACCTGCTTTTTCTATGTCATTTTGTTGAAGATAGAGCATGGCCAGTTCGTTTTTCAGATAGGCGGATTCCGGGTCTTTCCGTATGGCCTTTTCAAGTAAACTGGCAGCCTTGTCCAGATTTCCTCTGGACCACTGCAACTGGGCCTCCGTATAATAGAAATAAGAACCCTCAGCGCCGGCCTGAGGCGGGGACAAGGCTGCAGGACTCTCTTCCGCAGGCTCAACATGCCGTGAAACGGGAGGCGACATCGTTGTGCACCCCAAGAAAAACAAAAAGGCCCCTGCAAAAAGGACCAGTGGAATCCGACTGGTTTTCATAGACGCTCCTGCGCAATCTCAATCACGCACTGAAACAAACTCTCTAAGACCCAAAGAAAGGGTCTTTTTCATAAGGATAATGCCTGTTATTATACCGACAATCCATCTTCAATGTACGAGGCAAAATCAGGCAGTTCATTTTTTAAATACTCTTTGATCTTTTTGATGATATTCTTTTCAATCTGCCGAACCCGCTCTCTGGAGATATGGTATTTGTCGCCAATTTCCTGAAGCGTTGCCGGAGAATCGGAGAATACCCGCAACTCAAATATTTCCAGTTCTCTCGAAGACATTGTTTTTTTAAAGTCGTCAATTTTATTATGCAAAAGGGTTTCGATCTCTTTTTTAGCCAGCTGGTCTTCAGCGGATTCAGCGTCCGAACTGACAAAATTCACTCGGTCCGTATCGGAATCCTCTTTGATGGGGGTATCCAGAGAAACATCCCATCCATCAAGCCGCTGGTCCATATCGATAACTTCCCGCTCGGAAACTCCCAGCTTTTCGGATAAAAGTTTCGGCTTGGGATCAAACCCCTGATCGATTAAACTCTGTTTTTCTTTTTTCAATTTAAAAAACAGCTTCCGCTGGCCCTGGGTGGTGCCAATTTTGACCAGCCTCCAGTTATCCATTATGAATTTAAGGATATACGCTTTTATCCAGAAAGATGCATAATATGAAAACTTGACATTTTTATAAGGGTCAAATTTTTTTACAGCCTGCATCAGCCCGATATTGCCTTCCTGAATCAGATCCAATAGGTTTTGCATCCACATCCGCTGAAATTCGAGCGCAATTTTAACCACCAGGCGCAGATTGGATGTAACCAGTTCATATGCTGCCTCAGTATCGTTGTCTTCCTGAATCCTTAATCCAAGTTCCCTTTCCCGTTCACGGGTAATTAAATTATAGTGACTGATTTCTGACAGGTAGCGCTGAAGCGGATCATAACGGATTAGCGCTTTATCATCAGAAGCAGGCTCCCAGGTTATTTTCTGTTTTTTCATGCGTACAATTGCCTCAGCAGTGATAAAATCAAATCTTAGAATACCAACCCAAATGGATACATTTGCTCAATTTAAAATATTTATCAGGATATCAAGGGAATATGCGGAATGAACCAGCAGGGCAACTGTCGGTTAATCAGAATTTCTTGTTTACATCCAGAAACTCCTGTGATAATCAGCCAAACTATCAATTGCGCCTGTAGCTCAGCTGGATAGAGCAACGGACTTCTAATCCGTAGGTCACAGGTTCGAATCCTGTCAGGCGCGCCAAGAATTTCAAGGGGTTATGGTTTATGCTGTAATCTTTTTTTTGAAAATAACCCCAAAGTGTCACAACTATGTCACAACTTTTGAATGTATGGGAAATCATCCCGCGCGTGATATTTTCCCTGTCAAATCTTAATAACTTTAACTACATCCCCCCTGAAAAGTCAACCAAAACAAAATAACGGCCACAAGACAGGACAAAAATAAAATTTAAGCTGTTTTCTGCCCCTGGTGCGGATCACCCGGCAAACTGCCCGCGCTATGATCCCCGGCCAATTAACAAGACAAAAACAAATTCCCTTTGACCTGCGGCTGTTCCGTTCGCTTTTCGGCCCATGTCTCATCAAAGGCCCACGCACTAAAAGCCCCGCCTTGCGACCCTGGCTCACCCTATCTCAATCCCGGTGCTTATCTTTTCGGTCACAGGAAGAAGCCCCAAATCCCCAGCATCAATGCTTTGAAACATGGTTCATGATCCGGTTTCAGACCCGCCGCATTTTGTTCCGGACCTGCTTGAATGATTTCGGGCCGGTCCATGAAAGAGGAATCGGAATGCGTCAATTCGTTTGACAGGAATGGCATCGTTATCATAGGGTAAATTTTGGATAAATATTGGAATTGCAGCTTTCAGATTGTAAATTCTTAAGGCTGCCGGAGGGGTCCGGAGAATGAATGATACCATTTGTATCTATCTATGAAGATAGCCGGACTCAACAATATATGCAAGTACTGTTGACATTTCAAATATGACTATGAAAAACCACCCAACCGTGAAATGGTTTAATGAGAGGGGAAGTGTTATCAACAGCTGTTCATTTTGTGATAAATGAATCTTCCAGCTTTCTTTCTATTTGGGGAATAAACTGCTTGGCAAATTGCCCATTAACCATGATACTGCTTGGCCAAGCTTCATTAGCGCCTCCCTGTGATTTTGTGCCATTTTAGCAGACGACACTTTATTACAGAATCAATGCGGAGCTTCCTTTTAAATAAAAAACCTCTCATTTTTTACTTTTGCAAGAGGTTCACGAATTTCGCAAAAACAGCACCCAACCGATGATCTGTTTGGAGGGATCGACATGACGATGAATAAGTCAGCACAACTCTGGTTCGTTAATATCATATCTTTCATACTGTTCACGATTCTGGCACTTACTGGCTTGATAAACTGGCTGTTTGTTCCAAGGGGAGGTGGCGGTGAAGGCGGGGTTCCGGTTCTTCTCAGGCATTTTCTTCGGGGCGTTCACGAATGGACGGCCTTGATGTTCATTATCATGACGCTGATCCATTTGGCCCTGCACTGGACCTATATCAAATCCAATTTGCAGAAATACGGGATAATCAAGTAAAAGACGCAACTGCTTATTTATATCCTGCACAAATGCCCGCTGCAGTTTGCATGACACCAGCCTTGGCACAGGAGCTCGTGGGCAAGGATTTAAAGGGTTTCTATCAGCAGAACTGTGCCAGGTGCCACGGGTCGGACGGCTCAGCCTTTAGGGCGGATGGCGGGAAACTTCATTTATTAAGTGACCGGCTTTGGGTGGGTGGATTCTCTGGGCTCCATTTTCATGGCCTGGCTGTCTTTTCGGGAGGGCAGAGAATCCTTTGAAAAGGCCAGCGGTATAGGGGAATGTGGCTGTTGTTGTGGGAAATGATAGTTATCCCATGGCAATGCTTTCAGAAAATGTATTTGTTAAGGATATCAGAAATGAGCATGAATAAAAATCTGGAAAACAACACGTTATGATAATGCAAGTATCGTCGATATTTCAAAAATGTTTCCTTGCTATTTTAGCTGGATTGCCCAGACGAAACAGCGAGGAGCCAAAAATTTACTACCATGATTTGAACCCTGGACATTTTCTTGATCCCGGGATTGAAAGCAATTATCCTGAAAAAGATTACCATCGCAGGTACGTTGGGGAGACCATTTCTGTAAGGTAATTATCACCAACATTATACAAGCCATTGGAAGGAATGTTTTAATATGTCAGTAGAGATAAAGATATTCTCCGATTATATCTGACCCTTCTGCTATATCGGCAAGGGCATTGTCGAAAAGCTTAAGCAGACGTACGATATCCACGAAACCTGGATCAGTTATGAACTCCATCCTGAAACTCCACCTGAAGGGGTACTGCTATCAGAAAGATTCAAGGGGTACGATGTCACCCAGATGTACGATAATCTGCGCCGACGGGGAAAAGAGTTTGGAATCGTTTTCGGTGATCGCACCGTCCTCTCCAACTCCCGGCTTTCTCTGGAAGCAAGCGAATACGCCCGTGACATGGGTAAGCATGAACTATTTCACGAAAAAACATTTCATGCATATTTTACCGAAGCCATAGACATTGGAAATGCCGAGAAACTATGTCAAGTTGCCGCCGGATGCGGTCTTGATCCAGTCGACATGATGCATGCCCTGAAGGATGGCTGCTACAATTTGCGATTGGATGAAGCAAAGAGAGAAGGGCTTAAAATCCAGTTGACGGGAGTGCCTACCTTTATTATCAATGGCAAGCACAAAATTGTCGGGGCTCAACCAGAAAAGGTATTTACAGATATTCTGGATAAGATGTCAAAAGTTCAGGATTAAAGACTATGGGAAATCTGATTCATCAACCAGAGGCCAACATATGAAAGTTAATATCGGATCTATTGCCCCGGAGTTTGCTGCAATCGATAGCAACGGCATCAAAATAAACCTTTCCGACTTGATACAAAATGGACCCGTAGTACTTGTTTTCCTGAAGGGCTTTATTTGACCATTTGCCTGAATACATCTGGGTCAGATGAAACAGGATATCAAACAATTCACGGACAGCATGGCTCAGATCGTTGTGATTGCCCCTCATGAAACAGAGAAAGTTAAAGCATATTGGGAGAAAGAAAACATTCCTTTTATTGGTATTCCTGATCCAGATGGAAAAATCGGGAAGCTCTATGGTCAGGAATGGAATCTGATAAAACTGGGGCGAATGCCGGCACTTTTTATCATTGATCAGAAAGTCACTATTGTTTTTTCTCAATATGCAAATAATATGGCTGACATTCCTGAAAATGGCAAGCTGTTCCGGATTCTTGAAAAATTGAATTAAAGAATGAGTCGGTTTCATGAAACATTACTATAAAAGGTTCCTCGCTGTTTCGTGTGGCAGACATCTACGAAGAATCGATCTAAAAAGATATTGTTATCCAAAGCAGAAATATTCAAGTCAGGTTTACTTATGAATACCACTCGTATCCATGAAGATGGCCGGGCTCAGCAATATATGCAAGAATGCTTGAAATCCACATGCACCTATAAACCACAAGTTCTATTACCATCGCCGGAGAGTTTTATTGGATTTAACATCAATTTTAAATTTCAGTTTCCATCATTCCGAATTTTTTTCAAATATCATTGAAGCACAAGCAACAGATATCTTGAAACAGGGAAAAGGTATTCGGCTTAAATCCAATGAAATTTTATTCCGCCAAGGTGATCCAGCATTTAAATGCTTCTTCATTTTGAATGGTCGGCTCAAACTTATCAAACTCCATGAAGATGGGAAAGAAGCCATTCTTCGGTATATTGGTCCAAGTGAATTAACCGCCATCGTTTCTGTTTTCAAAGGAAAGGAATATCCTGCCACTGCAGAAGCCATAATTGCTACAGAAGCCATTGGATGGGATGAACAAACCATGGCCCGTTTAATGCTCAAATATCCTCAGCTTTCTTTGAATATGCTTCGGTGTGCCATTAATCGCCTTGATGAACTGCAGGACCGATACCTTGAACTCTGTGCCGAGCAGGCGGAACAACGCATTGCTCGTGCTCTGTTGCGCATCATGAAACAGTCCGGCCGAAAGGACAAGGGCGGTATTCTCATCGACTTTCCACTCAGCCGCCAGGAACTTGCCGATTATATCGGCACCACTGTTTTCACGGTTAGCCGCGTTATGAGCACCTGGGAGAAAAAAGGCTGGATTATATCCAAGCGAGAGAAAATCATTGTATGTGATCCGCATTCCCTTTTACTGTTAACTGAAAATTCCTGACAATTTTTCCACTTTTTTTCATCCAATTCTGGCACCCCGGTGCCAGTGCAATCACCAAATATTTTCTATTCTTTTTTTCATTTGTTTGCGCTATCGCAAAGATCTTTGCCATGGATGATGCAATGATATGACCATGATCCAGATCAGTTCGAAAACGACCATCCAGGAGCTGCTTGCTCGCCATCCCAATGCATTGACCGTTTTTATCCGGCGCAGGATGCTGTGTGTGGGATGTCCGGCCCAAGCCTTCCATGCGCTGGAGGATGTTGCCCGACTCCACGGATGCACGGCTGAGAACTTGTGCCATGCCATCCAGGAGGTCATTAAAACCTCAGAAGAACAGCCTGCAGATTCCGATAACTGATCAAATACCCGCGACACCGAGCCAATAACCCAGGGGACCCTTATGACTCATCACGAGCTCAGCAAAATTGATGATACCCCTCATAAATATGAACGGTTGAAATATATGGAGGTGATACAATGTTTATCGTCATAATCAATTTTCCGCCCATAAGAGCAGGCAAAGATGCCGAATTTCAAGAATGGTTTGCCTCTTCGAATGAAAATTTTCACCGTTTAAGGGCTTTATCGGAAGAAGGCTTCTAAAACCGATGGAGGAAGGCAATTATGCAGCTATTGTTGAGTTTGAAAATCAGGAGGCTTTCGAGGCAATGCACAGCAGCCCTGCCCATGACAAGGCGGGTGAGCAGGTCATGCCGCTGTTTGACGGCAAACCGACTCCCCGTTTTTATGAAGTTGTCATCGGATAGATCCATCAGGATCCATCATAACCCATGAAAATGAAAGGGATCAAAAATGAAGGAACAGCAATCCGACATGACCCTCTCCCCGTGGTGGCGCCGCAGTGTGATATTGGTTTTTGTTTGCGGCATGGCGGTTTTAATCTTCATGTCCGTACAAGCCTACCGATATGCACCCCCGATTCCGAAACACGTGGTCGACACCTCCGGCAAGATCATTTTCAGCGGGACGGACATCGAAGCCGGCCAGCAGGTCTTTTTGAAATACGCCTTGATGCAAAACGGATCCATATGGGGCCATGGTTCTTATCTGGGTCCGGATTTCTCCGCGCAGTACCTTCACGAGTTATCCATCGATACCGGCAAGGCGATTGCCGAAAAGGAAGGCATCGATTTATCGTCGCTGAACACCGAGCAGCAGCATTCACTGATAGACGCCAGGGTTGCCGGACTTCTCAAGGAAAATCGCTACGATCCCGTATCAAAAGAATTGACCTTCACGGATCCTGAAAAAGTCTCGTATCAGCGGCAGCTCAGGGTCTGGAGCGATTATTTTCTCCATCCTGAGGACAAATGCGGGGCTGCCGATCAAATACATCCACGACCCCGAGGAGATTCGTCAGCTGACGGCTTTTTTTGCCTGGACTGCCTGGGCCAGTGTCGCCAAACGCCCGGACAAATCCTATTCGTATACCAACAATTTTCCTTATGACCCGGTGGTCGGCAACCGCCTTACGGCCGATGCCCTTCTCTGGAGCGCCCTGAGCGTTGCCATGCTGCTGGCCGGGCTGGCGCTGGTCCTGTTTACATTCGGCAGATTCGACTACCTGGGCTGGAAAGGCGATCGCACGGGACTTTCATCCCCACATGCTGCCGGGCGGCGCCACCGCCGGCCAGAAGGCGATCATCAAGTATTGTCTGGTTGTTGCGCTGCTTTTTCTGGCTCAGGTCTCGATCGGCGGGGCACTGGCGCACTATCGCGCGGAACCCGGCAATTTTTACGGCATCGATCTGGCCCAATATCTGCCGAGCAATATTCTGCGCACCTGGCATCTTCAATTGGCCCTCTTCTGGATCGCCACCGCCTATGTCGCCGGCGGGTTGCTGCTGGCTTCTTCATTGGGCCAGGATGAACCCCGCGGGCAGGCGATCGGCATTCATATGCTGTTCTGGGCGCTTGTCGTGCTGGTTGTCGGCAGCATGCTGGGTGAGATTCTCGGCATTCACCAGTTTTTCGGCAAGTTATGGTTCTGGTTCGGCCACCAGGGATGGGAGTTTCTCGAATTGGGACGTTTTTGGCAGATCGTTCTGGTGATCGGGTTAAGCTTTTGGATATGGCTTCTCTACCGGGCCACGGCGCCGGCCCTCAAGGACCCCGAACGCAGGGAAATCGTCACTGCTGTTCATGGCAGGGGCCGCCGCCATTCCCTTTTTCTACCTGCCGGCCTTTTTTTTCGGCAGCACCACCAATTTTACGGTCGTGGATACCTGGCGCTTCTGGATCATCCACCTGTGGGTGGAAGGCTTTTTCGAACTGTTTGTGACCGTTCTGGTTGCCGTCACCTTTTACCAGCTGGGTGTTGTCCGCCGCACCAACGTGATTCGGGTCATCTACATGGATGCCATCCTCTTTCTGTCCGGCGGCATCATCGGAACGGCGCACCACTGGTATTGGACCGGGCAGGCCAACTTCACGATGGCCCTGGCGGCCATGTTTTCGGCGCTCGAAGTGGTTCCGCTCACCTTGCTGACGCTGGACGCCTGGGATTTTATCAAATTGACCGGAACCAAGGAAACAGTCGGTGCGCCGGAAAAATCGATTCCGCACAAATGGGCCTTTTACTTTCTCATGGCCGTTGGATTCTGGAATTTTGTGGGTGCGGGCATCTTCGGATTTTTGATCAACATGCCGGTTGTCAGCTACTTTGAAGCCGGCACGGTATTGACGCTGAACCACGGCCATGCCGCCTTGCTGGGGGCTTTCGGCATGCTGGGCATGGCGCTCATCGTGCTGACCCTGCGCCATGTGCTGACGGAGGAGCAGTGGGTGGTGCCGGAAAAGTTCATCAAGGTTTCTTTCTGGGGCTTGAACATCGGCCTGGCGCTGATGGTGATCACCAACTTGTTTCCCGATAGGTGTCATGCAGCTATGGGATGTGCTCGAAAATGGTTACTGGCATGCGCGGAGTCTGGAATTCATCGGGCAGGACCGGATCCGGCAGCTGGAATGGTGGAGCATGCCGTCGCATGTGGTCCTGATTGTTTTTGGGCGTCTTGCCGATGGTGATCGCTTCCGGTCTGACCTACCTGAAGATAAGAAAAACCTGACAGCGGACCTGGATCGCTTTTTTGTGATATTTTGAAAAAATACACCCTGAAAAAGAAGCGTAAAGGGCTGCTGATAAAACCGAAGAGGAAATGGAATATGCAAGCGCGCGCACCACTTATGATAGAACACCGTCTGATTGAAAAAATGCTAAACGCCGTACAGCGCTCATTGGAGCGTATTGAGAAAACGCAGTCAATTGATCCATACTTTGTGGATACTGCAGTTGATTTTATTCGAGTATATGCAGATCGTACACACCATGGAAAAGAAGAAGACATCATGTTCACCGAACTTCGGGGAAAACAACTTATCCAACGAAGATCGGCAGCTCATGAACGAACTGATTGAAGACCACATCTTTTCCCGCAATAATACAAAGGCCCTTGTAGAAGCCAACATGCGTTACAGGATGGGAGACCAGTCAGCATTTAATGAAATAAAGGATCGCTTGAAAACATTCATTGATTTCTACCCGATACATATTAAAAAGGAAGACGATATATTCTTCCCTTCGGTGCGGTCTTACTTTTCAGAAGAAGAAGATCAAGCTATGCTTGCTGGATTTTGGGAATTTGACAGAAAGATGATTCATGAGAAGTACAAGGCTGTAGTCAATGAGCTTGAAGCAAAATAACTTCCACAAGGCAGGCTCCATTTGGGTTTACTGAGAGCATGATTATGTTGCTTGGCGTTTTGGAATCAAGGAGACAACAAAACGCCAAGCAATCACAAATCACCGGCTGATTGTCCGGATTTTCTTTCTCAAGAGGGCCGCCCTCAAAATACATTCCGCAACGTTTTATTTTATCTCATCATTGTTTTTACATCCCCCTTTTATATCATCTTTGCGCCAGCGCAAAGACCCCGGTCATGGATGATGCTATCATCCGCTCATGATAAAGATTGATTCGAAAATGACCATCCAGGAGTTGCTGGAGCACCATCCCCGCGCAACAGCCGCGTTTATCAAACGAAGGATGCTGTGTGTGGGCTGTCCGGCGCAAGCCTTCCATGCGCTGGAGGATGTTGCCCGTATTCACGGCAGCATCATTGACGACTTGTGCGCTGCCATCCGGAAGGCCATTCAAACGGAAGAAAAACCATGAGGCCATTGTCTATGAATCGCCGCACGCTGGCACTGCTGGCAGTGCTTGTCCCACTGGCAGCCCTGTTCGTTTATGTTGCCCTGCGATCTGGACCCCTGACACCGATCCCGGTGACCGTGACCGGCGTTGAAACCCGTTCCATCACACCGGCCCTGTTCGGTATCGGTACCATCGAGGCCCGCTACACCTACAAGATCGGTCCGACTGTTGCCGGCAGGGTCAAGCGCGTGGACGTGCAGGTGGGCGACAGGGTCCGGGCAGGTCAATTGCTGGGGGAAATGGACCCGGTGGATTTCGACGACCGCATTGCTTCCATCGGCGCTGCACTCAAACGTTCCGAAGCAGCGGCGCTTACGGTCAAGGCTCAGGTTCAGGAAGCCCTGGCGCGCAAAACCTATGCCGATGCGCAGGCGGCGCGCTATGAACGGCTGCTGAAGACGAACCTGGTGAGCGAGGAAATGGCCGGAGCCAAAAAGCAGGAGAGCGACATGGCCGATGCCGGGGTTGCCGCCGTCCGCGCCGGTCTGGATGCCGCAAATCAGGCATCTGCCAGCCTGCGGGCTGACCGCGAGAGCCTGATGACGCAGCGCGCCAATCTGCGGCTGATTGCGCCGGTGGATGGCCTGGTGACGAACCGTAACGCAGATCCGGGCACCACCATGGTTGCCGGGCAATCGGTTGTGGAGATGATCGACCCGACAAGCCTGTGGATCAATGCGCGTTTTGACCAACTGCGCGTATCCGGATTAAGCGCCGAACTGCCGGTTCATATTGTATTGCGTTCACTGGGCGGGAGGGAACTGGGCGGGCGCGTGTTTCGCGTGGAGCCACTGGCGGATGCCATCACCGAAGAAACCCTTGCCAAGGTGGTGTTCGATGCCATACCGGAACCCCTGCCCCCCATCGGAGAATTGGCCGAAGTGACGGTCGCGATGCCCGCGATGCCGGCTGCGATGGTCGTACCGAACGCCAGTTTGCAGCGGGTGGATGGACAGATGGGTGTCTGGCTGATCCAGGACAACACCCTGCGCTTTGCTCCGGTCAAGGTGGGCGCAACCGACCTTGACGGGCAGGTTCAGATTATGGGCGAAATCCAGGCAGGCGACCGCGTGGTGGTCTACAGCCGGCGCGCACTGACCGCCCGCAGCCGCATCAAGGTGGTTGACCGCCTGGAGGGGGTGTCACCATGATCAGTCTGGCGGGGCGGGACATTCAGCATGCATGGGGCAAGTTTGTCTTTACCGGTGTGGGATTGGGGCTTTTGATCGGCGTGACGCTGACCATGGCAGGGGTATACCGCGGCATGGTGGATGACGCCAAGGCATTGCTGGACAACAGCGGCGCCGACCTGTGGGTGGTGCAGCAGGGCACCCTTGGCCCCTATGCCGAATCATCCAGTCTGTATGACGATCTGTATCGCGGCATCCTCGGCATGCCGGGAGTGACCCGCGCGGCCAATGTTACGTACCTGACCATGCAGGTGCGTCATGGCGGACAGGATGTCCGCGCCATGGTGGTCGGCGTGGTGACCGGAAGTCCGGGGCAGCCCGGACAGCCCGGTTATATGGTTTCCGGACGCCGGATCACCCGGAGTCACTACGAGGCCGTGGCCGATATGGCTGCAGGATTCAAACTGGGAGATCAGATTCAAATCCGCCGCAATCTCTACACCGTGGTCGGACTGACAAGGCGGATGGTGTCCTCAAGCGGTGATCCCATGGTGTTCATTCCGCTCAAAGATGCACAGGAGGCGCAATTTTTAAAAGACAACGACGCCATTGTTCAGCAGCGTCGCCGCACCGCCGCCAATCCGCTATTCAATCGTCCCGGCGTTCCCGGGCTGCTGGATGCGGTGATCGCATCTCAAAGCACAAATCCTTACGTCAACGCGGTGCTGGTGCAGATCAACCCGGACCTTTCTCCGGAAGACGTGGCGGAGCCGATCCGGCGATGGAAACGCCTGCAGGTGTATACCCGTGAGCAGATGGAGGGGATTCTGGTCGGCAAGCTGATTGCCACATCCGCCAAACAGATCGGCATGTTTCTGGTGATTCTGGCCATTGTCAGCGCCGCCATCGTCGCCTTTATCATTTTTACCCTGACGATGGGCAAGATCCGTGAGATCGCGGTACTCAAGCTGATCGGAACCCGAAACCGCACCATTGCCTGGATGATCCTGCAGCAGTCCCTGGCGCTTGGCATGATCGGTTTTGTGGTGGGCAAGATCGCAGCGACGATCTGGGCGCCTTTTTTCCCCAAGTACGTTCTGCTGGTACCGCAAGATGCCGTCAGTGGCTTTATGGTATTGATGGTGATCTGCGTACTGGCGAGCCTGCTGGCGATCCGCACCGCTCTCAAGGTGGATCCGGCGGAGGCGATCGGTGGCTGATATGGGGGAAAAAGGCATTCACATCGAGGCCATCTGCAAGCGCTACGGCAAGGGCGACACCGCGGTCGATGCCCTTAAGGGCGTGGACATGCAGGTTTTTCCCGGGGAGGTCGTGGGGTTGATCGGCCCCTCGGGCTCGGGCAAGAGCACGCTGCTCAAATGCCTGGGAGCCGTGATCGAACCCACATCGGGGCGCATGACGCTTGGAGGCGACGTCATATACGACAATGGCTGGAAGATCCCGGATCTGCGGGCGCTGCGCCGCGACAAGATCGGTTTCGTGTTTCAGGCCCCGTATCTGATTCCGTTTCTGGATGTCACCGACAACGTCGCATTATTGCCCATGCTGGCCGGGCGATCCAACGCCGAGTCCCGGAAACGGGCGCTTGAGCTGCTTGAAGCGCTGGATGTCGGGCATCGGGCCAAGGCCATGATCTCTCAGCTTTCCGGCGGCGAGCAGCAGCGAGTGTCCATTGCACGGGCTCTGGTCAACCGGCCGCCGGTGATCCTTGCCGATGAGCCCACTGCACCCCTTGACAGCGAGCGGGCTCTGGCCGTGATCCGCATTCTCAATCAAATGGCTGTCCAATATGAAACCGCCGTTATTGTTGTGACACACGATGAAAAGATCATCCCGACATTCAAGCGGATCTACCACATCCGTGACGGCAAAACCCAGGAGGAAGCCGGCGAAGGACGGGCGCTTGTATGAAAACCCAAAATTTGCGTTCCTGAGGGTCGGAACCATGCAGTCAATTCAGGAATATGAACCATGCGTTTAAAAAGGAGAATGCACCATGAAAGCCACTCAGCAGTTAAAAGATGAACACCAGGGAATCATCATCGTGTTTCGCATTTTGGAAAAAATATGCGAAAAGCTGAAAGCGGACGGAACGCTCAGTGCAGCGCATTTTGAAGGTATCCTTGAGTTTTTTAAAGTTTTTGTGGATAAATGTCACCACGGAAAAGAGGAAGACTTGCTGTTTCCGGCTATGGAAGAAGTCGGAATACCCAGGCAGGGTCCTATCGGCGTCATGCTTGCCGAACATACCATGGGCCGCAAATTTGTGAAAGCGATCAGCGATGCTTATTCCGAATACAAAGCAGGAAAAGTATCCGCATCTGCCGGTCTTATTGAAAATGCCAAGGGATATATTTCGCTCATGCTGGCTCATATCGATAAGGAGGACAACGTGCTGTATCCCATGGGCGACAGTCGTTTTTCAAAAGAAACGCAGGAAGCGCTGTTTGAAGGATTTGAAAAAATCGAAATCGAAAGAATCGGCGTCGGCAAACATGAGGCGTTTCATGAAATGATTGACAAACTCAGCAAGATGTATCTTTGATAAATACATGCCATGAAAGGAAAGAAAGTTATGATAAAGCGTATCGAAGTTTTCAAGGAAAATGGTTTCAGCGACAAAGGCATGAAGCAGTTTCTGCTGCACGACTCGCCGGATTTCAAGATTCTCAATTTCAATTTTAGTCCGGGTCAGGAATTGCCGATTCACTCTCACGATATTGACGGGCAATTATCTATCGTTGTTCTGGAAGGCAACGGAGAGTTTCTGGGCAAGGATAACACGAGTTTTCCCGCAAATCCGGGCGGTGTCCTGATTTCCGACATTCGCGAACCGCATGGCATCAAAGCGAAAACACATATGCGTGTCCTGGTAACAATTGCACCGCCGATATGACGGAGCAGTACCTTTGAAACCATTTCAAGTGGTGTTCCGGACCGGGATGCATATTTGCCAGCGTACCTGCAAAGAGCATGGGGTTGACCAAATGTTTTGACGACCGCCGGTCAATTCGGTTATGGTAAATTATACCAGAAATAAGCATGAATAATAATCCGGAAATAAAGACTCATGCATATATGCAAGCATGAGGTTTCAAATCTGATTTTTGTTATTTCAAAGTGGGTCACCCATACGAAAAAGCAAAGAACCGTAAAAAGGATAGCCCCTGTCCTGGAGACCGACAAGGACAGGGTGCTACCCACGAATGCTTAAACAGAGAATACTTATCTCAGACACGGAGCCTACGGATTAATTGCAGGTCGTGATGTTTTTGAAGTCTCCCTTTATTGCTCCGCTGGAATGATCAGCTGCAAAAGAAAAGAAATAGTATTCGCCGGCAGGAAAGGACTGTAATGTGTTTGCACCGGATAAGCCGACCTCAAGACTTATTCTTGCAAACGGAACTATTGATAAATAACCTTCGGACATAAAGGTATGTGAAAGGAATGGCACAACCCTCCCTTCAAACCAGATAAGAATGTCCAAGTCCTGGTCGTAGGGTACATAGGCAGCACACCAGTATTCATCAGGATTTTTAGCATTAATTAGGGCCCTATATTCTTTGGTCTGATAGCTAGCATAACCTGTGTTTCCCGTTACTTCATCTTCGATCAGCAGAACTTCTTCCCGATACCCATATATGTTGCACCGCAGGTCTGTTACCGATTTTGCAGTGAAGAATGGGCCGAAATAAACGGTGTATTCGGATTTTCCACAGCGGCCGTCGGTATCGCAAATCTGGAAACCGATTTTATGCTCACCGTTCTTAGGAATGCCAAACACGTTCTGGTAAGACATAAACTTCTGCGGATCGGGAGTAACCTTTAAAAGAATCTCCTTTTGATCGCTGGACACAGAGAAAATATTCTGGTTCGCACCCGTATTGATGAAGTTTGCAGAGTTATCCATACTGTCAGTTGCAAAAACCAGGGTTGAAAAGTTCAGCTTCGATTTGCCATTGCTGTCCCATATTCCGTCTTCCTTCCTGATCTTTACCGTAAAACCCTCCCCTTTGAGGATATTCATCTGGAACTCGGGATAGGTAGCTGGTTCCAGGGTGATCTTTGGAGGCTGGTTGGCGGCCTGGAGAGTGAACGATAAGGAATAAACCTCTTCACAGGTCACGGAGCCAGTGATTGAGTATTCATCATAATTGCCTTTGAGTGGGCAAGGTAGAATATCCTGTCCTCTGGTATCTATAGTGAAAGACCCATGAAGGTCGTGGGTTCCTGTTAAAGTATATGTCTTTCCTGTTGGTCTAATTTGCACCATGAGGGTTCGTCGTAATGATTGGTTATGGTAACCTCATCACCTTTCGCGGTGAGACTTCCATCTTCGAAAAGAGTAATTTCGAAATTTGCGTTAGTCTCACAGGTGCTGGTTCCGTATGCGATGAACTTGTTGCTGTAGTGTGCTAATCCAGAGTAAGTAATGGGAAACGTAACCGCTCGGGAAGGATCTGGAAATGCAATAAGAGTAAGGATTGCCGCAACAAAAAAAATCATAAAAGAGCGTGACTTCATGGTACAATTCTCCTTCTTTTTTGACACAGCGTAAGCAGCGAGACAGAAACGGGTGAATTTCGGATATTTTTGCAAAGGACAGATCCAATTACTTGCAGAGATCGAACGTCTTGAAATCTTATTGAAAGTAAAATAGGGTTTTTAAAATACTTCAGAAGGTTGTGGGATTGGGGTGAGGAAAAATTTGAAATGATACCATGTAATGTTTCTGTCATGCAAGGCCCTCCTGATCAAGATAAGGGTAATGCTTAATATGAAACATCATTTTAAATTCTATAAAATCTTTTTTGTGTTGTCAAAATAAATTTCAGCGGCGAAATCTGGGGCTACTGACAGGTGAAAATCCTTAATCACGAGGCATCCGTTTCAAAGTCCGATTCATGCTTTTGTTATCCTATTCTTTAGTATTGGGCGGTCCTGAAATATTAACAATACTGAAAGAATGCAAAAGGTGGTTGTCCCCGTCCCTCACAGAAATTCACATATAGGTGTATTTCCATGGAAGGTCCAACAAATCACTGCACTGGATTTTTACTCCGCTACGCTCCTTAATAACCAGTGAGTTTGCCGTTATCGCGCCGGGCGAAGCTCGGCGTATCTTGCAGGGTGAAAGTCCCTGTTGGGAGGCAATCAGCAATGACTGCCTGCAAGAGAGTTCAGGGGACACCTCACTAAATTCCTTTCTGGCTTTGATTCTGCTCAAGAATTAAGTGAGATGTCCCCGGAATTCGTGCGCCGCATTATGGAATATCATGCTTGGGCGCTTCCGATGGTCCGGCAGTTGAATGTCTGGAGGGAATGGCGATCGTTCTGGTGCGTTTCTCCTATGATACGGAACAAATGCGTCTTCATGCCAAGGCTTATCATTTCCAGAAATGTTATCGTTTTAATTCCTAGTGACAAAAAGTGTTGATCATGAGCGCTTAAATGATTAAGTTTATTACCAACCGCTTGTAAGAATTACATCGTATGTGAAACCCTCATTGAATTTGGAGAACACAAATGACAAATTTTACGGAAATTATCCAGTTTGCAATTGATCGCGAAATCGAGGCTGAATCTTTTTATCTGGAAGTTGTTGCGAAAACAACCAAGGAAGACTTGAGAGAAATGTTTATCGGTTTTGCGGCGGAAGAGAAAAACCATCAGCAGATGCTGAAAGGGGTCCTGAATAACAAAAAGACAGTGCTGCAATTCAAGCCAACCGCTGATTACAAAATTTCGGAGACAGTAGATCAGGCAGGGCTGACTGATGAAATGACCCTGGCGGATGTCTTTTCCGTTGCCATGAAAAATGAAGAAGCGGCCATGAAAATGTACCAAAAACTAGCAAACGATTCTACTTCAGAGGAATCCAAAAGGCTATTTGAAAGCCTGGCCGTGATGGAGCAAGGTCACAAGGTTAAAATGGAAGAATACTATACTGACGTGGCTTATCCCGAAGTCTGGTAGTTGTATTCACCACTGAACCGCTCGGTTCTGCCCGGTTCGTGGCCGTCTGGTGCGGTCGGAGTGCGGAAAGTCCGTGCCGAAACCCGAAATGTGTCGGTTCTTCGGGTGTACTTTATCTCACAGTTATGTGTCTGGAAACACAAAGGAAATAAAGGGAAACGCATAATCAGCCGTTATGTTTTCCACTATTCAGGAGGCATTATGAAGAAAGCAATTACTTTCATTTCATTTGTTTTTCTTTCGGAGCCATCACCATAAATGAAAATTTAAACTGCGGACAAGGTAAAGCGAAAACGAATAGGTGCCAGAAAAAGAACCGGTATCATCAGAGATCCGGGATACTCAGGCCACTGCTTGGAAAAGAACCATCCGGAATGCCCCGAACGGCTTGAGGTGATTTATTCCATGCTCGACGAGTTCGCATCGCAAGACGTTTTTTGCGAAATCATCCCCCGAAGGGCTGAAAATGACGAGTTGCTGCGTGTCCATCAAGGCTCTCCAGCTGACCGTTGATGTGGTAGGGGAATTATTGGACATTTTCATAAGAGTCGATTTATAATCCGCCAGGAGGTGTTCAATGAAAAAGAAGAGCAGAAAATCAGTCAAGAATTCAAAAAAGAGCGATCAAGCTGATCGCTAAACAGGGATATCAGATTAACGAGGCGGCCCGTCAACTTTTAGCAACCCGGTGCCAGAAAACGCCGGGATTGCTTTAACGGAAATACGTTTTTTGTCCCCAGTATAGGGGTTGAGGGTTTAAGGTGATAAACTTTTTTGCATTCAGGGCATTTTATTTTCCTTGGTCAAACTTAGCCTTCGGTTGATTGATTTCACGTATCTCTTTTACACTATCCAATTCGATGTCAATCCTTTCGTGATTAACGAATATATGAATGATGTTATCCTGTTTCTGGTAGGAATTGGCAAACAGTGTCTGACCGCTGGTTAATATAATTTCATATTTGTGAGGAAGAATATTTGCCGTGGATTCCGGTGTTAGTTTTGGTGAAGGATTACTTTGGATCGTTTTTTGTGAATTATTTTCAACAGTAGCTTGTTCATGATATTTTGAAAACAGTATAGTACTCTCAGCTTTCAGAACATTAAAACCCGTGTTGACCTTGCATTCAAGGATGCCTGATGGGGTATTGAATGTGCTGAAGTAACTGGGAATATCCATATAAATAGTTTGAGATGATTTATGAAGTTTTTTAATGTGATTAGTGATTTGAAGCCCCTTGACTGGTTCTAATAACGAACCGTCGTTCTCGTAAAGCGAACAGTAACAGGTTACTGGCCATCCTTCCCAATCGATGTTAGAATACAATATTGAAAAACTGAATGATTTATTCTTTTCGCTGGTTGTTGATAACTGAATCTGGTCAACTATTTTCAAATCACCCTTTTTCTGGATAGTACCGGAAAAATATTCTTCATTCCTTTTATCACCATGCTGCAAACCGGTTACACTGAATTCGAATTCTGTTGGTTCTTCGCAACGATTCAATAGTTTTGAAAATGAATAACTTATGTTACTGCTGTCAGACGGCTCGATAATCCCGATGTGTATTCTTTCTTGCCATAATTCATTATCCGAAAAACCGTGGGGATATATGGTAATGGTAACATTTTCAAACGTGGATTGCGAATTATTGATAATTTCACCTTTCAGATAGCAAGCGATACGCATTCGATTGGGTAGGTAAGAAAATGTAAAATTTCGGTAAGAGAAAACCTCGTCAATTTTACCGCGTATTAAGAATGCTTCGGCATGGCTGCAAGACAATATGCATAATACAAAGGAAAATACGATGATTAATATGGTTCTTCTCATTATCAATCCCCAATTATGTTCACTTCATTTAGTATCGCATTTGAAAAGGACATATACTAGTTTATCAGGAATCATTGTTTCGTCAATATGGAATTATTTCTTTGCAGGAAAGGCGGTTATTTTTGTCAATATAAAATCAAAATGCTGATAAATTTGTTCTGAATATCGAATATGACAAACTTCCTTTTCCTGCAAGAATAATTATTAGGGTTTTGATGTCTGGTTCCGGTGAACTGGTTCAGCCAGTTTCAATGTTGGGGAGGCAATTGGAAACCATGCCAGCGACAGTGTTGAATTTAATGAATAATTCGTCCATTCTTTTTCGCTTCATGGGTTCAAACCTACAAGATCCATTCTGTACTGAAGAACAATTATTTCTTCTTCGCAGTTACCAGGACAAAAGTTGATAAATCTACATGCAATATTATTTGTAACCCGGTTGTCCTGCTTAACAATTTTTTCACTTGCTATGACATGCAATATGGCTATATCTACAACAGAGATTCCCACGCTGCAACTGATGGCAGGAATACATCGAATTGATGTGGAGGTTGCAGCGACGCCTTCATCGCGTCAACTGGGGCTAATGAACCGAAATTTTCTTCCGACCGATCACGGCATGCTTTTTGTTTATCCTCAGTCACGCCCCCATTGCATGTGGATGCGAAACACCAAAATCCCCCTAAGCGCTGCATTTATCGACGAACACGGGATAATCGCCAATATTGCAGAAATGCAACATGACACAGACGACAATCATTGCGCTGTGACATCAGTTCTTTATGTGATAGAGATGCAATCTGGCTGGTTTCTGGAAAAGGGGATAAGCCCAGGTACACATATCCAAGGCTTGGATAAAGCGCCAATTGGGCAATAAATATCGCTGACTTTGATAAATTCGAAAATAATCGGTTACTCGCCGTTTTATGAATCAAGGAGAAAACCGATGCTTTCTGGGCTTCAATCCCGTTTTGATCAACTGAAGGACAGGCGCCGGTCCTGGATATTTTGGACAGGGATCTGCCAGTAAGCATTCCAGATGCAAGCTTGGGTGACTGACGGGAAAACCCCTTTATCGAAATTACTTGATCTTAGGAGCAATACGTCTGGTCGTCATCAAGGTGATCCCAAAGCATTTTGCGAACTTGATTTTGCAGCGCACGCAAAGTCCATAACGGCTTAAGTTGAACGACTGAGGGAACGGCTGAACGACGCATATTTTGACACCCCCCGTGCTGTAATTCACTTCCAACTGCATCGTGGTCGCCAACCGCGAACCGTTTATCCACAAGTACGTCGGCGACCAGATCAAGGTAATAAAACCTGCCAGCGTTATGGTGACGGCCATTGACCCGATCATGGACGCAAGCGGCGGCACTTGGATTGTGCACGGCAGGGGGATGCGGGAGCACTTCGAGAAGCACAAGGTCTAACGATGGGGCGGCAGGGTACTGTCGGAATTGCTGAAGTTCGACTTTCCGGAGAACGTATGATGCCTTAACCGATAGACACTCAACTCGATTATCTGGCTGACAAGGTTTTTTCTGCCCAGCAGGTGCTCGTGTTCTCCGATTTCGACGGAACGCTGGTACCGATCAAAGATCGGCCGACGAGTGCTTTCTTGATCCGGCTGGCCGTCGACTGGCACAAAGGAAAGGCCGTTGGATGGTTAACCAAGCAAATGTCGTCGGTTAGCAAAAAACCCTTGCTGATTTATCTCGGTGACGACAACACGGATGAAGATGTTTTAGCAGCGTGGCCTGGGGAGATAATGATATGTGTCGGGAAAAATCAAAAAACATCGGCAAATTACTCAGTGCGTGACCCCTACGATGTACATGTCTTTTTGCGTTGGTTACTGGGCGTGATTGCGGGTTCTCGCAGTTGCAACAGGGAAGAGCAGCCCAATATGATTAGGGGGGTGCTGTGATTTAAGTACTTGAAATTCATGGAAATTACGTGCACTAAGTCTCCCAGAAGTGCCTATAGATATTACTCAATATTTCTTTATGTTCCTCGTAGAATTTTATGCCGACCCCCTCCTCGGTACGCCGGACAATTTCTCCTTTCACTTTTACATTTCCTTCCATTCCGGGTAGGGAAGCGACCATTGTTGTGGCATCGCCGATCTGAATGGGTCTTGTTGTTCTGATGAAAGCCCCTCCGGAGCTGATATTTTCAAGTGTGTCGGAGTAAAATTTATCTTTGACGGAATAATCCACAGTGACTTTGAGATACTTTCTATCCGTATTTCTTTTTTCACCTGCCTTTGTCATGATTTTAATAAAATTGACCAGCTCATGCTTTTGTTTATCAGTCAATTTTTTAATCAAATGGGTGAGCATTTCGACCAGTTTAGTGTCATCCGCCAGGTTTTTATCGGTATTCATGGCACACATCCTTTAGCAAGAAACGTAAAGATCGCAGTTAATTCTATGAATTGTTCTTTGGGTACTGGTTCTGGTTAACACCTGGTCCGGATGCTGTCAAGAATGTTTTCTTCCAATTTCCAATAAAACAGGGATAATAGGCTCGGAAAGTAGCGCCTCATTCAAAAAAAGGGGGTGAAGACAAAAAATTGCCCAACCCCTTGTTCATTACGCATGGCAATTGGCCTATGTGATTTAATGCCACTCGGCCATAACCGTGTAAATGCGCATGCAGTGGCTCAAGCTCTTCACTCCCGCTTCAACATTGATAGAGGGCCGAAATGCCCAGGAAATGGTCTTATCTGACCCCATATCGATAATCGTGTAACCTGGACCGCCAGTCAATTCAACTGAATCGTCAATAAAAATTATTGTCCCACCATCAAAAACATGAAGAGCCGTTATCATCGAATCAGCATTATTGCCAGTGGTACCGGTCTCATAACGAAGCAGAAGATACCGGGTTTTGGTTCCTGGACAAGTTCTTTGAAAATACAAACAAAATGGCAGCAGAAACGGCATTAGGGCTTTGGAATGGTTTAAATGAAAGCGCTACAAACGTAATTCTATATTATTTCGGTATTTTTTTAAGCTGTTTTGTCAATACCAAAAAATGTTCATAAACATGATATAATTACATTCGGATAAATATGTGATCGCCACAATGAGGTCAGCTCTGCCCCGCATCGTGAGCTAAAAACCATTGAACACTTGCATCCCCTGTTGTATGAGTGCGAGAATATTGTTTTGATTCTTGCGGCGTGAATATGGGAGCGCCAGTGAAACCCAGACGCCAGTTGTTCATTTTACTGATTTTATTCAGAACCAGCACTTACCTTTTTTTAAGCGGACTACGACACCGCCAAGAAAGAAATGATTCAAGAGCTGAACGTCCGTCAGACGTGGATTTTAGGAGGTTATAAGATATGGGTCTGTTTACACGAAAAAGGCCGGTAGAGATTACCCCGGAAATATTGAATCAACATCTGGATGAATGCCGGGAACGTGTTCAGATTCTTCAGAAGGTTGGCGGCTCACTGGTGTTTTTCCTCAAAGAATTTTCAATGGATATCTCGGAAATCGGAACGAATGAATTCAAAATGCGGCTGGATGAGATTTCCGGGCAATTTCTGGAAGACCGCCCGGCATCGAAGCTGATGCAGACGTTCTCCGATCACAAGCACTTTGTCCTCGATTTTATCGCCCGCGAAAAAGATTACGTTCAGCAAAAGGAAGCTGAACTCAAAAACATCATCGAGTTGCTTCGAAACGGCCTGAGCGGGCTCATCGGCGAAACGCAGAACTTCAATACCCGGATTTATGATCAAAACGTGCGCATGGAGGCACTCACCCATCTCGATGATATCAGAAAAATAAAGGAATCCCTGAAGACCGAAGTCTTTGCGATGAAACAGATCATTCAGGAAAAGCAGAGCACCGACTCCAGCCGGATTGATTCGCTGTCTAAAGAGGTTACGAGCCTGCGATCCAGTCTGGAACAGGTCAAGGATGCCTCCCAGATGGATGCCATGACCGGGGCATACAACCGGATGGCCCTTGACAGCCGTCTGCAGTGGATGATTCAGCGCAGCCAAATCGTCTGGAACCCGGTCTCATTGCTGATGTGTGATCTGGATAATTTCAAACTGATCAATGATACCCATGGCCACCTTGTGGGCGATCGGGTTCTGAAATGTTTTGTTCAGGAATGCAAGGCCATGTTTCGAAACGACGACTTTGTCGCACGTTACGGCGGAGAAGAGTTCGCGGTTCTTCTGCCAGGAATCACACTCAGAAAGGCATTGAAACGGGCCCGATCCTTCTGCAAGCTGCTGTCCGGCAAGCAGTTCCTGATTGAGCATTCCCGACCGAACGAGCGGATCGGTTTCACGGTCAGTATCGGCGTCAGCGAGCTTCGCAAAGGCGACACCTTGGATGCGCTTATCGAACGCGCGGACAGAGCCCTGTACAAGGCCAAACACACCGGAAAAAACCTGGCAATCAGCGAAAAAGAGGTTTAACCGGAAACCTGCTTCAATCCTTTGCCGGGATAAGCGCTTTTTTCAGGATATCGGCATTCTCCGCAAGCAGATTCATGTAAACCGTCTCCATCGCGATCATTTCCCGATCTTCGTGTCGAAGCCACTCCGAAAGCCATGCAAACCGGATGGCGATGACAAACTCGATCAACACGTCCCAACTGAGATCCGAGATCCATTGAGACGATTGTAATCTGCAAATGAATTTACGGACCAGTTCCCCCAAAAGAGCCTGAGGATCTTCGATGCCGATGCAACCGATTAGGTTGGCTGCATCGTATATTTCAGGTTTGATCCCGGAAAATTCCCAGTCGATCACGGCCTGTATCCCATCAGGTGACCAAATAATGTTCAACGGGTGAAAATCGCCGTGACAGAACGATAACGGAAGCCGGTCGTGGACATCCATGAAGCGCTTTTCTACCAATCTGATCACCGGTCCGATTCCATCGAGCACCTGCGGAACGTACGCCTGAATCTGCAGCACGAGTTTCTGAATATAATCGGTTATTGAAAACACGGAAAGGGTTTTTATAAAAGCAATATCCTTGGACAGGGTGTTCTGCCGGATCAAAAAATCCGCCATCACCTCTCCCCGCCAGCCATCCCAAACGTATTCCGGCCGAATCAGGGACGTGCCGCTCACAAACGGCGACAGCTGCCAGAGGCGGTTGTTGCAATGGACGATATATCCGCCGGACGTGCTGCGGAGATAGGGAACGATCGACGGCAAGCCCTTTTCTGAAAGAACATTTAGACAGGTGATGATTTCAAGCTTGTGATCTGCATCTTCTTCAAAAAAGCTTTCAAGAACATACAGCCGACCGCAATCGCATTCTATCACCAGTCTGAGTTCACACCGGTCCGGACTTCCCGCAATCTGAAGATCCCTGCGGATTCGGCACACGGATAGATTCCATTTACCGGCAGCTTCGGCGGCAAAACGATCAATTTCGCGCGCCACGGCCATCTCGGGAAGCACCGGCTGTTCTTTGCAAGGTAAAGGCGTGTTTCATTTCAGATCCTGCCAGGCTTTTTTTCGATCCGTTACGGGAAAAAACCTTCGCAGTTCCTCAAGGACATCCGCCACGTAATCGGGATGCCGCATGCCCACCAGACACTGCGGAAACCCCCCGCGTGGTCCGCAGTGCCCGAACGGCTTTCTGGCTGAAGGTTCCCGGTGCGGCCCAGTCGGAATCTGCAGCGGAAAGCGCCCGTTTCAACCCTGTGTTGCGGCGCCGGGCCGTTTCAGCGTAAAACGATCCTACCGCTTCGAAAACCTCTCTGAGCACTGTTTCATGGGCGGACATCCACTTTAACAGGTCCTGGTTTTTGACGGCATGGGGCTGAAGAAACATCATGCCCCCCTGAATGCGGGGATAAAAATGCCCGTCCCGGGTCTGACACCAGCGTTCGTAGGAAGAAAAATTGCGCCAGTAATGCTTCAAGGAATCCGCGATACAAAGCTGCTCTTTGAGCCGGAGCTTGAGTCCGTCCGGTATTTCAAGAGCCGGAAGCATGCGCCGCCAGAAACGGGATTCGGAACCGCCCACAGCACCGATTCTGGCTGTGATCAGATGGTCGTCAAGTCTTTCGGGTTCCGCAGGCTCTGCAAGACGAACCAGCGCATTGCCGGAAAAGGCGTTCAGGGGCCGATTGATCATCACCGCCAGGCAATGCGCGTCTGCATACTCCAGAACTGTTCTGGAACCGGGCTGATTAGCAGTTAGGGCCGCCCCGGTTTCAAGAAGATTCATGGGAAACTGGATGATGCGGAAATGATGATCTGGATCAATGTCTTCTGCCATCTCCCACAATGCAGACACCGAGGTAAACTCAGGATCCGTCTGCACAGCGGGAAAAGTGTTCGAGCTGACGCCATACCAGCGGATACGCCCATGCTCGACTTCTGACTCCAGATGGACAAATGCCTGCCGGATGCGGCGATGATATTCCCGGCGGGCGGCATCCGGTTCCACGCCGTTTTGATGGGCCCATCCCAAATAATATTCCGGGTTGTGCAGAAGGTAAGCATCGATCGTCTCAAGTTCCAGCCGGTTCAGGCTTTCGGTAAGCTGGAAAGCGATAAACTCCGGATGGATGCAGTGCTCAAGTCCTTCCGAAACCGTCACAAGTTCTGGAAACGGCTGGTTTGCCTCCCGGCGGGCCTGGCTCTCAGCATAGTTTCTGCCCTGAAGATATCCGACCTTGGAAACCACAACGATGTTTTCCCGCCGCAATCCGTCGGATTCTATCAACTCTGCCAGCACGCTGCCGACCAGTGCCTCGGAGCCGCCATCGCCATAATTGGTGCTGGTATCGATCAGATTGATTCCGGAAAGAAGTGCCAGACGGAGGCTCTGACGATGCAAGGCGGCTTCCGGCGTGATGCGATAACACCCGAAACCTGCCTGGCTGGTCATCAGAGCAGTCTTTCCAAAAAGTCCATACGCCACCGGAGCCTGCATCTCTGCCAGTGCTGCGGTTGCTTCAGGCGTTGCATATCCTTGAATCATATCCCCTCCCCTAAGATCGCCGGTTGACCGGCAATCGTTATGAACCGACGGCCACCTGTTGAAAACAAAATAAGATGGAATCATCGTAAATCAATTTCGTTTTCAAGGCAAGTCCGGGATTTCCGGCCCCATAAAACGCGGTGATCACGAATATTTCTTGATTTGTTTAATCAATATGGTAATCATTTCATAAGTCTTTTTAATTACGGATGCCTTGAAAACCATATGTGGATGGAGGGTGTCATGAATAATACGACACTGATATGCCTTTTGCATTGTTTGATACTGTGGATTTTTTCAGATTGTGCAATTGCCGGTCCTGTCCCGGACAAAGGCCAATTTCAATATGACGGCATTTTTGCCGGAATCGACTTCCCTGCCTTGCCCAGGCCCTGCCTCGGTCAAGACGCCGACCCTTCCCTTACCCCGCGTTATACCAAACTCAATCACGGTGGACATTCCCTGCCGGATTCCGCCGCCGGATGGCTCATGGTAAAAGACAATGCCACCGGCCTTATCTGGGAGGTCAAGCGGAACGTGGATGGCGTCAGTCGCTACGATGATCCCAACGACGGTGACAATACCTACACCTGGTTTGACGACAATACGGACACAAACGGCGGCATTTCAGGAGATTCTGGAAGCGGCATGAATACGGAAGCTTTCATCAACGCTATGAATCGGGGGCACTATGGAGGGTTTTCGGACTGGCGTCTTCCCACCATCAAGGAACTGACGAATCTGGCGGATATCAGCAGCAAGAATCCATCCATCGACACAAAATACTTTCCCAACACCATCCCATCCTGGTACTGGTCCTCTTCAACCAGTGCCAATTATCCCAATCAAGCATGGGGTGTGGGCTTCCGCCACGGCTACGACAGCTACAACTACAAACACATCCATGGTTATGTCCGGGCGGTCCGCGCAGGACGCAATACGACAGAAACGGCCCATGAAATAGACCGTAGTCTCGATTCAATCTTCTTCCTTGACACGCACTGCAATTTTTGTGATGGTCATAATTATCAAGGAGAAATCACATGCAAACATACAGCCCGGAACAGGCACTGGCTGAGGCAAAAAGAGAGTTCGGGGAACACGGCGGGATAACGCCGTCCATAGCGCGATCCGCCACGTTCACAGTCATGGACCCGTCGATCATGCCGGAAATATTCGGCGGCATCAGAGGGCCTGAAACAGGGGGCTGCTTTCTCTACAGCCGTCATTTCAATCCCACAGTAGACATTCTATCCCGCTACATCGCCGCCATCGAGGGAACCGAGGCCGCGTTCTGCACCGCAAGCGGCATGTCCGCCATTTCCTGCACGTTGCTTCAGCTCTGCCACAGCGGAGATCACATCGTTGTCAGCGACACGATTTACGGAGGCACGCACGCCCTGATAGAGGAACTGCTGCCCCAACTTGGTATTTCCGCAACTTTCGTGGATATCAGCGATCTTGGGGCTGTTGCGGCGGCAATCACAGGCGGCACGCGGGTACTTTACACGGAAACCCTGGGAAATCCGACCCTGAAAGTGGCTGATATTCTGGCACTCTCCAGTCTTGCCCGCAGACGGAGCCTGACTTTTGTCGTGGACAACACTTTCTGTCCCATGATGGTATCTCCGGCAAAGCTCGGCGCGGATATCGTTGTCTATTCTCTTACCAAATTCGTGAACGGTGCCAGTGATCTGATCGCAGGGGCCATCTGTGCAGACAAAGCCATGGTTCACCGCCTGATGGATCTTCACACCGGTCGCGTCATGCTGCTGGGCCCCACCATGGACCCCCGCGTCGCCTTCGACGTGATCCAGCGCCTGCCGCACCTGGCCATTCGGATGAAAGAGCACAGCCGGCGCGCCGCTGCCATCGCAGAGCACCTGGCTTCTCTCCATGTGCCGGTCTGCTATCCGGGTCTTTCCACCCATCCGCAGCACGAGATGTTCGGCACCCTGGTTAATAAGGGTTTTGGATACGGCGGCATGATGACCATCGACTGCAAAAGTCAGCTTAAGGCCGATGCACTGCTCTCCTGCCTTCAGAACCAGGAAGACTTCGGATATATCGCCGTGTCTCTCGGCTATTTTGACACATTGATGTCCTGTTCCAGTTCCACGACGTCTTCTGAAATCGATCCACAGGACCAGCAACGCATGGGACTTTCGCCCGGACTGGTCCGGCTGTCCATCGGTATTACCGGAAGCCTTCACTCACGCATTCAGCAGATAGATCGGGCGGTTAAGGCTGTCGGCCTGGCTTCTGTTTGATAAAATCCTGCCATTCGGAGCAAGATGACGAAAGAAATACATACCATGAAAGATAAGGCCCAAGCCATGGTCCTGGCTTCTTTCAGCGCCGATGCATTGGCCCTGGGAGCCCACTGGATTTACGACACGGATCTGATAGCCGCCACATTCAAGCGGGTGGATACATTCCAAAAGCCCGACCCGAACTCCTACCACCCCACCAAGAATGACGGAGACTTCACCCATTACGGCGATCAGATGCTGGTTTTGCTGGAATCCCTTGCAGCCTGCCGCGGATTCGACCTGAATCATTTTGCCGGGCGCTGGCAGGAGCATTATCAACACGATCCCGGCTATATCGACTCATGCCACCCGATCGACGCTGAGCAATTTCAAAGACGGTAAAGACTCCGGTGTCTGCCGGATCGGAATCCACGGACCTTGGCGGCGCGGCAAGAATAGCTCCGCTGGCCTTCGCATACCGCAATGACTGCGATGCGCTGTTAAATTCCGCCAGAATCCAGACCGCCATGACCCACAATCACATACTGGTTACCGACAGTGCGGCTTTTTTTGCCGACGCCCTCTTCCGCATTCTGCACGGAGAATCCCCGGTAGCTGCCATCGAGACGACAACCGCAAAGCAGTTCAACCGGGAACCCTTTCAGACCTGGGTAAAAAAAGGTATCGAAAGCCACAGTTCGGACACGATTGCCACAGTAAAGCGTTTCGGACAGATGTGCGAGATCGGCGCCGCCTTTCCGAGCTGTAATGCATCTGGTTGCCAGATACGAGGACGATCTGCAGCAGGCCCTCATCGAAAACGTAATGGCAGGCGGCGATTCCGCGGCCAGGGGCATGATAGCAGGCATGCTGCTCGGGGCGTTTCACGGATTGGAGGCCATACCCGAATCCTGGCTGACGCAACTGTCGGCCCGGGAGAAAGTCGTCTCTTTGTTGGCGGACATCGACTTGTAGGTTTCATGAACCAGCGATCAGGTAATCAGACAAAGGCTTTCGGGTCAATATCTGAAGAGGAGGCCACCGTATGGCAATGGGTCAGGATGTGGACGGCGTTCAAACGCTGTATTCCGACGAGGTTCAAAGCTTCATCAAAGAAAATTCGGAAGGCGATTACGTGCTCCTGGATGTGCGTCAGCCCGGAGAATATGCACAGGAACACCTTCCGGGAGCCATATTGATACCGCTTCCCCAACTGGCCGATTCCCTGGAAGAACTGGATTCAGCCAAACCCATCATTGTCTACTGCGCCGTTGGCGGCCGCAGCCGCATGGCAACCCAGCTTCTAACGAATCTCGGATTCAGGAATGTCGTTCATCTTCAGGGCGGCATTCAGGCATGGGAGGACCGGACCGCTACCGGCCCCAGAGAGTTTCATCTGAATTATATTAAAGGGGATGAATCTCCGGAGGAAATCATCCTGCTGGCCTTTCGCATGGAAGAAGGCCTAAAAAAATTCCACGAAGCCGTCCTGGCCAAAACAGACGATGCAGCGCTCTGCGCTCTTCTGAACGGCCTGATCAAGGCCGAGGAAAGCCATATAAAAACCCTTCAGGGGCTTTGGCCAAAAGAGCCCTTGACTACGGCATCCCTGGTCATAAAAACTCCGCCGGATCAGATCAATGTTTTTTCTGGCAAAGGGTCCAGGCTGATGGAGGGCGGCATAGACATGAATGCTTTCATGAAGAAGAACCAGTCGTTTCTGAACGATGTTCCCGGGTATCTCGACCTGGCCATGATGATCGAGACCCAGGCCCTCGATCTTTACCTTCGAATGGCCGCAGACAGCCAAAACGAATTGACCCGAAATATCCTGCTTCGTATCGGAAACGAAGAAAAAGCGCATCTGGCCTTACTGGGAGAGTACCTGAATCAGAGATGACGGCTTTGCAAATATCTGGATGTTTAATAACCAGTTGCGGATATTTTTTATCCACCTGTATTTCAGCCCGATGCTGTAAATTGTTCATGGATTGCATCAATATCTGCAATAATGAATGGCACTGGTTTTGCAACACACAACTTGTCTGACGTTTCGGATTTTGGACGAATCCGTTAAGAAGAAATGGCTTCCGGCAATCGGACCTGTCAGGGCTATGTGTTACGATCCGTTATAAAAAGAGGCATGTGATGAAAAAAATGTTTATGCGATCATGTATATGGTTTATTGTTCTGTCACTCATTGTTCCTGTTGGTGGATTTGCCCAGGACACCGGATCAGCGCCACCGGTGTTCCTACAGGAAGAGCTGGATCAAATGCTGGCACCCATTGCTTTGTACCCGGACTCGCTTTTAATTCAGGTGCTCATGGCTGCGACCTATCCCCTTGAAGTGGTGCAGGCCGCACGGTGGCTCGATACAAACCCGAATCTGAAAGACGAGAAACTGGCCGCCGCCCTTGAGCAAAAATCCTGGGATCCCAGCGTGAAATCTCTGGTGAATTTTCCCCCGGTTCTGACCATGATGAATGATAAATTGGAGTGGACACAGGATCTTGGAGACGCCTTTCTCGGACAGAAAGACCAGGTGATGGACTCGGTTCAAAACCTTCGACTCAAAGCCCAGGCACAGGGCACCCTTAAAACAACGCGTGAGCAGGTGGTGGTGGTTAAGGAAAAGACGATCGTGATTGAACCCGCGAACCCTGAGGTCGTCTATGTTCCGGCTTATAATCCAACTATAGTGTATGGCCCCTGGTGGTACCCGGCATATCCGCCCTATTATTATTACCCTCGGGGTTATGCCGTTGCTACCGTCGGCATTATCTCCTTTGGCGTTGGCGTTGCATGCGGAGCTGCCTGGGGTTATGCCTGGGGAAACGTCCATTGGGCCAACCGCCACGTATACGTCAATCCATCTCAAAACATCAGGATCTACAATAATTATTATTCCAGACCGCTACCTCCCCCTGGCCATGGATATCGGCCGGTACCTGGCCCTGGACATAAACCTGGACCTGCCCCTGGGCCAGGACCCAGTGAGTGGCGGCATGACCCGGGTCATCGCAAAGGCGTGGCGTACAAGGACCCCAACGTACGTCATCAGTATGGGCAGGAAAGGAACCCCGGAGCAGATGCCAGAAAAGATTTCAGGGGATTTAATGCAGTTGGCCAGGACCGGCCGCCAAAACCGGGGGCTGGTCCGGGCTTTGAACAGCGCCGGGATGCCGGGATGCCTGCCAATCATCAACCCGTCCAGAGGAGAAAGGATGCTGCCGGCAGAGAGGCAGTAAAACGTGACCAAGAGGCTACACGTCAGAGGAATGACCCAGTTATCAAAAACAATGCTCAAGGAAGCCGCCAAACCTGGGACAGAGGTAAAGATGCCGTTCACCGTGATCCTTCAACAACACCGCAGAATAAGTCTTCCGGCGCCATCGAGAGTTTGAAGCGAAGCGGCAATGAAGTGAACCAGCAGAGTGAACGTGGCCGTATGAGCCGCGAAAGCAAACCAGCGCAAAAACCCAGCCAGACATTTCAAGGCGGAAAAATCGGTCAGGATGCTGCAAGAAGCGCTCCCAATATCGGCGGCAATGATGTGAAACAGCAGAGTGAACGTGGCCGTCCGAGTCGCACACCTGCGCAAAAGCCAAACCAGATATTTCAGGATGGAAAAATCGAACAAGGTGGCGCAAGAGGCGCTCCCAACGACGGTGGTGGCGGGCAAGGGGGCATGCGTCGCCAGCAATAGGCGCTTTCCACCGAAATTTTTCCAAGCAATCTTCTGAGGAGGCAAATCATATGATTCCGATTTTCAAAAATATATGATAGCCCGTACCGAATTGGCGGCGCCATTATGATGGTGTTGTTGATGTCAGTGCTATGGGTCCCCGATGGAACTGATGCAGCACCCTCAATATCTCCGAAACAGCAATCCTTTGTTTCTCCTGAAGCAGGCGCTGCCGCAAAGCCGCGGCCATGCAAGCGAACGATATCAAGTCGCTGTCGGCAATTTTGGGCCCGGTCGACAGGCAATTCGGTGACGCCGTTGCCGACCCGGCGGATCTGAAGGCTTTTCTGGCATCTTATCAGGAAAAGAACCGGTTGGAGAGGGCCGAGGACACGAAAGCCATACTTTACACCGGAAATAACGATTGATATTTCCCATCCCACTCGTCAAGAAGGGGCAAGTCTGGTATTTCGACTCAAAGGCAGGCAAGGATGAAATCCTTGACCGCAGGATCGGCCGAAATGAACTCAGTAACGTTCAGGTGTGTCTGGCCTATGT
Source organism: uncultured delta proteobacterium (assembly GCA_963850225.1). Taxonomy (GTDB): domain Bacteria; phylum Desulfobacterota; class Desulfobacteria; order Desulfobacterales; family Desulfatirhabdiaceae; genus RAAP-1. The sequence goes on from CAWKLD010000015.1 coordinate 118,360, forward strand.
CGATGCTCAAAAAGAATACGTTTTAGAAGACCACGACAAGGACGGCTTTTTTGAATACGCCATGCAATTTGTAAGCGACCCGGGCAAGAAAAACGGTCTTTACTGGGAAACCCGGGAAGGTGAAAAAACAAGCCTCCTGGGGCCGGGCATACCAAGTGCGTCCCTAAAAGGCTATATGAAGATGGAATCGACTGGCTCTCCTCATCCCTATTACGGATATTACTTCAAGATCCTGAAAGCCCAGGGCAAGAATGCCTCCGGGGGCGCATACGATTACATCGCCAATGGCAAGATGATCGGCGGGTTTGCGCTGGTGGCTTATCCGGCAAAATACGGCTACTCCGGAATCATGACTTTTATCGTTGCCATGGACGGAATTGTTTACGAGAAGAACCTTGGGAAGAATTCCGCTAATGCTGCAGAAGCACTGACACGGTTTAACCCCGACAAAACCTGGAAGATGACAGTATATGGCCATGCCGAAAAAATAAGGCGAATCAGGAGCCGGATTGCGAAGTGGATTTCGATATTCGATTTTGCCTGATCAGGCACTGCTGATTCAAAGCCGTCTTTTTCCGGTTATTCTTCCTCGTTGAGCAATATGACAAAGGCCGCAGTCAGCGCTGCAAGAAAAAAAAAGCATAACCATGATGCCGAGCAGTCCCAGAGTGCCCGACCCTTCTTTCAGCGCAGCACCGTTCAGAAATCCATGGACAAGACCGATTGCAATCGCCAGGACCGTAACGGCTGCAGCCGGCAAGTAAAGGTCCGCAGCCACCAGTCGGATATGGCCGCTACGGGCAACGCAGGCACGACATTCACCGCCGACCCCGCAAGGCAAATTTGCCCGCGGCCAGCGGTGAAGCAGACCGAGCGCAATCCCCAGTCCGTGCAAAATACCCGTGGCAATGACAAAGCCCATGCTGTAGAGCAGACCGCTCTGCCCTGGCGGAAGTTCCGTACCGTAGGCATGGCCGTGGAAAATTGCGAAAAAGCCGACCAGCACAACAGCGAACATCATTTTCGGCCGTGCCTCCGCCAGCACCATCGCTCCAAGAAGGACCGCCGACAGGGGATGCCGATTTCGATACCAGGCAGCTTGACGCCCATCAGACCAAGCATGCCGCCTAACGCCATCACCATTGGAAACGTCACGGGCAGCAGCCACACTGCGGGCGCGCCGAGTTGCGCGCCCCACAGTCCCACCGCGATCATGGCCAGAATATTATCAAGTCCCGACCAGGGGTGCTGCAAACCGCTCACAAATCCTGCGGCCTGGCCCTCTCGACATGCGCCAGCTCAGATGAACTCCACATCAGAGATAACGCCATGACAAAGATGACAGACGACACTGGCGTGCTCCGGATGCCATTCATATTCTCAAAGCCCTCGAATCAGGATAGCCGTCCGCTGGATGGTCCAGTACGCCCCCAGGCTGCCGTCCGCATATCCGGGCATTGCTTCGACCCATCGCGGCCACCGGACCTCCAGGATTTTAAGCGACCACACCAGGGCAAGCGCTGTGAACACGAAGACGAGTTGACCTGCTTCGACCCCGACATTGAAGAAGAGCAGCGACAAGGGGATTTCTGTCTTGGGCATGCCGGTTGTCGTCAGGCCGCTGGGAAAACCGAAGCAGTGCAGCAATCCGAACAGAAAAGCCACGACCCAGGGATAGCGGATCGTCAGGCTCGTCCGGCCTTTCCACTTCCACGCTGTACTGGTTCCTGAGTCTGGCATACGCGGCATCCTTCAGTTCCTACTGCCGCTCAGTCATCAAGTCCCGTTTCACAGACTCCCGAACTTCTTCCAGTTCGGGCAGGTGGCTTCCCATACGCTTCGTGACAATAACTAGATGAATCCTGAGTCCCTATCTGTGGATCGACCTGGTAGGCATCGGGATTCTTCTTCATATACGCAAGGAGTTCTTCATCCCTCGGTTTTGTCTTGGCAGCGATATCCTCGAGGATGAATTCCATCTCCGGGATAGAAAATCAACTCGACATAAATTTACCTTTCCTGTATGTTCTCCTGGAAATGTTCTGAAGGAGCACAGCGGTCTATCCATCTATTCTGTCGCAAAGGATGTCCAATGCCAAATCCGTCCCGCGGGCCCAAGGAAGCGATGATGATAAGTATCGCATTCCGATCAAAAGACAAATGAAAGGAGTAATAGATGAAACGAGTTCAGAAAACGGTTGCTCAAGGAATGACTTTCACACTTGTGCTTGCTTTGCTCATCGGATGCGCATCTACCGGCACGTCGAAACCCGCCACGGCTCCAGAACGGAGCGGGTTCCTGAGCAATTATGATCTTCTGAAGCCGATCGAGGGTGGTGACGGCGCAAAGGCGTGGCGCCGCCAGAATGTGAATTGGAAACAATACAACAAAGTTCTCATTGAGCGCATGCAGGTGTTTATCAAAGAAGACAGCGAACACAAGGGGATCGACCCGACCGATCTGAAAATGTTGACGGACTATTTTCACGAGGCACTCGTAAAAGAGATCGAGCCAACGGCACAGATTGTTGACAAGGCGGGTCCGGACGTGATCGGGGTGCGTATCGCCATAGTCAATCTTGTGCCGACAAAATACGCGCTCAGTATCGCAGGCACCCTGACCCCTTATGCGTTTGTTGCCGAAGCCGCATCAGGGCCGGCCAGCGGTAGACCGGCCGGATCCACGCCTTACCTGGGCGAGACCGGCATTGAGATCCAGTTTCTGGACGGCGGTTCGGGACAGGTGCTCGGCGAGTTCTCTGACAATAAGTTCGGCAAGAAGTATGACATCGACATGTCCAAAAGTGCCCCGGATGCTGCCAAACAATGGGCGAACGGCTACATGGACTCCTTCACCTCCTGGAACTATGCAAAGCATGCCTTCGACCTGTGGGCCAAGCTTTTAAAACAGCGTTTCGACGAACTGCGGGACATCAAGACCGAGAAATAAGTATTGAACGCCTTTTTCATTGCGAGGCCGCCAAAACAGATAAAAACAGAGGCGGACTGAAATGAAGTCGATAAAACACGCAATCATGTGGCTTATTTTCAGCATGGCGTTCCTGCTTCAGGGTTCAGCCGCCCAACTGTACGCGGCCGGGAAAAAAGAGAATCTGCTCAATCGGAGCAAAACGAAACAAACATCCTGCAATCCTGGCAGGGAGACTATCCGGTGGCCCGGCTCGAACTTCTGCCGGAAAAGCAACGCAAAGCAGTCCTTTGGTTTCATAGGCATTGCCAAATTTTTGAGCAAATCTGGAAAGACTTCGGGCCGGGCGAAGATGTCCCTGAGATCGATTTCAAGAGCAATATTGTGCTCTTTGTTCGTAACACGCAATTTTACAACCGCATACGCATTGGCAAGGTGATTGTGGCAAACGGCGTGGCACAGGTGCTGGCCATGGAAACCCTGTCTGCCTTGCCCATTGAAGAAAAGGTGGCCATGGCACTGGCCGTGGTCCCGCGCAAAGATATCACTTCGATTCGAACCGCCAATGGCCTGGTTCTGATTGCCGATGACGATGAAAAAGCCTGCCCCTAAGGAGTTTACAGGATAAGATCATCACTTCCCGAGCACAAAATAATTAACTTGGGCCACGGCAAGATGTTTTTCATTTTCATCATAGAGATCAACTGCCATGGGGCTGAGGGTGCGGCCGAATTTGATCACCCTGGCGCGAACAATCAGGTCTGTCAGACAGGGGGACAAAAATCTGATATTCATGTCGGTGGTGGTCATCTGGGCTTCAGGCCCGGTAAGTGTCATGAGCGCAAATGCGGCGGCCGAGTCGGCCACGGTCATCAGCAATCCGCCATGGAAGGAATCAAATATTCCGTCGTACATTTTCTGTCGGGGCGCTTTCAGTTCGCAGTACCCGGCTTGTATGTCAATCACTTCCAGTTTCATGGTACGCATGATGGGAATTTTGTAAATTCGATCAAAAAGCCCGTCACGAAACGACTGCTCCAGTTCGGATCCCATCTTCCGCATCGCCATGCCACCCTTTCCTTTCCAATGTCCCAATCAATCCTCATCCAGGAAGTCATATCCTGAATTATTCATTTCAATTGTGCCAATACTATCGTGGGCTGGGGAATATATCAACATGCAATTGGGAAAATCGGACAGAACATAGGGACGTTGTTGCGTTTCATGCATTAACATGATATCTATATGAATATTTAATAATATAAGATATCTACAAAAGTTAATAAATGATATAGGATGGGAACTTTCAAGCCAGATTCCATCCAGCGCAACGTTCTCTCGGGCCTTTACAGAGTTTGCAACGCACAGCCTGCCTCAAAAAATTCACGAAGCAATGGTTAAAAAGCATTGTGGGCAAAGGCTTGCCGGCCATATAAGCCGGGATGCCACCGCCATAAAATCGCGTGAGAAACCGCTCAAAGCATCAGCATCGGATGCTGCACCCAAGCCTAAAGGCAGACGCGGTCGTCCCCGTAAGGGCCAGATTCTTGCTCCCAAACCATCCAAGCGTGTGGAGCTCCAGGCCAAAAGAAGTCTGGAAGAAAATTTAAAAGACTTACCGAACCACTGTAACGTTGGCACCAAAAAGAACAGCAAAGGGTACAAGGAAACCTGGATCGGCTATAAACTTCACCTTGATTGCATCGATGGAGATATTCCGATCAGTGCTGTTCTCTCATCAGCGTCACTGCATGACTCCCAGGTGGCGATTCCGCTTTCGCAGATGAGCTGCCAACGGGTTACCAGCCTATATGATTTGATGGATGCTGCTTATGATTCACCGACAATTCACGAATTTAGCAAATCATTGGGACATAGACCGATCATTGATAATAACCCAAGGCGCGGAGAAAAGATCCATATGGATCCGGCAACCAAGTCCCGCTTTAAGCAAAGAAGCAGTGCCGAGAGAATCAATTCCAATCTCAAGGACAATTATGGCGGCCGTACTATCAGGGTAAAAGGAGCCAGTAAGGTGATGGCCCACCTGATGTTTGGAATCGTATCAATTACTGCAATGCAGTTATTCCGATTGCTTTTATGACAAAGAACGTAAAAAACACATTAAATACAGAGCGTTAAACAAACAAACGGAGAGGTGTTGCCAAAAATCGCCATTTTGAGGCATATCAAAGCTCATCTATGGACTTTTTGACATTCACCAAACGTTTGATGACAAAAATCACTCCCGGCCCTTCTTTTGAAGGATGGAACCGGAGAGTTTTGAAATTGGCTCTCTATATTCGTAAATCTCATTATTTAAACTTTTATGAGGTGAATTATGCCCCGACAACCCAGATTGGATGCTTTTGGTGTTTTACAGCATGTGATGGCTCGCGGGATTGAACGGTGCCGCATTTTCCGAGATGACAACGATCGGAAAAATTTCTTGGCAAGGCTTGCTAAAATACTATATGAAACCAATACTCAATGCTATGCTTGGGCTTTGATTCCTAATCACTTTCATCTGCTGCTACGAACAGGGCATGCGCCACTGAGTCTGGTCATGAGGCGACTTATGACTGGATATGCCGTGTCCTTTAACCGACGACATCACCGGGCTGGACATTTGTTTCAAAACAGGTACAAATCAGTTGTCTGCGAAGAAAACGCCTATCTGTTGGAGTTGATCCGTTATATCCATCTGAACCCATTGCGTGCGAAGCTGGTGTCTGATATGGATGCGCTGAATGTCTACCCTTGGGCGGGCCACAGTGTGCTGATGGGATATTGTAAAAATCCATTGATGCCGGAAATAAATGCAGCTCACTGTCCCAATAAACCCGAGCAACCGGACAATCCATGTTTAATGCTTGCCGAAAAGACCATCGATGATGTGCTTCGACACTTTACTGACACCCTGGATGAATCCCGAATTAATTATCGAAATTTTGTAGAAAAAGGGATTGTCCTGGGACGACGGACGGAATTCCAGGGAGGCGGGTTGATCCGAAGCATGGGAGGGAAAAAATCTGACACAGCTGAAATCCGGAGAGGAAATATAGAGCTGAGTGATCCACGGATTCTGGGAAGTGGTCATTTTGTTGGATTGACCTTGAAGGAAACAGAAAAAATTCTTGAAAAAAAATATCTGCCAAAAAGATCCATTGAGAAACTGATTGAAGTTGTAGCCGATCAGACAGGCATATCGCCGGAATTGATTTGTTCAGGGAGCAGAAAGAGGAAATATTGTGACGCGCGTGCCGTGGTTTCGTGGTTGGCAGTGGAAGAGTCGGGGCATTCTGCTGAGGAAGTTGGAAAATATATAGGAATAGGACCATCGAATATACTTCGTTCGATAAAAAAGGGACGTGAAATCGGAATAAAATACATCAAACAGAAAGTTTGATATATCATGACGCTATGTATCTTTAGTTATATATACATTATGTTATATTAATATCGCACGAAAAGCATGAACGTCCCTATTAGAGATGAGAAAGAAACCGGGCATAGGGCTTTCCAGCATGCGCGAACGGGTCAGAATCTTTCGGGGCGAGCTTCGCATTCAGTCGGAACCCGATAAGGGCACAACCATCGAGGTGAATTTTCTTTGAAACCGGAACAGAACATGGTAGAAATTTGAAATGATTCCTGCAGCAGACCCGCCACAACGTCGTTTTAACCCCCTGAGCACGCTGGTTTTACATTTCAGGCCCCGCAGGGTTGCTGAAAAGACCCTGGTCTTTACGCTGACCTGGGGGTTGGGCGGCATGGCCGCCGTTCTTGTGTTGCTTCAACTGTTTACCGGCATTCTGCTGAAGTTCGCCTACGAGCCGGTTCCCACCCAGGCTTATGCGTCGTCTGGTGAACCTGCAGGACGGATTTCTGTTCGGGCAATTTGTCCGCAGCATCCATTTCTGGAGCGCCAATCTCCTGGTCGTGGTGGTCTGCCTGCATGGCCTGCGGGTTTTTTTTACCGGCGGTTTTCACCCCCCGCGCCGGCTGAACTGGGTCGTCGGACTCGGCCTGTTGATCCTTTTGCTGGCATCCAACCTTACCGGATATCTGCTCCCCTGGGACCAGCTGGCATACTGGGCCACCATCATCTGCGTCAGCATGCTGGAATACATTCCCGTCATCGGCAGCCGTCTGCAGCAGATTGTTCTGGGCTGGCCCCCAGATCGGGCCGGCCACCCTGCGCAGTTTTTTTGCGATGCACACCGCCGTCTTTCCGGCCCTGATCGTCATGCTGATGATGTTTCATTTCTGGCGGGTGCGAAAAGCCGGTGGACTGGTGATCCCGCGATCCCCGGCTGAGGCGCTGGATGATAAACCGGCCATGGTACCGGCCTACCCGGACCTTCTGCTGCGGGAGGCAGCACTGGCATTGGCAACGATTGCAGGCGTACTGGCCCTGTCGCTGCTTTACGATGCGCCCCTGGGTCAGCCGGCCAACCCGGGCCTGAGCCCCAACCCGACCAAGGCCCCCTGGTACTTTGCAGGCGTCCAGGAATTACTCATGCATTTCCACCCGAGTTTCGCCCTTTTGATCGCCGCCGCCCTGACGTTCGGCGCTTTTTGCCTGCCTTATCTGAATTACCACGAGGCCCCCTCCGGCGTCTGGTTTGCATCTATCAACGGCCGCCGCACCGCACGCGCTGCCGCCATGATCGCTGCCGTGGTCACGCCGCTGGTTGTTGTTCTTAATGAAACCGCGGTTGATTTTTCGGCAATACTGCCCGGATTGCCCCATGTCTTCAGTCTCGGGGTCGTCCCGACGACTCTCTTCATTGCGGCCGTCGCCGGACTGTACGCGCTGATGGCAAGGAAGTTTCAGGCCTCACGCCTGGAGTCCGTCCAGGCCGTTTTTGTTTTTCTGGCCGTGGGATGGATGATTTTAACCGCTACCTGCGTGATTTTCCGCGGTGAAGGAATGAAACTGCGGTGGCCGTTTTGACAGCAACTCTGAGAAAAGTCCAGATGAAACCATCCAAGATGAAGACAACCCATGACAAAAAGCCCGTCGAAGCGCAGACCGAGGTTTCCCGCCGCAGCTTTCTGAGCATTCTGTGGGCAGTTCTAAGCCTTGGAGCGCTGGCGGAATTCTTGTGGCTGGCCTTTTCATTTCTGCGACCTGCAAAGCCAGGCAATGCTGAAAGCCAGGCAAATACGGTAATCCACGCGGGGACCGTGGCCTCATTTGCGCCCGGCACGGTCACTGCGTTTCAAAGCGGGGAATTTTATATCGTCCGTCTGGATGACGGAGGACTTCTGGCGCTTTCGTGCAAATGCACCCATCTGGGATGCACCGTCCCCTGGGTTGAAAAAGAGAAGAAATTTTTGTGCCCTTGCCATGCATCGGCTTTTGACATCACAGGCAAGGTAATCAACTCGCCGGCTACCCGGGCTCTTGACATCTTCCCGGTAGTCATCGAGAACAATATCGTGAAGGTTGATGCGGGGAGAAGAATCAAGCGAGGGAGCTTTGATCCAAAGCAAGTGACATTTCCAATCAAGGGTTAAATTCAAAATTCGGATTTAAGATTTGATAACCTTGTAAATGTAAAAAGTCAAAGGATGACAAAGTAAAAAGTTCAAGATCAAGGCGAGCGAATGCTGAGGAGTCAGGCGAACGACTAGTTCGCCGCAATGACGAAGGATGAAGCTCAACGCAGATATTGGGCTTTTTACGAAGCCATCGAGATTTAGGATTTTAATATTTATGTTCCGCTGGAAACTCATAGGGATCATCGCCACGGCACTGATCGTGATCGCCATCCCGCTTTCGATCGTGAAACAGCATTACCGTAAGGTCCGATCCCAGCCGGTCGCTGCTGCCGATTTCACTGGCAGCGAGAAATGCCGGACCTGCCATCAGCCGGAATATGAACTGTGGAAAGGCTCCAATCACTATCATGCCATGGAGGTCGCCTCCGAAACCAGCGTACGCGGGGATTTCAACAATGCCACCTTTGAACACTTCGGCATCGTCTCCCGGTTCTACCGGAAGAACAACAAGTTCTTTGTCCATACCCAGGGACCTGAAGGCATTATGGGAGATTTCGAGATCACCCACACCTTCGGATGGAACCCGCTCCAGCAGTACCTGATCCCGTTTCCCGGCGGCCGGATGCAGTGCCTGCCCATTGCCTGGGATGTGAAAGCCAAGCGATGGTATCATCTGAATCCCGGCCAGCCGATAGATCCAAAAGACTGGCTGTATTGGACCAACGCGGCGCAGAACTGGAACGGGATGTGCGCCACATGCCATTCCACCAACCTCAAGAAGAACTACAATGTCCAGAGCCGACACGTACCAGACCACCTGGTCGGACATCAGCGTCGGCTGCGAAGCCTGCCACGGCCCCGGGTCAAGACATGTGAAGTGGGCCGAGCTTCCGGACATGGCCCGGCCGCCCGTTGAAAACTTCGATCTTGCGGTCCGCACCTCCGGACTGAAGTCCCGCGAGCTGGTGGAGCTGTGCGCGCCCTGCCATTCCCGCCGGACGAGCCTGGGGGATTACACCCACATCGAAGCAGACCTTCTGGATACCATGCTGCCAAGCCTGCTCACCCGGGATCTGTACTTCCCCGACGGCCAGATCCTGGAAGAGGTCTATGCCTACGCCTCGTTCGTTCAAAGCAAGATGTACGCGCGGGATGTGCGCTGCAGCGACTGCCACAACGTCCACAGCATCAAACGCGTGAAGGAAGGCAACAGCCTGTGCCTTCAGTGTCATCGGGCGAGCGACTACGACACCTCCCAGCATCATTTCCACAAGAAAAAGGGTGAAAAGGGCGATCCCATCAAGTCCGCCGACGGCCGGGTGCTGTTTGAAGTCGGAACCGGGGCCGAGTGCGTACAATGCCACATGCCCGGACGCTATTACATGGGGGTCCATTACCGGCTGGATCACAGCATCCGGATACCCCGGCCGGATCTGGCCATCAAACTCGGTGTGCCGGACACCTGCACCCGCTGCCACCTGGACAAAACCAAGCGCTGGTCCGACGAAACCATCACCAAGTGGTACGGCCCGGGGCGCCGCCCCCATTATGGAGAAATCATCCAGGCCGGACGCAACCGGCAGCCGGGGGCCGATAAAGATCTGATCCGCCTGGCCGGGGACCCGCTTTACCCGGTTATCGTTCGCGCAACCGCACTGGAGCTGCTGGACGCCTACCCGGGCCAGGACAGCACCGCCGCAATGGAACGGGCGCTGATGGACGGCGAGGCCCTGATCCGCCGCACGGCCGTGAGCCATTTGCAGACAGCCGACCCGAAACGCAACGTCCGGTTGATCGCTCCGCTCCTCTATGACCCGGTCAAGGCCGTTCGGATTGATGCGGCATCACGGCTGGCGGGGCAGCCAAGCCGTCTGCTCGCGGACGATCAGCGCCGCATGTTTGAGCAGACTCTCAAGGAGTATATCGCCGCCATGGAGTATTCCGGGGATTTCGCTTTCGGCCGTTACAACCTCGGAAACCTTTATGTCACCCTTGGCGAGACGCAAAAAGCCATAGAAAGCTTTCGCGCGGCCATCAAGATTGATGATCTGTCTTATCCGGCCAAAGTGAACCTGGCCATGCTATACACCCAGCTGGGCCGGAATGCCGAAGCCGAAACGCTGCTGACCGAGGTCATCAAGGCCTATCCGGAGCTGTATGACGTTCAGTATTCGCTCGGGCTGCTGCTGGCAGAGGAGAAGAAATATCCCGAGGCCGAAAAACATCTGGCGATCGCAGCCCGGGGCATCCCCGACGGAGTCCAGAGTACACTTCAACCTCGGGGTTCTCTACGATTTCCTGGGCAAAGACCAGCAGGCCGAAACGGCTTTGAGCCGGGCCGTCGGAGCTTGAACCAAACAACATGGACTATCTTATGGCCCTGGCCCAGCACTATCTGAAACGTGAGAATTTTGCGGCTGCCGCCAGGATCGCCGACCAGATGATAGCGAGTCATCCTGAAGACCGCAAGGGATCGGAGCTAAAGGAATTTGTCAAGCGAAAGACAAAGCAATAAATAAGTGAATCCGAAACAAAATGTGGCTTTGGGTCGGACCAAGATAACTATGCTTACCTACACATAAAACACCTGACACCAGAGGTCTTTTTTGAGCTTAGAAGTGCCCATCGGCCTTCGAAACGGCACCTCCAAGCCATGAAAACGCCCTTCCTTGGCGATTTATAACGAAATTCCAATGTGATGGCTTAATCCGACCCCGGTTGATCCCGCTTGCCGGTTGTAAACATGACCAAATGGTAATCTTCCGATCACCTTCCCGTTAAGTTTCCTCCCTATAATGGTTATAAAAACCGGGCTGAAATATGCCCCCCATTATCACAAGGAGGATTATTCATGAAACCGCAAAAAAATATCAAAACCATTTTCATCGGCCTGCTTCTGGCAGGAACACTCATCGGAATCGGGTTCGGAATAACGCCGGCGTTAAAAGCTGATGAACCAACGCCGGCCCAGTCGTCAAGAAACTTTGCCGGAGCAGCGATGGTTCCTGGCAATTTCAGCGATATCGCTGACCAGGTCCGTGCCGGAGTGGTCAACATCCAGGTCAGCAAGAAGGTCAGCAACGCCGAATATCCGAATTCCCGGGGAAATCCCTTTGGAGATCGGAATCCCTTCGGGGAATTTTTCGGACCTTTCGGGGGCCAGCAACCCGAGAGAAGACAGCGGGGGGCGGGTTCCGGATGCATCATCAGCAAGGAAGGATATATCCTGACCAATAATCATGTGGTCGAAGGCGCGGAGCAGATCAAGGTCAAGATGGCGCACGGAAAAGAATTTGACGGCCGTATCATCGGACGGGACCCCAAGACCGATCTTGCACTGGTCAAGATAGACGGTGCTTCGGATCTTAAGCCCCTGAAGCTTGGCGATTCGGACGCGCTGAAGGTTGGCAACTGGGTAGTTGCCGTCGGCAGCCCCTTCGGACTGGAGCAGACGGTTACCGTGGGGATCGTCAGCGCCAAGGGCCGGGTGATCGGCTCCGGACCCTATGACAATTTTATCCAGACCGACGCTTCCATCAACCCCGGAAACAGCGGCGGCCCCCTGATCAACATGCAGGCGGAGGTGGTGGGCATCAACACAGCCATTATGGCTTCCGGCCAGGGGATCGGGTTTGCGATTCCGATCAACATGGCCAAGGAGATCGCTCCCCAGCTTGAAAAGAACGGGCACGTGACACGCGGCCTTCTGGGCGTCAACATCCAGGATTTGACTTCGGAGCTGGCAAAGGCTTTCGGGCTCAAGGAGCCCCTGGGGGCGCTTGTCGCCAAAGTGGTTCCAGATGGTCCGGCCGAAAAAGCAGGGATCTTGCAGGGGGATGTGATCTTGACGTTCAACGGCCAGCCGGTAACAGGATCCAAGGATCTTTCGCGGATTGTTGCTGCGACGCCGGTTGGGGAAAACGTTACGGTTCGGGTGATGCGGGAAGGCAAAGCAATTGATCTCCAGGCGAAGGTCGGTGAAATGGTAGAGGAGAGCGCAACCGCAGCGGCCAATGATGCTTCTCATGAACCGCTTGGGGTTTCCGTGCAGAATCTGACGCCTCAGATTGCCAGAGAACTCGGTCTCAAGAATAATATCGGGGTTGTGGTTACGGGCGTTGAACCCGGAAGCGCGGCGGCCGAAGCCATGATCCAGACAGGCGATGTCATTCAGGAAATCAACCGGAAACCGGTCAAGAATGTCGCTGATTTTATGCGGAAAATTGATAAGGCAACAGCCGGGGACACGCTGCTGCTTCTGATCGAAAGGGAACAGAACACCCTGTTTGTCACTATAACACTCAAATAACACCCCCTCCGGCATGTCCGGTCGGCAGGAGGTTTTCTGCCAACCGGACATGCCGCTCTGTTTTATTTAATGCTATTATTATTTTATCATGTAATTATAGATTTATGCGAACATAACCGTCACTACCGGAATTCGGGCCGCGGATTCAATTTCAGATCACAACGAAATTAATTGATTGAAAAAGGAGGACTCCCACATTTATGCGACAGATCAAACATTCACTGTGGAAACGCTTCGTAACAATTGCCCAGCCTTATTTTTTCCCGGACATCCGCGGCGGCGGCTGGGCCATGCTCTTGTTGATGATCATGCTGCTGGGCTTTCTTTTCGGCGTTCTTTTTTTGATCGTCTCCGGAATGACATTTGCGGCAAACCATGTTGCACCAGCTCTGACAGCAAAAATTGCTTCCGGCCTGTTCGAGATGATTGCAGCGATCTTCAATTCCAAGGCATGGCTGATTGTCGCCGGCATTTTAATTATTCCCGTGGGCGTATTCGTTTTGTTCGGCCGTCACATCCGCAGCCGCCGGCAAGCCTGGCTGCTGCTTGCCACAGTTCTGATACTGTCTCTTTCCGTTACGGGAATCAATGTCGCCTTCAGCTATATCGCCAACTACTTCACCAATGCCCTGGTGCAAAAAAATCAGGATCTGTCCTATCTCTTTGTCGTCGTCTATTTTTGCGGCTTCATGCTCGGCATTCCCATCGTCGCCTTTTATGGATACGTGCAGAGTTATCTGGGAATGCGCTGGCGGGAATGGCTGACCGATGAATTCCTGAGAAAGTATTTTACCAATCGCAGCTACTACGAAATCGAATCCCGTGCACAGATAGACAATCCGGATCAGCGTATTATGGAGGATATCCGTTCATTTACCCGGACATCCCTCGGGTTTCTGCTGATCATCCTGGGTTCGCTGATGGATATAGTTTCCTTTACCGGCATTCTCTGGTCAAAATCGGGGCTGTTGGTCGGTGTCGTGCTGGGCTACTCGGTGATAGGAACGCTGCTGACCGTTTTAATCGGACGGCGTCTTGTCGGCTTTAACTTTAATCAACTGCGCTATGAGGCAGATTTTCGGTATTCCCTGGTGCATGTTCGGGACAATGCCGAATCGATTGCCTTTTATCAGGGAGAAAAACCGGAGATCGCGCAGATCGGCGATCGATTCAAGAAAGTCATCGGAAACTTCAACCTGCTCATCGGCTGGCAGCGGAACCTGTCGTTTTTTACCACAGCCTACAGTTATCTGCCGGTCGTATTGCCCTTTCTGGTATTGTTTCCGCAATATTTCGCAGGTAAGATCGAATATGGAGACATGGTGCAGGCCAATTTCGCCTTCACCCAGATATATGCGGCGCTTTCCCTCATCGTGTCTCAAATGGAGCAGATAACGAATTTTGCAGCCGGAGTCGAGCGTCTGTCAACATTTGCCGACGCAGTCACGCCGACGCCGGCATCGGTCCCCGGCATCACAACCGATGAAGCTGACCGGTTTGCCCTTGCAGATGTTACGCTCCTGACACCCAACAGAAACCGGACCCTGTTTCATGGTCTTACCGTGGATTTAAGCGGCAGGGATAATCTGGTTGTCGTCGGACAAAGCGGGGTCGGGAAAAGCTCGCTCCTTCGCGCCATTGCCGGTTTGTGGACCCAAGGCTCCGGTGCGATCCTGCGCCCGGCCCTGGAGGAAATATACTTTCTGCCCCAAAGACCCTACATGTTGCTGGGCTCACTAAAGGATCAGCTGCTCTATCCCCGGATGCAGCAGGAGATACCGGAAGAAGAGCTGCGGCGCGTTCTGCAGTGTGTTAACCTGGCGGACCTACCGGAGAGATCAGGCGGATTTGAAGCGGAACTGGTCTGGGCGGATGTCCTGTCCCTGGGAGAGCAGCAACGGCTGGCCTTTGCCCGCCTGTTCATCAACCGTCCCGGGTTTGCGGTTCTGGATGAAGCCACCAGCGCACTGGACAGTGAAAACGAGGCCAGGCTCTACGGGAAACTGCGGGAGTTTGGCATTCATTACATCAGTGTCGGCCACCGAATCAGCATTCTTGATTATCATGACTATGTGCTGGAGCTGCGGGGACAGGACCAATGGCAACTGCTGACTGTCGATGATTACAAGATAAAAGCCAATATAACGGCGTAAAATGACTTTAATCGGAGTCGGACCAATGCAACTATTCGGACCAACACATAAAACACCTGTCGACAGAGGTCTTTTTTAAACTTTGAAGTGCCAATCGGCCATCGAAATGGCCCCTCAAAACCATGACAACGCCCTTCCTTGGCATATTAATGATGAAATTCCAGTGTGATAACTTGGTCCGACCCCGGTTGTGACTCCGGTTGCTCAAAACGGTGCTTTATGCTATCAAATATCAGGATTTCGAATTTCAATATTCGAAATTTACCTGAACGTGCTTTCCATTCAGACACTGACAACCACGCCCGAAGCGGGCGCAACAACGGATGAAAAAAATTATCGGACACAAGGAGACGACTTCATGAGACTCACCCACACAACAGGACGAACCGCCTGGATCTATGTTTGGTTCAGCACAATTGTTTTTTCTCTTTTTTCTTTTGGACAGACCGCCGTGGCGCAGCAACCGTTTGAAGCGCCGCCGGTTCTCAGCGCGAAACACCTGCTCCCCCCCGAGATGCTTTCGGGCCCCCTCTTCCGGATCGACGATCAGGTTCCCACAGACGGGCTCAGGGGACTTTTCACCCTTCGATCGAACCTCGGAATCTTCACGGTACCGGGAAAAGAATTGCTCAAGATCCGGATTTCAGAGCTGCCTGCCATCCAGCATCTCGACAACACGAGCAAGTCGGACGAGTTCAGGAATGCTGCCGTCAACGCTGCTGCCAGGCCGATCGAAGCTGCTAAAAACATTATATCGGACCCCATAGGAACAGTTGAGGGCCTGCCAGGAGGCGTATCACGGTTTTTCAACAGAGTGGAGCAAGGCGCTCAAAATGTTGCGGCCTCGGTGACGGACTCCAGTAAGAGCGCCGACCAGAAAGCAGAAGAGACCGTCCAACGGGTGGGGGACGTTACCATCACGGCCCTGGGATATGAACAGGTCCGGCGGCAACTGGCCAAAGGACTTGGGGTTGACCCGTATACGACCAACCCGATACTTTCTGAAAAGCTCACGGACGCTGCCTGGGTCGCCTTTTCTGCCCGCCTTGGCGTCAACATTCTGACTACTGCCTTTGTTCCTGCCTCTGCCGCCATTTCCCTGACGTCATTCACGAGCGATCTGGTGTATGATACACCCAAGGCTGACCTGATCGTCATGAACAAGCAAAAGATGATCAGGTTGGGCGCCAGCGAGACCCAGGCACAAAACCTGCTGAAGAACCCGTATTTCTCCCTGACGGTACTGACCTCGCTGGTCACGGGCCTGGAGAGCTTTGGCAATGTTCTGGGGCGCCAGGAAGTACTCACCCTGGCCGCAACCGTCAGGAATCAGGAAGATGCCCGGTTTCTTGCATCGAGCGTCCACCTGCTTGCACGGCTGAACGTTACAGGGGTGGCTATCTATCAGCTGAAAACGATAGGGAACGTGGTTGGCGTCACACCTGCCGGCAGCCTGGTGGTGCCTGCCCCGGTGGATTATATTTCGTGGACAGAGCGGATCGGCGGTTTTGCAGATCGACCGGATTTTCAAAATGGCCAACCCTCCCTCTGGCTGACAGGCCGGATGTCCGGGGCCGCGCATCGCGGATTCACGCAACTGGGCTGGACCCTGCACGAAGTTTCACCTTTCCAGGCAGGTAGATAGCAGTTCACATGAACGCATAAATATTCATGAACGAAAGCTTCACCCTGTCAATGAAAATGATGCTCCCCCCCCTGGCCACCCTTTCCAAAGTGGCTGGGGGAAATTATTTTGACAGTAAAAAGTTACCCGTACCCATTGTAAAAAATGCAAAACTGCATTTCTTTTGATTGCTTATGAGAACCAAACTTTTCTGATATCAACTCTCTGCCAAATTACACATTCTCTGCTGCTGTTTTTCGGCATCGTATGCTTTTTACCATTGCCCGTTTTTTTTCAGATAACCCGCTGTCGGGAGCAACATGCCATCTTCTGGATATATTGCCTAAGTGAATATTCCTGATAATTATGGTTTTGCGTATTCGTTATGTTTCAATCACAGAAACAGCTTCCACAGCAACTTTAAATAACGAAAGGAGAAACACATGAGTACACTGGTAGTTATCGGTTATGACAATGAATTTAAGGCAGAAGAAGTCCGGTTGACGCTGCGAAAACTGCAAATGGATTATTTGATCGATCTTGAAGATGCGGTAGTGGCGGTGAAGGATGCCAAGGGAAAGGTCAAACTGCACCAGGCCTTTAACCTGACAGCTGCCGGGGCTGTCGGCGGGGGCTTCTGGGGATCGCTGATCGGCCTTATTTTCCTGAATCCGCTTCTCGGGGCTGCTGTCGGCGCAACGGCAGGGGCCGTATCCGGAGCACTGACCGATGTGGGCATCAATGACAAGTTCATGAAAGAGCTGGCAGCAAGTCTTAATCCCAACTGCTCTGCGCTGTTTGTCCTGGTCCGAAAGGCCACGCCGGACAAAGTGCTCGCGGAACTCCATGGAACGGGAGGCAAGGTGCTCAAAACCTCGCTTTCCCATGACGATGAGGCCAAACTCCAGGCCGCATTAAGTGCAGCAACAGACTAGGGACGTACATCAAAACATAAGTTTTTGCAACTCGTTGTGATTTCAGAGATGAAATTATCATTATTATCGAAATCAAACACGCGAAGCAGGCAATCAAAACCAGATTCTGAAAGGAGACATCCATGAAGCCAATGAGACAGATTCTGCTATGCGGAATGCTCGTGGTTGCTGTCATAGCGACCGCGACTTTCGCGACTGCACAAATACAAACCACCGGTGTGCCGGGTTCGCCTGCCGCTACTACGACCACCAGCGGAAAGCAGCTTCCGCCGCCTGATCCGAAATTCGGCGGCGTGATCAAGAACGACGCCCTTAAATCCAAAGCCTGGTGGGCGCCGCGTGTGGTGCCGCCCAAGCAGGCCCCCAACGTCCTGCTCATCATGACCGACGACTCGGGCTTCGGCGTGCCGAGCACCTTCGGCGGCGTCATCCCGACACCGGCCCTGGATCGGATCGCAAAGACCGGGCTTCGCTACAATAACATTCACTCCACCGCACTCTGCTCACCGACGCGCGCTGCGCTGATTACCGGCCGCAACCATCACTCGGCGGGCTTTGGCGTGATCTCCGAGCAGGCCACGGGCTTTCCGGGCTACAACAGCATCATCGCCAAGGACAAGGCGACCATCGGCCGCATCCTGCTGGACAACGGCTACGCCACCTCGTGGTTCGGCAAGGACCACAACACGCCGGCCTTCGAAGCCAGCGCAATCGGTCCGTTCGACCAATGGCCGATCGGCATGGGCTTCGAGTACTTCTACGGGTTTGTCGGCGGGGACGCGAACCAGTGGCAGCCGAACCTCTTTCGCAACATGACGCAGATTTATCCATTTGAAGGCAAGCCGGGCTGGAATCTTGTCACAGCGATGGCTGACGACGCAATTGAATGGATGAACCGGTTGAACCAGGTCGATCCAAGCAAGCCGTTCTTCTGCTACTATGTGCCCGGCGCAACGCACGCGCCGCATCATCCGACAAAGGAGTGGGTGGACAAAATTCACGACATGCACCTCTTCGACGACGGCTGGAACAAACTGCGCGAGCGGATTTTCGAGAACCAGAAGCGCCTGGGGGTGATTCCGGCGGACACCAAACTGGAGCCCTGGCCGACGCATGTCATCAAGAACTGGGAGGATTGCACGCCCGAGGAAAAGAAGCTCTTCATCAAGCAGGTGGAAGTCTTCGCCGCCTTTGAGGCTTACAACGACCACGAAATTGGCCGCGTCATCCAGGCCGTCGAGGATATGGGAAAGCTTGACGACACCCTGATCATCTACATCAACGGCGACAACGGCACCAGTGCCGAGGGCGGCCCGCTCGGCACGCCCAACGAAGTCGCTTTCTTCAACGGCGTCGCCGTGCCTGTCGATGTCCAGATGAAGTGGTACGACGTCTGGGGCTCGGAGCAGACTTACAATCACATGTCGGCCGGCTGGTCCTGGGCCTTCGACACGCCCTTCACGTGGTTCAAACAGAATGCATCGAAGCTCGGCGGGATCCGGCAGTGCATGGCCATCTCCTGGCCCGGCCACATCAAGGACCAGGGCGCGCTCCGCGAACAATTCTGCCACGTCATCGATATCGTGCCCACCCTCCTGGAGGTCTCCGGCATTCCTTCTCCCGAATACGTGGACGGCATCAAACAGAAACCCATCGAAGGCACGAGCCTGGCCTACACGTTTAACGCGAAGAACGCCAAGGAACCGTCCCGACACAAGACCCAGTATTTCGAGATGATGGGCCAGTGGGCCTTGTATCACGAAGGCTGGCTGCTCAGCACCAAGGTGAACCGCGCGCCCTGGGAGGCCTTCGGGGCCGCCAATACCGACCCGCTCAACAACCAGGTTCTCGAACTCTACGACCTGAATAAGGACTTCAGCCAGTCCCAGGACCTCGCCAAAAAGTATCCGGAAAAAGTGAAGGAGCTGAAAAAGATGTTCATCGCGGAAGGCAAGAAATATCAGGTCTTCCCGATGGATGCTTCCGTAGCCGCGCGCATCGTAGCCCCGCGACCCAACATCACCGCCGGTCGCACCGAGTTCGTGTACACGCTTCCGATGACCGGCCTGCCGCAGGGCGATTCCCCGTCCATCCTCAACAGCTCCTACACCATTACGGCGGACATCGATGTGCCGGAAGGCGGCGCCGAGGGCATGATCCTGACCTCCGGAGGCCGGTTTGCCGGCTACGGCTTCTACCTGCTCAAGGGAAAACCGGTGTTCCTCTGGAACCTGATTGACCTGAAACGCATCAAGTGGGAAGGCCCGGATGCGCTCACACCAGGCAAGCACACCGTCGCGTTCGACTTCAAGTACGACGGCCTGGGCGTCGGTACGCTGGCCTTCAACAACATGAGCGGCCTCGGTCGGCCCGGCACCGGTACGCTCAAGGTGGACGGCAAGGTCGTGGCCACCGAAACCATGCCGCACACGCTGCCCATGATCCTCCAGTGGGACGAAGCCTTCGACATCGGCTCCGACACCCTGACCGGCGTCAACGATGCGGATTACCTGCCGCCATTCACCCTGACCGCCAAGTTGAACAAACTGACGATCAAAGTGGACCGGCCCAAGCTGTCGCCAGAAGACATCAAGAAACTTGAAGCCGCGCAGCGCAACAACAAGGCCAGCGAATAAATCTGTTCGCCTGTGACTCGGGCCGCCTCCTGAAAGGCGGCCCGTAAACACCGCATGATATCGGAAAAGGTTTGACTATGGCGACTGGTGAACTGAATGCGATAGCCAACACGTAACGGCTGTTTTTGCAAAGGATAAATTCATGACCAATACCTTTACAACAAACAAGTTGGCTGCCATAGCCGTGTTATTGGGCATAGCGCTGCTATCCGCTACGCCTGCACTTGCAGAAATGAGCGCCGAGGAACTGGCAAAACTTTCACAAAATCCGGTGGGAAACCTGATCAGCTTACCCTTCCAGAACAACACCAATCTGAATGTCGGACCGCAGGATCGCACGCAGAACATACTGAACATCCAGCCGGTTATTCCGATCCATATCACCAGCGAGTGGAACATCATTACACGCACCATTTTGCCGGTGATATCCCAGCCTGCCCCTTTTGATGAACGGACCAACGGGATCGGGGATACCATTTTCACAGCCTTTCTTTCTCCCGCAAACCCGGGAAAGTGGATCTGGGGCGCCGGCCCGGTCGTGCAGATCCCCACCAACAGTGATGAATACCTCGGCAACCGGAACTGGGGATTAGGCCCCTCGGCCGTCATACTTCACCTCGACAAGGACGACCCGTGGGTCTATGGTGCCCTGGTCAACAACACCTGGTCGCTCTCTGATGGCAATCAGGGCGGCTCCTACAACACTGGCCTGATACAGGCCTTTCTCAATTACAACTTTCCGAATTTCTATCTCACCAGCGCCCCCATTGCCACCGTCAACTGGAAGGCCGACAGCGGCCAGCAATGGACGGTGCCACTGGGCGGCGGCATCGGCAAGATATTCCACTTCGGCAAGCTGCCGGTCAACATGCAACTGGGGGCCTACTACAACGTCGTCACGCCCGATGACGGCCCGGACTGGCAGATTCGGGCCCAGGTGCAGTTCATGTTCCCGAAGTAAGGGGTGAGAGGTGTGGGCTAAGCGGGTGGCGGATCTTCACAGCATGCCAAGGGCCGGCAGTGCCGGCTCAACTGGTTTTTTGAGGCCAAAAAGCATTATTTTATAGGACCAGGGGTTTCAGCAAAAAGATCACTTTGAAAAAAACCTGCCATGAACGGAGGAAAGTCCGGGCATCTTATATCGCGATCATTTTGGTAGCAAAAAGACCTCTCTAAGCCATTGAACGCCCTTCCTTGGTGTATTTATAGTTACATTTCAGCATGATAATTTGGTCCGACCCCGTGACATTCTGACGTGTTCAGCAGGCGCAAAACGCGTATATCCGACGTAGAATCCTCGTCAGGGCGTAGGAACCACGACGTAGTAGACGCCGTTGGCGCCATAGGACGGCTTGAACCAGGTGTTGCCGCACAGGTAATACGTCGTGCCCTGGACGCTGGGAGTAATACAGCCGGCAGGCAGCGTGGCATAGATCGCGCCCATGGTATAACCGCCGGCGCTCCCGGCAGCTAACCCTGCGGAGTATGCGGCCGTAGTGTTGGCGCTGCCGGCGGCGACTCCTGCGCTGTAGGCGCTGGAAGTTGCCGCAGCGGTGTTTGAAGAGGCAATGGCTGCGCCGGCGACCATGCCGACCGCAGCGCCCGCGGCCGCTGCACCTGCAGTGGACCAGCCTCCGCAGTTATAGCAGCCGGAGCCGTAGTAATTCACGGTGGCGGGCGGATGGTATGCCGGGTAAACGGGTGCAGGCGGATGGTAGTAAGCACCGCCATAGTGGGCATCGCCGTAAGCAGTCCCGCCATAGGCGCCGGTCTTCGACCAGCCGCCGCCATAGGCATGCGATGCGCTGCCGCCGTACATGTTGGTATGTGTAGTGCCCTCTCCGGCGGTATGAGACGTACTGGTGCCCCACGCACTGGAATGGCTTGTGAACCCATAGCTGTGCGAAGTGCTGCCGCCATATCTGTTTGCGTGCCCCCAGCCTGCTGCCGGCCCGCTCGGAAGCACTGCGAGCACAAGTGTCACAAAGCAAATAAACATCGTTTTCATGATGTGTTGTACCTCCTTATTTGGTTTTGCCTTTGGTTTGGGACGGCTTGCTCTTTGCCGCGGGCTTGGCGTCAGTCGGACGTTTTGGATTCGGATGGGCAAAGGGGATGGGGTTCGCACTGCCTGCACCCTTTGAAGTGAAGGCGTCCGCCGGAACGGCAACATCAAGCTGCCAGTTGGACAACTCCAATTGGTGACGCAGGTATGCCAGATCATTACGGTATACCCCGCGAATCATCCGGGGCAGTTTATCCTCGGCACCGATCCATATCTGAATGAACACATCGTTGTCGGCGAATGCCACCATGTCGGTCGTTGTTCCGCCGACCACATGGGACTGGCCGATATAGAAGGCAAGGATCAGCCCATCGGACAAATCCTTGTACGGATCGGCCACCATTACGTCCGTGAATGGGAAATAGATCGCGGCAGCGTCAAAGGCAACCTTCAACGCCTCATCGATCGTGGGCGGCGCCTCGGCAACGGCGACCAGGTTCTCGGCCGGCGCAAAGGCCGTCATTGTTTTGCCGTTATAGTAGAACTCCGATGCAGGACCATCTCCGGGTGTGATCACCCGCAGCTTGTCGGGCCGCTGCAGGGTGACATCGGATCTTGTCGTGTAGATAAGCGGAGGACCGATGCGGCTCGGACTCTCGTAGGAAACCACTGCCGTAAAGCTCATTGTGCGGGCGGCGGCAAGTCGGCTGCACGACGCCTTCAGAAGGTCTATGGCCTTGGGTTCGAGCATGAGCTGGACTTCGGGCGGCGCCTCCATCTTGCTCTGCGATTTGGCGGACTTGGAGGCCTTCGGTGTTTTCTGGGGCTGCTGGGCATTTCCGGTTGCGGTCAGAAATGCGACCAGCACGAGCGCACCCATCATCGTCCGCCCGAAAGTCCGGGCCCGATTCATCCCACACCTCGGCAGGAGATGCACTTGAGTTCCTCCGTCAGGGACTCTCATGGCAGCATCCCGCATTCAAACATCTTGTTCGCGATAGGGGCCGCAACTTTGTTGATGAATGCCTGGCGCATCTGTGGATCATTTCTCAACAACTGGACGGCTTCCTGCTCCCTGGGAGATTTGGGCTGGCCTTTCTTTTGCCACAGTTGTTCGCAGCTCGACTGCTGATATTGCGCAATAACTTTGTCGGCTATCATGTTCATAAGAGGGTATTCCTGGGCGCCCGCAATGCCGGCACAAAACAACACCAATACCACTGCAAAAATATAATATTTTCTGTTCATGCCCTTCTCCTTTCTGAAATTGCTATGGGACTGAATAACTTCTTCCAATTGCGTTCCAATGCTGCAACCAAAATACTGCGGAATTCGTACCAAAGCAAGAAAAATAGAAAAAAGGGTCTGACCAAAACAACTATACGAAACAATACATAAAACACTTGACGACAGGGGTCATTTCCGAGCTTGGAAGTGTTAATTGGCCATCGAAATGACCAAGCTATGGGAAGCTATTGGCGGGATGGACATCGTCCTGATATCGCACACTGACATCCCGCTGCGGGAAAGGAATCTCGATCCCGGCTTCCTCAAAACGCCGGAGAATCTCCCGCGAAATTTCACTCTGGGCCAGCCGGGTTTCATTCACGTCAAAAAGCCACACGTGAAGCTCGACATTCAGGCTGGAATCACCAAATCCCAGAAGCAGGACAATCGGCTTGGGCTTTTTCAGAACATGCGGGCTTATCTGAGCGGCTGCTATCATTGTATCGAACACCAGGTCCATATCGCTTCCGTAGGCGACACCAACAGGGATCTTCAGCCGCGCTTCAGTTCCCGAATGTGTCCAGTTGATAACATTTTCGGAAATAAGTTTAGAATTGGGTACAATGAGCTGGGCCTTATCAAGCGTCTCGATGACTGTCGAACGCAGCCCGATCTTTTTAACGATTCCAATCTTGTCATCTGCCTCAATTCTGTCTCCTACCCTGACCGGCCGTTCAAAAAGAAGGATCAGCCCGCTGAGGAAGTTGTTGACGATATTCTGCAATCCGAAACCGATACCGATACCCAGCGCGCCCCCCAATACCGCAAAGCTCTTCAAATCAAATCCGATCACACCCATACTGATCAATAAACCGATGAGAATCAGGCAATAATTCATCAGCTTGGTTATGGATTGGGCGGCGCCGCTATCCATCTGCATGCGGGGAAAAACATCAACCTCCAGTATCCCACGCAGGACCCAGGAAGTGAAACTGGTCAGATAAAGCACAAGAATGGCCAGTGTAACCACCAGCGGCGACAGGGTAAGGTTGCCGACCGTCACCTGAAACAGAAACAGCTGTTGAAACGCCTGGCCCGTTGAACTGTAAATGCCTATAATCGGAAAGAAGGAAATAAATCCCAGAGCAAAGATGGCGATTTTAAAGATACCTTCAAGCTTTGCGCCAAGTTCCTTGCCGTAACGACGGATGAAAGACCTATTGGCAAGCAGGGAATGTTCAAGCAGCAAAATCATCGTACTGTTTATTTGCAGAAAAAGAATTATGGTGGTGATTAGAAATCCGACCTTCAATGAGGTATACAACAGGCTTTCAAAGAATTTGACAAAGCCGGCCACCTGGGCAGCCGTCGCCAAAGCCATGACCAAAGCACCAACCTGCAAACCTCTCCGGAAAAGCGTCCGTCTTGCCGGCTCGTGACTGGTGATTTGTCTTGACCATATTAAAAAGAGAAACGTTCCCGTCAGAGTCGTAACTGCCCAGTATATCCGGAAAAGGGAGCTGGGCAGGGGGAGGAATTTCAGCAGCCCCGGAACTATGACAAGCGCGGCTAAAAAACAGATGACGGATCGCCTCAGGCGGATTTTCAGAGATGCAGAAATGAGGATCAATTGCGAAAAAACCAATAAAGTCCATGATAAATCACGCGCCAGACCGGTTGGCGGATCAAAAAAAATAATCGGCAGCACTTCCGATATAAATATCGCAAAGGACAAGGGATGATGCAGCAGGAATTGCCGATCTTGCCTTACCTGCGGAATTCCTTTCAGGGATAAAATCAGAAAAACACAAATGAGGATGATAGCGCCCCGGACAGCCATAAACCGTGCGGATCTGCTGTCAAAAGGGTCATCGAATTTGCCGATATTGTCCCGGAAGGAGAGCCAGAAAGACGCATTGAACTGAGTATAAAAATCCGCGTCAAAAAAGGATTTATCCATTTTTTTGAACACATTACTTCGTTGACTGGAAAAAGCTGTTTCAACAATTTCACCGAGCCTCAAATTTTCATCAACAAGCCGGGAAACCCTTTCCTGGGTTGCAAACAGACTATTGATCGCATTGGCCAGATCTTCCAGAATTTTCCCGATGGTCACTTGCGCGGCATCAAATGGATCTTTCAGGGTTTGGCTGGAATCAACATCCAGAAAAACTCTCCATTCCCGCCAGTATGCCTGCCGTTTTTGCCAGTCACTCCGATTTGATTCAAGATCGGCAAGCGCGGAAGAAAAACTGGCCAACAGAACTTTCAATACTGTCTTTTCCCTCATGATCACAATATTTGCGTCAAAAATCTCGCCGGCATCCCAGCCGTCAGTATCCGAAATTTTCAGAATCAGATTCTGAAGTTTTTGCTGGCGCGCCTGAATCTCATCGATCTCCTGAATCCGGGATAAAATATTTATGCTGTTGGCAATGACCTTCCGCGTAACATCTGCTTTGCTTATCAGATCCGAAGCCCTGGGGACGACTTCCGACAAATTCGGAAAGGCTGGAGTCTTGGCTTTGGGGGAATTCACTGACGTATTGGCATCATCTGCAACGGCCTTTGAACTGGGCTGGGAACCCGGATCAAGCAAAGAGCCTGTGTTCTGGGCAGTGGCCAATGCGGCCGGAAAGGTCAGCAGGAGGACGATAATTAAGGACAGAAACAACTTCAAAAAATCACCTTTAGAGGATTTGCAAACATTCATGAATGAATCTGTTCAGGTAAAATTCGAATATCGAAATCCGAAACAAATTCAAAATGCTCATATCTAAAATTATCAGTAAAAAATACATCGTTTTGAGCATTATGATTATTGATTTTTTACAAGCTCGTCACCCACGTTGATCCGGCGTTCTATAAAAAGGAAACATCATAGTTCAAAATCACCCGGACCTCGTGGGTGGACTGACCGTCATCTTCATTGGCGATGGCATACCGGATCCTTGGCCAGAATCCTTTCAGGGCGCCTTTTCGGACTTTCCACTGGAGATCGAAGTCAATTTCATAAGCATCTGAAACCGTTTTCCCCGGGGTCGTACTGATCCGGTCCCAGCCGTCCACGTACAGGGCATAGGCCGTGACACCGTCCAGTCCCAGGCGGGTGAAATCGTAGGATGCTTTCAGCAGAACCGCCTTTTCATTGGCCCGGTTGAAATCATAAATCTGGACAGAAGTATATCCCGGATAACTGCTCCAGGGATGCTGAAGATCCGCGCCGTCGGCCGCCTGAGTGAACCCGACGGTGAAAATGGCGCCTGCGTAGCTCAGATCTGTCATCACCCCGAACTGGTTGGTTGAAAAAGAAGCCCCAGTCTGCAGATTGTCTCCCACACTGCGCTGATCTATATACTGTGCAGCGGCAAGAAATCCCAGCTGGTCCGTAAATTTGAATTGGGTTTTGGCTTCCCCATAGCCGATATTCAGCACATCGTCACAATAGTAATCGAACATTCCGACAGAAAACCGCTGCCCGGTATAAATCGCGCCGCCGGCCACCACCCCCCGCTCGATGGGCGCCCCGGCATCCTCGGACATCCAGACAAAGTCATCCGAATTTCTCTCCTTGATTTTGCTGATGTAACCGCCGCCGTACTGCCAGGTCGGTTTGTCACCTGTTTTCCCGAAGCGCTCCCTGGAAGCTGTAGCCTTCAAAGGTTTTGGGTGACATCCGGCTATCGTCTTTGTTGATGAAGGGCGTGTTGTATTCATAGCGATACAGGTTGACATAATGCGCGTCAATCAATTTGATGCGGCCATAGATTTGCCCCAGGACGGTGTAGCCCTCCTGACCGGGCATCAACAGCCCTGTTCCGTCCCAATCCTCGGGAGCGTACAGGGGCTGGGAGGTATACAGAACCGCCCCCATGGCAAAGTGATCCCACAGCCAGCCGGATTTGTATGACAGGGCGCCTCCCAGCGTCCAGGCCCCGTTGATGCTTTGACTATCATTGTCCCTGTAAAAATAGTAGCTGCGGACGTTGAGATCAAGCTTTGTATCCCGAAAAAAAGGCGGGGTATCCTGCAGCTTCTGTTTCAGCAAGGGGAAAACCGGGGGCAAGCCCAGCTTTTCCATAAAGGATATCTCCATGGGCACCACCACATCCTCCACTGAAGAAGGCGTTGTCCGGCCCTGAGAAATGGCCTCGTTGGCATGCACGGGCTGCGGTGTTATCCACATCGCAAGCAGCAGGATCAAAATCAAGGTTGTCGGGAGGATTCCGGTTACCGGCGTAAAGTGGCCATTCCATTTAAATCTGAATTTGCAACAGTCGTTAGCCTTCATCTCCTTTTATTCCTTTCCTTTTATTCCGGCGATTCCTGTTATGGGCTGTGGATGTTCCTCCTCTACCCACGCCTCCAGCAACTTGTGGCCCACTGCGAGCACCACCGGACCGACGAAAAGGCCGATGAGCCCGAAGGCAATCAGGCCTCCGACCACTCCGGTGAAAATAAGCAGCAGGGGCAGATCCGCGCCTTTTTTGATGAGCACCGGCCGCAGGAAGTTGTCCATGGTTCCCACGATGACCGTGCAGACAAGAAGAAACGCCCCCCGGCCCGAACTGCCGCTCCAGAACAGCCAGAGCGTTGCCGACCCGAGCACCGGTATAACTCCGATTTGGGCGATGGCAAGCATGAACATCACTGCGGTGAAGATCGCTACAAATGGCACGCCGGCGATGAGCAGGCCCATGCCTCCCAATACCGACTGGGCAAGCGCCGTCACGACGATTCCCAGCGCGACACCGCGCACAGCCTGGCCGGCAAGACGTACAGCATTTTCTCCGCGTGGCCCTGCCAGGCGATGTCCGAAACGCATGACGCGGTTTGCCGCTGCCTCACCGTTCGCGTACAGGATTGCTGCAAGGATGACCGTTAGCAGAAACTCCACAAGCAGCATTCCGAAACCGCCGACCTGGGCTACGAACCACTTGATCGACCCGCCGACATAGGGGGCGATTTTGGCGGCAATCTCCTGTATCCCCACCGCAGCAATCTTCTCCCAAATATCCATTACTTTTTCGCCGATAAGCGGCAGATTGCCCACCCACTCCGGGGGAGAGGGTATTCTGAAACCCGCAAGCAATTTCGTCCATCCGGCTATTTCTTCGGCGCTGGAAACGATCGTTCCGACAGCCAGCGAGAGCGGCACGACCAGGACGCACAGCAGAACGACCGTCATCACCGCAACCGCCAGCGGGCGTTTATTCCACAGTCGCTTCTGAAGCGCGATCATCAGGGGCCAGGTCGCTACCACGATGGTTGCCGCCCAGACAGCAGCCCCCAGAAATGGCCGCAGGATCCAGATCGATGATCCCGATGAGAACCACGATGAAAATCACACTCAGCAAGCTTCGGGTCAGATCGCGTTGGGCTTCAGCCATTAACCATTCCTTCTGTTATCTGAATTGTTTGTTTCCAATTTCGGATTTCGATATTCGGATTGTGCCTGAACGGACATTTCCTTCAGGCACTACTTATCCGCTGTCATTCAGCTCCTTGTCTTCCACCTTTTCCCACGTGCTGTCCGGATCAAAGATCTTTATCGTCTGAGCCGTTTTCCCGGTCTTACTGCCCAGGTCTTTCTGATACACGACGCCATCGTGATTCACGATAAATGTCATGACGCCCGAAGATGCATACTTGGCAGGATAGGCCACCAGCGCAAATCCGCCGATCATTTTTCCGTTCGCCATATAGTCATATGCGCCGCCCGTCGCGTTCTTTCCCTGAGCCTTCAGGATGCGAAAGTAATACCCGTGGTAAGGCGACTGCCTGGTCTTTTTTGTGCTGTAGCCTTGTTTGGCTGCCTCGGCAGCCAGCGGACCCAGAGGACTCGGCTTCTCGCCTTCTTTCTCTTCCCAATAAAGGCCGTTTTTCTTTCCCGGGTCGCTGATGAATTTCTGGGCATATTCCAGAAGCCCGTCACCGCCCCTGTCTTCGAGCGCGTATTCCCGCTGGGCATCCACGTATGCCAGGCAGAACTGGATGGTATTCCATTCATTTTTGCCGATCCTTCGCGCCAGGATTTCATCGCTGCCTTCTTTGGCGTCAAAATGCCAGAGGGCATCTTTTTTCACGATCGGTATGGCAAACGGCCAATCGTCATTTCCCAGATTCAGAATGATCTTTTCGGCAGATTCTTCCTGCAGCCTGCTCTTCTCTTCATAGCGCTTGATGAACCAATCGAACCCTGCGCTGTCCAATACCGGGTCGCCTGAGGATACAAGGTCCTTGCTTCCTGGCCCGAAAATCGCTTCCAGGGCTTTGATGTCCTTTGATTTCAAGGCCTCGACCAACGCCTTGGCCGCCGCTTCAGGGGTAGCAAATGTGAGCTGCTTCATGGTCTTGGCATGGGACGGACCACAGATCATTAAAGAAATAAATGCGGCTGCAATAAGGAGCACTGTGCTACGCCTCAGCCACGAATCTCTTTCTGTCCAGTTGATGTGCAAAATCACGGCTTTTTCCTCCATTCCAAAGTGATGAACCCATAATAAGTGGTTGTGTGACTCCAAAACGTTTATCTCCCACGTCTACCGCCGCCACCACCACCGCCTCGGCCACCACCACCTCGGCTCGCACCGCCGCCACCACCTCGGCTTGCACCCCCACCTCCACGACTGTAGCCGCTGCCACTACCGCCGCCTCGGGAGGAAGACATGCTTTGATTTCCCCGATTACTGAATTCCCTTGTCTGACTTCCGCGATCACGATTTTCAAAGGCGCTTCTGCCCGTCCCCTGCTGGCCACCCGTGCGACTTCCTGAAGCCATCTTGTCCCTTTGTTGCTGGCCACCTCCAGCACGGTCGGTCCTGGCGCTGTCACTTCGCTGTTTAGCCCCACCCCGGTCCGTCGAAACAGCCTCCCTGCGACCCTGAGAGCCCTGCTGCCCGCCAGACGGAGCGGTCGCGGGTTTGGCCTGAACCGCCACGGGCCTTATCTGCACCGCCACGAGCAATGTCCTGCCGCCCAGCCTCTGCACGACCACGGAAAGCCTCCCGGGATTGGGCGTTTCTGGATGCCGCCTTGTTGAATTGCTGGGCCGTCCCCTGGTCCCTGTAGGATACACCCTTGCGGTGCTCGGGATTGTGCTTCCACTGCCCCTGGCCCCCCTGGCCGGTCGATGTTTTTCTGGTAGTTGCCCCGGTTGATATTTCTATTGATGTTCGCATTCTGGTTGATATTTACATTGACATCTCCGCCTCTCCAGTTGCAGTTTCCCCACGCATAGCCCCAGGCTGCCCCCACGGCAACACCCACGCCAAAGGAAAACAAGGCCGCGCCGGCCACGTACCCGGGCGGATAGTATGCGTAGGGAGGATACGCCGGATACAGCCACGGACCATAAACTACCGCAGGATTGTAGGTCGGCACATAGACGACCTGAGGGCTTGCGGGCTGTATGACGATTGTCTGCGTCTCTTTTTCCACAACGACCGTCTGCTGCTCGGTGGTCTTCAGGTTGCCCGCTGTCTGGGCTTTTGCCCGAAGCTGCTGGACCGTGTCCATCACGTCCTTCTGCTGTGCCAGAAACGCATCTCCCAACTTCTGGGTCCAGTCCAGCTGCTCATTCATCATTTCCAGCACCTGAGGAAAATTGACCAGCGATTTGACGCTCGGGTCCCAGTTCTCTTTTTCAAGCGCCGCTGTCAGGGCATCTGCCTTGAGGGTCTTGTTCGCCTTGACCCAGCGTCCCGCCTGCACCACTTCAAGCGGATAGGTGGATGCCATGAAGATCTGGGCCAGAAGCGAGTCCGGATACAGCGCGATGGGCGCCAACAGCTGATCCAGCTGTTCCTGGCTAAAGGGTTTGTCCCCGCCGCCGCTCTGGGCCATGGCCCCTGGCGGGACTACCAGCAAGAGCGCCAGCAACATTGCCAATGCTTTTATAAATGGTGTTCTCATCTTCATGGCTCCCCTTTCCGTTTTGCACCGGGTCTGTTTTTGCCCCGGCGTCCTGTAAGCCAATGGGTTTCCTGTACCCCTATAAATGCAAAACTCAGTTCCAACGGCCGGTTAACACTGTCCGGCTGGTTCCTGAACCATCTGGATTTGTTAGGTCTTGCCCGTCGACACAGTGAAATCATTATACAATTGGATAGCACCTGCCGTACACACTGTCAAGGTCATTTGCGAGCCGATTCAGAGCCGTTTTGTTCAAACCCTATTGCCACTTGCTTCCTGAAACGAAAGATGAAACGGGTCATTACGAACCCCTTTGATATTTTTATTTACATCATATTGAACTTACGGTATAACACTCATGGTAGTTAGGACTGATCTGCTGCGCCAGACCCAAGACAAGGAACAAATTCTATGCGTTACGATTTAAGTCTACGTTTTATCGATCCTTCCCCTTTATCGGCCGATGGATGTTCATCGCCTGCATGATTCTGGGTTGATTTTGCCACAGCGTCCATCGCCAAAGAAAAAGCAGCGGCACCGCAAGGCACCCTCGCTTGAAACGCTGCAACCAAAATCCATGGACGATATCAATCAACTGCTCTCCCGCCTCAGCGACCAGCAGGTGCGACAAATCCTGATTCAGCAGTTGGAGAAAAGCCTTCCTCAGCACAATGCCTCCCAGTTTTCCGGACAATCCGGAGGAATGCATCGGATCGAGGCCTTCTCCATCCTTTTCCAGCAGCGGTTATCGGAATTGGGACGCTATCTGCCGCTGTTTTTCTCAGATATGGCGCAAATCGTCCAAAAGGTGACCGACGGGGAAGGTCTGACAGCGCTGCTTCGGATGTTTTTCGGTCTGGCGGTGATCATTGCCCTGGCGCTGGGGGTGGAGCGAATTTGCCGGCGATTCAGTGCCGGCATGCGGGAACGGTTTGACGCAGCGCCGGTTATGCATGGATTTCTGCGCTTCGGTACCGCGATGATGAGAATCCTGCCGGATTTTCTGGGAATTGTTGTTTTTACAATGACAAGCGGACTGCTGTACGCTGTGATCCCCTTTGCCCATGAGGGAGGCAGGCTTGTTTTCATCGCCGTGATGATGGTCATTGTACTGATTCGCCTGATAACCCTTCTATCCCGTTTGATATTGTCTCCAGATGCCGGCCAGCTGCGCCTGATACCGGTCTTGGACGCAACTGCCGCAGACCTTCATCGGAACTTGATCCTGCTGGCCGGCAATGTTACTGTGATATATGTTCTTTCGCTGTTCCTTCAGAAACTGAAAACTCCCATGGATGGCTTCTTTCTCATCGTCCTGGTGCTATCCATTCCCTTCATGGTAATGACGGGGCTTTTCCTCTGGCATAGCCGAACATGGGTGGCTAACTATCTGCGGGAAACGGGCCAGGGGCCGTCCGGCGAAATTTCCTGGTTCCGGGAGCAAATGGCATCCGGCTGGCACTTTCTGGCGATGGGGTATGTCGCCCTGGTATGGCTTTTGGCGATCGGGCGCGTAGGATTGTATGGCCCACAAAACGATATGGCCTTTGTCATCAGTTTTTTGATTGTCCCACTGTATATGTTAATGCTCCGGGCCGGCAAATGGCTGGTCACGGAGACTTTGGGCACAATCCGCAAAACAGCAACAGAAGAGAATACCCGGTATTTTGTGATCGCCATGGGGCTGGTACGCATTGTCATTGTTTTAACGCTGGCGTTGTGGCTTTTCAATATCTGGGCAATCGACCTGCCATTTATCGACAATCTGGTTCATGCGGCCTTCAGCATCCTGGTAACACTGATTATTGGACATGTGATCTGGGGCCAGACCAACCGGTACATCCAACAAAAACTGGAGGCCATGGCGCCCCCACCCTCTGAAAAAAAGGAGGATCACGAAGAAGAATTCAGCGGTATCGTTCTGGACCGCAGCTTCACCCTGCTGCCCATGCTCCGCAAATTCGTGGGAACGGTTCTGGTCGTGATGGTGACACTGATCGTGCTCTCCAGCCTGGGCATCAATATCGGTCCGCTCATGGCCGGCGCCGGCGTCGTGGGGTTGGCGCTTGGCTTCGGGGCTCAGAAGCTGGTGGCCGATGTGTTGTCCGGCATCTTCTACCTGGTGGACGACGCCTTCCGGGTGGGAGAATACGTTCAGGCAGGCAGCGTATCGGGAACGGTGGAAGGATTCACCCTGCGCAACGTCATGATGCGACACCATCGCGGAGCGCTTCAGATCGTGCCGTTCAGCAAGCTGGGCGCCATCACCAACTACAACCGGGGCGGCATGGTGATGAAATTCAATCTGGAACTGCCTTACGACACCGATGTCAATCAGGTGCGCAAAGTCATTAAAAAGGTGAACCAGAAGGTCATGGAAGACCCGGAACTGGGTCCGGATCTCCTCCAGCCGATCAAATCCCAGGGGATCAAAAAAGTTGCCGATTCGGTGATGAGCTTCCGGGTGAAATTTACGGCCAAACCCGGAAAGCAGTTCGTCATCCAGCGGAAGGCTTTCCAACTCATTACCGAGCAACTGGCCAAAAAGGGAATCCATTTCGCCCATCGCAAGGTGATCGTCGAGCTTCCCACTGGCCATGAGGGCACATCCGGCACCAACGCCCCTGAAGCTGCCCCGTCTCCGGAAGTCGCCGAGCACCTCAAGGCAGGTGCCGCGGCAGCCCTGACGCGAATTCTCGTCGAGGAAGAACAAGAAGCAGCGGCTCTCGCCACAAAGAAAAAATGAACGGAAAACAACCCATGCGCATGAATCGTAAAAAAAACCGTAATGGTAGATTGACAGGTCCACCCGCGTCCAGACAGCATTTCTTCGGAATGAAGATTTTATTGGCATTGACCCTCGTGGCTGTTCTCGGTGCTGGATGGCATAATCTGCGGCAGGCGGAAGCACTTCCGACGGCCGTTCCAGTTGTCGAATCACTCACGGCAACTTCATCCGCGGCATTTGCCGAAGCCAGTCCCGACTGGCAGAAACTGAAAGGCAAATGGCTGCGGCCGGACGGTGGATATATCATCGAAATCAAGCGCGTGGATGACAGCGGGAAGATGGAAGCGGCCTATTTCAACCCGAAACCGATTCATGTGGCCAGGGCCGAAGCCAGCCGTGTCGGCGGCATCTTAAGGGTGTTCATCGAACTGCGGGATGTGAATTATCCCGGATCTACCTATACTCTGACGTATGAACCCGGAAGTGATCAACTGAAGGGAATCTATTTCCAGGCCGTTCAGAAGCAAAGCTATGACGTCGTTTTTACAAGGTTAAAAGGCAGCGAGACATGACAGATCATTTTTTGTCATTCTGACATTATTTTTTGACACAAAAAAGGAGTTAATTATGCAATCAAGAATTCGTTTTACTCTCGTTACAATGATATTGGCAGTATTTACCGCAACTGTTTTAATCCAATCCGCCATGGCGGCCGACACTGCGAAGCTGGACCGGGAAGTTGATAAGGCACTGAAACAACTGTATGCCAAATCCGCTGCCGCCAGGGAACTCTCCAAAGTCGCAAAAGGCGTTCTGGTTTTCCCGAGTATCACGAAGGTGGGATTTGTTTTCGGGGGACAATACGGAGAAGGCGCGCTTCGCGTAGATGGTAAAACCAATGGTTATTTCAATTCTGTTGCAGGTTCCTATGGATTGCAGGCCGGAGCCCAGAAATTCGCCTATGTCCTGTTCTTCATGGATACGGCATCTCTTGAGTATCTGAACAAAAGCGACGGCTGGGAAATTGGCGTGGGACCCAGCATTGTCTTCGTGGACGAGGGGATGGCAAAATCGATTACAACCACAACTACCAAAGAAGGAATATATGCCTTCATCTTCGGACAACAGGGACTGATGGCCGGCATGGGCATTCAAGGATCAAAAATCACCAGAATCAACCCCTGATGGACTGTTTCCCTGAACGGAAATTCTGTTCAGGGAATTTCGTACTTGTAAAGGAGGCTCTTAATGCCAGGGTTTCATTCCACCGGAATATCCGGATACGGACGCCGATCGCCTGTCAAGATGCTTTTCCGAGTGCTCGGATGGATTCTGGCGGTTCTTGTCCTGACGGCCATTACCGGCTGGGAAACCCTGGCGGTTTATTATTCCAACCTGCCGGAAGGGCTCAGGCTGCCCGGAGCCATCGTGATTGCGCTGTTTTCTCTCGGGACACTCGTGTTGGTTCGCCCGGCAGGCAGATCCATTTTGATTTTTCTGTGCGGTTTTGCGATGATCGTTATCTGGTTTCTGATGATCCCGCCTTCCAACAACCGGGACTGGCAGACGGATGTGGCGCGGCTTTCCTGGGCCGAGATAGACGGCGACCGGGTCACGGTGCACGACATCCGCAATTTCGACTACCGCAGCGAAACAGACTATACCCCCGCCTATTACGACAAGCGCTTTGACCTGCGTCAACTGGAATCGGTGGATGTGGTTGCCGTTTACTGGATGGGGCCGGCCATCGCGCATGTATTTCTTGAGCTTCGGCTTTACCGGTGGCGATCACCTGGCCATTTCCATTGAGGCGCGCAAGGAAAAAGGGGAAGGGTATTCGACGGTCAAGGGATTTTTCCGTCAATATGAACTTTACTACGTGGTGGCCGACGAACGGGATGTCATCCGGCTGCGCACCAACTATCGCCATGATCCGCCGGAGAATGTGTATGTCTACCGGACCCATGGCCTTATCGAGGACGGCCGGCGGCTGTTTCTGTCATATATGGACAAGCTCAATGCGCTCAAAGACCACGCCCGAGTTTTACAACACCCTGACCACCAACTGCACCACCAACATCTGGCTGAACACCCGCGTCAATCCGGACCATCTGCCGTTCAGCTGGAAGATTCTGGTCAGCGGCTATATACCGGAATACCTTTATGAAACGGGGCGGCTGGACAACAGCTTGCCCTTTTCCGAACTTGAAAAGCGTGCGCATGTCAATGCCCGCGCACATGCCGCCGATGCCGCGCGGATTTTTCGCGACGCATCCGGACAAGAAAGTCCGCTAAATGAGAACACGAAGACTTTGTGGAGCATCCATCACCGTATCCGGGATGTCCTGGCCGCCTTCCTTTTTGCCGCTGCGCTTCCGGCCAAGGCCGACGAATCAGCTGGTGCGGCGGACAGCGCTTCGGGCAGCGCCAAACGGCCGAAAATCTGTCTCGTTCTGTCCGGCGGAGGGGCGCGGGGTGCTGCCCACGTCGGCGTGATCAAGGTTCTGGAAGAATACCGCGTGCCAATTCACTGCATCGCCGGCAACAGCATGGGGGCGCTGGTCGGTGCTGCCTATGCGACGGGAACGACCGTGGCGGAGATGGATGAAATTTTAGCGGGCATCTCAACCGAACTCCTGTTTAAAGAAAAACCGCCGCGCAAGGAGCTTGCCATGCGGCGCAAACAGGATGACTACACCATATTATTCGGCCCAGAGGTCGGGATCAGGGACGGCAAGTTGACCCTTCCCAAAGGCGTGGTGTCCGGCGTGCAGCTCGAGACGGTCCTGCGCCGGCTCTCCAAAGAGAAGGGCTACTTCCAGTTCGATAAGCTGCCCATTCCTTACCGGGCTGTTGCGACAGACCTGGCAACCGGCAAAGTCGTGGTTTTCAGCGAGGGCGAACTCGCCAACGTGATGCGCGCCAGCATGTCGGTCCCGGTCGCGATCGACCCGGTGGAAATATCCGGCAAATTGCTGGTTGACGGCATGCTCACCCAGAATCTGCCGGTGGAGACAGGACTTACGATGGGCCCAGACATCATTATCGCTGTGAATGTCGGCACACCGCTGTTGAAGCGCGATGAGTTGAACTCGGTCCTGGGCGTGTCAGCGCAGGTGCTCAGCATTCTGACCGAGCAGAATGTCCAGACCTCGCTTTCATTGCTGAAACCCGGCGACATTCTTATCACACCGGATCTGGGAAATTACTCGACCGGCGACTTCGACAATTTGCCGCAGATCAGCCCCCTTGGCGAGGAGGCGGCACGCAAGGTGGGCGAACAGCTCGCAAAGCTATCCATCCCGGCCGAGGAATACGCCGCGTTGCGCCGGCGCCAAATGGTGGCATCAATACCGAGCCTGCAGCCGGTTGACGAGATCCGGTTCGAGAATCTGAAGCGTGTCAACCCCGAAACCGTGCAGGAAGTGATGGAGACCCAGGCCGGTCAGCCGATCCATCAGGAGATGCTCGACCGTGACATGCGCCGGATTTACGGCACCGGATGATTTTGAACATGTGAACTACCGTTTCATAGAGGAACCCGGCAGGCGGGTGCTTGCGGTGGATGCGGTCGAGAAATCCTGGGGGCCGGACTACCTGCGTTTCGGATTGGGGCTGAGCAGCGATCTGCAGGGCGATGCTTACTTTAACCTTCTTGCCAGCTATCGCAAAACCTGGCTTAATACGCTTGGTGCGGAATGGCGCAACGATTTGCAGATCGGCCGCACCTCCAGTTTCACGACCGAATTCTACCAGCCGCTCGATGCACAGAGGCTTTTTCTTCATTGCGCCGCGCGCTTCGTACGAGCGTCGCGTCGCGGACATTTATCAGGGTGACAATCGCATCGCAACCTATAACGTGTCCTCCATCCTTGGCGGAGTTGATCTCGGCAGCCAGTTTACACGGTATGGCGAGCTTCGGATCGGCGTTCTGGGAGGCGTGCTGACCCCGGAACTCACCACCGGACCGCAAAGCCTGTCGCCGGGGGAGAATGATATCACGCAAGGGGCGTTCAGGACACGGTTGTTTCTTGATCAGCTCGACAGTGTACATTTTCCTCGTTCGGGATGGAGAGCAGGGACGAATACATACAACTCGAACAGTGTGCTCGGCGCCGACGATGACTACACCAAGTGGGACGTTGACGGCACCGTCGTCCGTTCATTCGGTGAGTCATACTTTCAACTTGAGTGCCAAAGCCGGCGGCAGAGTCGGCTCCAATCCGCTGCCGCGTTATGATCTGTTCCAGTGGGGCGGCTTTTTGCAGCAGTCTGGCTACGCCACGGGCCAATTGGTTGGAGGAGATTTGAAGTTCGCCAGGCTCCTGTATTATCATCGGATTTTGAAAGGGACCCTGCTTGAAGGGGCCTACGGAGGTCTTTCGCTCGAAGCCGGCCAGGTCGGCTCTCCGCTGGTGCCGGGCAGTCCGGATGGGGTGCTTGGGTCTGCGTGCTTTTTCATCGGCGCGGACAGCCCGATCGGACCCTTGTATATCGGCTACGGACGCTCGATAGAAGCGGACAGCAGTGTTTATTTATTCCTCGGAAGACCTTTTTAATCAGTATATGCTGAAGCAGGATATCGATCTTGCAACGATTCTGATTCATAAATACAACGTAACTACTCGGGTATCCAGGAGTCAGAATTCGGAAGCCAGAAAGGGATCCTGCAAATTCGCTTTTTCAATATCGCCCAAGGGTTCCTCGAAGAATCGTGGCTCAAATTGATACTTGTCAATAATCTTGCTTATGGTGATGTTTCTAAGCCAATCCGCTTGATTGAAGAAGTCGGTAAACTGCTCGAAGCCTACATGCAGGCTATTCTGAATTCTGACAACTGAATTCTGTAGTAGTTACAATACAACCCAAAATGCTGCACCATGAGCCAGAAGACGCCATTACAATCCTATATTTCCTCTTTTAGGGAAAACCGTTTCGGCCTTCTTTTTGTATCTTTGCTGCTGACCGTCAGCGGTTCAACGCTACTTACGGAACTCGGCCTGGCCTGGCTCACCAAACTCTTGATCCCGCTGAATGAGCTGATACTGCTCTCCATCGTCACCGGCCGGTGGACCCTGCGGGCCAGCCTGGTGCTCTTTTTACTGTCCATATTTTCTACAGCGACATCCTCCGTATTCGAGCTGAAGGCTTTCGTTCCCTATGGTCAACTCTCCTCGGTGGTTCTCATATTTCTGGGAGCGATCGCCTGTTTTCGAGCTATCTTTAAATCCGGCGGCATCGATAGAGAACGCCTGTTTGCTTCCCTCAGTCTTTATCTGCTTTTCGGATTGATCTTCGCCATCATTTTCCATGTGCTTGAGGGGTTGCTGCCGGGCTCTTTTCATTATCCGGACACCCAGTCTCTGGGAAGCGAAATCAGCCCACTGGCCCGGTTGATCTATTTCAGCTATGTAACCCTCGCAACGCTGGGCTACGGAGATATCGTTCCAGTCAGCGGTCCGGCCAGAGGGCTGGCGATCCTGGAAGCAATCATCGGACAGATGTACCTGGTTGTGGTGGTGGCCCGGCTGGTAAGCCTCTACGGACAGTCTGAATCAAAAGAGTAACATCCGTTCGTCAGGCTTCGGCGTGACTTGAGCAAGATGAAAAGGAGTCCTGAACCCATGCATGAGTACCCGTTCATCATCTTTGCCGCCGTCCTGGCCTATGTCTTCGGGCTTTTTTCCCGGCTCGCCGAGCGCTCACCGATCACCGGCCCCATGGTCTTTGTGGCCGTCGGGATCCTGGCCAGTCCCCTGGGGTTCGACTGGCTGAAGGTTTCGGTCAATGCCGAGCTGGTCCGGGTAATGACGGAGATCACACTGGTGCTCATTCTTTTTATCGATGCCTCCATGATCGATCTCCCGGCATTGGTCCGGAGCCGCGGCCTCCCGATTCGGCTCCTGCTGATCGGACTGCCACTGACCATGATTTTCGGAGTCCTTGTAGCCTGGGCGCTGTTCCCCGGAATGTCCATTTGGCTCTTGTCCCTTATGGCCCTGATTCTTTCGCCCACGGATGCCGCCCTGGGCCAGGCGGTGGTCAAAAGCAACTCCGTTCCTGAACCAATCCGGCAGGCCATCAATGTGGAAAGCGGCCTGAATGACGGCATCGCCCTGCCCCCCATCCTGCTCTGCATCGCCGTTCTTGCCGGAGATCCCGCTCGGCAGCTCGGATCCGGTTTCTGGTCAGATTTCATCTTTTCTCAACTGATCCACGGTCCGGTCATAGGCGCTGCGGTCGGCTTGGTAGGCGGATTTTTAGTGGATCGGGCTTCCCGGGCCGGCTGGATGAACGACACCTTTCAGCGTCTCGTCTCCGTTTCCCTTGCCATGATAGCCTATGCGGCCGCCGAGATGTTCCACGGCAACGGGTTTATAGCAGCCTACTTCGGCGGCCTTCTGCTGGGCGTTCGAAGCCACGCCGTTCGGGAACGTGTTCAGGAATTCGGTGAAGCCGAAGGACAGCAACTGGCGCTTTACATCTTCCTGCTTTTCGGACTTGTTCTGGTGCCGGCAGTCATCACCTACTGGGACATCCGGGCCTGGGTCTATGCCGTCATGAGCCTGACCCTGATCCGCATGCTGCCGGTCGCACTGAGTCTCATTGGCTCCCGGTTGGATTGGGCATCAGTCGGCTTCATCGGCTGGTTCGGACCCCGGGGCATCGCCTCCGTTCTCTACCTGCTTATGGTGGTTGGAAAGCTGGGAACTCAAAACCTGGAATACCTGCTTGGCGTTATCGTCCTGACCGTGATGCTGAGCGTCCTGGCCCACGGATTGACCGCCGTCCCGCTGTCCGGCGCCTATGGGCGATATCAGTCGAGAAAAAACAAGGCGCCCGACACTGTATGAAAAAATAGTTTCAAGATTTGGCCATTGATTCGAATTGCGTGCTTCGAATTTATAAAAACGGTTTCCCGTTCAGACACTATTCCATATACCTCAGCAAAAAGAATTCGGTCGTCAGTCTGGTGCAATCAAGGATCAAGCTCCAGGAAAGCGCTTGAATAATCGAATGTTACTCAGCATCCTTCCCCTGTTCCGGCAACGCGAAGGCAGCATGCCATGCGGCACCGAAAAGGGCGGTTTTCGGGTTCAGGATCACCCTGACGGGGATATCCTGGAGCAGCGGCCGCATGCGGCCCTTTGCGGTGAAGGCATTCATGAACCCGGGCGCTTTCAGTTTCGGGATGATCTTTGGCGCAATGCCTCCTCCCAAGTATACACCACCCGTAGCCATGACCTTGAGGGCCAGATTTCCCGCTTCAGCGCCGTAGAGAGACA
The DNA here is from genome assembly GCA_963850225.1 of uncultured delta proteobacterium. Taxonomy (GTDB): domain Bacteria; phylum Desulfobacterota; class Desulfobacteria; order Desulfobacterales; family Desulfatirhabdiaceae; genus RAAP-1. The sequence continues at coordinate 159,617 of CAWKLD010000015.1, forward strand.
CGAAGAGATCGAGCGCATTGAGGCACAGCTGGCTCTTCCCCACGATGGCAAGCTGAGAGATCACTGGGGCCGGGTCACCATGGCGCAATTGTTCCGCAAGCCAGGGTGGTTCTTCGCCCTTCCCCCCGTCCCTCAGAAAGTGATATATATGGACGAGCCCTGGTCCCGAGACCAGGCGTTCATAACTAACACGCCGGTATCGACTCATCGAATATTCGAGTAGCTCCATTTCAAGGTGGTTGCGGGGCGCAAAATCGCCATGGCCTCCTTCGGATGCGAACGGCCGATGCGCTTCCCCGTCCCAGTACATGCCTGCCTCGCCAAGGCCAGTGCCTGCCGAGATAATCGCGCGGTTGCCTTTAGCGTTCCGGGCACCCCTGTTCAGAATTAATAAATCCTTGCTTCGGAGAAGGGAAATTCCGTATGCATTGGCCACAAGATCGTTTATGAGGCCAACGCGCTTAAGTTGCAATTGTTTTGCCACGGCCCTGGAATCGACCACCCACGGAAGGTTCGTGGCTTCGCAACGCCCGTTCCGAACTGGGCCGGCAATGCCGAAAGAAGCCCTGGTAAGATCACAGCGGTGCAGAGAGAGAAACTCGGCAATCGCTGCTTCAAGGCTCGTCCGCTCACGGCTTGAAAAGGTCTCTTCGGCAACAATCCGCATCACTTGGCTCTTATCGTCAACGAGTGCAAGTCTCGTGTTGGTGCCGCCTATATCGCCTGCCAGAATCATACCCCCCCCAAACGCCTCTTTCAGTCTTCTCTATCTCTGCCGTTCCAAAATTACAATCTCCAGAATGACAAAAATCATCCAGATTCGGCTCCTGCCACTGCTTCCTTCGCAGTCCGGGTGATGCTTTCCCAGTCTCCATTCTTAACCGCACCCGCCGGAACAAGCCAAGATCCGCCGACACAGGCGACATTTTTTAGGGATAGATAATCCCGGTAATTTTCAGGTGAAATGCCGCCAGTAGGACAGAAGGTCACCTTCGGAAAGGGGCCGGCAATCGCCATGAGTGCCTGAACCCCCCCCGCCACCTGGGCCGGGAAAAACTTGAAATGATCATATCCCAGTTCGATACCTATCATCAGCTCAGTTACGGTGGCGATACCGGGAATCAGAGCGATTTCCCCCTGATTGGCCGTTTCCAGAAGTCTGGGCGCCAGTCCGGGACTGATGGCAAACAACGCACCGGCAAGGGCTACCGCTTTCAGGTCGGCTTCGGAAGTCACGGTACCGGCACCCACAATGGCTTCCGGCACTTCCCGGCTGATTACCGCAATGGCATCCAGGGCAACCGGTGTTCGCAGTGTGATTTCAAGCACCCGGACTCCGCCGGCCACAAGCGCCCTGGCGATGGGCACGGCATGCTCCAGTCTCTCGATAACCATGACAGGGATCACGGGCCCCTGTCGCATCACCTTTTCCGGAGCAATCTTCCAATTTCGCTGGATCATAGCTTCTCCTTTTCCGGCGCGACAACCCGGATTGTTTCATCAACGTAAGCGTAAATGGAACTGGCACCTTCCTCCGCACCAGACAGATCGTTTCTGAGCGGGGCAAAGATCTGCCGCCCCAGACCGAATTTATGGGAAGAAAGATCAAATGGCGCATACCCCCTGGATTCAAGCTCCAGGTCACTGACTTTGAGTTCAAGGCGTTTGGCCCGGACGTCAATCCGGATAATGTCTCCATCCCGCACCTTGGCAAGCAGTCCCCTCAGTAAGGCCTCGGGTGTCACGTGAATGGCAGCCGGCACCTTGCCGGACGCCCCGGATAGCCGTCCGTCGGTAACCAGCCCCACAGTGTATCCCTGCTCCATAACGACGCTGAGCAGGGTGATCAATTTGTGCAGTTCTGGCATTCCGATAGCCCTGGGGCCCTGGAACCTGACCACCGCCACCAGATCACGGTTGAGTTTTCCCGCCTCAAAAGCCTCTACAAGTTCATGCTGGCCGTTGAAAACCATTGCCGGCGCCTCGACCACGGTATCCGCGCCGTCCGCCAGGGCGGATACTTTTATAACGGCTCGGCCGAGATTGCCGGAAAGAATTCGTGTGCCGCCCGTCGCAGAAAAGGGCTGATCCGCCGGCCGTATGACTTTTGGATCGTACGTTTTTTCAGATCCCTCTTGCCATACCAGCCGGCCAGCGTCCATCTCCGGCTTTTGCGTGTATCGCTGGAGCCCGGGACCGGCCACGGTGAGCACATCGCCATGCAAATAACCGGTTTGCAGCAGCTCTCTGATAAGCAGCGCGGTGCCGCCGGCTTGCTGGAAGCTGTTGATGTCACCCGGGCCATTGGGATAAATACTCACCAGCAGCGGTACGACATCCGAGAGATCCGAAAAATCATCCCAGTTGATGCGGATGCCCGCCGCCCTGGCGATCGCAACCAGATGCAGGGTCTCGTTGGTGGAACCTCCCGTGGCCAACCATGCCACAATGGCGTTGACGACGGCCTTTTCACTGACCACAAGGCCGATGGGGGTGTAGTGGTCTCCCAGATGGGTCAACGTGCAAACCGTGGCGGACGCTGCCCGGGTCAAGGCCTCGCGGAGGGGCAGGCCCGGATTGACAAACGTGGCGCCGGGCAAATGCAGGCCGAGCACTTCCGCGATCAGCTGGTTGGAGTTGGCGGTGCCGTAAAAGGTGCAGATGCCGTCTCCGTGATATATCCGGCATTCATAATCGTGGAGCAATGTTTCTTTGCTGATTTCGCCCCTGGCATGGCGCTCACGCGCCTTGGCCTTTTCCTTGTTGGAAATTCCGGAAAGCATGGGACCCGCGGGGATCATGATGAACGGCAGGTGACTGAACTGCAAGGCGCCCATCAACAGGCCGGGGAGAATCTTGTCGCACATGCCGAGCAGGAGAGCACCATCGAACATATTGTGGGACAGGGCGATGACCGTGGACATGGCGATGACGTCCCGGCTGATGAGACTCAGGTCCATACCCGCCTCCCCCTGGGTAATCCCGTCGCACATGGCCGGCACACCGCCGGCGACCTGGGCCGTTCCCCCCGCAGCAGCCACGGCCTCCTTGATGATGGCCGGATAATTCATAAAGGGATGATGAGCCGAGAGCATGTCGTTGTAAGCCGAAATAATGGCAATGTTGGGGGTATGGTGATTCAGCAGCAGCTTTGTCTCATTTTCGGTGCTGACTGCCAGACCATGGGCCAAGTTGCTGCTGGATAACAGGTGCCGAAACGGTCCTTTGCCCCGGGCCTGCTCCAGATTGAGCAGATACTGCTCGCGGTGCCCCCTGCTGCGTTCGATGATCCGCTCAGTAACTTTCTGGACTACATTGTTCATCGTACGTCTCCTTTGTCAGCTGAATGATTGGATAGCAAACGATTGACAGGTTGCATTTTGGGCGAGCGGCTGTCATGGCGCCCACCAAATGGTCACCGGCACCTTTTTCTGGCTCAAAATGGCCCGGATGGGCATTTCTTCCGTCGATTCTCCAGCAATGGCCATTTCATAAACCTGCCGTTTCTTTTCGCCCACAATATGCAGAAAGATCCGCCGTGAATTCAGGAGCGCCGGCAGGGTGAGGGTCATCCGATCATGGGGCGCCGCAGGCGGAGAAACAGCCATGCAGATTTTTTCCGACGCCATGTCCATGGCCTCCGGCAGCGCCGCTGCGCCCGGAAACAGCGATGCCGTATGGCCATCGTCACCCATGCCCAGAATCAGCAGGTCAAACGGCGCGGATATCTGACGGATGCGCTTTTCGCATGCCGCTTCACCGGCTCCGGCATGACCCTCCGGCGTTTTCAGACCCATGAACGTGGCTGCCGCCGCCTTGTTTTTCAGCAGATGCGTGCGGACCAGATACTCGTTGCTGTCAGGGCTTGCCGGATCTACCCAGCGTTCATCCGCCAGGGAGACAACCACCTTCTCCCATGGCATGCCTGCACCGGATAAGGCCTCGAACAGAGCCACCGGTGTTGTTCCGCCGGAAACCACCAGGCTGGCCCTGCCCCGGTGACGGATACTTTCCCGGAGCAGTTGCAGGATCCGTTCCGCCAGATTCCGGTTCAGGATGTATGCATTTGCAAATTCGATAATGTTCCACTGATAATTGGTCATCACGGTCTCCTATTCCGCCCATTCCCGGCCGTCCTTTGCCAGCAGGGAATGGGCGGCAACCGGGCCCCATGAACCGGCCGGGTAGGCCCTGATCGGCGCGTTCTGTCCGGCCCAGGCATTCTGGATGGAATCGATCCATTTCCAGGACCATTCCACCTCATCCCGATGGATAAACAGTGCCTGGTTGCCGTGCATGGCTTCCAGCAACAGGCGTTCATAAGCATCTGCAATCCGTTCGTCCTTGAATGCCGTGAAAAAGCTTAGATCCAGCAGCGTAGACTGGAGTCGAACCCCGATATCAATCCCCGGGACTTTGTTCAGCATCTCGATCTCCACCCCTTCGTCGGGCTGAAGCTTTATGATCAGCTTATTGGGGGGGAGTTGTCGGTAGCTTTCCCGGAAAATGTTGTGGGGCTGCTGTTTGAAATAGATGAGCACTTCGGTTCGTTTGGTTGTCATCCGCTTTCCGGTCCTGAGATAAAACGGAACACCGGCCCATCGCCAGTTGTCGATGTCCGCCCGAATGGCCACAAAGGTTTCCGTTGAGGAGTGGGGATTTCCGTCCTCTTCCTCCAGATAGCCTGGGACAGCCCGGCCTTCGATAAATCCGGCTCCATACTGGCCCTGTACGGCTTTTTCGGCCACATTGTCCTGGGTTATGGGGCGAAGCGCTTTGAGAACTTTCAGCTTTTCGCTGCGAATGCTGTCCGCCTGAAGGCTGGCAGGCGGTTCCATGGCCACCAGGGTCAATATCTGCATCAGGTGGTTCTGCACCATATCCCGAAGTTGACCGGACTGGTCAAAATACCCCCAGCGGCCCTCGATGCCCACCGACTCGGCCACGGTAATCTGGACATGGTCGATGGTGTTGTGGTCCCAGTTGTTGGTAAAGAGGGAATTGGCAAACCGGAGCACAATCAGATTCAGAACGGTTTCTTTTCCCAGGTAGTGGTCAATGCGATACACCTGGTTTTCCTGAAACACCCGGGCCACGGCGTCGTTGATTTCCCTGGAAGATTCCAGGTTGGTGCCGATGGGCTTTTCAAGGACCACCCGGGTCTCGGGGGTGACCAGTCCGGCCCGATTCAGACCCTGACTGATGTTTCCGAACAGTGAGGGCGACACAGCCAGATAATTGACCATGATCCGCTCATGCTGATCGACGACCTCCCGCAGCCGGCTGTATTGAGCGTCATCGGTCATGTCCACCTTGACATACCGGAAGCGGGCCAGCAGTGCGTCAGCCGCCGCGCTGTCCAGTGTTTCTTTGACAAAGGTTTCCAAGCTTTCCCGGACCTTTGCCAGAAGCCCCTCCTGTGTCAATTCATGACGCGCCACGCCCACAATCCGGGTTTCCGATTCCAGAAATCCCGCTTTTTCAAGCTGATACAGGGACGGAATCAATTTGCGCCTGGCCAGGTCGCCAAGAACTCCGAATACCAGGAAATCGCAGGGTTTGAAATATTTAATGTTTTCCATCGAAGAATCTCCAGGGTGTCAGAAGGTTGCGTTTAGACTGCTACAATACTGCCAGTCTGCCGAACCATATGGCCTTCGGAAAAAGAAGAACCAACATCATAATGACGGTTGCGGTGATCATCAAGAGCACTGCCGGATCTTTGAACACCTGGCTGGCAACCACCTATGAAATACCGGCGTTCCGGGCGCCGGACATCAACCCAAGCGCTCGGCGGGTGGAAAGCCACCCTGCCGGTGCGATCACTTGGTCATTGGGATTTTGAATTTGTTTCGAATAAAGCCTGAACGGTCTATCCGTTCAGGCTTTATTTGGGGGCCCGAAAAACGATCCCTTCTTTCGGCATCTGGAACCATTTCAGGTCAACCGGTTTCTGGCTGACGTGCCATATGTCACGGCAGTACTCCAGGATGGATCGGTCGGAGGAGAATTTTCCCATGCGGGCCACATTGAGAATGGACATCCGGGTCCACCGGTCCTTATCCTGAAAGGCCCGGCTGACCTGCTCCTGGCAGGCGATATAGGACGGGTAATCGGCCAGAAGCAGGTAAGGATCATGATAAAGCAGGGAATCAATGATCGGTCTGAACAACTCCCGGTCCCCGTTGGAGAAATGTCCGGAACGGATCAGCTCGATGACGCCCCGGAGCTCATCGTTGCGCTCATAGTAAGCCATGGGATGATATCCCATGGTCTTCAGTTGAGCACTTCCTGGGCCGTCAGGCCGAATAGAAAGAAATTTTCAGCACCCACTTCTTCACGGATTTCAATGTTGGCGCCGTCAAGCGTACCGATGGTCAGAGCGCCGTTCATGGAAAATTTCATATTGCCCGTGCCGGATGCTTCCATCCCGGCAGTAGATATCTGCTCGGAAAGATCGGCCATGGGATATACCAAATGCCCGATTTTGACATTGTAGTTGGGAATGAAGAAAATGCTCAACCTGCCACGGACATCGGGGTCATTGTTGACGACGTCGGCCACTGAATTTATCAGTTTGATGATGAGTTTGGCCATAAAGTATCCGGGAGCCGCCTTTCCACCAAAAACAAAGGAACGGGGCGTGATGTCCAGATCCGGATTTGCTTTGAGGCGATTGTAGAGCGTGATGATATGCAATACATTCAGGTGCTGGCGTTTGTACTCATGAATCCGCTTGACCTGGATGTCAAACATGGAGGCCGGATCCACCAGCGTGCCGGACATTTTATATGCATAATTGGCCACCGCCTGCTTGTTGTCGGCTTTGACTTTTTGCCATGCATCCCTGAATCCCGCATCATCGGCCAGGTTTTCGAGTTTTTTCAAGTCATCCAGGCGGGTGACCCACCCCTCGCCAATGGCATCCGTCAACAACTGAGACAGGCCGGGATTGCTGAGCATCATCCAGCGGCGGGGGGTGACCCCGTTGGTTTTGTTGCTGATTTTATCGGGCCACATCTGGTGAAAATCACACAGTGTATGCGCTTTGAGCAGTTCCGTGTGCAACTGTGCCACCCCATTGATGGCGTGACTGCCGACGCAGGCAAGATTGGCCATGCGCACGTATTTATTACCGCTTTCATCAATGATCGACAACCGCCTCACCCGATCTTCATCACCGGGGAAACGGGTCCGGACATCATCCAGAAAACGACGGTTGATTTCGTAGATGATTTCAAGATGTCTGGGCAGCAATGCGCCGAAAAGGGCCAGGGGCCATTTTTCCATGGCTTCGGGGAGCAAGGTGTGGTTGGTATAGGCCAGGGTACGGGTGGTAATGTCCCAGGCCCTGTCCCAGTCCATTCGGTGCTCATCCACCAGAAGGCGCATCAGTTCCGCAACAGAGACGGATGGATGGGTGTCATTGAGCTGAACCGAAAACCCCTCATGAAAGTTAACCAGGCTGTCGTTTTTTAATAAATGTATCCAGATCATATTCTGCAGGGAGCACGAGACAAAAAAATACTGTTGTTTCAATCGGAGTTCCTTGCCCTGGAACTGCTCATCGTTGGGATAGAGAACCTTGGTGATATTCTCATCGAGGACCTTGTCCTCCACGGCGCCGAAATAATCCCCGCTGTTGAAGTCTTCAAAGTCAAACGACTGGGGGGCCACGGCGCTCCAGAGCCTCAGAAGATTGACGGTATTGACACGATATCCGGGCACCGGCGTGTCGTAGGCAACGCCGTTGACCACCCGTCCCGGAATCCATCGCATCCGCAAATGGCCCTGTTCATCCGAGTAATAGTCAGTGTGACCGCCGAATTTCACCTGATAGGTTAAATTCGGTTTTTTGATTTCCCATGGATTGCCCTGGAGCAGCCACGGGTCACTGGATTCGCATTGCCAGCCGTCGCGGATTTCCTGATTGAACATGCCGAACTCATAGCGGATGCCGTAACCGATGGCCGGCACCTGGAGGGTGGCCAGGGAGTCCAGATAACAGGCGGCCAGACGGCCCAGACCGCCGTTGCCAAGGCCCGGTTCCACCTCATGAGCGATGATTTCCCCGAGATCCAGACCCGTCTCCTGCAGCGCTTTATCCATCTGATCATAAAGATCGAGATTGAGGAGATTGTTGGCCAGTTGCGGCCCCATGAGAAACTCGGCGGACAGATAACTGACGATCCTGGTTTCGCTTTCGCGGAGGGACGCCATCGAATTGACAAACAGGTTAAGCATCCGGTCCCGGACGGTATGAGCCACCGCCATGTAATAATCATTCAGGGTGGCTGTGACCGGCAAAATTCCCTGGGTGTAAAAAAGGTTGTAGGCAACAGCCCGTTTCAGCTCGTTGATTTTATCGTTTTCATTTATGGCGGACAGCGATTTGCCTTTTGTAACCTTCGGTTTTGATTTTGTTTCTTTTTGCTTCTTCATTTTCATGAGAGTCGACCCTTTCAATTTCAATGACAGATGGGATATTTCAAGAAAGTCCATTTTGAAAAGGGGGAAGCAGGGGGATTTTCAAACGGTTTAACAAAATCCCCCCCTTTCCAATTGGGGGGGATTTCGTGACTTAAGGTAATGACATTGGCACAATCTTTTTTTATGAAAAAATCCAGGATAACCGTTCCCGACTTCTTAACGAAACGGATATCATCCGGCAACCCCCAGATCTTCCGCCTCGGTTACCCAGCCCCCTCCCATGGCCTTGTAAAGGTTTATAAGGGCCTGGAACAGGGTCCCCTGGGTTTGGACATAGGCAAGTTCCACGTCGAAGAGGCTCCGTTCGGCATCCAGCACCTCGATGTAGCTGGAATAGCCGTTGTCGAACCTGAGCCGTGCCAGGTCGGCGTATGTCCGGAGTGCCGCAACTCTTTGCTTTTGAGCCTCGAGCTGCTTACGGGTCAGATTCTGGTCGGCAAGGGCATCGTTGAATTCGCGGAAGGCTGTCTGGATGGTCTGCTGGTACTGATGCAGATACTCCTGCTGGACCGCCTCGGTCACTTTGACCTGGCTGGATATTCTGCCGGCGGTGAAGATGGGTGCGGTAATCGGCGCGCTGTACTGCCAGACCTTTGCCGACCCGGTGAAAAGGTCCGAGAAGTCAGAACTGGCGAACCCGAAAAGGCCGGTCAGGGAGATGGCAGGAAAATAGGCTGCCTTGGCCACACCGATCCGGGCGTTGGCGGCGATAAGGTTCTGTTCGGCCTGTTTAATGTCCGGACGCCGCTCCAGGAGCTCGGACGTGAGCCCCTCCGGGATCATCGGCAGCTTCAGGTCATCGATGCTCTTTCCGCGGGGAACAGGTCCGGGGTTTTGTCCCAGCAGCACGCTGATGGCGTTTTCCTGCAGGGCGATGAACTTCTGGATCTGGGGAATGGTGGCCATTGCCTGTTCATATTCAGACCGGCTCTGGGCAAGTTCCATTTCGTTGATGATGCCGCCTTCATACCGGAGCTTGAACAGTTCATAGGAATTCCTGCGGAGTTCGGCCGTCTGCCTGGAGATCTCCAGTTGCTTGTCCAGATTGCGCAGGTTCACATAGGAGACCGCCACGGAGCTGACCAGGGTAAGGATAACTCCCCGGCGCCCTTCTTCGCTGGACAGCAGGTTTGCCCTGGCAGCCTCGGTGCTTCTGCGGATCCGGCCCCAGATATCCAGTTCCCATGAGGCGTTCAGAAAGACCTGCTGGTTGCCGGTGACGGTGTTATAGCCTGGCGGCAGATCATTGCCGCTCTTCTCCGTGACCTGCTGCTGGCCGAACTGGGCTGAGGCTCCCAGTTGGGGGTAAAGATTGGAGCGGACCACGCCGTAAAGGGCCGCGAACTGGTCCACCCGAGCCGTGGCAATGAGAAGGTCCTTGTTTTCATTGATTGCCGTAGCGATGAGCTCGTTAAGCACCGGATCATCCAGTTGCCGCCACCAGGCGGTATTGGCCAGATCCTGTGCGGTTTTTTCATCAACTCGCCAGGATGCCGGCGTCTCCACCGTGGGGCGCTGGTAGTCAGGGCCGACCATGCAGCCGGCCAGGATCAGGGAGATGAAGGAGACAGCTAAGAGGTTACGCATGATGGCCACCTTCCTTTCCGCCTGCGTTGTCCGGGGATATGGGAATATGGGCGCCCGTATGCCCCTTTTGCCCAAGTTTCTCGACCACGTAGTACGTGACCGGTATCAGAAAAATGGCGATGAAGGAAGCCGCCAGCATCCCGCCGATGACCGTGATCCCCATCACCTGCCGGGAGATGGCACCGGCCCCGCTGGCGATGGCCAGCGGCACGCAGCCGAGGATGAAGGCGAAGGAGGTCATCAGGATCGGCCGGAGCCGGAGCCGCGCCCCGTTGAGGGTCGCTTCCATGAGGCTTTCACCCTTTTCGTATTCCAGCTTGGCGAATTCAACGATGAGGATGGCGTTCTTGGCCGCCAGGCCGATCAGCATGACGAGGCCGATCTGGGCGTAGATGTTGTTCTCGAACGAACGGAACAGCAGTCCGACGAAGGCCCCGGCCACAGCGACGGGGGTGCCGAGAAGGACCGAGAAGGGGAGCGACCAGCTTTCATACTGGGCCGCCAGTATCAGGAAGACACAGAGGAACGAGAAGGCGAAGACCGCCATCGGCGAGACCCCCTGCTGGGCCTTCTTCTCCTGGAACGACATCCCGCTGTAGTCGTAGCCCATCTCCCTGGGCATGGTCTGGGCGAAAACCTCTTCCATTGCCTTCATGGCCTGGGCGGAACTGTAGCCTGGGGCAGCCGAGGCATTGACCTGGGCCGACCGGTAGAGGTTGAACCGCATGGTGAACTCGGGTCCGAGGATGTTGCGGACGGAGGTTAGCGCCGACAGGGGAACCGTCTTCCCCTCGCTGTTGCGCACATAGAACTGGCCGATGTTGTCGATGTTGGTCCGGTAGTCACCCTCGGCCTGGATGAACACCTGCCATTGTCGGCCGAACTTGTTGAAGTAGTTGATGAAGCCGCTCCCCATGAAGCTCTGGAGGATCTTGTAGACGTCAGCGATGGGGACCCCCTGTTTGAGGACCTTGTCCCGGTCCACGTCCACAAAGAGTTGCGGAACGGTGGGAAGGAAGGTCGTGGAGACACTGGCAATCTCGGGACGCTTCTTGGCCTCTTCCAAGAACTTCTTCGTGTTGGCAGCCAGGAAGTCGATGTCCCTCCCGGCCCGGTCCTGGAGTATAAAGGTGACCCCGCCGGAGGCGCCGACCCCCATGATGGCCGGCGGCGGGAAGGCAAAGCCGATGGCGCCCGGAATGCCGGCCATCTTCGTTGAAATCTCCTTTTTGATCGCCTCGTACTTCTCTTCCGGCTTCTTCCGCTTGGCCCACTCCTCCAGGGTGACAAAGAAGAAGGCGCTGTAAGTGTTCTGCACCTGGCTCAGCATGCTGTAGCCGATGATGGAGGAGCAGTACTTGACCCCCGGGGTCTTGGTGATGATCTCTTCCGCCTGCCTGGCAACCTCGTCGGTTCGCTCCAGAGAGGCGGCGTTGGGCAACTGGATTCCAGCAAAGATGAAACCCTGGTCCTCATCAGGGAGGAAGCCGGTGGGGAGGTGCTTGCCCGAGACCCCGGCCAGAACCGCCACGCCGAGGAGCAGGAGCAGGCTGGTCTTGCTCTTCCTGATGGCCGCGCCACAGAGCGAAACGTAACCGTCGGTGGCCCGGCCGAAGACGCGGTTGAACCAGTCGTAGAACTTCTGCAGCGGGCCGGTGCCCTTGACCTTCGGCTTGAGGAGCAGGGCACAGAGGGCCGGTGAGAGCGAAAGGGCATTGAAGGCAGAGATGATGACCGAGACGGCGATGGTCACGGCAAACTGCTGGTAGAGCTGGCCGGTAATGCCGGGAATGAAGGCCGTGGGGACAAAGACCGCCGCAAGGATGACTGCGATGGCGATGACAGGTCCGGAGACCTCCTCCATCGCCTTGAAGGCCGCATCTCTGGGTGACAGGCCGTGCTCGATATGGTGCTCCACCGCCTCCACCACGACGATGGCGTCGTCGACGACGAGACCGATGGCAAGGACGAGCCCGAAGAGGGAGAGGGTGTTGATTGTGAAGCCGAGCATGGGGAAGATGGCGAAGGTCCCCACCAGCGATACCGGCACCGCCAGCAGCGGGATCAGCGTCGCACGCCACCCCTGGAGGAAGATGAACACCACGAGGATGACCAGGATGAGAGCCTCGATGAAGGTCTGCTTGATCTCCTGCATCCCCTCGGTGACCGCCAGGGTGGTGTCCAGCGCCACCGAGTAGTCAAGGTCGGGCGGGAAGCTTTTCTTCAATTCCTTCATCAGATCCTTGACGCCGCTGGCGGCGACCAGTGCGTTGGTCCCCGGCATCTGGTAGAGGGCGATAAGGCACGCCGACTTGCCGTTGAGCCGGGACATCATGTTGTAGATCTGGGCCCCCAGTTCGATGCGGGCAACGTCTTTCACCCGGACTATGGAACCGTCCGGGTTGGCGCGGAGCACGATGTTGCCGAACTCTTCCTCACTCTGGAGACGTCCCTGGGCGCGAACCGAGTAGGTAAACTCCTGCCCCTTGGGGATCGGGGCGGCACCCACCTGTCCGGCCGGGTTAACGGTGTTCTGTGCCTGAACGGCGTTCATGATCTCCGGGATGGTGATGTTGAGCTTGGCAAGTTGGTCCGGCCTGACCCAGATCCGCATGGCGTACTGCCCGCCACCAAAAACCGAGATGCTGGCAATCCCCTTGATACGGGTCATCTGGTCGTTGATGTTGATGTAGGAGTAGTTTGCCAGGAAGATGTTGTCGTAGGTCCCGTTGGGCGAGAAGAGAGCGAACATGATGAACGGGGACGAGGTGGACTTCGCCACGGTCACACCGTAATTGACGACATCCCTCGGGAGCTGCGACTCCGCCTGGCTTTCCCGCATCTGGGAGAGTATCTGGTCGGTGTTGGCGTTGGTCCCCAGCTCGAAGTAGTTGTACAGCGTCATCATGCCGTTATTGGTGTTGATGGAATACATGTAGTCAAGGTTGTCGACGCCGGACATCTGCTGCTCGATAGGGGTGGCAACCGACTGCTCAACGGTAAGGGCGTCAGCGCCGGTGTAGGTGGCGTTCACCTGAATGGCCGGCGGGACGATGTCGGGGAACTGGGCAATGGGAAGCCGCGACATGGCCACCAGTCCTAGGATAACCATGAGGATCGAGATCACCATGGCCACAATCGGGCGGTTGATGAAGAATTTTGACATGGTAGGCTACCCCTTTCCGTCCGTTGGTGCGGCGTCCTTTTTCTCCGGTGCAACGGGAGAGAACGGCTTCGGAGTCACAGCGGCACCCGGGCGGACTTTCTGGGTCCCTTCGGCCACCACGGTTTCGCCGGGCTTCAATCCGTCGGTGATGATCCAGTCGGAACCGATCCGCAGCCCCGTTTTCACCTGACGAATATCCACCTTGTTGTCGCTTCCCACCACTGCCACCATGTATTTCCCCTGGACGTCGCTCACCGCCCGCTGGGGAATCAGGATCGCCCCTTTCTGTACCGACATCAGGGCTTTGACTGTGGCGAAACCGCCGGGACGGAGCATATTCCCGGGATTGGGGAAGAGGGCGCCCACCCTGAGGGTGCCGGTGGTGGGATCGATCTGCCGGTCGGCCAGGGCGAACTTGCCCTTGTGCGGGTAGGTACTGCCATCCGCCAGGATCAACTGGATGGGAACATCCTCCATCTTCTGATTGCTGTCACGCACCCCGAGATATTCCCGTTCGCTAACGTTGATATACGCCTTGATCGGGTTGACACTGGAGACGGTGGTCAATTCCTGGGTAGAGGTCGGTCCCACCAGGTTTCCGAGTTGGGTCTTGGCAATCCCGGCGACACCCTCCACCGGGGAGGTGATTTTCGTAAAATCAAGGTTCAGCTTGGCGGACTGCACATTTGCCGTGGCCGCCACGATGGCTGCCTTGGCCGCTTCCACCGAAGCCCGGGTGGCCAGATCCTTGCCGATGGCGTCATCCAGGTCCTTCTGGGAGACGGCGTTTTTCGCCGCCAGTGGCTTGACCCTTGCCAGGTCAGCCTTGGCGGTCACATAAGCGGCCTCGGCGCGGGCCAGATTCCCCTTCGCCTGGTCCAGACTTCCCTTGGTCTGGTCCAGAACGGCCTGGAAGGTCCGGGGATCGATATCGAAGAGAACCTGGCCTTTTTTGACTACCTGCCCTTCCGAGTAGTTCTGCTTGATGAGATAACCGGAAACCTGAGGTTTGATGACCGCGTTGACGTTTCCGTCCAGGGACCCGACCCACTCCTGGTAAATGGGAACATCACGGACGGCCACGGTAACCACTTCCACTGTCGGCGGCGGCGGGGCCACCGCCTCTTTTTTAGTCTCGCACCCGGCCGTTGCCAGCACCCCCAAAAAGAGACAAACGATGATCCCTCTGTTCACCATTACCTTCAGACCGGTTTCCATACGGCTTCCTGTCAGTAGCATACTTGGCCTCCTGTTAACAACGCCGATTAACCTTCCTTTATTTCATTTGCAAATTCGATAGTCTTTGCAACCGTCCATGACATTCGGCCATCAAAATAGTCATGCGCCGGCGCAAAAGCATCGCGCCGGCCACATAAACCGGACGCTATTTCACCAAGGGAATGCTGTCGGCAAGTTCGTAGTTGACAGCGGCCTGAATCTTGTTTTCGATCTGGAAATACCGGGCGGCCTTTATCGCAGGCACAGCCTTCTGGAATTTCGGGAAGTACTGTTCTTTCAATGTCACGCGTTCTTTCTCAACGGCCATGGATTCTTTCAGGAGTTTCTGGGCGATTTCATTGGTCATGCTTTTATAATTCTCGGCATAATTCACGATGAGCTTTAACATCCGCTCATTGATTTTGGTCAGTTTGGTTTGATATTCTTGATAAATCGGCCAGAACGCCTTTGCCTCGGCTTCCGTAAGATCCATATTCGCAGCCACAACCAGCTTCTTGTCCGCCTTGATTTTTTCCCGCAGAATTTCCATGTTGCTTGCATCTGCTTTTTTTTCTTGCGCACAGACCGGCGCAGCTACCAGAGCAAAAGCCAGAATCCATGCTGCCAAGATAGCGGTAAACCCCAAGTGACGTTTCTCATTCATTTTTGTTTTCCTTTCATGATACTTTAAGATAATTAATATTTGACTTTTAACACCCCCCATTTGGGGTGTCAAAACCATTCTCGATCCATACACGATGCGCCACAGCACTTTTTGTAAACGACTAATATGAATAATACAGATTCTGCATGTCCGTCAACCTTCTTTTCTTCATCAGCGCAAGCATCAGCAGAATGCGGGCCTTTGCCGGGTTGAGCTCATCGGATGCGATGAACTTGAGTCGGTCATCGTCCACCTCGATATTGCGGCCCACCGTACCGGTGGGAACCCGGGAACTCCGGACAATATAAATACCCTGCCCGGCTGCCCTGGATGCGGTTTCAAGCGCGGCAGCATTCATGTTCCCATTGCCGTCGCCGGCGATAACGATGCCTTTGGCGCCGCGGGCGACCGAACATTCAATCAGGTCCGCCGGCATATCGGCACAGGCATACACGATATCCACACGGGGCAGGGAGGTCACCCCCGCCACGGAAAATTCGCTGTTGTAGGTATGCCTTCGAAACGGTTTCCTGAAATAGGTGGTCTTTCCATACATGACGGTTCCGATCAATCCGTTCACGGGAGAGAGAAACGTTTCCACCGAAGTTGTGTTGGTTTTCGTCAATGAATGGGCGCCATGAATCCTGTCGTTCATCACCACGAGAACACCCCGGCCGGCAGCCTGCGGGTCGGCGGCAACGGCAACGGCATTATACAGGTTCAGCGGGCCGTCCGCACTGATGGCCGTTGAGGGGCGCATGGCGCCGGTCATGACCACGGGTTTTCTGCTTTTAACGGTCAGGCTGAGAAAAAATGCGGTTTCTTCCATGGTGTCCGTACCGTGGGTGACGACAATGCCGTCCGCATCGCCGGATGTGAAGATGTCATTGATTCGGTTGGCCAGCCGGATCATGATCTCAAAGGTCATATCCTGGGAACCGACACTGGCGATCTGCTCCCCGCGAACATCGGCCAGCGCGGCCATCTCGGGTACCGCATCGATCATGACGTCGATTCCCATCTTCGCGGAAGTGTATCCGGCATGCGCGCCGGACTGGGCGGCGCCGGCAATGGTTCCGCCGGTCGCCAGGATAACGATTGCGGGTGCTTTCTTCTGCGCCCGATCGGTGCTTTCTGATGTTTCCATGCTTGATATCCTTGATTAAGTCCGGTGATTCCAGAAACGGATGCGGTACTCAGCTCTTTGCGGTTTCGCGGTCGATCATCCTGTTCACGATGACGGCGCAGGAAGCATCCCCCAGAACATTGGTGGAGGTGCGCATCATGTCAAACAACCGGTTGACACCGAAGATCAGCGGCAGGCCGGCCAGCGGGATGTCAGGTAGCCTGTTCCATGAACGCTTCTGCCATTTTTCATTCTGTTCATACACCATTGTCATGGCCTTGATGCTGTTGTCCATGGCGATTTTGTTAAACTGTATCATCTGCTCGGCGATTGTTTTCTGATCCATCGGTTTTTCCTCCCTGATTGATTATGGTATGGGGGCCGACCCGTATTTATTTTGCAATCCGGAAATCGGCATGTTAAAAATATCCAGTCCGGTGCATGTCAAACAAATTTACTGACCATTCAATTCTGGCTGCAATTTTGCAGCAATCTTTCGATGCGCATCAAGCTTTATTTCGCATTGCAAAATATTTTTAATTGCTTTGACAATAACAAGCCTGAATTAAATTATATAACTATTCAGTATGTTGACTTATTTTTATTCTGTATGAAGCGATATGTTTAATGATTTATTCGCAAAACAGAAACTT
>CAWKLD010000016.1:0-77500 GCA_963850225.1 uncultured delta proteobacterium
TTCAGCCCGATGAAGTGCCGGGAGATAAAGGGCCTGATCGCTGCCATGATCACCCATGGCGTCCTGCACCACCTGCCCTTCATTGGAAAGCGCAAGCAGGGCTGCGGATGCCGACTCAGAATCAATGTCAAACAGCCTGGCGCATTTTCGCCGGGTTTCATGACCTGTCATGAACATATGACCATCAGAAGCCGCCTGTTCCAGCAGATACAGAATACAGGCCCGGATTCTCAGCGGATCATCGGAAAGGGCGCCCTGATGCTGTGCAATCCGGTCGGCAATATAAAAACCGATTCCCGGAAGATCACAGGCGATCTGATAAGGATGTTGCTTGAGGACATCGACAGCGGCTGCGCCATATTGTTTGAAAATACGGCCGCTGTAAGCCAGCGAAATGCCATGGTTCTGGAGAAAAATCATCAGGCTGCGAATCGCATGATGGGATTTCCAGGACGCTGCAATCTGTTTGGCAATGGCTTTGCCGATGCCCTTGACATCTGTCAGTTTTTCAGGCGCTGATTCTATAACCACCAGGGTCTGATCCCCGAAATGGCGGATCAGCCGGGATATGGTTTTGGCTCCGAGCCCCTTGATCACCCCGGACTTCAGGTATTTCCGGATGCCATCCACCGTTGCCGGCAGCAGCACTTCAAATCGGAGGATTTTAAGCTGCTGCCCGTAGCGGGCATGCGTTTCCCAGATGCCGTCCAGCTTCAGAAATTCTCCGGCAGCGGGCTCCGGCATGAACCCGACAACCGTGATCGCGTTTTGCGCGCCTCTGGGACGAAATTTTGCAATAATATAATGGTTTTCCGGATTATAAAACGTAATGCGATCCAGGCAGCCTTCCAGATCGGTCAGGGATCCGGAGGCAGTCATGAAATTATCCAGCGGGCGGCTTCCAGCAAATCGGCCACCACCACAGTCGGATAGACGTTGTCCAGGGCCAGGGCGTCCTGAGCCATGATGCCGTTACCGGTCCGGACCAGAATCGTTCTGCCGCAGCCCGCGGCCTTTCCGCATAGAATATCCTTGGCGCTGTCGCCCACCATGATGGCATCGGAAAGATCGATCGTCATATTTTTCACAGGCCTGCTGAATCAGTCCGGGTTTGGGTTTCCGGCAGGAACATCCTTGTTCCGGCGTATGAGGGCAGAAAAAAATATCCGTGATTCTGCCGCCATGGGATGCCACTGTGGATTTCAGCCGGCGATGCATATCCTCCAGCACTTCCGGCAATACCCACTTGCGGTGGATGATGGACTGGTTGGTAATCACAATGAGTGTGCAGCCTTTCCGGGTAAGGATTCTCAAGGCTTCCAGGCTGTTTGGAAGAAAGATGAACTCCTCCCAGCACTTGATGTAATCCGGAGAGTCCTGATTGATGACCCCGTCCCGGTCCAGAAAAACGACTTTCTTCAGCAACACCGCCTCCATTTTCGACGCGCGATGGTTCATGACCCGAAAAAATCGCCTGATCACCGCTTTTGAAGGCGGGCAACCGATTCTATGTGAAATGTATGGGGGAACATATCCACCGGCTGCACCTCGATAACCTGATAAGCGTCTTTCATGAGCCCAAGATCCCTGGCCAGCGTGGCCGGATTGCAGGACACATAAATGATCCGCTCGGGCAAAATATTCAGGACCTGCTGTACGACGCTTTTGTGCATGCCGTCGCGCGGCGGGTCGATGATCATGACATCGGGCGTATGCAAAGCCTCGGACAGGCGATCCTTGATATCTCCCCGGTAAAACGTGCAGTTCGTGACGCCGTTTTTCAGGCAGTTTTTTTCCGCATTGGATACCGCGGCATCGACGATTTCAAATCCGACAACCCTTCGGGCAGCTTTCGAGAGGCAGATGGCAATGGTTCCGGTGCCGCAATACAGGTCAAAAACCGTTTCATTGCCGGTCAGTCCGGCATAAGCCATCACCGTACGATACAGGGTTTCCGCCCCTCTGCTGTTGGTCTGAAAGAATGAATTGGCGGATATGTCAAATTCAAACCCGCAGATGCGGTCTGTCAGGTGCGAACCTCCGGAAAGTGTAATTTCATATTCCCCCACGGATATCGCAGCCTTTTTCGCGGTAATGTTGTTGACCACGGAGATTATTTGAGAATATTTGTTCTTCAGCAGATCCGCCAGGGGCTGCACGGCATTGCTGTTCTCCGCAGCGGTGATGAGATTCACCATCCAGCTGGTCATGGGCCAGGGAATGCCGAAGCATGATAAACCGCCAGAACCCCTTATGTGTCCGGGGACAATACATCGGCATTTCCGATGATTGAATATACCGGCGCACATCACCCAATATCCGGTTCCCCATGTCCGGCTGCAACAGACAGGCTTCAATATCCAGAACTTTATGAAACACGCCCGGTACATGAAATCCCATGGCAAAACCTCTGGATAGATCTTGGGTTTGCATCTCATTCGGCAAACGCCACCGACTGTCCGAACAGGTGAATTCCACTTTATTACGATATCCGAAGCGCAGCTCGGAAGCAAGCGTCGGGTGGACCGTCACATCTTTTATTAAGGCAATATGCGCCAGAGATTCCACAACATGCTGCCGTTTATACGCCAGTTGCCGGTCATAGTCCAGAAACTGCCATTTGCACCCCCCGCAAACGCCGCTATAAGGACAGGGGGCTGGAACCCGGTCCGAAGACGGCTGAAGGAGCGACACCACACGGGCTTCGGCATAATTTTTCTTTTTTCGGGTAATGATGATGCGAACCCTGTCCCCGGGAACTGCCTGATCCACAAAAACAGCAAAACCTTCGATGTGAACAATTCCCTTGCCGCCATAAGCAACGTCGGATATGGCAACATCATGCATCTGGCCTTTTTGAATACTCATGATATGGCTTCTTTTCATTAAACGGAAACATCTTAAACGTATTTACCGAGTCTAGCTTTCAATACTTTTCCGATCTTGTCAATGCAAAAGGTGATCCTGTCGGCATCTGTATCCAATCAGGCAGGATCAAGTCCGGCAAGACAGAAGAATTGTATATATGCAATTGTGATACGTAAGAAAAAAATGCATTGATTTTTGGACATTCTCTGTCATAAGGATAGCCATCAATTCGATAGTTGGCTGAAAACATATTCTTTTTCGAATTACAGGAAATTATGGATGTTTTTGTCGCCAGACAACCCATTTTTGACATAAACCATCGATGTATTGCCTATGAACTTCTCTTCAGAGACGGCATCAGCAGTGTGATGAACCATCCCGATGGCGATGCCGCCACACTGGAACTGCTTTCCCATTCTTTTCTCTCCATCGGATTGGATGCCCTGTCTCATCGAAAAAAATGCTTCATCAATTTTACCCAGAACCTGCTGCTTCAGAAACTGCCCCTTGCCTTTCCCAAGGAAAACATCGTGGTTGAAGTCCTTGAAAATATCACACCCGACTCCGAAATGCTGGAAGCCTGCAAGGATATTCGCAGCAAAGGATACACGCTGGCGCTGGATGACTTTGTATACCATCCGAGATGGGATCCGCTGCTGGAGTTGGTTCAATACGTAAAGATTGATTGCCTGCAAACCAAAACTGCGGAAATGGGAAGCGTTATCAATAAGTTAAATAAATACTCAGCAGGATTGATCGCCGAGAAAGTCGAAACCCGGTTAACTTACAAAGTGACTTCCAAGCTGGGTTTCACATATTTTCAGGGGTATTTTTTTTGCAGGCCGCAAATCATCAGATCCCGTCAGATCCCCAGCAGCAAGTTGAATCTACTGATGATCATGGCACAGGTGAGAGATCCGAATATTACCATGACGGATCTGGAAAAAGTAATTTCCAGGGATGTGGGGATTTCCTTTAAACTGCTTAACTATCTGAATTCTGCTTATTACAGTCGGGGAGCAGTCATAAAATCGATCAAGCACGCCATGATACTTCTGGGCCTGGAGCAGCTGACCCGGTTTGTATCCGTGATAACGCTAACCACTTTGGGATCGGACAAAACAGATGAATTAATCCGGATGTCAAGTATCCGGGGTAGATTCTGCGAAATGATCAGTCCGCACTGCGGATTGTCCGGAAAGTCTCCCGAGCTTTTCACCCTCGGTCTTTTTTCCCTGATCGATACACTTATGGATGATACAATGGATCGCCTTCTGGAAAAGCTTCCCCTTTCAGACAACATTAAAGAGGCTCTGATTCAGGGGAAAGGAAAATACGCAGGCGTTCTGTCTCTGGCTGTTCAATATGAGACCGGGAACTGGAAGAAGGTCGATGAAACGGCTCAAATTTTGGGCATTTCCGAAACAATTCTTCCGGAAAATTATCTGGCTGCCATTCAGTGGGCCGATGCCCTGACGTTGTAAAACCGTTTTTGTCCACATCAAATCACCGGGCTGTGTTGCCTGGACAAGTTACGGATGTTTGTAAATCAGCCGGGGAGGCTCCATCATGACCGTTGTGTCGGGCGGGACAGATTCCGTAATCCAGACATTTCCGCCAATTACCGAACGTTCCCCAATTACCGTATCGCCTCCCAGAATGGTTGCCCCGGAGTAGATAATGACATCATTTTCGATGCTGGGATGACGTTTTTTCCCCCGCAGTTTTTCTCCGGCATTTTTCGGAAGGGACAAGGCTCCCAGAGTGACGCCCTGATAAATCCGGACACTGTTTCCGATCTCAGTCGTCTCGCCAATCACAACCCCTGTGCCATGATCAATGACAAAGCTTTCTCCGATTTTAGCTCCCGGATGAATATCGATTCCCGTGATACTGTGGGCATGTTCGGTCATGATTCGGGGAAGCAGGGGAACGTTTAACTCAAAAAGCCTGTGGGCGACCCGATAGACGCTGATGGCATAGATTCCGGGATAGCTGAAAATAATTTCATCATGGCTTTTGGCAGCCGGATCCCCTTCATACGCGGCCCGGATGTCGGTTGCCAGAATTTTTCGTATCGAGGGAATGGAATCCAGCACGGTCAGAGCGATTTCATGCCCCCGGTCGCCGCAATCGCTGCAGGAAAGATCATACCGGAAACAATCGTGGCGGATGCTATGGGTGATCTGCTCCGACAGCATATCAAACAATGCCGTCACCGCCTGGCCCATGGTATATTTTAGACTGACCGGATCAATTTTTTCCCGGCTGAAATATCCTGGGAAAAGGACTTCCCGAAGCTTATCGATGATGTCCACTACGTACCCTTCGGAAGGGATGGGGTCATAATCGATGTGGGTAAAGCATTCCCTGTCATGGCAACTGGTGATAATGGATTCCGCGAGATCCGGAATGCGGCTGCGATACCGCGTGTAGGATTCGGCATCGGTTTTACAGGCGTTTTCATCATCATTATGAATCGTCATTTTAAGCGCCTCCTGAACATAAGGGAATCCGTTTTATTCCGCAACGGCAAAAGCCCCGTCGTACCCGGCCGAGGCCAGCATTTTTTCATTCTGGATGGCCTGCTCCAGGCTCGAACATTTTGTAACCCTGACACGATAAAAAATTCCCCTGCCATTGTCATAAGGCTGAATATGGGCATTCGGATAGGTTTTATCCAGTTTGAACTTCAGCCTCTCGGCATTATTGCGGTCAGAAAAAGCCCCGACCTGAATTGTGAAATTTCCCTGATAATAAAAATCCGCGGAGCCGGCGGCGGATGCCAGGGCGGTTGTTCCAACGGCAACCACTTCAACAGGCGCAGTGCCCGGCCCCACAACGCCAAGTCTGGAAGCACAGGCATAAGAAAGATCAATGATCCTTCCGGTCACAAAAGGCCCCCTGTCGTTGATGCGAATCTCCATTTCCCGGTTGTTGTCCAGATTTCGAACCCGGACAATCGTTCCCAGGGGAAGGGTCTTATGGGCCGCGGATTCGGCATACATGTCGTAGATCTCGCCACTGGACGTTTTTTTCCCGTGAAAATCTTCTCCATACCACGAGGCAGTGCCTTTTTGCGTGAACCCTCTGGCATCCGGAAGCGGCTGATACCACTGCCCCAGGGCCTTGTAGGGCTTGGGAGAAGACGGCGGAATTACGGCTGACGGCGGTATCAGAAGCAGAGGGTGGGATCGCGGCCGAGGGCGGGCGGCTGGAAGAAGGCACGGAGCGACCGCACCCATGGATACCGGTTATCAGCACCCCCCCTATGATCACCATGCAGCAGAAGCGTTTCATTTTTCCAGGGCCAGTTTGATGACATCCATCATTTTATCAACAAAATGGAATTGAATGTCTTTTTGAATTTTTTTGGGAATCTCTTCCAGATCTTTTTCATTCCATTTTGGCATGATGATGGTCTTGATTCCCGCCCGATGCGCGGCCAGTATTTTTTCCTTTATCCCGCCGACCGGCAGCACCTGGCCCCTTAACGTAATCTCTCCGGTCATGGCCAGATCTTTTCGAATCGGCTTGTTGGTCAGCAGAGACGTCAGCGCGGTCAGCATGGTAACGCCGGCCGACGGGCCGTCTTTGGGGATCGCGCCTGCAGGAACATGAATGTGAAGATCGTGATTTGCAAAATAGTCGTCTGAGACTCCCATTGCGATAGCATTGGCGCGGATAAAGCTTAAAGCCGCGGTTGCGGATTCCTTCATGACCTCCCCAAGCTGGCCGGTCAGGGTAAGATTTTTTCCCCCCTTCATGGCAGTTGCTTCAATAAAGAGAATATCGCCGCCATTCGGTGTCCAGGCAAGCCCGATAGCCACCCCGGGAGTAGATGCTCTGGTGCGGGTTTCGGTCTGAATTTTGATCGGTCCCAGGTATTTGGATAGATTGTTCAAATTAATGTTTGTGGCCGATGCTTCTCCCTCAGCCACCTTGCTGGCAACTCCCCGGCAGATCGTGGCAATTTCGCGCTCCAGGTTTCTCAGGCCGGCTTCACGGGTATAGCCGGAGATAATCTGCCGAATCGCCCCCCTGGAAAAATTGATCTGATCCGCCTTAAGACCATGGGCTTTTCGCTGCCTGGGAATCAGGTACCGGTTCGCGATTTTGATTTTTTCATCTTCCGTGTAGCCCAAAAGGTTGATGACTTCCATCCGGTCCCGGAGAGCTGGCGGAATGGTATCCAGTACATTGGCCGTTGTGATGAACATGACCATGGACAGATCAAAGGGCACATCCAGGTAATGATCCGAAAAGCTGAAGTTCTGTTCCGGATCCAGCACTTCCAGCAGCGCAGACGAAGGGTCGCCCCGAAAGTCGCTGCCGACCTTATCGATTTCATCCAGCATGAACACGGGATTATTGGAGCCTGCCCTGCGGATTCCCTGAATGATTCGACCCGGGAGCGCGCCCACATACGTGCGGCGATGCCCGCGAATCTCCGCCTCATCCCGAACGCCGCCCAGGGAGATGCGGTGAAACTTTCTTCCGAGCGCATTGGCAATGGAGGTTCCCAGCGACGTCTTGCCTGTTCCCGGAGGACCGGCAAAGCATAAAATCGGGCCTTTGGAATCGGGCTTCAGTTTTCTGACCGCCAGATATTCGATGATACGTTTTTTGGCTTTTTCCAGGCCGAAATGGTCATCATCCAGAACTTTTCTGGCTTTTTTAATATCAAGGTTGTCCGGAGTACTGTCATGCCAGGGAAGGGCGGTCAGCCAGTCCAGATAAGTGGATGCCACGGTAAACTCCGCGGAGGATGGGTGCATGCGGGACAAGCGGTTCAGCTCCCGTTCCGCCTCTTTTGCGGCCTCTTCCGGAAGATTTTTTTCCGCAATTTTTTTACGGTAATCATCCAGTTCTACCGAGGAATCGTCTTTTTCACCCAATTCCTCCCGAATCGCCTTCAACTGCTGACGCAGATAATATTCGCGCTGGCTCTTATCAATGTCGCCCTTTACCTGGCTCTGGATCTTGTTGCCGAGCTCCAGAATTTCCAGTTGATGGTTAGCCATTCGCGTGACTTCCTTAAGCCGTTCATTGATGTCAATCAACTCCAGAATTTTTTGTTTTTCATCCGGCGTGGAATTGATGGTCGAGGCGATCATATCGGCCAGCGTTCCCGGATCCTGTATGGACTTGGCCATTGCACCGATTTCAGGCGGCAGCCCGGGAGTAAGTTCGGCAATCCGGGCAAACAGGTTGACGATATTGGCCATCAGGGCTTCAGTTTCCGTATCCTTGGTATCTGTTTCAGGAATCAGTTCAATCTTGGCCTGAAGGTAAGGTTTGCTGTCCATGAATTCAAGGATCTTGAAGCGGCTGAGTCCCTGAACCAGAAGCTGTGCACGATTATCCTGAGTTTTGGCCATTTTTAAAATCAAGGCACTGGTTCCGATCGTATACAGGTCTTCTTCGGGACTCTCGCTTTCCTTGGCAATTTTTTTAGACACCACCAGTCCGATCAGACGATCACTGGCCATGGCCTCATCAACTAGTTTCACCGATTCTCCCTGCATCACCACAAGTGGCAATACCATTTTGGGGAAGAGGGCAGCGTCAAATAACGGCAGGATGGGAAGAAGCTCCAATTTTTTGTCCGCAATGGTTTCCGTAGGCGGTTGCTGTTCTGGCATGGGTACCTCCAAAGGAAGTTCTAAAGTGATGACTGAAAATATATATTCGGGGCGGCTTTAAAAACGCTTTTTGACTGTTCAAAACTTCTTCAAGCCGCACAAAATGGAATCGGCCACAGATTATTAATCGGATATGGGTATTTTATGAACAATATCGACCGGCAGTTTTGCCAGCCGAATCTGAAGAAAACCATTCAAATATGACGCACTGACAATTTCCGGATCAATCAGTGACGGCAGAAAAAGAATTCGCTCAAAACGCCCGTATTGAATTTCGGCAAGCCTGTAAGTGGCATTATCCATACGGGACATTTCCGTCCGTTTTCCATGAATGCGGACGGCTTTGCTGTTGATCTCCACTTCAAGATCTTCTTTATCCACACCTGCAATTTCAGCACGGATAATGATTTCTTCATGCGTTTCGTAAATATCCATCTGGGGATTCCAGGCACGATCACACAGCATGAAAACCGGTTTTATCGATCGGAACATGTCATCTATGGATTTTTCAAAACTGGAGCTAACCGCGTCAAAATCACTTCCAAATTTAATTTTGATATAGTCCATTTTCGGCTCCTGCAGTGTCAGTCGGTTAATTTTCTGAATAATGTTTTTAAATTTATTAAAATCTAACACTGAAACAGCTGTTTGTAAAGACAGGTTTTTATTGACATGCAGCATTCCTTTTTCTATAGGTTTTAAAAAGACCGCGATCTAATAAGTGGAGACTTGACATGAAACTGACCGACATTTACCCCATTGAAAAATGGATGGCGTTTGAAAAGAATATCCATGAAAAATTTGGGCTGGATGCCAATGTTTTCAATACAGATGGTATCCGCATCACGGAATACAAAGAATGGGTAAACCGACTGTGCCCTGCTATCAAGGCCATCGACAAGGGCCAAAGTTATATCTGCGCCATCGCCCATATGAACATTGCCACTCAGGCCATGCAATCCCGGATGCCGGCAATTGAAGAATGCGACGCCGGGCTGATCAAAATAGTAATTCCCATATTTATCAAGGATGCGTTTGTGGGTGCTGTCGGCGCTTGCGGACTGCTGTTGGAAGACGGAGAAGTCGATGCTTTCCTGATCAACAAAACAACCGATATGAACGAAGATGTCATTCAGGAGCTTTCCGATGGCATTGGAACCATTTCCCGGCAAAATGCAGAAGCGCTGGCCGAGTTTATACAGCAGGAGCTTCACAACATGCTTTCGCCATCTGCCTGAGGAGATTGAAAGTGAATCCATCCATGAAACAGGTTATGGTGGTCGGCGGCGGCATTTCAGGGCTTAGTGCTGCTGTTGATCTGTCGCGATTGGGCGTAGCCGTAGTTTTGGTTGAAAATTCGGGTTCACTGGGCGGCCATGCAGCCCAGCTATCCTGCAAGGCGACAGAACGGTGTGTCGCCTGCGGCGCCTGCATGGTGGAAGAAAAAATCCGGCAGGCAACCATCGATGCAAACATCCAGGTACATTTGAATGCCAGTGTCAATAAAATTGACCGGCAAAAACGTTTTGAGGTCACCCTGAATCATGCGCTGAAAATGCAGCACATTGAGGTGGATGCCGTCCTGATGGCTTCCGGATTCACCCCTTTTCATCCCGTAAACAAACCCTATGGTTACGGGCGGTTTGAAAACGTGATGACAACCCTGGAACTTGACCGGATGCTGCGTCGAAGCGGCACGGTCAAACGCCCATCCGACTCTAAATGTCCTAAGAACATGGCCTTTATCCAGTGCGTGGGAAGCAGAGACTCGAGTCTGGGTCATCTGTGGTGCTCAAAAATCTGCTGCGGCACGGCGCTTCGAACGGCCAGATGCATTCAGAACCGCCGGCCGGGAACGGAGCCCACTTTTTTTTATATCGATGTTCAAAATTTTGGAAAGAATTTTCAAACCTATTATGCCGATACGCAGCAGCGGGTTCGGATGATCCGCTCTATTCCGGCCGACGTGTTGAAGACAGCAGACGACCGGCTGAAGCTGTCATATTTTGATCCGGACACCCAGGCATATCAGGAAGCCGTATTTGATATGGTGATCCTGTCCATCGGGCTGATGCCTTCTGAATCCACCCGGAATCTGGCTGCCATGCTGAACATCGACATGGATCGCTTCGGATATGCCCGGAAAGAATCCGTTTTGCTTCCTGAAGGCGTTTTTACCGCGGGAGCTGTTCTTGAGCCCATGAGTATTGCCGAATCGGTTCTAAGCGCCGGTAAAGCCGCCAGCGACATCTTTAACTATCTGGAACCCACATCACAGATATAAGGTGACAAACTCAACAATTCGATGGCAAAGTAAAAACTTCAAGATCAAGGCGCGCAAGTCCTGAGGAGTGAGGCGAACGGACAAGTACGCCGCAACGACGAAGGATGAAGCGCAACGCAGATATTGGAGTTTTTAAGAAGCCATCAAAGGTGATCATTTGAAAGAACGTACGCTTCTTATAGGAAACGGACCCGTTGCTTCGGGAATTGCAAAAGAGCTGCTGTCCAAAAATATTCCTGTCATGCAGGCAACCCCGGAAACTGCAGTCGCCGTGGTTACGGATGATATCAGTTCCTCTTTTTGAAATCCGCACGGAAACGAATGTAAGCCAATGCATGGGTACTGCTGGAAATTTCCAGGTGATTCTCAGTCACCCCAACGGCAGCACTCCGCTGACTTTTTCTAATATTGTCATTGCCGAAGAGGGCATTCAAGTTCCCCTTTTTTCCATTTACGGGCTGAGTACGTCCCCGACTGTTCTGTCTCTTTCCCAATTTCAGAAGGACCTTGCTTCTCCCCAGTCATCGGAATCCGCGCTGTCTGCTGGAAAGACAGCGGTATTTATCGTTGGCCTTGCCCGGGAAAGCTATCCGCATGTGGTTGAAACCGCCATGGAATCCTGCCTGAAGCTTCAGACAAAGCTGGGAATGAAAACCATGATCCTGACCCGAAACCTCAAGGTCGGTGAATCAGGACTGGAAGCCTTGTATCGCAAAACACGAGAAGCCGGCGTGGTTTATGTCAAGTTCTCGGATCTGCTTCCGACTTTTCAACAGGATGCGGATGGAACCGTTCAAATCGCCTTTATGGACGAGATCACACGAATGCCGTTTACCGTTCAAGCTGATATTACGGTCGTGGATGAAGCGATTGCCCCTTCGCCTTCCCTGAAGGATTTGTCCCGGATTTTCTGCCTGGACACGGATTCAGCAGGATATATCCAGTCGGACAATGTCCACAGGCTAAGCGTATTCACCAACCGAAAAGGCATTCTGGCTGCCGGTGGATCACGGGGCATTCTATCTCCTTCAGCTTTGAAGGCCGAGGTCCGGGAAACAGCCCTTACCTTGTTTTCCCTGATAAACGGAACATTGACAACCCCGGGCAGCAAGGCCGAAATTCATGTCGGCGCCTGCGTCCATTGCCTGACCTGTTTCAGACTCTGCCCCTATCATGCCATTACACTCAACACCCGGCCGGTCGTGATGGCGGACGCCTGCGAGCGCTGCGGCCTTTGCGCTGCGGAATGCCCTGCAAAGGCCATCCGGATTGAAGATCTACGCGTCCAGACAATTTCAGAACGTCTTCAGCCGATTCCTTGCAGAGACAGCGCATCATTTACCCCTTTTCTGGTTGCCTTCTGCTGCAGCCGATCCGCAGGCCGCGCAAAAGAACTGGCTGCCCTGTCCGGGATGAGCCTTCCGGAAAGACTGACCATTGTTGAAGTCCCGTGTTCAGGCAGCATCTCCCTGGAACATCTTATGGCTGCTTTTCAGCATCAGGCAGACGGCGTTCTGGTATTCACCTGCCATGAAGGCAACTGCCATTCGGGAAGGGGGAATATTATGGCCGGACAACGCGCGGCGCACCTGAAGAACATCCTCAAACAAATCGGCATTGACCCGAACAGGCTTCTTTTGAAAACCCTTGCGTCGAACATGGCTGCTGAATTTGCCGAAACCGCCGATAAATTCGAAAAACAGATTGCAGAAGCCGGACCCGTAAAAAACACCCGGTCACGTTGACAAAGAAAATGATGCCAAGAATTAAGCACGGATTCCCTTTGCACATCGAAACCCGGTCTTCGGGCTTCTGACTACTCTCATTCATACTGGATCATTTTATGACGACACCCGAACCCATTCCCATGAATCGCCTGAATCTGGACCTGTTCAAGAACTGGCCTTTTGATCAGGATCATTGTCTGACCTGTGCCATCTGCTCCGGGTCCTGTCCGGTTTCGGGCATTGACGGGTTTGACCCCCGGAAAATCATCCGCATGGTTTCGCTGGGGCTGCAAAGTGAGCTGGTTGAATCCAGATGGCCCTGGATCTGCACGATGTGCGGAAAATGCGAACATGTCTGTCCCATGGGCATTCACATTCCGGACCTGATGCGGGGAATCCGCTCCCTCAGAGACCGGGACAAGGTGCCGGGAATTCTTCACAAGGGACTGGAGGCTGCGCTGAAAACCGGCAACAATTTAGGACTGCCCAAAGAAGACTTTGTCTTCATTCTTGAAGATGTGGCTGAAGAAATTGCCCAGGAACCCGGATTCGAAGGGTTTGCCGTCTCTGTTGACAAGGAAGGGGCCAATATCCTGACCACCATTCACAACAAACTGGTCAATACCCATACCGAAGACCTCAAGCACTGGTGGAAAATATTTTATGCAGCCGGCGAAGACTGGACCATTCCCTCCGAAAACTGGGAAGGCACCAACTGGGGCATGTTTACCGGAGATGACCCGGCCATGAAACTCATGGCCGGCCGGATTGCAGAGAACATGGCCAGACTCAAGGCCAGGAATCTATTGTGGCCGGAATGAGGGCACGCTTATCTTGCGACCAGGTCTGGTCTGGAAAAATGGTATCCCGAATCCTTGAAATCCTTTGGCACATTAACGGTATTCGAACTGTTGATGACCTATATTCAGGAGGGAAGAATCCGCCTGGACAAATCCCGGTTCAGCAGCGTGCTGGCTACCTATCACGACCCCTGCAACTACGGCAGGAAGGCCGAGCGGATTTTCGGGCAGGGGTTCTATGATGAGCCCCGGTGGGTCCTGAGCCAGTGCATGGAGAACTGGGTGGATATGTACCCCACCCGGGACAGCCAGTATTGCTGCGGCGGGGGCGGCGGAACGCTGACAACCGGTTACAACGACGAACGGATTTATTACGGCAGAAAAAAGATGGAGCAGATTCAGGCAACCGGCGCATCCATGGTGGTTGTTCCCTGTCACAGTTGCCACGGTCAGCTAAACGCCATCAAGGCCGAATATGGCATGGAAAATCTTGTGGTGAAATATCTCTGGGAACTTGTGGCAGACTGTCTGATAATGGAATAAAACGGGCTGCAGGAATGAGTTAGGGTATAACAAGCTATAGGCGATGGGCCTTGAAAACATTATCCTATTGCCCATTGCCTATCGCCTATCGTCTATCGTCTATTTTTTTCCAGTCTTTTGATGACCGAATCCGTTAACTCGTGATCGTCTTCCTTAAAAAATGGGATGAGTTCAGCTGCGATATCCTTAAGTGATTTGATATTCTTTTCCCGCATCACACCCTGAATTTTCTCAACGCCCATTTCAATGAGCCTTAACCCTTCAGCGATATTGACAATATCCTGTTTTTCCATACAGCACCTCCTTTTGCCTTCAATTGTCTTTAGCTTTGATAAACTCGTAAAAAATCATGATTTGGAAGGATGAAGATCAACACAGACAGGCTTTTTACGAAGTCATTAGCTTTGCTTTTAAATTATACGGGGGAATTAAATATTGCAATGAAAATCCGCCTTTGTTATTTTGATTCAGCTGGTATCATTTTCATATTAATTTCAATTTGCAGGGTGCGCTTATGCGGATATTTTCTTTTTCAGCCTTGAAAACAAGCTATAATCGCTGCATTGACTGGCTACTCCAAGGCAAACGCCAGTATTTTTCCTGCTACCTGCCCAGGCATATCAGCTTCATCATCCATGGTTTTTTCAAACTTTTTTTTTCCGGAATCAAGATTCACGAAGACCAGATCAAATCTCTCGGACAGCTTCCGGAAGATGCCGTCATTGTTTACGTTATTAAAAACAAAAGTTATTTTGAGTGGCTGTTTTATTACACCCGCTTCCAGCAGTTAAATCTGAAAGTCCCTGAAATCGGCTGTGATTACCGGATATTTATCTGGCAGCCTTTGACGCGCCTGCTGCGCATTGTCATCTTCCATCTGGATTATTTTTTTCGCCACTTTGCCATGCCCCGTCCGTATGACTCCGGCTTCATTCAGGAAAAGATAGCCACCGGCACATCGGCGCTGGTCTCTCTGGTGGAGGACAACGGATTTTACCAAAGATTCGTTAAATCCAAAACCGATCCTGTCCGGCATCTTATTGAAATTCAGCAGACCATGGAAAAGCCGATTGTTATTGTTCCCCTGGTCATGTTTTTCAGCAAATTCCCGGATCGATCGACATCGAGTCTTCTGGACATCCTGTTTGGCACGGAAATCAACCCCGGCAGAATAAGGCGCCTGATAACGCTGTTTAAGAACCCTGGCAAACTCTTTGTCGAAGTCTCCGAGCCGCTCGATCTGCAGTGGTTTTTAAACCAGCGTGACCATCAGGAAAAACCCGCTGACCAGCTTTCCCTGGATCTTCGAAAGAAGTTGCTCCAGCAAATCAACCGGCACCGGGTGAGCACCATCGGGCCTGTCCTGAAATCTCCCGATGAATTCAAGGAATCCGTTTTAACCCATGACCGCCTGAGAAATTTTATGGAGCACCATGCCCAGGTGAAGAACATCCCCATCCATAAAATCCGCAAACAGGCCAATGAACACCTGGATGAAATGGCTGCCCGGTATAATCCCTCCATCATCAGCATTGCCGCCAGGATAGTCGACTGGATCGCCCGAGTCATTTTCGACGGCATGATCCTGGATACCGAAGGGCTGAACCGGATCAAAACAGCCTCTCAAAAAGGCCCGCTCGTTTTTATCCCCTGCCACAAAAGCCATCTTGATTATTTGATCCTGTCCTATCTGTTGCATTTGAACAATATGCCCTGCCCCATGGTCGCCGCAGGCCAAAACCTGTCTTTCTGGCCCCTGGGACCTTTGTTCAGAGGGTGTGGCGCTTTTTTTATTCGAAGATCCTTTAAAGGGGCGGTTCTTTATTCAAAAGTGTTTTCCGAGTACATCCTCAAACTTCTTGAAGATGGTTTCAACATTGAATTCTTTATCGAAGGCGGAAGGAGCCGAACCGGAAAACTCATCCTGCCGAAGCTCGGACTCCTGTCCATTCTCCTGGAGTCCTTCAAGCAGGGCGCCTGTAAAGACTTGATTTTTGTTCCCATCTATGTTGGCTACGATCGGGTGCTGGAGGAAGGCGCATACCTTCACGAACTGGAAGGCGGGCAGAAAAAACCGGAAAGCTTCATGCAGGTGATCAAGGCCAGAAAACTCCTGAAAAAACGATATGGTAAAATCTACATCAATTTTCACGAGCCTATTTCCTTAAACAGCCTTCAGGCCCATAGCGGGCTGTCGATTCAGGATATGACCTCCAAACAGAACAATGAGCTCTGTCGAAATCTGGGGTTCAGGATCCTTAACGCGATTGACAGCATATCGGTCGTCACCCCGCATGCGCTGGCAGCCGGCGCACTCTTGAACTTATCCCAGAAACGATTTTCCTTTGATGACCTGTCAAATGATATCGAAATCTACATGAGCTATCTGTGTGCATCCGGGGCGAAACTGGCCGACACCCTGATCATGGACCATGCCAATGCAATTCAGCAGGTACTGGATTCGTATGCGCATCGAAAATTCGTGGAACGTTTCTCCGGTGAAGACGGCGAGTCATTTTCCGAAACCGAGTATAAGGTTGTCATCGCTAAACGTCCCATTCTGGAATACTATAAAAACAACTGCATCATTTTCTTTGTTCCCGCAGTCTTTACGGCCCTGACCATTCTGGACAGGGATGCCTTTCAGTTTTCCACTTCGGACATCCAGTCGGGATATGCCTTCCTGCGGAATTTCTTTAAAAATGAATTTGCATATGATGTGGATAAAACCTCGGATTATTATGTTCGCAAATCCTTGAAGGCATTTATTGACGACGCCATTATCATCCCTCACCCCATGCTTCCGGAAACCTACAACATTACCTCCGTGGGTTTCAGAAAACTGAGGCTCTTCGCCAGATTCATCAAGACCTATTTTGAATCCTACTGGGTCGTCTTGAATTTCTTTATGCGATACCCCAAAAATACCGTGGATGCCAGTGGCCGCGCCAAAAAAATTCTCTCCCGGGGTAACCGGATGTTCAAACGCCGTGAAATTGAGCATAAGGAGGCTTTGTCCAAAATCAATTACAAAAATGCAGAAGATTTTTTTATCACCCACGGCGTCACCGGATCTGAAGATAAAGAACAGATAGAATTCTATGCCGACGCCATTCAAAAATACCTGCGGTTGCTGTCATCCTGAAGGCAATGGGAGAATTATTCCGTTGATCATCTTCCTCTAATTCCATGAAAGCACTCATATTATGCGCGGGTCTGGGCACGCGTCTACTTCCGCATACCCGGCGCATTCCCAAACCCCTGTTTCCCATAAACGGAAAGCCGCTGCTGGACAGAATTATTCGAAGCCTGATTCAGGCCCGATGCCGATCCATAATGATCAACACCCATCACCTGCATCAGGAAATCGAGGCCTTTCTTGCAGAGCAGCGCTATTGCATTCCCGTCCAAACCTGCCATGAGCACCGGATTCTTGGCACGGGCGGAGCAATTCACAATGTCCGGGACTTCTGGGACCAAAATCCGTTCATGGTCATCAACGGGGATATTGTAACGGACATGGACCTGAAAGCCGTCTATAACTTTCATAAGCATCACGGACATCCGGTCACGCTGGTTCTTCACGATTTTCCGGAAATCAATACGGTTTCCGTGGATGCAAACCAGTGTGTCAACGGCTTTGATGACGGCGTTATCGTGCATTCAGACACTGACTTGCCGAAAGACATCCGGATCCCCGCACGGAAGCTCACCTTTACCGGCATTCAGGTCATCGATCCGCAAGTTCTGAAATGGATTTCCGGCGCCCCTTTTTCCAGCAGCATCGACCTTTACCGGACTCTTATCAATAAAGGTTTGACAATCAAGGCTTTTATTCCGGAGAATTGCTACTGGAAGGATATCGGTACGCCCCGTCAGTATCAATCCGCGGTACTGGATTCTCTTTCGTCCCGGGCCTTTCAACTGGCATTCGCCGATGAGCCAACAGGTCCGACAATAACGACCCGCATTGCCGGAGACGGGTCGGACAGGCTGTGGCACCGGATCTCATCGCCCCTGCATTCGATGGTTATCGCGGATCACGGCATTCATAGCCAGCGGGACATTCGCGGTGAATGCGACGCCTTTGTCGCCATTGGCAGACATCTATATGACAAGGGGATTTCGGTCCCCCGTATTTATCAGGCGGATTCATTTGCCGGGCTGGCTCTCGTCGAAGACCTCGGAAATGTCCATCTGCAGTCAGTTGTGCTGGGTTCCGGCAATCCCCATGAAATACTTACGTGGTATGAGAAAGCCGTCCGGCTGCTGATTGATCTTTCGGTTGCCGGGGGCAGCGGCTTTGATCCTTCCTGGACTTTCCAGACACCGGTCTATGACAAAACCCTGATCCTTGAAAAAGAATGCCGATATTTTGTCGAAGCGTTTTTAAATCACTACCTGAACCTGGATATCCAAGTTGAAGAGCTGAGGGAGGAATTCGACGCCCTGGCCGAACAGGCTTTAAACGGGGCCATGAACGGATTCATGCACCGTGATTTTCAGTCCCGGAACATTATGGTGAAGAACGACTCGCTATACGCCATTGATTTTCAAGGCGGCCGGATCGGCCCCCTGCAGTATGACCTGGCATCCCTTCTGATCGACCCCTATGTGAATCTTGGCCAGAGCCTTCAGGACCGAATTCTGGAATTTTGCATTCAGGCGCTTTCCGCGCGGGTTTTTCTCGACCCGATTTCTTTTACCAGTTCATACCGGTATTGCCGGATCACCCGCAATCTTCAGATCCTGGGGGCTTTTGGATATCTGACGCGGGTCAAGGGGAAGGTCGCCTTCGATGCCTATGTTCCGGCTGCGCTGAGAATGCTGAACCGCTCTCTGTCACCGCGCCTGGCATCGGAATTTCCCGGCCTGACCCGCATCGCCGGCCAGGCCCTGCAAAAACTCGAAGGAATTTCATGAAACTGTTTGACAGCCACTGTCATCTGGATGACAGCGTTTTTGATCCGGATTTTGAACCCGTCCTTGTGCGTGCCCGAAATGCCGGCGTATCTGCCATGATGATTGCCGGCATCAATTTGAGGACATCACTGAAGGCTGTGGCCCTGTCTGAAGCCCACAAGGAAATCTTTGCAGCCGTGGGATTCCATCCTCACGATGCCTCGGAAGCCGGCGAATCCGACATTGAAACACTCGAAAGGCTTGCGGCTCACCCCAAGGTGCTGGCATGGGGCGAAATCGGTCTGGATTTCAACCGAATGCACTCTTCCAAAAACAGTCAGGAAAAATGGCTGATCCGCCAACTGGCAGCGGCCGATTCCCTGGGGCTTCCGGTTATTTTCCATGAAAGGGAAAGCGCCGGCCGGCTGCTGGATATCCTGAAACAGTGCCACCGGCATCCCGGCAACGGCGTCATCCACTGTTTCAGCGGAACCCGATCGGAACTGATGCAGTATCTGGATCTGGGGTATTTTATCGGCATCACCGGTATTTTAACCATACAGAGCCGTGGAGCAGACCTGCGAAAGCTGGCAGCAGAAATTCCGCAGGACCATATCCTGATTGAAACAGATGCGCCATACCTGACGCCGGCACCTGAAAAAAACCATACGCGCAGAAACGAACCCGCCTTTGTCCGCTCTGTTCTTCTCAAACTGGCTGAAGTGCGGAAAGAAGACCCGGATGCACTGGCGGATGCACTATGGGATAACACCTGCCGGATTTTTCGGGTTCCGCTGGACAGGGGATAATTTTGCAGTTATTGTATACAGAACAAATCGTTTTTTGATTCAGCGCCGCACAGCGGCGTGACAGAGTTTTTTACGCGTTTATCAAAACAGATCTAAAGGAGTTACTTATGGAACCTTGCCCTTGCGGCACGACGCTGTCCTACAGCGAATGCTGCGAACCATTTATCCGGGGAATCAAACCGGCGCCGACCGCCGAGGCGTTAATGCGTTCCCGGTATTCCGCATACACCCGAAGCGAAGTGGATTATATCGTCCACACTACCCATCCCGACAAGAGAAATAAGGATTCTGAAAACAATATCCGGCAATGGGCTCAAAAATCCGTCTGGCATCAGCTGGAAATTCTGGATACAGTCGGTGGTGGCAGCCAAGATCCGGCGGGCACCGTTGAATTCATCGCGGAATATACTGAAAGTGGCGAACGCGTCAAACACCATGAACTGGCGCAATTCAAAAAGGAAAACGGAACCTGGTTTTTCTGGGATGGCGGGCCGCCCAAGCCCAAACAATTTATCCGGCAGGCCCCAAAAACCGGTCGAAACGACCCCTGCCCCTGCGGCAGCGGAAAAAAATTCAAAAAATGCTGCGGATGACAGCTGTTTCTAATTTATCATGTCATTTCCCGTCAAACTGTGATATAAGGAATAGCTTATGCAGTATTGACCCAAAATGGTAATCCCATGGGCCTGAACTCAACTTATAATATTCTAATGTATTCCCATGACACCTATGGGCTGGGCCATATTCGACGTACCATGGCCATTGCATCCCATCTGGCGGGTCCGGATGTCAATGTGCTGATATTGACGGGTTCTCCGATTGCCGGCCGGTTTCCCTTTCCCGAGAACGTTGATT
This sequence comes from uncultured delta proteobacterium, assembly GCA_963850225.1. Taxonomy (GTDB): domain Bacteria; phylum Desulfobacterota; class Desulfobacteria; order Desulfobacterales; family Desulfatirhabdiaceae; genus RAAP-1. The sequence goes on from CAWKLD010000016.1 coordinate 20,434, forward strand.
TTGTGCGCATTCCGGGCATGATCAAAAAAACCAATGACGAATACCTTCCCCTGTCCATCAAAATCAATCCGCAACATGCTGTGGAAATCCGCACCAGCATCATCACAGCAACGGCCCAGGCATTCCAGCCCCATCTGTTCATCGTTGACAAGGAGCCTCTGGGGTTAAATAAAGAAGTACTGCCCACCCTTCAATGGTTGCGGCGATGTCTTCCCAACACCCGCACCATTTTAGGCCTTCGGGACATCATGGACGAGGCGGAAATAGTCCGAAACGACTGGAAAAAAAAAGGCGCCTATCAAATCCTGGACGAGCTTTACAGCGAAATCTGGATTTATGGAAACCAGGAACTGTATGACCCCACTATCGAGTATGAAATGCCGGAGTCCGTCAGCCGCAAAATGCGTTTTACCGGATACATTCCCCGGAAAATACCGGGAAAGAACGCGGTTGCCCGGATCAAGAAAAAATATGCCATCAAGCCCGATGAAAAACTGGTTCTGGTTACCACCGGCGGCGGCGGAGACGGTCATGCCGTTATGCATAATTTTCTGACCATGCTGGAAGAAACACCCTGCAGTTCATATTTTAAAAGCATTCTGATCACCGGCCCTTTCATGCCCAAACGCGACAGGGAAGATCTTTTTTCAAGGGCAAAACGTCTGGGAATCCGAACCTGGGAATTTTACCAGCGTATGGAGCACATCATGGCGGCCGCGGATCTGGTGGTAACCATGGGCGGCTATAACACCATCTGCGAAATCCTCTCTCAGGGGACGCTTTCACTGGTCATTCCCCGGGAAACACCCCGGAAAGAGCAGTTGATCCGGGCCCAGGCCCTTCACGGTCAAAATCTATTGGATTTCATTCCCTGGAACTCCATGTCCCCCCAAACCCTTCGCAACCGCATCATGGATCTTCTGGATCACCCGGAATCCTACCTGGAAGCCATCAACCGTTTTCAGTTGACCGGTCTGAAAGCCATCAGAGAACGGCTTGACCTGTTCAGGACCACAGACGATTGAACCGGCCGACGCCTGTACTGGGAATGATCCTGAAGGGCTATCCCCGGATTTCCGAAACCTTTATTTCAAATGAAATACTTCTTCTGGAAGAACAGGGGCTTAGCTTGCATATTTTGTCGATGCGGCAACCCAGGGAAACATTTTTTCATTCCAGCATCGGTCGGATAAAGGCAAGAGTCGACTATCTTCCGGAAACCTTTCTGACCTCGCTTCCGCTCTTGCTGCCGCAGAACCTGCTGCTGGCGGCAAAGCAGCCCCGGATCTATGCCGCGGCATTACGGACGGCTGCCCGGCGTTTTTTGCGGACACGAAAATCGGCAACCTTCAAGCACTTGTTCCAGGCGGGCTATCTGGTCAACAAACTCCTGCCCGGCAGCAACATCACCCACTTTCATGCCCATTTTGCCCATTCGCCAACATCCGTCGCCTTTTTTGCCAGCCTGCTTTCCGGAATCCCGTTCAGTTTCACGGCCCATGCCAAGGACATTTATACAACGGATCCGGCGCAGCTTCGTGAAAAAATGGCCCATGCCCGGTTTGTGGTTACCTGCACCGAATACAACCGGAACTACCTGACCCGGCTTTCGGGTACTGCCGCTCCGGCTATTTTCCGCATCTATCACGGCATTGATGTCAACCTTTTTTCCAGCCATAATACCGGGGCATTGCCTTCGCCGCCTTACCGGATTTTGACCGTCTCCCGCATAACCGCAAAAAAAGGACTCCCCACCGTTTTCAAGGCACTGGAGATGCTTCGAGACAGGGGAATTCCTTTTCATCACACCCTGATCGGGGATGGGGAGCTGCGGGATTCGATCAAGAAACTGGTGCGGGATCTCGAACTGGAAGACCTTACCCGGTGGATGGGGACACAACCCCATGACGAGGTTATCCGTCAGTACCAGCAGGCGGATCTCTTTGTTCTGGGCTGCGAAATTGCCGCCAATGGCGACCGCGATGGCATTCCCAATGTCTGCATCGAAAGCATGGCAATGGGGGTTCCCGTGGTCGCCACCCGGGTTTCCGCGATTCCCGAGCTTATTGAAAACGGAAAGACAGGCCTGCTGGTGGATCCCGGAAATCCAGAAGCTCTTGCCGACGCCATGATTAAAGCGCTGACGGATGCCGATTTGCGGCAAAACATGATTGCCGCCGGCAGGGACCGGGTGAACCTGGATTTTCACAACCGCAACCTGATCGGCGATCTGACAGGCCTTTACATCCAGGCACTTCAGGAAAACAGCGATAAGCCAAATTGATCCGACCCGAATATATTCGATCCAGATTTATTCGACATTAACGCCTTTTCCCGGAGCAATTGATACGCGACTGAACAAAACGAGGAAACAACAGGGATGACGACCATCGGTTATTATACCCCTTTTAAACCGCTTGGCTTTCATCTCCCGTCCGGAGATTTAACCATTGCCACCGGCCTTAAAGATTTTCTGGAAGCAGGCGGACACCAGATTATTCATCCTAGCCGGCTCCGCGCCCGGTGGATATTCTGGAAGCCCTGGCTGTGGCCCATCGTTGTCAGAGATCGGCTACGTGCGCTTCGAATCTTGCGCCATGCCCGCACAGGACTCTGGCTGACCTATCATGCGTATTACAAATCACCGGATCTTCTCGGTCCCTGGGTTTGCCAGAGGCTTGCCATCCCCTATGTCATTTTTCAAGGAATCTATTCGACCCGACGGAAAAAAACCATCAAAACCCTGCCGGGGTTTGTCCTGAACCGTCGGGCCCTGATACAGGCAGACCCATGTTTTTTCCAACCGGAAAGAGGACTTTCTCAATCTGCGGCGGCTGATTCCCGATGATCGGCTGACCTATATTGCCCCGGGGATTGATCCAAAACAGTTTACATTTGACCCCGTCGCCCGCCAGGAGCTCCGCCGGTCATGGGAAATCCCGGAGAATACCCCGGTGGTGCTCTCGGCCGCCATGTTCCGCACCGGCGTCAAGACAGAAGGGCTGATCTGGACAATTAATGCCTGCGCCGAACTTAAACGACGGAAAAAGCCCGTGCAACTGGTCATTGCCGGAGACGGAAAAGAAAGAAAACCCGTTCAGGCCCTTGGCGAATCGCTGCTTTCCAAAAATGTCCGGTTTGTCGGAAAAATCTCCAGAGACCGGATGTACCAATTTTACAGCGCAGGCGATATTTTTGTCTTCCCGGGAATTCGGGAAACCCTGGGGATGGTCTATCTCGAGGCCCAGGCCTGCGGCCTTCCGGTGGTTGCCTTTCATAACGGTGGTATTCCCGAAGTGGTACTGGACAAAGTTACCGGATTTTTGACCCCGCCATTTGACCTGCGGTCATATACGGACGCCATCACCCGCATCTTGGATAATCCGGCAATGCGGAGAAAAATGGGCGAGGCGGCCAGCAGTCACGTGCGAAAGTCTCATGATATCCACCGGAATTATCATCAGATGGAAACGGTTCTACAGCATGTTCTTGCTGATTATGCACGACAGGATTATGGACAGTGATTGTCGTTTCTGCAATAATAGCCACCAACCCCCGCAAAGCGCACCATGATATTGCTATCCCGGGGGATTTTCAGGCGCAATGACAAGGACAATCCCCCCAATTCCCCTTTTTCAAAGGGGGAAGTCAGAAGAGGCGACAAACCTTCTTTACAGGCATTCAATATTTTGAACCCATGCTTATGAGGCGCTTATGAACATAAAACTTTTAAGCAGATTATCATTCCTGATCATTATATTGATCATGGCGGTTCCCGCGGTTTCATCTTCCGGAGAAAAACTCGGTTTCGGCATCTTGCCGGTCGTGGATGTACTGCCGCTTCTCGTCGGCCAGGAAAGAGGACTTTTTGAAAAACAAGGAATCGACCTGGAGCTGATCAGCTTTCAAAGTGCGCTGGAGCGGGATGCTGCGCTTCAGGCCGGCAGACTCGACGGTTATTTCGGAGATATTCTGAACACGGTACTTCTGGTGCAGAACGGTGAGCAGCTCAAGATCATCACCACGGCATTTCACACGCAACCCCAGAGCCGGATGTTCGGAATTGCGGTTGCTCCCGGCTCTGGAATCACCAACCCTGCCGGCATCAAGGGAAAGGACGTGGCCATTTCCAGCGCAACGGTCATCGAATACCTTCTGGATCTTCTTCTTGGCACCCAGAACATGACCCCCCGGGATGTGACCAAACAGGAAATCAAGAAAATCCCCATCCGCCTGCAGATGCTTCTTTCCGGTCAGGTAACGGCAGCACTGTTGCCTGAGCCACTCCTGACCCTGGCCGAGACCCACGGTGCACGAGTTGTCATGGATGACCGGAAACTGAATACTGCACTAACGGTTCTGGCCGTCAATCTGAAAAAAAGGCCCGATATCAGCGCCCTGATTCCGGGATTTTTAAAAGCCTATGATGCCGCTGTCGACTTGATCAACGAAAACCCATCGTCGTTCAAAGAGCTTCTGATCACGAAAACCCAGTTCCCCATGGCCGTTAAGGACAAATATCCGGTCCCGGTTTTTCCGGCCCGCGCCCTTCCGGCTGAGGCGGATGTCCGGGCCGTACAGGAATGGCTGCTGAAAAACGGTTTGATCAAAACGCGGGTTCCCTATGCCGATATGGTCATTTCCAGCAGGTAGACCTTATGTTGATAGAAGTTGACGGGTTGACCAAGAAGTTTGAAAAAGACGGCGAGGCTGTTCTGGATGGCCTTTCGTTTTCCCTGAATGCCGGGGATTCTCTTGCCGTTATCGGTCCTTCCGGGTGCGGTAAAACCACCCTGCTTGCCATTATGGCCGGATTGATTTCACCGACCGCCGGCACTGTCCGCATTCAAGGAAACCTGATCAGGCCCGGAAAGGCATCCATCATCCTGCAGGATTACGGACTGTTTCCCTGGAAGACCCTGTCTGAAAACGTGGCCCTGGGCATGAAGATTCAGAACATGCCTGCCGAGATCCGTCGCGATAGAACCAAAGCGCTTCTCTCGGAGCTGAATCTTGCTCCTTATGCCCATCACTATCCGGTTCAACTGAGCGGCGGACAAAAACAGCGGGTCGCCATTGCCAGAGCCATTGCAACTGAGCCGGACATTCTTTTGATGGACGAGCCGTTTTCGTCCCTGGATGCCATCACCCGGGAACATCTGCAGGCCGTCATGAAGGACATGTGGCGGAAAAACAGATTGACTTTTGCCATCGTTACCCACAGTGTTGAAGAAGCCGTTTTTCTGGGCCGGTTCATCCTGGTGCTCAGCAACCGGCCGGCCCGGATTCAGGCCATGATGGACAATCCGCACCTCGGCATGGAGAATTTTCGTTTGAGCGACATCTATTTCAATAAAATAAAAGAAGTCCGCATGGTCCTGGAAGGCTGAACATGAAAGCCGTCCGCTATTCCCTGTCCGCCGTTCTGCTTATCGTGTGCTGGAAACTTTTCTCCCTGGGTCTTTCCTCCGCCATGCTGCCGCCTCCGGAGCAGGCATTCGCCGCCTTTGGTGAAGCGCTTAAAACCGCACTCTTCTGGAAGCATTTCGGCGTCAGCACTTTTCGCGTTTCCGCGGCCATGGCGATTGCCTGGCTTGCGGGCTTTCCGCTGGGAGTTCTAATGGGATATTCCAAAGCCGCCGACCGGGTGCTCTCCCCGATCCTGTTTTTAACGTATCCAATCCCCAAGATCGTGCTGCTTCCCATTTTTCTGATTCTCTTCGGGCTGGGGGACGCCCCAAAAATCCTCATGATCGCCCTGATCATGGGGTATCAAATCGTGGTGGCCACGCGCGATGGGGTGCTGAGGCTGGACGAAAAATACATTCAGTCCTTCCGGTCCCTTGGCGGCAGCAGGCTTGATGCCATTTATCACGTCGTGATACCGGCTGCCCTCCCCCAGGGCTTTACCGCCCTTCGCATCGGCACCGGAACCGGTATTGCCGTGCTGTTTTTCGTGGAATCCTTTGCAACCGCCACAGGGCTGGGGTTTACCATCATGGACGCCTGGGGCCGGTTTGATTATGTGCAGATGTTTACCGGCATCATCGCCATGAGCCTTCTCGGTGTCCTGCTTTATGCGTTTTTCAACTACCTGGAGCAGAACATCTGCGCCTGGAATTTTCTGGAATCGGGCAGAACCGCCTCCACCGGACCCGCATCGGCCCTGTCCCGCCAGATCACGGATTTCGGCCGCATGATCAAATTCAGCCATACGGTCTTTGCCTTGCCCTTTGCCCTTTCCGCCGTGGTTCTGGCCCATCGCGACAATGCGGTCACGCTTCAGGCCTTTTTCTGGATACTGGTTGCCATGGTCAGCGCCCGCTCCGCGGCCATGGGCTTCAACCGGATCGTGGATGCCCGCTTTGACCGGCTAAATCCGCGGACCGCAGACCGCCATATCCCATCCGGAACTGTTTCCTGGCTGTCGGCAATCCTTTTTGTATCGGGGTTTTCCCTGGCCTTCATCCTGGCATCGGCCATGATCAGCCGCCTGTGTTTCTGGCTCTCCATGCCGGTACTGGGGATTTTGTTTTTTTACTCCTACACCAAGCGGTTCACTTCCCTTTCCCATCTCTACCTGGGAATGAGCATATCCCTGGCCCCGCTGGGGGCCTGGATCGCCGTAACCGGCCGGTTCGAGCCGGCCATTCTCGTTTTATGCATCTCGCTGCTGACGTATATTGCCGGATTCGACATTCTCTACGCCTGCCAGGATGTTCAGTTCGACCGGGAAATCGGCCTGTATTCGATTCCTTCGCGCCTGGGCGTGAAGGCCGCCTTCCACATTTCATCCATTTTGCATGTGGCAACCTTCATATCGCTGACGGCGCTCTTTATTGTATTTGATCTGGGAATGGCCTTCCTTTTTGCCCTGGTGATCATCGGCGTGCTGCTGGTTTTTCAGCACCGGGTGATCCGTCCCCATGATCTGGCCCACATCGAGCTGGCGTTTTTTCACGCCAACAGCGCTATCTCCGTTCTCCTGTTTCTGGGAATCCTGGGAGATGAATTGTTAAGGTAGTGTCTGAACTGACACCCTGATTTTTTATCGGAGGCTGAAGACATTATGACCCAAAAAATAATTGTGGCAATTACCGGCGCATCCGGAGCCATCTATGGCGCGGTGCTGGTGTCGGAGCTTTTGCAGCGGCCGATCGAAGTCCATTTGGTCGTATCGGACTACGGGACCAAAGTCATGGCCCATGAACTGGGCATATCCGGCCCGATGCTGCCGTTTCTTCAGTCCGAATTCGGGCTTGTTCCGCACGATCTTTCGGTTTTAAGGCAGTATTCGCCGGACAACCTGTTTGCGCCGCCTGCCAGCGGTTCTTTCCGGCATTCCGGCATGGTCATCGCCCCCTGCTCCATGAAGACCCTGGCTGCGCTTGCCGCAGGCCTTGCGGACAATTTGATCGTCCGGTCCGCGGACGTATGCCTGAAGGAAAAACGGCCCCTCATTCTGCTGCCACGGGAAACACCGCTCAGCACCATACATCTCGAGAACATGCTGAAGGTGGCGCGGGCAGGCGCCTTGCTGCACCCCCCGGTTCCGGCCTTTTATCACCGGCCCGAAACCGTCCGGGACATCGTCAATGCCACCGTCGGACGGGTACTGGACCACCTGGGGATTTCTCATCATCTGGCCGCCGAATGGAGCGGCGCTTAAGTAAAGAAGGGAAAGAGATGAAATCAGTCAAATACACCAATCTGGGCGAGTTTATTCTGGCCCTGAAACAAGCCGGCGAGCTCAAAACCATTTCGCATCCCGTTTCCGCTTTTCTGGAGATCAGCAGACTGACCGATGCGGAATCCAAAAGCCCTCTGGGCGGAAAGGCGCTCTACTTCGAAAAGGTGAAGGACTCGCCTTTTCCGGTCGCCACCAATTTGTTCGGCAGCTCGCGGCGCATCTGCCTGGCCCTTGGCGTCGAGAATCTGGAGCACCTGGGAGACCGGATCAGGGAAATCATTCACATGTCGCCGCCGAAGGATCTGCGGGACATGCTGGGAATGCTGACAACGGCTTTTTCCGTATCACGGTTCTTTCCCCGAAAAAGCCGGGCCAAGATCCCCCCCTGCCAGCAGGTTGTCCTTAAAGGCACGGACATCAATCTTTTCGACATTCCGATCCTTCACTGCTGGCCACAGGACGCCGGCCGGTTCATCACCCTGCCGCTCGTCGTCACAAAAAGCCTTTCAACGGGAAAGCGCAATGTGGGCATGTACCGGATGCAGGTCTTCGACCGGCAAACCACCGGCATGCACTGGCACATCCATAAAGACGGCTCCAATTATTTCAACGAATACCGCAAGGCCGGAAAACGGATGCCTGTTGCGGTTGCCATCGGCGCGGACCCGGCCACCATTTACGCAGCCACGGCCCCCATGCCCCGGAACGTGGATGAAATGATCCTTGCGGGCTTTATCCGAAACGCACCGGTTGCCATGACCCAATGCCTGACCTGTGATCTTGAGGTTCCGGCCGAAGCTGAATTTATCCTGGAAGGATATGTGGAACCGGATGAGCTGCGTCGCGAAGGCCCATTCGGAGATCATACCGGCTATTATTCTCTGGCCGATGATTATCCGGTGTTTCATGTCACGGCCATCACGCACAGAAAATCGCCGGTATACTGTGCGACCCTGGTTGGCCGGCCGCCCATGGAGGATTGCTACCTGGCCAAGGCAACGGAGCGGCTCTTTCTTCCCCTGCTGCAGACGGTATTTCCGGAAATCACGGACTACTGGCTTCCCTGGGAAGGGGTTTTTCACAACATCGTCATTGTTTCCATCAAAAAAGAATACCCCAGACATGCCCAGAAAGTCATATCAGGCCTCTGGGGACAGGGCCAGATGAGTTTCTGCAAGGCCATTATTGTCGTGGATGAAACCGTTGATCCCAAGGCTCCGGATCAGGTCATGCAACAGTTCATGGACAATTTTGATTTGACAACCGACACCGTGAATGCCCAAGGCGTCCTGGATGTCCTGGACCATTCCTCGCCTTTTGCCAATTTCGGGAACAAAATCGGAATCGATCTGACCGGCCGCATCAGCGGGGAGCCCCCCCGAAATCCCCCTGTTCCCGTTTCCCTGCCCAGAAAATTTGCCGAAGATGCGCTCCTGGCCGGCATTCAGGCCGGCTGTGAAGGCATCCTCTCGCTTCGTGTTCTGGAAGGTGATCCGGGCCGGCACAACCGGATTCTTGTCCTGAAGGTTCAAAAAGCGCCGGGGCTTTCCGGAAGCTATTTTGCCGAACGCCTGCTGAATGCCGATATCCTTCTGCCGTTTAATTTGATTCTTTTTTATGACAGCAACGTGGATATCGGCGACAATTCCTTTATTCTCTGGAAACTCTTCAACAATGTGGACCCGGGCCGGGACGTGACCATCGGCAGGGGCCGCTGCGCTATCGATGCCTGCAAAAAAGGACCGGAAGAAGGCCATGAACGCGAATGGCCCGATGAGCTTTCATTTGATTGATCTACTCCGATGATACCATTGCCCGCTTAAGCGCCTTGTACAGGACCTGGGTTCCCTCCGCGGCCTCGCCGTGGGCCATGCTGTCCTCCATGAACCCTTGTACCAGAGCGGTCCCGGGCAGGTTCAGGCTGTTCCGCCGGGCCATGGCAAGGACAATATCGAGGTCCTTTCGCATCAGCTTGACCATGAACCCGGGCGCGAAATCGCCCTTGACGATGCGCGTGCCCAAGATTTCCAGTGCCCAGGACTGGGATGCCCCGCCGGACAGCACGTGGATCATGGCCTGCGAATCAATGCCGTTTTTCTCTGCCAGCACCAGGGCCTCGCATACCGCCAGCAGGTTGACCGCAGACACCGCCTGATTGCAGGCTTTTACCACCTGGCCGGAACCGGCCGGACCGATATGGGTAATGCGTTTGCCCATGACTTCAAAAACCGGCCTGGCCTTCTCGAACACCTCCTGCTTGCCGCCCACCATGATGGTCAGGGTGGCGTTTCGGGCGCCCACATCCCCCCCGCTCACCGGCGCATCCAGGAATTCGATCTGATGCCGGAAAAGCGCCACTGCCAGGTTTTTCGCCGCCTCCGGGCTGATGGTGGACATATCGATGAACACCGCGCCGGGCCGGGCGCCGTGCACCGCGCCTTCAAGCCCTGTCAGCACCTGCTCCACATCCGGGCCGTCGGTGACCATGCTGATGACAAAGTCCGCCCCCGAGGCGGCTTTTGCCGGGGTTGCGGCCTGCCGGGCACCTGCCCGGACCAGGTCTTTGGCACGGTCCGCCGTACGATTGTAGACGTTAAGGGGAAAGCCGGCCTTTAACAAATGCCCGGCCATGGGCAGGCCCATGATGCCCAGGCCTATAAAGGCGATGCGAGGTTTGGTTTGCATGGTTGATGATCCTTTCATTGAGTAGCGAGTTCCAGATTAATACCGGTGATCAGATCCCTTGTCTGGACAGCGATTTCAGCTTCTTCATCGGTGGGAACAATCAGCAGCCGCACACGGCTTTTAGTGCCTTGAATTTCACCCATCCGTCCATTTACCGAGCGGTTGAGATGGGGATCCAGACAGATGCCAAGCTCGGTCAGCCCTTCGCAAATCCATCCCCGGATCAGGGGGGAGTTTTCTCCAATGCCTGCCGAGAACACAATGGCGTCCGCGCCGCCCAAGGCGGCCAGGTAGGCGCCGATATATTTCTTAATGCGGTAGGTAAATACTCGCAGGGCCGTTTCCGCCTGGTGATGACCATCTTGCATGGCCTGCACCAGATCCCGAACGTCGCTGCTGCCCCCCAGGCCCAGCAAACCGCTTTCCCGATTGAGCAAGATATCCAGCTGCTCGGCGGTCATCCCGCGTTGGCGCATCAGATACAAAAGAATGGCCGGATCGATATCGCCGCATCGGGTGCCCATGGGCACACCTTCCAGCGGCGTAAGCCCCATGCTGGTGTCCACGCTTTGTCCCGCAGAAACCGCCGCGATGCTGCAGCCATTGCCCAAATGGCAGGTGATCAGTCGTAGATCAGTCACGGGCCAGCCGATCCATTCCGCTGCTTTGCGACTTACATAATGATGACTGGTGCCATGGAAGCCGTATTTGCGAATTTTCATCTCCTCGCAGAGCCGGAGGGGAAGCGCATAGAGACTGGCTTGAGGGGGAATCGTGGCGTGAAAAGCGGTATCAAATACCGCGACCTGGGGAGTATCCGGGAACCCGGTTTCACAGGCCAGGATGCCTTCCAGATTCGGTGGATTGTGCAACGGCGCCAGGTCAAAACAGATCTGAATGATCTGCTTGATCCGGTCATCAATCAGGGCCGGCCGGCTGATGAACTCCCCGCCATGGACGACCCGATGCCCGATGGCCCGGATATCTTCTTTTGAGCCGATAACGCCCGCCTGGGAATCGGTCAGCAGCGGCAATATCTGCGCAATGGCATTGCCGATATCCGGGATTGCAAGGAGCTTGTTAACCGTTTCAAGCCCGGGACGACGGTAAACCAGCCGCGTGCCCTCCAGTCCGATTCTTTCCATCAGACCCGATGCCGCAACGCGTAAATCCGCGGCAAGGAACAGCGTAAATTTGACTGAAGAACTTCCGGTATTGACAACAAGAATCGTTTTCACCCACTTCTCCCCTGAAGTTCTTACTTTAAAAGATCCAGATCGTTCTGTATCTTGCGGTCTCCCTGGGCATAGTATTCTCGTATCCATTTTTCATGGATCTCAAACCCCCAGTGATTGTCCCGCCAGAGGCGGGCAGCATCATCCTTCTGCCCCTCGCGGAGAAACTGGATAAAACGATCATGCTCGTCACAGTTGATCAATTCCCATTCCTTGATATAAGCCAGGCGGGTAAAATCGTATAGCCGCTGCTTCATGATCATGAGCAGCTGTTTGAGAGCGGTGTTGGTTGAAAGATCAAGGAATACATTGTGAAACGCAATATTAAGCTGATAATATTGGGTATCGAAAGTGCCGGAAGGACTCTGCTGAATACAGACCCGCATGTCCTGGTTAAGCTGCTTCATCCGGTCCAGCTGGTCGGGCGTGAGACGATCGGAGACCGATCTCACCACGGCGCTTTCCAGAGCGCCGACGATTTCAAGAATATTTCGAATCTCCTCCAGCGAAAGGCGATTGATCAGCACGCCCCGGCGCGGCAGGATGGTCACAAAACCCTCGCATTCCATCTGTATAATGGCATCCCGGAGCGGGGTTTTGCTGATTCCCAATTGCTCACTGATATCATTCAGGTTGATAAAGGAGCCCGGAACAAGACTGCCAGCCTGAATTTTTCCCCGCAGATATTCGTACACCTGCTGCCGCAGGGAGCGAATATCCAAAATGCTTTCTCTGGTTTGGTTGAAGCCCTCCATGAATATCCCCTTCGTTGTTGCGATTGTCCAATTAATTATGGCGCCCGTAACCATTTCTTATTCATTTTGTGAATATTTCAGAACAAGATGATCCAGGAAGGCATTTTACAGGTGTTGATATATCACACTTCAACCCATCAGCACACCAATTTTGAATGCATGGGATCACTCTGGCGATCTGCCAGGCCAGGGAAAAAGCTGTCGGACAGATTCATCCAGTGGCCCGGGGGTTTTCGGATTTCGATTTACAGCAGCGTATCGATCGGGACATAGGTCAGGTTAAAGGCATCGGCCACTCCCTGATAGGTAATCTGCCCCTGAACCACGTTGGCCCCGAGTCTGATATCAGGGTTGTCCTGCATGGCCTTCTTCCACCCCTTGTTGGCGATCTTCACCGCATAAGGCAGGGTGGCGTTGGTCAGGGCCAGTGTCGAGGTTCGCGGCACGGCGCCCGGCATGTTGGCCACGCAGTAATGCACCACGTTTTCCACCGTGTAGATGGGGTTGCCATGGGTGGTGGCCTTGGAGGTTTCAAAACAGCCGCCTTGATCAATGGCCACATCCACCATTACCGCTCCCGGCTTCATGGTTTTTAGCATCTCCCGGGTAACCAGTTTGGGAGCCTTGGTACCGGGAATCAATACCGCTCCGACGACCACATGCGCCTGTTTAACGAGTTCGCGAACCGTGGCAGGGCTCGAATACAGGTTAAAGCAATTGGCCGGCATCACATCGCTCAAATACCGCAGCCGGTCCAGATTCATATCCAGAATATACACTTTGGCGCCCAGGCCGCAGGCCATCTTGGCGGCATTGATGCCGACGATGCCGCCGCCGATCACGACCACATTTGCGGGATCCACGCCCGGCACGCCGCCCAGCAGCACCCCACGACCCCCCTGGGCCACTTCCAGATACTTGGCCCCTTCCTGGATCGCCATTCTGCCGGCCACTTCACTCATGGGGGTCAGCAGCGGCAGGGACCCGTCCGGCTTCTGAATGGTTTCATAAGCGATACAGACGGCCTTGCTTTTAATGAGCGCCTGAGTCTGGCGTTCGTCGGCAGCCAGATGAAGATAGGTGAAAATGATCTGGTTTTCACGGATCAGATCGTATTCGGCAGGCAGCGGTTCCTTGACGTGCATGACCATGTCTGCTCTTTTAAAAATTTCCGCAGGCGCATTGACGATCTCCGCGCCAGCCTTGGCGTAGGCGGCATCATCAAACCCGCTGCCGATGCCGGCTGATTTTTCCACCAACAGGGTATGCCCGTTGGCGATCATGACTTCGACGCCGGCAGGCGTCATGCACACCCGATTTTCCTCTGTCTTTATTTCCTTCATAATTCCAACTATCATGGTATTATTTTCCTTTTTCCGTAGATTGTTTTCATATGTATCCTGGTGAAAGCTCAAACCCATTGACTTTCGTTATTAACTCCCTGACCCGGATCTTCAGAACTTTTCGATGGCGCCTTAAATTGCCTGCTGCGGGCACATGTCCGCTTTATTGATGCCGGCGACCCGCACCGGTTTTTTCATCGCATCCCGGCGGAAAGGCTCGCCCAGTTCCTGGTTCAGGATCACCTCGATAAAAGTGGTCTGATTGTGCTGCATCTGATCATCAATCGCCTTGGCAAGCGCCCCGGTCAGCCCCTCCATGGTGGTGGCCTGTACCCCGTTCACACCGCAGGCCTGGGCGATTTTCGCGTAATTGACGTCGCGATCCAGCTCGGTGCCGACAAAGTTGTCGTTATACCAGAGGGTGGAGTTACGTTTTTCCGCCCCCCACTGGTAATTACGGAAAATCACCATGGTGATCGCCGGCCAGTTCTCGCGTCCACAGGCGGTCATCTCGTTCATGGAGATTCCAAAGGCGCCATCGCCCGCAAAGCCGACCACCGGAGTCTTCGGGCAGGCGATTTTGGCCCCGATGATGGCCGGAAAGCCGTAGCCGCAGGGGCCGAACAGACCCGGAGCCAGATACTTGCGCCCCGCTTCGAAGCTCGGGTAGGCATTGCCGATCGCGCAGTTGTTGCCGATGTCAGATGAGATGATCGCCTCTTTCGGCAGGGCCTTCTGGATGGCGCGCCAGGCCATCCGTGCCGACATCCGCTGCGGGTCATTCGCCCGGGCGCGCTGGTTCCAGGTGGTGCCGTCGTCGTCGTCTTCGTGGTCCATGGCCGACAGCTGCTGCAACCAATCGGACTTGGTTTTTTTGATGAGGGCCTCACGCTCCTTGCGGCCGTGATCCCCGGCATCGGCTGTCAGGGCGGCGAAAATGCGCTCGGCCACGCTGGCGGCATCGCCCTGAATCCCTACAGTCACCGCCTTGGTAAGACCGATGCGGTCGGCATTGATGTCCACCTGGATCAGTTTCGCCGCCTTGGGCCAGTAGTCGATGCCGTAGCCCGGAAGGGTGGAAAACGGATTCAGGCGGGTGCCCAGGGCCAGAACCACGTCGGCCTTTGCGATCAGCTCCATGGCGGCCTTTGAACCGTTATAGCCCAGGGGGCCGGCAAACAGCGGGTGCGATCCGGGAAAAGCGTCGTTGTGCTGGTAGTTGCAGCAGACCGGTGCGCTGAGCCGCTCGGCAAGGGCTTTTGCGGCATCGATCGCCTTGCCGAGGACCACGCCTGCACCATTCAGGATCACCGGGAACCTGGCGGCGGAGAGCAGTTTCGCGGCTTCGGCTATGGCATTGGCGCCGCCGGCAGGTCTTTCAAAGCAGACAATCTGCGGCAGGGCGATATCGATGACCTGGGTCCACATATCGCGGGGAATGTTGATCTGGGCGGGAGCTGAACCCCGGAGCGCCTTCTCGATAACCCGGTTGAGCACCTCGGCGACCCGGGAGGGGTCCCGAACCTCCTCCTGGTAGCAGACAATGTCCTCAAATAACGACATCTGGGGGATTTCCTGAAATCCGCCCTGGCCGATGGTTTTATTTGCTGCCTGGGGAGTGACCAGCAGAAGCGGCGTGTGGTTCCAGTAGGCGGTTTTGATCGGGGTGACCAAGTTGGTGATGCCGGGGCCGTTCTGGGCAATGCACATCGACATCTTGCCGGAAGCGCGGGTGTAGCCGTCGGCCATCATCCCGCCGTTGCACTCATGGGCCGCATCCCAGAAGGTGATGCCGGCGCTCGGGAAAAGATCTGAAATCGGCATGAAGGCTGAGCCGATAATGCCGAATGCATGCTCGATGCCATGCATCTGCAGGACTTTTACAAATGCTTCCTCTGTCGTCATTTTCATCGCGGGTTTCCTTTTTGTGAATTCGTTATGGTGAAAGTCCGAACGCATTGGCCTGCGTTATTTAGTTTCATATTTCTTGGGTTCTTCAGAACTTTTCGATGGCGCGTTTGACGGCGGTTACGATCTCATCCATCTCGGCTTTGGTGGCAACCAGGGCCGGCGCAAAGTTCATGATGGTATTGTTGCCGGGAAGTGAGCTGTTGGTCCGGCCCACCAGCACACCTTCGGCGGCCACAAGCCCCATGAGGCGGCCCATTTCCCCTTCCGTGATGGATTCCTTGGTCTTTTTGTCCTTCACAAATTCCATCCCGCAGAAAAGTCCCATGCCCCGGACATCGCCGACCAGCGGCATATCGCTCAGGGACTGCAGGCCCTCAAGAAGATAGGCGCCGACCACCCGGCTGTTTTCCACCAGGTGTTCTTCTTCGATGATCCGGGTGCTTTCAAGCGCTGCGGTCATGGCGCCGGTGCACCCGCCGTAAGTGCTGATATCCCGGAAATAGTTCATCCGCTCGGAAGGCTTGCCGGGATCGCAGAGAAATTTATCAAAAATATCCTGGCGGAACACGGTGGCGGACAGGGGCATATACGAGCTGGCCAGTCCCTTGGCCATGGTGATAATGTCCGGGTCCACATCAAATTGATCGTGGCCCCAGAATTTTCCGGTTCGGCCGAACCCGCATACGACTTCATCCATGATCAGATAGACGCCGTATTTGCGGCAGATGGCCTGAAGGATCGGATAGTATTCCTGTACCGGAACCATAATGCCGCCGCCGGCAACAATGGGCTCGACGATGCATCCGCCCACCGTATCCGGTCCTTCCTTTAAAATTACATCTTCCAGACTGCGGGCGCAGTCGATGTCGCAGCCCGGGTAGGACTTTCCAAAGGGGCAGCGGTAACAGAGCATGTGCGGGAACTCGGCAAATCCTTCGGCAAAGGGCCCGAAATCCTGTTTGCGCTCCAGCTGACCGGTTGCGCTCAGTGCGCCGATGGTGGTGCCATGGTAATCCCGGGCCCGGAAAAGGACCTTGTATTTTCCTTTCCGATCCGGATCGATGTGGGAGAGCTGGCGGACAACCTTAAAGGCTTTTTCGTTGGCCTCGGAGCCGCTGTTGGAGAAAAAGACTTTGCCCAGGCGGGGCAGAAGTTCGATCAGTTTGGCCGCGAATTTGATACTGGGAATGTTGCCCACGGTTCCCGCATAATAGCCAAGGGTTTTGAGCTGCTCATAAATGGCGGCAGCGATGCTCTCCCTGCCGTGTCCCACCATGACGCTCCACACGCCGCCGGAGGTGGCGTCCAGATATTCCCGGCCCCGGATATCCTTGACCCGCAGCCCCTTGCCTTCGACGATGATCATCTGCTCGGCGGTCTGAAACACTTTATGGGGCTTGATGTGGTGCCACAAATAATCCCGGTCCCCGCGCACCATCTCGTCGACATCATAATCCAGCCAGTTTGTTTTGTTGTCCATAACGGTCTCCTTTCTGTCAGCTGCTGCCTGTTACCAGTGCAGGCCCGACCCTATCGTTTTTCATCCGGAACACAACGTGGTAAACCTCCGGTAAAAATCTCAAAATCTTTCGACTATTGCCTTGTATTTTGAAAAAAGCAATATCTGCTGATGTCTGATACATCAGACATCAGCTTTTGTCAACTGATTTTTTATCAAAGTGAAATGGCAAGTCAGAGAAATTCGGGATAATTAAAATTTACTAAACCAGTTAAACGCTGGCGGATTTGAACACGTAACCCTCTTTCATGAAAATTGATGCCTCATAACAATATGTATTTCACCGTTGTGCGACGCTGTATCAAACAAAATGATAGTTCGCTCTGAAAAATGCAGGCCGAAACCCGCGTGGGTATTGATACTGCTCTTTGAAAACTGAAATATATTGTGGGTTTATGGTTGTTATTGCCTGGAAAAAGTTGTATAAGCCATTGATATGAAAGTGCATATTCCAGAAAGGCGACTTCTTATGTTCGAGACTCTTTTTTCAGATGTCTTAAATCCGGAGCATGAACTGCTTCGCGCTGGCCGCCTGATCGACTGGGATGTCCTCCACGATGCGTTAAGCGCCTACTACAGCCCTCTGGGCCGTCAGGGGAAACCCATTCGCATGATGGTCGGTATCCATCTGCTGAAACATCGGTATAATTGTTCCGATGAGCAGGCCGTCGATATGTGAGACCCAGAAGACCGGAAAGAGGCGATCAAAGAACTCAAAGAGATGACCCGCCATGTGATCGATCAAGCCGCCGGCATAGCGCACAGTCGAGGATTTACGGAAGCCGGACGAAAGCTTAATCGTCTGGTCTCGCTCGGGAAGAGAATCATCGATCAAACAAGACAAGTTCTTTCCGGCCAAGTTCCCAAGCACCGGATCAATTCTCTGCATGAGTTGGATGTCGCTGTCATCAAGAAGGGAAAGAGTCATCCCGACTGTGAGTTCGGCGCCATCGTTGCCCTGGCGAAAAATGACGATGGCCTGATCCTTTCTCATGTGGAATATCAGCACAACATCGCTGATGTGAAGACTTTGGGACAGGTAATCACCGGAATCAAGACGAACATAGGAGAGCCTCCCCGAGGAGTCACCGGAGATCGAGGGTTCGATCAATCCCTCAAAAAGCAGGAGATGGGGTGTCAAGCGAACCGCCATTCCAAAGAAGGGGAAAACGCCTCATCCGGACAGTGAGGAACCCTGGTTCAAAAAAGCCTTGAAACAACGGATCAAGATAGAACCGATCATTGGCCACCTCAAGACTGATCACCGGATGAATCGATGCCGATACAAAGGTGCCGTTTGGGATACCGCCAATGTTGTATGGGCAACCTTGGCCTGGAATACGAAAAAGATCGTCCACCTCCACATACAAAGGGAAGAAAAGCAGGAAGCAAGGGAAATGAAAGGGCCGCATAGGGGAAATCGCCGCTGAAATACCTCCTCATCCACTATTATCTTCAGTTGTCAAAGAACATAACAACAATAAACTTTTCAAAATACCTATTTTTCAAGACGAACTAATTAATTGAAAGTTCATTTTTTTTCGAGTTCATCAAAAATTGGGATTGACAAAGATATGATGTATGATATATCAGATACAAATGATTTGCAAAGGATATTCGTAGATTTTTTGAAGAAAAACTTTTTTATAATAGCTTAACCTATGAATACTTGGATTTCTGAAATCGGTTTTACAAGCAAAACGATCTGAATCCGCGCATATCCGTTCATCCAAAGTGCTCGCTTTAAACCCACATAGAAAGGAGGACAAAAGACAGCCTACTGTAACGATCATAAGTTTCTGTCGGACTCGGTTATCTACCCCAGAAAAGTCACCAAACTAAAATAAGGAGAAATTATCTATGAAAAAATTGGTCATTCTTATCGCGCTGATCATGATGACGGTCTTTGCATCAGGGCCAGTTTCTGCAGCAGACCTCTTCAAACTGAAAACCTGCTGGATGCCATCCCATGAAACGTTTGCTCCCTGGTATGCCAAGAAAATGGGCTGGGACAAAGCCGAGGGCCTAGATCTTGAGATGCTGTATTTCGATTCCGGCATGGCTGAACTGGAAGCACTCCCGGCCAAAAGCTGGGTGCTTGGTGGAATCGGCGGCGTACCGATGGTGTATGGGACTGCCCGTTACGATTCTTACATGATCGGCATCGGAAACAATGAATCATCTGCCAATGTGGTCTTTGCAAGAGCGGATAACCCTGTTCTGAAGTTCCAGGGGGTCAATCCCAAATTTCCCAAAGTCTTTGGTAATGCCGAAACTGTCAAAGGAAAAACCTTTCTTGTCACAACAGTTTCCTCGGTCCATTATGCCATGAGCCTGTGGCTTCAGGCTCTGGGACTGAAAGATACCGACGTTGTCATTAAAAACATGGATCAATCCTCCATCATTTCAGCTTTTGAATCCGGAATCGGCGATTTTGCCTGCCTGTGGGCTCCTTTCAGCTATACAGCAGAAGAAAAAGGCTGGAAGGCTGTCTCTGACATCGATAAATGCAACGCCTTCCTTGGCCTCGTCTTGATCGGTGACAAGGAATTCAGCGATAAAAACCCGGAAGTGGTCGCCAAATTCCTCAGAATGTACCTCAGAGGAGTCAATATGCTTCAGAAAGAAGGCACCTCACCTGAAATGGTGAAACTGTATCAGGAATTTCTGAAAGACTATTGTGGACTGGAATTAAGCGCCCAAATGGCCAAAACAGATCTTATGGCTCACCCTGTGTACAATCTTGAAGAACAGCTGAAATTGTTCGATGGCTCCAAAGGTCCAAGTCAAGCGGCGGTATGGCAGGGAATGCTGGCCGAGTTCTTTGCCAGTATGGGCAAATTGAAACCTGGAGAACTTCAAAAAGTGAGTACCAGCGGTTATGTCACCGATAAATTCCTGAAACAGGTCAAAACACCCATTCCAAGCTACAAATAATCGGTTATGATTCATACGGGAATTCACTCCCAGATTCAATATTATATTTATTGATAAAAGCGCTCAGTTCGTTGAAAGCGGATGCAGATGGCAAATGCCTGCAGGATCTTTCCTGCAGGCATTTGTTTCTGAGTCAACCCACAATCACACTTGTTATTTTGAACCCTCATATTGTATTGTGAGTGTGTTTAAACCACGCACATCCTATTTGGCCATTATTTCAAATGATTTCTACCGCCTTAATCTTTCACTAACGGTGTAACGCTACCTTGCCATCTTCTTTTTTATTTATTGCGAATTCATCAAAATTAAATTGACAATAAAATAATATCTGATATATCATATATCTGATGATGCCATAAAACATTGGGTGCCTCTTGGGTATTGGATTTGCTTTTTATCAACCCGTTATGTTGATTGCGAGCAGCTACTAAATGACAATCCCGAGTTGTTCATTGACAAAGCGTTGCGCGTGCCTTTCTGAATTTTTGAACCCTGTTCTCTATAAAGTCTATCATCATAGGATATTATCTGAAGCGGATATACACGGAGACATCATAAAAAGCAGATCCCTGCGATTGAATCAACATCTTTGATTTGACATACTGTCGACACCTAAAAAGGAGGTTGATATGGCGTATCACAAAATTCTGGCTGCCATCCAGAGTACCGGTGGTAAATCTTTCGTCTTCGAAAACGCCCTTGAAATTACCAGGATGCAAAAAGCGTCACTCCTGTTGTATCACTGTATGGAGACAGAAACGTTTGCCGAGCAAAAGGCCATGACGGTATCACAGGCCGAAATCAGCCGAATCGAAAGGGCTCTCAGCGTCAAGCAACAGGACGTCATTGAACACCAGCAGGCATGGATGGAATCTTTGTGCTTACAGGCCAGAAAAGAAGGTATTGAGGCTCAATGTAGGATTGAGCATGGTCATATTGGAAAACGGATCATTGAAACGTCCCGGCATTGGGGGTCGGATTTGATCGTGATGGGCCGCACCCGGCGGGGATCATTTACGGATTGTCTGTTTGGAACCGTCAGTGATTATGTGATTCACCATGCGACCTGTTCATTGCTCCTGGTCCAATAAAATATCTCCTGGGTACTATCCCCGGAAACAAGGCGTGCAGTTGATGAACAGACCTAATCCTGCGAAATCTCAGGATACCGCAGCCAGACAAACGTGACATGGAAAGGAAGGGATGTGGAAAATAACGCCAAGAGAGAAGTTAAAATTGAAGTTAAAAACCTGACCAAGAGATTTGGGGACTTGGTGGTTCTTGATAAAATCAATTTCAGTGTCGCCCGTGGAGAATTCCTGGCAATTGTGGGACCGACAGGATGTGGCAAGACCACTTTTCTCAATTGTCTGTCCAAATTAACTCCCACCAGTGAAGGCGATATTTTTATTGATGGTGAGGTGGCCAATCCAAACAAACACAATATTTCCTTTGTATTTCAGGAGCCTACTTGCATGCCCTGGCGGACAGTTCGTCAGAATGTGGCGTACGGGATGGAGGTCAAAAATTTTCCCAAAGAGAAGCTCAACGAACGTCTCGATTACATGCTGAACCTTGTGGGATTGAAAGACACCGCAGATCTCTATCCGAATCAGGTGTCGGCGAGCATGGTGCAGAGAATCTCCGTGGCTCGGGCATTTGCGGTTAATCCCGATTTGATGCTGATGGATGAGCCCTATGGTCAGCTGGACGTGAAGCTGCGATTTTACCTGGAAGATGAACTCGTAAAGCTTTGGAAAACGCTCAACAGCACAGTGATTTTTGTTACCCACAATATCGAAGAAGCGGTTTACGTGGCCGAGCGGATTCTGATCCTTAGCAACAAACCGACCGGCATCAAGGCCGAAATCGTAGTAGATCTGCCCCGTCCGAGAGATCTGTTAGATCCAAAATTTGTGGAAATTCGCAGAGCCGTCACGAAACTGATTCAATGGTGGTAACGTCAGAGTTTGGCTGTTGTGGAATATATCAATCAAGTTATGACACATCGGCACCAAAGGTGATCTGAAACGCAAAGTATGAACAAAGAATAAGGGAGGCCCGGATGAGTGCAATGAAAGCATATGCGCAGGTCAAAGTAACGACACCTATTATTTTGAAAATCCTTCCCGTGGTGAGCATTGTGACTTTTTTTGGAATCTGGGAATTCATCGTTCAGGCAGGAATCGTGCCCAGAACCATGCTTGCCGCTCCTTCCGAAGTCATCCAGCTCTTTATTGTCAAACTCACCGATCCCCAGCCCGATGGTGCAACGCTAGCTCAGCATGCCTGGGTCAGTATTCAGGAGGCAGGGATTGCCTATCTGCTAGCCTTGGCCACGGGGCTGCCGCTGGGTCTGTTGATGGGATGGTTTACCGTGGTCCGAGGCTTGGCCCGCCCGATTTTTGAAATGATTCGTCCGATCCCGCCCATCGCCTGGATTCCCCTGACCATTTTCTGGTTTGGAATCGAACTGGCGGGAAAAGTCTTCATCATCTGGATTGCAGGGATTGTACCCTGTGTGATCAACGCGTATGTCGGCGTGCGGATGACCAACCCGACTCTTATTCAGATGGCTCGTACCTATGGCGCTACTGACTGGCAGATTTTTCGTCAGGTCTGTGTGCCATCTGCCCTTCCCATGGTATTTGGCGCATTACAGATCGCATTGGCCTATTGCTGGGTCAGCCTTGTAGGCGCTGAGCTGCTGGCTGCAGACCGCGGACTGGGTTTTCTGATCACCATGGGTCGACGATTGGCTTTGCCCGACATGGTTGTTTTGGGAATGGCATCCATTGGCGTTGCCGGTGCGGCCATCGGTATCATCATCGAATATATTGAAAGAAGGCTTTTGGCAGGCATAAGGAGATAACTTCATGAACACTACCAGTACAGTGGCTAATGAAATCGTTCAAAACTTCAAACAAAAAAAACCGCTGACCATTCGGCGTGTGTTGACCAACGAATACTTTCTCTACGGCGTATCCTTAATCGCTTTTTTTTGTATCTGGCATCAGGCCGCCAATTCAGTCATTCTGGGGAAGGGGCTGGCAACGCCATGGCAGGTGGTTGTAAAGCTTTATCAATTGACCGGCACAAAGCTTGCCGGCCTTACACTCTTTGGCCATATCTGGGCAAGCACCGAACGTGTCCTTTACGGATTCATCTTGGCATCCGTTTTTGCCATTCCGTTAGGGTTGTTCATGGCACTCAACCGCCATGTTGACGCCATCGTCAAACCAGTATTCGATATTTTCAAACCCATGCCACCCATTGCATGGGTTTCGATCGCAATTCTTTGGTTCGGTATTGGTGAGCCCTCCAAGATCTTCATCATTTTTATCGGCA
This sequence comes from uncultured delta proteobacterium, assembly GCA_963850225.1. Lineage (GTDB taxonomy): Bacteria > Desulfobacterota > Desulfobacteria > Desulfobacterales > Desulfatirhabdiaceae > RAAP-1. Next base: position 43,860 of record CAWKLD010000016.1, read on the forward strand.
CCTTTGTACCCTGTCTGTTAAATGCTTACAACGGCGTCCGCCTCATTGATCCCGAGCTGTACGATGTGATTCGTGTTTTGGGGGGAAACCGACGGGATGAGATCATTCAGGTGTGTTTTCCCGCTTCTTTTCCGGCTATTTTTGCGGGTCTCCAGATTTCTCTCAGTTCTGCCTGGACCTGTGTGCTTGCTGCAGAGCTGGTCAGTTCACGTTCCGGAATGGGCTGGATAATCATCCAGGGCATGAGATTATCTCAGCCTGACTTGGTGATCGGTGGAATGGTCATTATCGCCATTGTGGCGCTTGCAACCTCCATTGCGCTTGTCCAACTGGAAAAATGGCTCTGCCCCTGGAAACGAGAGATTAGTGATGTTTAACCGCTGTCAGCGGATAGATTCCATCAATACATGTTATGTTTAATGAAGGGAATACACCGTGAAAGAGGATATGCAATCAAAAATTGTTTGCCAAAGTGTAAGCAAAGTCTTCATCCAAAAGGGAACTCAACGGATTCATGTTCTTGACGATATTAGCCTTGAGGTCAAGAGAAACGAATTCGTCGTGGTGCTGGGTCCTGGCCAATGCGGAAAAACCACACTGCTCAGAATCATCGCCGGCTTGGAAATTCCCACCGATGGACACATTTTTTTAGATGGAAAAGAAATACAGGGTGCAGGCCCCGACCGCGGCCTTGTTTTTCAAGGATATATGCTTTTTGCCTGGCGGACGGTTTTGGGCAATATCGAAATGGGTCCAAAACTCAGAGGTGTTTCAAAAAAGGAACGGCGGGAGATCGCCCGGCATTATATCAAAATGGTAGGGTTGGAGGCATTTGAAAACCATTACCCCCATCAGTTGAGCGGCGGGATGAAACAACGCGTGGGGATTGCGCGGGCCTATGCCAATAATCCGGAGTTGATGCTTCTGGACGAACCCTTTGGACAGCTCGACGCTCAGACCCGGCTGTTCATGGAAAAAGAAACCGAACGCATCTGGCAGGCCGATAAACGAACCGTCATCTTCGTAACCAATAATATCGACGAGGCGATTTTTTTAGGTGACCGGATTATCACCCTTCAGGGAAAACTCCCGGGCCGAATGCATACCGTTTATCCCGTCGATCTGGATAGGCCCAGGGACCCGATGGATTTACGGTTTTTGGAATTGCGCAAACGCATCACAGACGCATCAGAACTCGTGCTTTAAAATAATAGATGCAGCGTCAAACTACGAATGCATCTATTTGCCGTTCCACTGGCTCTTTACCGGCAATTCCTTGCGCATGTAGACGCGCTGGTACCCTTTTTCTGTCTTTCTTTCTGTTTCCATATAGTCGAGGCTCTTGTAAAGGCTGATATTCTCGGTCATACACGCATTTGTGTAAAGCGTGATTGCACTCAGTCCCATACGTCGGGTCTCATCTTCGGCAAGCGCGATCAATTGCCGTCCCAACCCTCTTCCTTGATAGGCAGGATGTACTGCAACATTGTCTAACAAGAGACTCGCGGCTTCCCGGATGAGCACAAGAACTCCGACGATATTCGTTTGATCGATCATAAGGAGCACACGGTGCTGCAGAACCACTTCCTTGTAGTCGTCCATCATCGGCCCGGGCGGCTTTCCGATCCGATCGATGTAGTGGCGGAAGGCAGCATCCACACATTCCGCTATTGCAGGTGCGTCTGCTAAGCGTGCCGGTCGAATTTCCATCTCCCCATAATTCATCGTGATCCAGTCCTGTTTACAGCTATTTGATAAACACCGGTTCATCCGGTGTTTATTTTATAAAAATAAGTAAGATGTCCCTGCCAATTGCTCACAGAATCAATCTGATTTTTCAAACCCGTAGAACTTGATGAAATAGGGTTCGTGCTTGCTCCAGCCCCAGTGTTCGTTCTTCCAGATCTCAATGGCACCGGGAGCATCGCCTCTTTTGACACACTGAATAAACCGGCGATGCTCGTCCATATTCACCTTTTCCCATTCCTTCCAGTATTGCTGACGGGGAAAATCGTACAGGCGCTGCTTTATCGGTGCCACCATCTGGCGCAGGGTGAGATTTGCAGTTAATCCCAAAAAAATATCATGAAAATCCAGATTGAGCTGGTAATACCGGCCGAATTCGTCTTTTTCAAGCGCCTGTAACTGAGCCGAATTGGATGCTTTCATCTGATCAATGTGGCCCCGGTTCAATAATGGAAAGATTTCCTGCAATACGGCTGCCTCGAGTGCTCCGATGATCTGATATAGATCTTTAATTTCCTGATGAGTGACCTGCCGGACCATCACTCCCCGATGGGGAACCATGACGATAAACCTCTCGGATTCCAGGCGGATGAAGGCTTCCCGCAAGGGCGTCTTGCTGACCCCCAGTTCCCGGCTTAACCGGTCAATATTGATATTTGTACCAGGAGTCAATTGGCCGGCAATCATCTGATTTTTCAGATATTCATAGACCTGCTCGCTCAGAGAGCTGGGGTTCAGCATGGTTTTCCTTTCAAATGAATATACGATCCGTTTCTCTCCATCCGATTCCAATCCCAAGCGACGCCGTATATCTCCTGAGGATCAAGGGCTGAAACGGGCGTCTACACGGGTGATTCATGATAGATAAAGCGCTGCCATTTCCCTGATTCCATGGTTGGCCATCAGCGGCAGCATGAAAGCGAATTTTTATATGTGTTTCACGCAATGGTCAAGCAGATTGTTTTATCTGCTAGATTCTGTCCGCAATTCACGCAGGAACGCAAAAAAAGTTAAGGCCACCGGATTCTCTCCATAAAAAGCGCTTGACACACCCGCTGAATTAATATATCTGATATATCAGATGTAACAATACGATACTGTAACACCGGTGGAGAGATCGTCCGATTCAATGATTCTCTCGTATGAGCAACAACAGAGCCCTCTTGTCGGGCGCTTAAAAGGAGATCCCATGCTGATAGTTGGTGAACTGATCAATGCCAGTCGAAAAACCATCGCTCAGATGATTACGACACAGGATGCTGCGGGCATTCAAAAGGTGGCCCAGGAGCAGGTGGCTGCCGGAGCCGGCTACTTGGATGTGAATGCCGGCGTCTTTTGCGGGAAAGAGCACGAATACCTGCCATGGCTGGTAACAGTGGTCCAGTCGGCCGTGGACGTGCCCTGCTGCATCGACAGCCCGGACCCGGCGGCACTCGAAGCGGCGATTCGGGTGCACAAGGGTGTCCCTATGATTAATTCCATATCTTTGGAGAAAGAGCGGTATGACCGCGTGTTGCCCACCGTGGCTGACAGCGACCGAAAAGTGGTAGCCCTGTGCATGAGCGATGGCGGCATGCCGGAAACAACAGACCAACGGTTAGCCATTGCCGATAAGTTGATTACGGGTCTAGTGAAACACAACATTCCGCTGGACAATATCTATGTGGACCCTCTGGTTCAGCCGGTTTCAACTAACCGACTCTTTGGGCTGGCTTTTCTGGAGGCCATTGAGGCCATCGTCACCCGATTTAAAGGTGTTCATACCATGTGCGGCCTTTCGAATATCTCTTATGGATTGCCCGAAAGAAAACTGCTGAATCACACTTTTATGGCGATGGCTATAACCAGGGGGCTGGATGGTGCCATCATGAACCCGATGGATCGAAAAATGATGGCCAGCATCCTGGCAGCCGAAAATCTGATCGGAAGGGATGATTACAGCATGCGCTACTTGAAAGCCTTCCGTAAAGGCCTGCTGAGCTGATCCCAGAAAGCCAAAAAACTAAGGAGATCATAATTGAATCGACATTTAGTAAGCCCGAGCATCGTGAAATCGACCAAAATTCGGGTTCATTGACGACTTGACGGATACTCTCTTTTGATCGCCTTAGTAAGCACAATACCCTTCGAGAAAAAAGATTTTGATTGCGATGACAATTTTTTGTTAAAGTATGTTCACTTCTAATTCCTTGCGCATGTAAACTCGCCGGTATCCCTTCTCGGTTTTTCGTCCTGTTTCCATGTAACCGAGACTTTTGTAAAATTCAATGTTTTCGGTCATATGCTCGTTGGTGTAAAGTTCGATGGCGTTCAAACCCAACCGTCGAGCCTCTGCTTCAGCAAGCGCCATCAGCTTCCGTCCCAGTCCTCTGCCCTGACATGAAGGACGAACCGCCACATTGTCCAACAAGAGGCTCTCGGTTTTGCGAATGAGCACGAGGACTCCGACGATTTGCCTAAGATCGGTCAGGAGGAGCACGCGGTGACATCGAACTACTTCCCGGTAGTCGTCCAGCATCGGAGCGGGCGGTTTTCCGATCCGATTGATATAGTGGTGATAGGCATCGGCCACACACGCTACGATGGCCGATGCATCCGCCACTTGTGCCGGTCGTATTTTCACATCGCCCGGATTCATCAGCATCCTTTATTAACTAAGGCGATCATTAGTAAATTAACGGATCATGGGCAGCAGGTGTTTTTGTCATTATTTTCAGAGCATTTTGAGAATCGGGTTGCCAACAATTCGGGGTTATACGTCGCTTTGCGTGAAGGGCAGCGATCCATCGGGCAGAGCTGGCAGCTCTGGAACCGACTCTCGCTGGGGAAGATGATCCGTGAAAGACTTTTTATCGGTTCCATCAGCATGCTGGTTGAAAGCGTAATACCTGCATTGCCAGCGTGACTACCCATGATATCAAATAAAGGTTTCTGCTCCGTGATCGGCCAGTCTTCGATGGATCCGGGACACATGGACGAGAGGGGACCGGGTCGGTAGGTCTGCTGAATATGGGCATCCAGTGCCTGATCCGCAGCCATTAAGGCCATCTCCATTATCGCATCGACCCAGTATCTTTCAAGCATATCGTTTGCGAAATTCATCAGTTGAAGCATTTCCCTGCCGCAGGTGGAAAGCCCCACAAACACCCGACGAACCGGCTCCAGATTCACCCGAAGCACTCGGCTGGATAGGGTTACGCCTTCCACAATCACGGCATCGGCAGTTGTCTTTTCCAGACGGCACAGTCTGTAAAGGGCTTTTGGACGGGCGATTTCCTGAGCCATGCCCGCCAGTTCAAGCAGTCTGCCTGTGCAGGGATCATCGGCTGTTTTGATACACAGAACCTTAAGCAACCGCACTGCGCTGATTTTGAAGGGCACGGGATTTAAGGAGTGGTAAGTATCGGCTGCCATAATTTGCTCCATTTTAGCCATTATTCTATTCTGAACGATAATTTTGACTGCATATCATATTTTAAACTACCGGACTTGCCGACATAGATTGTTTTCTTGGAGTTGGTCAGCACGAGGATCGTCGTTTCAGCATCCATCTTTCCAAATCTCCATTTTCGGCAGGAACAAGCCCGAGACTTCTCAGAACCGGAATGACCGCTGCGGGTGACCGGCGGTCGCTGTCAATATCCAGCTTGGAGTTGGAAACCCCGGCCAGACCCTCTCCTGGCGGAACCAACGATGTAACAACATTGGCGCCGGCCTGAAGGCGGCTTTCCAGACCGGCCAGACCAGCAACATCCAGAGAGGCAGGAATCAGGCGGTCCGGAAAACTCAGGCGCAACAAGGCAATCAGTTTGATCTCCCGCCATGGATCCTGAACCGGCAAGTGCTCCATGGGTGTGCCCGCCTGGGGCACAAACTGCATGGCCCGCACCTGATCGGCACCCAACTCCCGCATGGCTTGAATCGAGCGCACCAACGCGCCGCTGGATTCACCCACCCCGCACAATACCCCTTCTTCCACCAGCCACCCCCTCTTTCTGGCAGTCATTTTCTGCTGCCAGCGGGTCTGATAATCCTGATCTGGCCGCAGCCATTGGAAGAGATCAAGGTCATGGGTTTCCTGATAACAGGCATACCAGTCCGCTCCGGCACTTTTAAGCTCATCCAGGTAGGTGTCCGGTATCACGCCGGGTGATACCATCAGCGGCAGTCCAATGGTTTGTTTTATCTCTCTAACCAGATCAATCAGTGCGGAGCCCTGTTGAAAAAAAACTGGATCTTCTCCCATGGTCAGATCCAGAAGATGAACCCCTGAATCTGTCAGGCGACGGGCTGCTGACATTATGTCAGCCTGGGTTTTGCGATAGCGCGGGCTGTGGGGATTGTCCTGCCGGTAATGGCAAAACCGGCAGGAATTTCTGCAATAGGTACTGAAATAGAGAAATCCGTATAGAAAAACTGAGGGGCCGAAATGCTGCTCCCGGATTGCCCGGGCAGTTGTAAAAATCTGCGTCCAGAGAGACGCGTCGCTCATCTTCAACAGATATAGAATATCCTGCGGGCCCGGGGGGTGACCGGACCGGGCTTGATCCATGATGCGCGCCACCTGACACTCCGGACGGTCAGCTTTCGCGATGCTTTTCTCCTCAGGCATGGACATCATTTCTAACACCGATTATTACAATATGGCGGGGAGTCCGGGAGTCGCACCCGGCTGCGCGGATTTAGAGTCCGCGAGATCCCGTATCGATCCACCCCCCACGGTTGTCTTTCTGAAAAGAAATATAATGACTGACAGGCGATTTACAATTGGTCTTTATTTGGACAACATCGTTTTAGCAAGCCTGGCTGCGGATCCGGCGTCCGGGGCATAGCCGTCGGCCCCGATCTCATCGGCAAAGCGCTGGGTGACCGGCGCACCGCCCACCAAAATTTTCACTTGATTCCGAATGCCCGACTCTGTTACGGCCTTGATGGTTTCCTGCATCATCGGCATCGTGGTGGACAACAGCGCGGACAGGCAGAGGATATCGGCCTGCAGGGATTGGACCTTCTCCACGAACACAGCCGGAGCAATATCAATTCCGATGTTATGGACTTCCATGCCGCAGCTCTCCAGCATCATGGCAACCAAATTTTTTCCGATATCGTGCAAATCCCCCTTGACCGTGCCGATGACAACCTGGCCCCGGGCGCTGATATCTCCGTCTGACAGCATGGGTTTGAGAATTTCAACTGCCTTTCCCATGATTTTAGCCGCCATGAGGACTTCAGGGATAAACATTTCCTCACTTTCCATGCGACTTCCCACCACATCCATGGCGGCAATCAACCCATCGTTTAAAATATCCAGGGCTTTGTGCCCCTGACCGAGCTGGCGTTGAACCTGGGCCAGAACGGCGGCTTCATCACAATCGATCAATGCATCGATCAGCGGACGAAAATCTGACATAAATCACACTCCTTCTTAAGGTTCCGGGTCCATTCCGATCCCCAGTGAATGACGGAAACCGAATGCGACCCGGATACTGATATTATTTTGAAATGCCCAGTTGGGCTTCAGTTTCATCAACAATTGCCCGGATTTCCGCAAGGGTTTCTTCCGATAATGGATCGGGCTGATGGGTTTCCAATATTTTGCGAGCCATCTCTGTAGCCCGCTGATCCAAATCTTTAGACCCGGCAGCCTTCCAGCGGTCCCGACGGCTGCGGTCGATCAACATCGGCTGCGATTGGGACTTTCGATGCAAAAATGTCTGTTCATGGCCGAGGAAATCCTTGAAGGGCCCTACCTCCTTGATCACATCCACAGCCAAAGTTTCATCATTTACCGGAATCCCGTTGATCACATATTTGATCATCCGGGCAAAATCGCAATCCATAATGAGCTGGCTGTAGCTGAACGTCATACCCATTTCCAACATACCGAGGCCATAGATCAGGTTGGTCCCTGCCAACGCCGGAAGAAGCCCCGTGAGTGTTTTTTCATGCCCAGCCTGAGCATCAGACACCTTGCTGTCGCCCTACCCACCTGCTGCCCAGCTGGGCAGACTATAAAACCGGGCGATTTGACCGACGGCCGCACTGATCATGCCGCACTCCGGCGAACCGACAGAGGCCGTGCTCCTTTTCAGATCCATCGGGCAGGTGGAGCTGCCATACATGACCGCAGCGCCTTTGCGGGTCAGCTGACTCAGAACAACGCCGGACAACACTTCGGCATTGTGGGTGACAAGTGTTCCGGCCATGGTCACCGGTGCTGTCGCGCCCGAAAGGGCCTGGGACAGAACATTTACCATGACACCGGAGCGGGCTCCTTCCATGATGATCTCGCAGCATTCCTTTACCAGCTTCAAGGGACTGACCGGGCAGGTGTTGAAGGAAATCAGCGGCCTTTCAGCCAGCCGATCCATGCCCCCCACAATGACTGCGGCGATTTTCAGTGCCGCGCGCATCAGAAAGCCATTTCCCGGACCATGGAAACAGTGTTTGGTCGTATTGGTGAGAAAGGCCTCGGCATTGTGCAGCGGCTGAGTCTCCTGGGAGACATCATGTGCCCCCATGGCCCGCTCGTACACATCGATTTCATCCAGATAGTCCACCAACCGTGCGCTTGTGGCCACATCCGACTTGAGCGTTTCCCGCAATTCACCGGTATAAGGGTCCACAATCATAACCCCTTCGCCAAAATTGGTAAACGCCACCCGATTGCTATCCAGTATCACATCCCGCTCGGGCTTGCGCCCTGCCAGAAAGACTTTGTCCGGTGCGGAGCGGATGGCGTCCTCCACCAGGTAAGGCGGAATCCGCACCACCTTGGTGTTTTTATCCACCCTGGCACCCCCCCCGTGAAATATTTCCATGGCCTCCGGGGACTCAACAAACACTCCGGTCCGATCGAGAACCTCCAGTGTCGCCGAATGAATATCATCCAGCTCATCGTCGGTAAACATTTTCAGACAAAGCCCGCGACTCATCTGGCCGCCAGCCCGCATCAATCGTTTCATGTTTCCCTCCCTTTATTTATGTTTGATACTTCTCAGGCAGGCCCCTGTTTTTGAATTTCCGCAATGATAGCAGGAACCACCTCGAACAGATCCCCGACAATGCCGTAATCCGAATAATTGAAAATGGGGGCATCCGGATCCTTATTGATGGCAACGATCACACCGGAGCGGCTCATTCCAGCCAAATGCTGAATTGCGCCGGAGATGCCGCAGGCGATGTAAAGTTTGGGTGAAACGACCTTGCCGGTCTGACCCACCTGTTCTTCATGGGGTCGCCAGCCCTCGTCGACAACAGCCCGTGAAGTGCCGATCGCCCCGCCCATATGATCTGCTAGGGTTTCGAGCAGGCTGAAGTCTCCGCATCCCATGCCCCGCCCCCCGGAAATCACCACATCCGCCTCCGTGATGTCTTTTTGACCGGCCTGAGTCAATTGAGTCTCCAGGACCTTGAACCGGGAGGTGATTTCGGGGCAAGGCACCGATTCCACCTGGACTGCACGCGTCTTCCGGGAAACAGCTGCAATTCCCGGCCGGAGGATTGCAATCTGGATCGGCCCGTTCAACTTGATGTCCGCCAGAAGCTTTCCGCCATTCATGGAACGCTGTGCCAAAACACCGGATACTTGCCACTGGATTGACAGGCATTCCATCGCAAGTCCCGCGGTGTGGCGGGCGGCCAGCCGGGTTCCCAGGACTTTGTCTGTTGGGGAAGACCCCATAAGCACCAGCCACGGACCGCCCCCTGACAGAACAGCTTCGACGATACCAACCATCAGGTCTGAATCAAATGCCGACAGACGCGGATCGTCGCAGACCAGAATCCGATCGGCGCCATAGTTTGCAAGGTCAGCCGCCATATCACGGATCTGATCCCCAATCACCAGAGCTGTCAACTCCCCGCCGCCGACATCTGCCAGGCGTCGGCCTTCACTTAACACCTCAAAGGCCGATTTCCGAAACCGGCCATCTCCTGTTTCAACGATTGCAAGCAATTGCATGGTCATGATTTTTCCCCTTTCGCGCGGTTATGGAAAGGCACCCCGGCCTCTTCCCGCAGCAATCGAACCAACTGAGCCGCCTTGGCGGCCGCAGAGTCTCCCTGAATGATGCGGCCGGATTTGCGCTTGGGAGGGAAAGCCAGCTTCAATATCTTGACCGGCGACTCCGTGGGCAGGCTAACGCCAACATCCGACAGACTGCGGATGGCGATGGTTTTTTTCTTGGCCTTCATGATATTCGGCATGGATGCATACCGTGGTTCGTTCAATCCCCGCTGGGTTGTCATGACTGCCGGCAGGTCCGTCTCCACGACCAGGCGCCCCCCTTGAACCGTCTGTTTGCAGCAGATCCGATGGTTTGAAATCTGTTGATGGGTCACCATGGGAATGAGGGGAATGCCCAGGGTTTCCGCCAACACGGCCGGCACCAGGTAATTGTCGTCATCCAGCGCCCGCTGTCCGGCGAGAATGAGATCAAACGGGATATCCTTGATCGCCCCGGCCAGTGCCCTGCCGACTGTAAAACTGTCGGCCCGCTCCAGGGCCGGGTCCTGAATCAAAATGGCATCCTCTGCACCCATGGCCAGTGCGGTCCGCAGGGCGGTGATCACCCGCTCCGATCCGGCACTGACGACTGTCACCTTGCCCTGTCCCTGGGCTTCGCGGATCCGCAAGGCCTCCTCGATGGCCAGTTCATCATAAGGATTGACCACCCATTTTACATCGCCGGGTTTGATACTCACCCCGTCAGCGGCAATTTCCAACAGGGATTCCGTGTCCGGTACCTGTTTGATCAGCACGATGATATTCATATAACGCCTCCTTCACTTGCCTATAATGATGAATCAGATGCTCCCCCCAGGAAACTCCTGGGAGAAGAGAGGCCCCTACATTTTGGTGCGTAGCCCCTTGGGATCATACGGCGAGCGCAGATGCACTTTGGCCGGAATCATTTGACCTTCCACCAGGACTTCATATTTGCCGGCGAGGATCCATTCCGTAGTAATGCCTTCTGAATGTTGCAGATAGGCCATCCCGACCGCTCCGCCCACCTTAAACCCGTAGGCGCCCGAGGTGATCTGGCAGACCTGCACGCCATCGCGGAACACCGGCTCGTTCTGAAATAGAAGTATTTCAGGGTTGTCCAGGCTGAATTGGACCATTTTCCGTGTCAGACCATTGGCTTTTTGTGCCTGCAGGGCTTCCTTGCCGACAAAATGCGTCTTGTTGAAATTAACCGCAAACCCCAGGCCAGCATCAAGAGGGGTATCGGTGGGCGTGATGTCATTTTCCCAGTGCCTATAACCGCATTCCATGCGCAGGGAATTGACGGCCTGCATTCCCACCAGTTTCAAACCATATTTTTTTCCCTCTACCATGATGGCATCGAACACCCCGGTGGCGAAATTACTCGGGATGTATAATTCCCAACCCAACTCGCCAACATAGGAAATCCGGAAAGCCCAGGGCCGGGCATAGCCCAGATCGATTTCACGGGCAGTCCGGAACGGAAATGCGTCATTTGAAAGATCCTCATCCGTCAACCCCTGAAGCAGATTGCGGGCTTGCGGCCCCATCACCGCCAGCATGGCATAGCCGTGGGTCACATCCGTGATGGTGGCACGGGCCTTTGCCGGAATGCGTCTTTTGATATAGTCATAATCCCGGACCGCGGTTCCCGCCGCCGTCACGATAAAGAACGCATCCTCGTCAAACCGGGTAATGGTCACATCCGTCTCAAAACCGCCTTTTTCGTTGAGCATGGGGGTATAGACGATGCGTCCAACCGGAACAGCCATATCGGCGGCACACAGATCCTGTAACAAGGATTCCGCATCCGGTCCCTGTACCAAGTAATTGCCCATGGAGGAAAGATCATACATCCCCACGCCATCCCGGACAGCCATGTGCTCCTCTTTCTGGTAAGCCAGCCAGTTGGGCTTTCGCCAGTCATAGACATGAACCGGCTCAACGCCTGCCGGCGCAAACCAGTCGGCCCGTTCCCAGCCAGCCAGCATGCTGAATGCCGCGCCGCACGCTTTCAGCCGGTCATGGAGCGGTGAACAAATCACGGGCCGGGCCGTGCTGCGCTGTTTATTGGGGTAATGATGTTCATACAGGATGCCGACCGATTCGACCACGCGATCGTGCACATATTTGGTATTCTGCTGCCAGCCGAAATATCGGCGAACGTCCACGGGCCAGAGATGCTCTTCCGGATATCCCTGGCTGACCCACTGGGTAATGGCCCTGCCGACGCCGGCAGCACCCGCGATTCCCACCGAGTTCATGCCGCAGCCCACAAAAAAATTCTTTATCCCTGGAGCCTCCCCCACCATAAAGGCATTGTCCGGGGTAAAGCTTTCGGGTACCACCGAAAGATGGCGGATTTCGGCCTGCTCAAGGCAGGGAAAGCGCTGAAGACCACATTCCATGAACACCTCGAATTGTTCCCAGTCTTCGGAAAGTTCCGAAAATTTGAAGCTGTCCGGAAGTCCTTTCATGCCCCAGGGCTTGGCAACAGCTTCAAATCCACCGAACAGGATTCCGCCAACTTCGGACTTGAAGTAAGTGCGGCCATCAAAATCCCTTACACAGGGAAATACGGTTTGAATCCCGGAAATCGGCTTTGTGATGGCATGCATATGTTCCGCGGCAGCCAGGGGCAGGCTGACCCCGACCATTTTGCCCACTTGCCGGCCCCACATGCCGGCACAGTTGATTACCACATCACAGGCGATCTTGCCTGCGTCCGTAGTGACTCCGATCACCTTGCCCTGTTTCGTCTGGATGCCGGAAACCCGGGTATTCTCAAAAATCCTGGCACCTTTCATCCGGGCACCCTTGGCAAGGGCCTGGGTGGTTTCCAGGGGATTGGTCTGTCCGTCCTTGGGCAGGTAGAAGGCGGCAACAAGACCATTCGTACTCATCCCCGGTACCATGGTCTCGGCCTCTTTCAGGCTGACTTCGTACATTTCGATGCCAAAGGCTCGGGCCATGGCCGATCCCCGAAGCCATTCGCGTCGCCGGTCCTCGGTCTGGCACACACCTAAAGCGCCGGTGGTGATCCATCCCGTGGCGACTCCAGTTTCCGCTTCCAGCTGTGCGTAAAGCTGCGTGGCATATTTTGCCAGGTTGGACATTTCCTGATTCTGCCGCAACTGAGCCACCAGTCCGGCCGCGGCCCATGTGGTGCCGCATCCGAGTTCCTTTCGTTCCAACAGAACCACATCTGTAAAGCCACTGCGGGTTAAATGATAGGCGGTACTGCAACCGACAATACCCCCTCCGATAATCACAATCTGAGCCTGGGTGGGCAACTGCATCGTCATGGGTTCCTCCTGTAGGTGTATATCCATTGGTGAATCGTCAATAAAAAATCGTGCATACGGCAGTTTTAAACCATGGTGTATCCGGGACCACCCCCGGCCTCGGGACACACCCAATTGATGTTTTGATACGGATCCTTAATATCGCAGGTTTTACAGTGCAAACAATTGGACGGGTTCAGCTTAAGCCGGATTGTATTTTTTTCCGTGCTCTCCTCGAGTTCGTAAACTTTCGCCGGACAAAAGCGGGTGCAGGGGCTTCCGTACCGGGGATAGCATTCCCGGATGCACAGATCCGGGTCCCGCAGGATCAGATGGCAGGGCTGGTCTTCACGATGAACAGTCCGCGAGAGATACACGCCGGTCAATTTGTCCAAATACAGGCTGCCATCATATTCAATCTTTTCAGAATCGACCGCCACAGAAAAATATTTCTGAGGTTTCAGTGTCTGATAATCCGGATCGAGCAGCAGCGGGTCCTTAATCCCTCGGCCTTGACTGATATACTGGGCACCCAGATGGACCCATTTCACCGGGCTTTTCATGGCCAATGCCTGAGCTGTATTCCGGCCTTCCAGAAGTTCCGGCATGACCCAGCTCTGCTCCAGCAGGTCTCGGTAGCCAGACAGTCTCGATCCGGAAACATCCTGCCGTTCCAGTGCGTCAACAATGGCCTCTGCCGCCAGCATCCCGGATTTCATGCAAAGGTGAATCCCTTTCAGGGCTGGCGTGTTGTGAAATCCTGCGCTCGCTCCAATGAGCAGTGCCCCATCCACCGCAAGTGTCGGCAGCGTATAATATCCGCCCGTTGGAACGGTTCTGGCCCCTTGTTCCAATACGTGACCGCCTTTGAGGATATCGGCCACAAAGGGATGCCGTTTGAAGCGGATAAACGGTTCATAGGGATCCATGCCGGGATCTTCATAGCAAAGCGCTGTCAGGTGACCGATGGCAATCCGGTTGTCCTTCATCTGGTAGATAAAGCCCCCGCCGGGCACCTGCAGGCCAAGCGGATACCCTAGGGTATGAATGACATTGGCCGGACTTTGCGAAAAATAATGGGTTTCCGGCAGCTGGATAACTTCCTTGATGCCAATCTCATACACCTGAGGCTGGCTCCTTGCGGACAGCCTCAGCCGCTCGTCCAGCATTTTCATCAGACTCCCTCTGGCGCCCTCGCCAAATACGGTCACCTTTGCCTTGATATCGATTCCGGGTTCAAAATTGCCTTTGGGGCTGCCTTGTGGATCCAGCCCCTTGTCGCCGGTCCTTACACCGATGACCGTACGGAAGTCCTCCCCGTATAAAATGTCCTGACCGGCAAATTCCGGGAAAATATTGACTCCCATGCTTTCGGCCTGTTCCGCAAGCCACTGCGTCAGCCGGGACTGGCTCACAATGCTGAACCCTTGGTTGTGCAAGTAACGGGGGACCATGGGCAAGCGCAGCGCCCTGGATCGGGTCAGGAAATAGAGCCCGTCACCCCGGACATACTGCTCGATAGGACATCCCCGCGTAATATAGTCCGGTATCAACTCCTGAAGCGCCCGGGGATTCAGCACCGCGCCGCTCACCGCGTGAGCCCCCATCACAGCCCCTTTTTCGATGACCGCAACCTCTATTGACAGGTCTTTTTCCTTGGCCAGTTGCATCAACCGGATGGCGCCGGACAGACTGGCTGGGCCGCCGCCAACAAATAAAACATCAAATTCAATGGTTTCTCTTTCCGTTGTCATGGCGTTACCTTTGGATGATTGATAACCTGATGTTTGATTACATATTTAATATCTAATATATCAGATATTAAAATAAACTGTCAATATTTTTTATCTGAAGTATCAAGAGGCCCGACAGCCAGATAAAAGAGATAAACCCTCACGGCATCCTGGCCGCATTCAAGAGGCCTGGTATCATCAAACCGGCCTTAAAACAAATTGGGGGAAGAAGGCAGTCATGCTGGCGGCAAAGTGGATTGCGCGAAAGAACAATTGAAAGGATTTTTCAGCACATTAGCGGATTTATCTGCCCTTGATCGATTAGATCTGCGAGGTACTATACGGGGCGTGCATCCACCTTATCGGTTCTAAGGGCCAGTGCAGACCCGTAATGCCGGTGGAAACGGGTAGCTCCGAATTTCTCGATTTTCCATTCCGGCACCCCGCAGGCTACGCAGATACCGATATACCATTTATTCCTCAGCCATCGGGCGGCTCGGCTGTTGCGGGAGTTGTTCACCCTGAAACTCTTGTTGCAATGGGTGATAATAATTGCCGTATCCTCGTTTTTTTCGATGCTCCTGATCCCGTGAAGCATACCGGTGCGGGAAGGCCACAGCTTTATCCTTTCGATCAGCCGGAAGAGCTCCACCCGCTTGCGATAATAACGTTTTGCGGGCACTTTTTTCTTTTGATCGTTCTGCGGATCAATGCCCTTCTCGGTTCCTTTTTCAGGATGCTCTCTGTTCATTATTTTCATTTTTCCTTTGTAATTTTCGCAGCGAAAGGCATGCCATTGCAGCCACTCCGACCTGAAGAGAATCGTGCAGGATGCGTCCCGCAAGCCGTTTTTTCGCCGCGGGCTCTATCCCGCAGGGCATCCCCGGTGCTGCGATACATGTCTCGGACGTGATGTCTGAGGCGTGGATGATATCCGGTGAATCGGTGGCATCCACGATGAATGCGTGGGACCGGATGGCCGCCTTCAAATCATCTGCCGGAAAAAGGAAACCGCCGGATACCGGGCCAAGCCGTTGGATCAAATCCCTGCTTTTCCCGGCATCCCGGTCGATGAGGGTGATTTTTGCCTTTTGACGGATCAGGCTGGCGGCTGCTGCCGAGCCGATCCGTCCGCATCCGATGACCAGAACTTGTTTCCCCGTGACCCCACCGGCCATCCGGGACAAACCGGTGACAAACCCCTCGGCCGTTGCATCGTCATTGTCGACATAGGTTCTTTCCCGGGGGCAGAAGGCAATGAACTGCCGGTCGTCCGCCATGAACAGGATATCAGCCGAACTGTCCATAGCACGGGCAATGCCGACCACATCAGGATCGAGGATCACAACGTGCCCAAATCCAAGATGCAGCAGGATGGACGCCACTGCCTCGGAAAACCCTGTAATGATGCCATGATTCCCGGTAACGGGCACCACGGCGACGCGGGTGGCCGCCATGAGGCGATCTACCGCCGTTCCGCTCTCGAGCTCGGCAGCTGCCAGGCCGAGCCCCTTCAATGACAGACCGGTGGCGGCCTCAAGAACCATATCATACTCGGGAAGATTGCCGCTGATCCAATCTATGTCTGACGTGACAAGTCGGGTCATGTGAGTTTCTTTCTCAGGTTGCCAGGTTGTAAGGGTTTTCATCGACGATGCAATCCAGCTTCAGATCCCTTTGAATGCGTGCAATAATCTGATTCCGTTTTTCCATGGCCGTCAGCGGCGTCGAACCGGTCATGATCAGGGTGGCCGCCCATGTGGAAGCGCTAACCTCATAATCGGTGAAGGCTGCATCCGCACCGAAGAAATCATCAATCCGCTTGAGCCGGCTGCGGCCGGAGAGAAGATGTTCTCCAGCCGACCGGATACTGTCAACGGATACGCCGATGTGCTCCAGCACGCACCCCCGTGATTCAGTGAAAAGCGGGCCCATTGGCAATTGGTCCGCCAGGAAAAGATCGGCAAGAAGTGTCACCATATTGACCCCGGTGGCATGGTAGACCGCAATCGGAGTCTGGCTGGGGAGCCGGGCGTCAATCTCAAGGACTTTCAATTTTCCGTCATGGTGGATCACCTCAACATCCATGATCCCGGACAGCGAAACAGCTCCCGCAAGGGTAACGGCAATGTCCTCAAAAGCATCCCGAATTTCAGCGGGAAGGGCCACCGGAGCGATTACCCGCTTGCAGTCGTATCCCCTGTCCATGAACAATTCGGTGATCACCAGCGATCGATATTTTCCGTTTCTACCGATGACTTCAATGGAATAGGACGGACCGTGGACATACTCCTGCACCACCCAGCCGTCCGGTGGGAATGCGCCGTCAAAATACCTCGCAGCTTGGTTGCTACTGTGTAATTTTACCACATTACGGCTTCCGCTGCCAGAGCTCGGTTTGGCCACCAATGGAAAACCACAGTCTGGCCAGGGAACGGGGGACGGAATATGAAGCTTTTTAAAAAGGGCGTCTGAAGCCTTTTTCGATACCGTGATCCGATAGGCGTCCAAGCCGAAGGCCACCGGAGCGCCGGAGTGTCGTCCCCAATGAAAAAGAGTCTCGAGGGCCAACTCATCTTCAAGCGCAGGAAGCACCAGATCCACACCATCAAAGATCGTGCCGATGTCGGAAAATCCCTGGATTTCCCTTTCAATGCACCTATCACTCAGAAACCGGGCCGGTGGAGAGGCCCGTTTGTCCACCAGAAGCACTTCATATCCGGCTGACTTGGCCAGGTAGGCCGCCTCAATGCCCTGGAGGTTGCCCCCGACAATAGCAATTTTCATGGGCTTCCCCTCAACGGTAATCGCCTGACCAGACCAAGTCCGGCAATCTCTTTCTCAGAAAGGGGCAACGGGCCGGCAATTAAGTCAGACATTGAGACGGATGCCATCGAGATAGGTGAGGCTACGGCCCATGGGTGCCAGGCTCTCCGATTTTTCCTTGACCATAAGAAGCCGCTCGATTCCGAATCCGATACCCACCCAGGTATCGGTGATCCGCCAGGCCGCATCCAGAGGATGGGGGCCGATTGCGCCGGAGGCAAGCTCGATCTCGGGGGCGCTTCTGGTTACCACGTCAAGGGTCGTTCCATAAATCGCCGAGGTTTCGGTTCGAACGGTGTAATCTTCGATGTCTGTTGACTTCATGACGCAGTCAGCCAAATATCTGAGCCGCTTCTCCCTTTCCTCTTCAGGAAGACCGAACTCACAGAGATTCAGCATGGTGAATTCAGCAGTGTGAGCTGAACCCTGTGTCTCCTTTCGGAAACATGACCCCACCTCGAAGATCCGGACAGGTTTTTCCCAGAGGCGCAGAAGATCCTTCATCACATAATATAGGTGTGGAGCCAGCATGGGCCTCAGGCATTTGTCCTTTTCCACCCAGAAGATCTGATCAATAAATGGGTGTCCAGAATGAATTCCCATCTTCTTTAACAGCCCTCGGGCCATGAGGGTGGGAGTGGACACCTGCACAAATCCCTCAGAGATCAGCATGCTCACGAGACGCTCTTCCAGAAGGCACCGTTTGGGACGGCGGGGACCATTTCGCAGGGTATCGAGAGCCAGCTTTTGGGATCTCACCAGATCTGCTTCCAGATTCTGAAAGGCCGCGTTTCGCACCGCCCGGTTCTCAAAGACAAGATGCCGCTCGGACGCCGGCACACCCAGTTCATGCAATCTCTTGCTTTGAATGTCTGTCCACGAAACGCTCACAGTGTCGCTCTCCAGAAATGGTTCAAATTGAATGGGTCAATTCCGTTTGGTGAGGTTATATGAAATCGCTTTTTGAATTTAATATGGTTTGCATCTGTCCCATATGCTGTCAAGATCATTTCGAAATGCCCAATCAGCTCATCATTTTTTTAATCGTTTCTTTTTCATGGCTATTAAGGATATGAACTCAAACATTATCGTTGCACCGAGAGCAGCCGTAATCTCAGCGGGATCATATGCCGGCAACACCTCGACCAGGTCGAAACCAACAAAATTCAATCCGTCTAGTCCGCATACCAACTGCAATGCTTCCCAGCTCGTGAAACCTCCAACCTCAATCGTACCCGTGCCCGGGGCATAAGCGGGGTCCACAAAATCAATGTCAAACGTGACAAAAACCTTTTTCATTCCAACTCTTTCATGAATCCGCTGCAAGACATTTTCAAGTCCGATTTCCCGGCATTTGAAAGCGGGAATCAATTCAAAACCCAGCGAGCGTGACCCGTCAAGATCTTCCTTTGAGTATACGCTTCCACGAATACCCACTTGTATTGAATGACCGGGAATAATAAGTTTTTCCTCTGCCGCCCTTCTGAAAACAGTACCGTGATTATAACGCTTGCCGAAGTATTCATCTCCTGTATCCAGGTGAGCATCAAACTGAACCAAAGCAACAGGCCCGTGCTTCTTGGCTATTGCTCTCAATTCAGGCAGCGTGACAGAGTGATCGCCTCCCATCAGGATGGGTATCGTGCCTTGTTCAATAATTGGCAGAAGGGTTTTTTCTATCTCTTCGTAAGAGTCTTCTATGTACCCCGGATTCACCGGCAAATCTCCATAATCCACTCCGCTGCAATAATCAAAGACACTGATGTCTGATTTGACATGGTGGGAGCGCAGAATGGCGGATATGTTGCGGATTGCCTGAGGCCCGAACCTGGCCCCAATGCGATATGTTGATCCGGTGTCGAAAGGAACGCCGATAACGGCAAAATCAAAGCCGGAAACATATTCAGAATAGGGTAACCGCATGAACGTTTTGATTCCTGAAAACCGTGGCGATTTCAGGGAATTAATAGGTGACATATCTTTCATGGACAGCGCTCCTTTTTTATAGGCCCGCCAATGGCCCGGAAGAAAACCCGTCGTTTTTGGCAGAGCGGAAGCTGCATAAACATTTTAAATCTCGCTCGCAGATGATTAACGTAGAAAAAGTATAGCATCCGAATAAACGAATACTGGAGAACCCCGCCTTCAGGCTTCGTTTCCTTGATAGTCCCCCGAAGAACAGCCACGCAAAGGATATTATTCTCTCCAGTAACATGATTTTTTTTGCACATCAACCATGTAAATATATCAGATATATCCTCTCGTATGAATTTTAGCGCTTCATGTCAACAATAAATACTTCTGCCTGCAAAATATCCCGCAGCTCGGGGTAATGATCCTGGAACCTGAAGTGATTCGTCAGCAAGGTGATAACCGATGGGGTAGTTTCTTATCCTTGAACGCTTCCGATGGTTCGACTCACAAGTATGAAACGACGGCGGACTGATCTCAAAAATCTGGGACAATTCAGTCAAAAGCTTCTGTCCGACGCCCATTGCTGCAATCGTCCACGAGCCATTCTTTCAGAAGCTTATTCACCGGTCTGGCACGATTACGCGCCGGTTCGCCCGGACATTTTCCAGTCTGACGTAACCGCCCTGACAGTTACCCGCATCGTTCCCAGCACCATGCTGGCAGCACCATCGGCTGTCATCAAGCTGTTCCTGGCCAAACTCACCGACCCCAATCCGGACGGCGCAGTCCTTGCCTCCCATTGCCTGGATTCCTTTAACCATTTTCTGGTTTGGCATCGGCATCGAAGGCAAGGTCTTCATTATCTTTCTGGGAGGGGTCGTACCCTGCGTCATCAACGCCTTTGTCGGCGTCCGGATGACCAACCCGACCCTTATCCAGATGGCACGCACTTATGGCGCCAGCGACTGGCAGATTTTTCTCCAGCTCTGCATCCCTTCGGCCCTGCCCATGGTTTTTGGGGCCTTGCAGATCGCCCTGGTCTGCTGCTGGGTCAACCTGGTGGGCGCGGAACTGCTCGCGGCAGACCAGGGTCTGGGCTACCTGATCTCCATGGGCCGTCGCTTGGCGCTGCCTGAAATGGTAGTTCTGGGCATGGTGTGCGTGGGATTTGTCGGCGCCGTAATCGGTTATGCCATTGAACGCGTGGAGCATCGACTCCTTGCCGGTATCAGGAGGTAGGAATATTGAGCGCCGTGACACAGCAACCCGCGAATTGCGGAACAGGTGACAGGACCATTGCCAACGAGGTGCAGGAAGCGGTCAGCGAGAAAACCCCCCTGACCGTTTACCGCATCATCACAAACGAATACTTTCTCTACTGTGTTTCGACAGTCGCTTTTCTGGTGCTCTGGCACATGGTTGCCCAAAGCGGCATGCTGAAGGGCGCGCTCGCCTCCCCGTTGCAGGTAGTCCTGCGTTTCGAGCGGATGCTGACGGACACGCTGGCGGGCCTGACCCTGTGGGGGCATATCTGGGCCAGCACCAGCCGGGTGCTGATCGGATTTGCGCTGGCATCAACCATCGCCATCCCCCTGGGTCTGTTCATGGCCTTGAACCCCTATGTGGATGCCATTGTCAAGCCGGTCTTCGATATATTCAAACCCATGCCGCCCATCGCCTGGGTATCCATCGCCATTCTCTGGTTCGGGATCGGGGAACCGTCCAAGATCTTCATCATTGTTATCGGCACATTTGTCCCCTGCCTGCTGAACGCCTATAACGGCATCCGCCTGATCGACCCGGAGCTCTATGATGTCGTCAAGGTTCTGGGGGGAAACCGCAGGGATGAAATCGTTCAGGTCAGCTTTCCGGCCTCCTTTCCGGCCATATTCGCCGGCCTTCAGATATCCTTGTCCAACGCCTGGACCTGCGTGCTGGCGGCCGAGCTGGTGGCTTCCCGGTCCGGACTGGGCTTTATCATCGTCCAGGGCATGAAAATGTCCGATACGGCCCTTGTGATCGGCGGCATGGTGATTATCGCCATCGTGGCCTGGTCGACCTCGCTGCTGATCATCGGCCTGGAAACTTTGATCTGCCCCTGGAAGCGAAATATCGAAGGCCTTTAATTTTTATCCGTTTGGAAAGAAACAATTATGAACACGCCAAAAATCGTCTGCCAAAACATATCCAAGGCATTCATCCAGAAAGAGACCCAGCGGGTGCATGTCCTCCAGGACATCAGCCTCGAGGTTCGCGACAACGAGTTTCTGGTCATCCTGGGGCCCGGCCAATGCGGCAAAAGCACGCTTTTGCGCATTATCGCAGGCCTGGAGACCCCATCGGAAGGAACGGTTCTTCTGGACGGCAAGCCCGTGACAAGCCCCGGGCCGGACCGGGGGCTCGTGTTCCAGAGCTACATGCTGTTTGCCTGGCGGACGGTGATGGGCAACGTCGAGATGGGCCCCAAGCTGAACGGCGTTTCCAAGGCGGAACGGCGCAAAATTGCGCAGCACTATATCGACCTGGTGGGCCTTCAGAAATTCGAAAACCATTACCCCCACCAGCTCTCCGGCGGCATGAAACAGCGGGTGGGCATCGCCCGCGCCTACGCAAACGGCCCGCAGGTCATGCTGCTGGACGAACCATTCGGCCAGCTGGACGCCCAGACCCGGATTTTCATGGAAAAAGAAACCGAGCGCATCTGGCAGTCGGAAAAACGCACGGTCCTTTTTGTCACCAACAATATTGACGAGGCCATTTTTCTTGCCGATCGCATCGTCAGCCTTGAAGGCAAGCTGCCGGGCCGCATGGCCTCGGTCTACGACATCGATCTGCCCCGGCCCCGGGAACATACGGATATGGAATTCCTGCGGCTCCGCCAGAAGATCACCGACGCCTCAACCCTGACATTATGACACCCGCACCGGAAATGAGATGGGGCTATCGCAAGAAGACGTCAGCCTGCTGCCGGAACTTGAACTGAAAGATCGTCTGACAGCCATCGAAAATCGTTTTCAAGCCGCCGGCGTCAATTACACCGTGGAATCGGTGGGCGACATCCTGCCCTTAATCGATGAAATCATCCAGCGCCTGTCCCGGGGCAAGCATCCTCTCCACCACCGGCCCTCCTGACAAATCTAAACCAACAGTTTCCGAACCGCATCTCCTTCCATTAAAAAGTCCGCCGAAACGCGGTCCCCACACCCATGGGGATGAATTGGTGCTTAAATGTCAGACTGGGAATTTATTCTATATTAGCGCTATCAGTCCCAAGGTTTGAGCAAGTTGGAGAAACGTTTCGTATGACAGCATTCATGAAGGTGGAGTCGCCTACTGAAAAAGATACCTCCGGGGATGTCAGGCAGGAATTTGTCCGAATTGAAAAATCTGCATTCCCCCAAAAGCCGAAAAGAGTTTTGAGGGGGGAAGCACCTCGGGCAGACTCCCGGCATTACAATTCTTTCAGCAGCTCAGGATGATGATCCAGCAACCTGAAGAGATTCATGATGGCAGGCAACGGCCGTGCCTCCCCACGTTCGTAGCGGGAGGCATTATGCCCACCTCCAGTAAGATTTGCAGCCTGCTGCTGGGTAAGCTTCAAGTTTTTCCGGATACGCGCCAGCTCTTTGACTTCTTCTTCATGAACCTGTTCAACAAACTCATCCAGCAAAAGCTCCGTGTTTGCGGTCTCATCACCGGTCAACACACCCTCCGAACACTGGTCGCACCAGGCGCCGAGCTGTTCGTATTCAAAGGTCTTCCTGCGGTAATAAAAAACAATCTACTTAACCCCGTGATTGAGGATGCCGTTCCGGCAGGAAGGGCAGGGTTTTCCATTCCATTTTGTACTCATATCGCCGCTCCTTGAAAGATACGACGAAATACTCGCCAAGCTGCTGAAATTTAACATACTGAAACTCGTTTTTCCATTCAGCGTGGTAAACGTCTTACCACATGCGATTGTCAGCATAGGTGGTTCATCGATTTATAGAAATTGCTTCTTCCCAATCCCCTGATAATTACCAGAACATCCCCCTGTGTCAGGATAGTTGTCACCATCACCATCACCGGAAAGGTGGCTGGGGAGATCGCCGCCCTTGGGCATCTGCCGTAAAAAAGCGTAAACCAGCCCTGGTTGATCCCGAAAGGATTCCAGGGAAAAAGCAGTTCGACAATTTTAACCCATAACGATGATTCATGGAATAATCCTCTGCAAAGAAAAGTTTTGGTTATTCATCCATTTTCTTAATTTACAGCCCCTGCAAAAATAAGCAACCTATCTGAAAACCGCGCCAAACACATATTCAGTTTTTTCTTGACTACGAGAATGCCCTCGGTTACTGCTTACCCGGTTTGTTTATCAAGAAAATCTGCCGGCACAACAACTCATCTCCATCACATATTTTTGGCAAAAGGAACAACAGAATATGGACACCTTCACCCCCCGATTCATCGCCGAGCTGTCGGCCATCGTCGCTTCGGACCGATTTTCCACCGGGCAGTCCAACCGTGAGCTTCACCGCCACGATATATCCTGCCATCAGGGAACGCTTCCGGCCGGAATCATATGGCCGCTCACAACCGATGAGGTGTCACGCATTTTAACGTGGACATACGCCAACGATGTCCCTGTCACGCCCTGGGGGGCCGGCACCAGCACCGAGGGCAACTCAATTCCCACCCGGGGAGGGCTCGTGATGGATCTGACCCTCATGAACCGCATCCTGGACATCCGTCCCCAGGATCTCCAGGCCGATGTGGAACCCGGGGTCCTTCGAAAGGAGCTGAACCGGCAGACCGGCAAACATGGGCTTTTTTTCCCGCCGGATCCCGGGGCCGACGCCACCATCGGCGGTATGATCGCCAACTCTCAGCGGCGGCGGGATTTTGCGGTAAAACCGGCGCCTTGAAAATGTTATTTTGAGCAACCATATTTTATTCCTGTAAAATTATTTTTAAAATTCTTCTTCCATTTTCTTCATTATATTCCCCTCTATTCTTTCTCAAAATCCCTCAAAGATTCCATTCGATCTTATCATTGACCCCAGGAGACCCAAGGTCAATGAAATCATTGAAAAAGAAAAGATGCCGTTATTGCGGGAAGTTATTCTGGCCAGATTCTCGCAATGGTGGTCGTCAGCATTTCTGTCGCGAGCCAGAATGCCGCAAGGCAAGTAAAACCGACAGCCAAAAGCGTTGGGTAGAAAAACCAGAAAATCAGGATTATTTCCGCGGACCCAAAAATGTTGAACGCGTTCAGGATTGGCGGAAAAACCACCCGGGCTACTGGCGCAGAAAATCCCAAAAAAAGATTCCTGCGTTACAAGAGAGCTTAAAGCAACAACCCATTGATAATAATATCGATACAGCCAGATTGGGATCTATTGCGTTACAAGATATCATAAAGGCTCAACCTCTTGTTTTATTGGGATTAATCTCCAATATCACCGGCATTGCGTTACAAGATGACATGGCTATTACCATTCGTCGTTTGCTACAATTGGGGCTGGATATTGCCAATCCTTCCACACACAGCAAAGGAGAAAAACATGGTATCAAAACAGCCCATCTTTCCGCAGCGGGTCCGGCAGGTACCCAAACAGTTCAGTTGGCTGGATCACCGTCTGGTCCGTGACCATCATATCAAGCAGTGCAGCCATCCGGCAGCGGCACTGTATTTGTTTCTGGTAACCGTCAGCGACGCCAGAGGCCTGAGCTATTATGGAGAAAATTCGATCATGGACCAGCTTTCCATGGATGGTATCACCTTGGGGAAAGCCAGAGAAAACCTGATTCATATCGGCCTGATTGCTTGGCAGGAGCCGTTGTACCAGGTTCTGTCTCTGGAGGTCTCTTTCAAACAGCCCGTCGCACGATTGGTTATGGATAAGCCCTTGTCTCTAGGGGATATCCTCAAACAGGCAATCGGAGGCGCCAGGTGATTGATTATGAAACCTTCATGCAAATCAAAAACTGCCATGATGACAAAAGATTGAACTGTCCACAGATTGCCCGAAAGTTGGGTATTGATGAGCGTACCGTTCAAAAATGGCTCAATCAAAACCGATATACTCCCCGAAAATCACCCCGGAAAAGCAGCAAACTCGATCCATTCAAAGACCATATCGTTCAGCTTCTGGAAACCCATCCTTATTCGGCAACTCAGATATTCCAGCGGCTCCAGGAAGAGAACTTTGATGGCGGTTTTACCATCGTCAAAGAATATGTCAGAAAGATAAGGCCCCAAAGGGTGGAGCCGTTTCTTAAGCTCTCCTTTGCCCCGGGTGAGTGCGCACAGGTTGACTGGGGATCATATGGCTCTGTCAATGTGGGCGGCACCCAGCGCAAACTGAGCTTTTTTGTCATGGTGCTTTGCTACAGCCGCATGATGTATGTTGAATTCACCGTCTTGCAGACCATGGAGCATTTTCTGTCCTGTCATCAAAATGCGTTTAACCGGCTGGGGGTTCCCGGAAAAATCATGATCGACAACCTCAAAACCGGCGTTCTCAAACGCATTCTGGGCCAGGAGCCAATTCTTAATCCCAAATATCTTGATTTTGCCAATCACTACGGGTTTCGTATAGCCCCTTGTGCTGTCCGAAAAGGCAATGAAAAGGGACGGGTTGAAAATGGCGTTGGTTATGTCAAAAAAAACTTTCTGGCCGGCTTTGAGATACCCGACTTTGGTATCGTCAATCCTTCTGCCATCCGCTGGCTGGATACCATATCCAATGTCCGCATCCACGGGGAAACCGGAAGAAAACCGGCTGATATGTTTGTCGAGGAAAAAGACAGCCTCACCCCTCTTGCAACTTTCCCATACGATATTGCAACCATAACACCGGTCAGAGCCTGTAAACAGTTTCGAATCGCACTAGATGCCAACCACTATTCGGTGCCGGCTGAGTATGCCGGACAGAAATTGTCCCTGAAAACCTATCCCGACAGGCTCTGTATCTATCATCAGGAAAAGCTCATCGCCCGGCATATCCGCAGCTACGAGCGTCGTAAGGATATTGAAGACCCGGACCATCCCAAAGAGCTGATCACGCAGCGCAAAAAAGCCAGGGATCAAAAAATCTTCATGCGTTTTTTGATGCTCTCTCCAAGGGCACAAGTGTATTATCAGCAACTGGAACAAAGACGCGTTAATCCCAGCCATCACATCACAAAAATCGTCGGCTTAAGCGAAATATACGGCACTGAGCCGGTCGCAAGAGCCATTGAGGACGCAATTGTTCTTCAGGCATTCTCATCCGAGTACATCACCAATATCCTGGAGCAGCGGGCCAGAAAACTGCCCGAACCGGCGGCACTGATCCTGACACGCAGGCAGGATCTGCTGGAGCTTGAGATCGAACAGCCGGATATGGCGATTTACAACAAGGCGTTAGAAAAACATCATGGAGACACCCAATGACCCGAATCCCCCCTGTCGCAGAACTTGATGAGCAGCTCAGTTATCTGAAGCTGCCCTCTATCCGGGAAAATTACGAACTACTGGCAAAGCAGGCGGTTCAAAAACAGTGGACCCATGTCCAATACCTGAGCGAATTGATCCAAGCACAGACGCATCAGCGCCGAGATCGCGCCATAGAACGCCGGATATCCCAGGCACGCTTTCCCCAAATCAAAACTCTGGAGCAGTTCAAATGGAGCTGGCCTAAAAAAATCAACCAGCAACAGGTGCAAAACCTGTTCAGACTTAAATTCATCGAAGATAAAAGCAATGTGGTACTGCTTGGCGGCGTGGGTCTTGGAAAAACACACCTTGCCACCGCTCTTGGCTATGAAGCGTGTCTGAAGGGATATTCAGTGCTGTTTTCCACAGCAGTCGACACAATTAATACCCTGATCGCTGCACAATCCGCCGGACGTCTGAAACAGGAGCTGAACAAATATCTCAAACCGGATCTTTTGGCTTTGGACGAGCTGGGATATTTACCTATCGATAAAACCGGTGCTGATTTGCTCTTTCAGATCATCAGTCACCGCTATGAACACGGCTCTTTGATTATTACAACAAACCGAGCATACAAGGATTGGCCCGAAATATTCAACAACGATAGCACGCTGACTTCAGCTCTGCTCGATCGCCTCCTTCACCATACCGAAACCGTAGTTATTGAGGGCAGAAGCTATCGAATGAAGGAAATAATCGAAACCTGAAACTCTCCGTCATCAAGCAGTCACTGGAAGCTGATGACAGCCTCCAGTGACTGCTTTTAATCACATTTTTTACCTCGCAATTGCAAACCGCCATGTTTGGTACAAAATCCCGCCGCCGCTGACACCAACAACGCATCCGGAGTTCAGACCGTAAAATACGGGGCTACCAAAGATTACATCATGCGCCTGACGGTGGTGCTGCCCCAGGGCGGAATCATCCATACGGGCTGCAAGGCGCCAAAATCCTCATCCGGCTATGACCTGACGCGTCTCTTTGTGGGGTCCGAAGGAACCCTGGGAATCGTCACCGAGGCGACGCTTCGCCTGACCGGCATTCCCAGTCATTTTCTGGCCGCAACCATTCGTTTCAAGGATCTGGAAAGCGCCTCAAGGGCCGTGGCCCTCATGATCGGATCGGGCCTGGGGCCTGCGGCCCTGGAACTGTTGCCGCCCGGCCTGATCCAGTTGATGAACCGGGAAAAGCAACTCGGCCTTGCCGAGGAGCCATCCCTTTTCTGCGAGTTTCACGGAATCAGCAAAACCGTTCTCCAGGAAACAGCCTATCTTGCCAGGGAAGTGTGCGAGGACTGTGGCGCGGTAGGCTTCACCTTCGAAACCGAAGAAGGCGCCCGCAAAGACCTGTGGCGCGCGCGCCACGAGGCGTGGGAGACCATCCACCGCGCCCACACGAAAAAGCAAACCCTGATCGTCGATGCAGCGGTTCCGATCTCCTGCTATCCGGAAATCGTCGTGTTTTCACAGCAGATCGTGGACGAATACCGCGTCATCGGCTATGTTTTCGGACAGGAGTTTCCGAGATAATCCATTTCGCCACGCTGATCTACTTAAATAACAGCGAGTTACACGTAGTTTCTCTGTAAGACCCACCGATATTTTCATTTAGCCAGCCCACAACCCTTAAATAAACAGGCATCCGCATCATATTTTGCTTGACATGTAAGACCCTACTATATATAGTGCCCACATGGCTCACTTCCATATCAAGACGAAAAAAGGAAGACCCTACCTCTATGTCCGGGAAATCGCCAGGGTCGATGGCAAGCCCAAGGTCATCTCCCAGATTTACATCGGGTCTCCCGAAAGGGTCGCCGGCTTGACCCAGGGAAAACGGGACCAGGATGTCGCCACTTTGAAGGTGGAGGAATTCGGCGCGATCTGGCTGGCCCACCAAATCGACGGGGAAGTAGATCTTTGCGCTCTCATCGACGGCATTGTCCCACCGACGGACAGGGAGACGGGTCCTTCCATCGGTGAGTATTTTCTGTACTGCGTCCTTAACAGGATGGTGCAAGCCGTCAGTAAGAACAAGCTCGCCGCCTGGTACCGCAGCACTGCCATCCAGCATATCCGGCCCGTTAATCTGGATGAACTCAGCAGCAAACGCTACTGGGAAAAATGGGACCGGGTCTCCGAGGAGGATTTACGCAGGGTCGCAAGAGCGTTCTTCGAGCGGATATGGCAGGTCGAATCCCCGTCAGCCGACTGCCTTTTGTTCGACACTACCAACTATTACACCTATATGGCCGGCCATACCGAATCGGATCTGGCCATGCGGGGTAAAAACAAGGCGGGCAAACACCACTTAAGGCAAATCGGCCTGGGGCTATTGGTAGCAAGAGATTTACGGCTACCGCTGTATTACAGCGTCTATCCGGGCAACATCCATGACAGCAAGCATTTCGAGGCCGTCATGGATGAGATGTTCGGGGTCGTATGCGGCTTGAATAAAACCAAGGAGCGGCTCACGGTGGTTTTTGACAAGGGGATGAACGGGGACCAGAATTACGCCTGGATTGATGAGCACTCGCGCATCCATTTCATCACCACCTATTCTACTTATTTCGCTCAGGACCTTGCTGCAACGCCGCTTGGACGTTTCGAGCCGGTGGATATTCCCCGTAACCGTCTTCTTATGGAGGAGGGAAAGGAAGAGGAATGCCTTTTGGCCTACCGGACCAAGGGAGAATATTGGGGCAAGCAACGGGCGGTGATCGTCACCTATAACCCCTCCTCTTGCCGCAAGCAGCAATATACATTCGACGACAAGCTGGAGGTAATCCGCCGGGAGCTCCTTTCCATGCGGACAAAGGTAAGAGACAGGGCACCGCACTGGAGAAAGCAGGATGCCGTCAAAGATCGCTATTTGCGCCTTTGCGAGCGGATGCACATGCCTTCCGAACTCCATGAGCTTACGTTCGAGCATTCCGCCGATGGTCTTTCCATGAGTTTCCGTAAAAACGCTTATCTGGTTGAACGCAGGCAATTTATGTTCGGCAAGAATATCATTATCACGGACAACATGGACTGGACGACGGGGGATATCGTACAAGCAAGTCTTGATCGCTGGCAAGTGGAGGATCGCTTCCGCCTGAGCAAGAACGACGATCTCGTGGGAGTAAGCCCCGTGCGTCACTGGACGGACAGCAAGATAAGATGCCATCTTTTCACTTGCGTCGTGGCCATGACGTATCTACGCCGGATCGAACTGAGACTAGCGGCGGTCGGAATCAAACGAACGGCCGCCGATGTCATGGAGGACATGGGCAAGCTACATCAAACATTGACCCTGAGGAAAGGAGCCCGCAAGCCGGAACGCCGCATCGAGACGCCCAGAAAGACCCAAACCGAAGTCCTATCGGCGTTCGGACATTACGTGGACGCCGGTGGGGTCTTACGGCCAATCAAGCCATGAAACCTTGCCCAGCGCGGGCTGGCGACCTTCATTATAGTTTATCTCTGAAACTCCTGTCGGACATGCAGGCGATGGGAATCTGCATGTGGTGCTCGTGGGGGATCCGGCGGATACGGAGGAATGGTCGAAGCTGGAGGCCATTAATCATGCCATCGTGGAAAAAGCCGTCCAAGTGGGGGGGACCTGCACGGGCGAGCATGGGGTGGGCATCGGCAAGCGCAAGTTCATGCAGCTCGAACATGGAGAAAGTTATCAGCTCATGCGCCAGATCAAGGAGACGATCGACCCCAAGTGGCTGATGAACCCGGGGAAGATTTTTTAGTCATTTTTTTCAATCCATTTTTTTCCGGAAACAAGCGCCCAAAGCGCTACGGAAAGATAAAAAACCGTCAGTGCAATATGCAAGATATCCAGCGTAATGATCGCCTGCTGCGAAAACCAGTACCCTGAAAGATTTTTCACCACCATCAAGGTGCCCGTCAAAATCAGGCCGGATAACAACACGCCCCGGATGCCGCCGGAAACCGAAATGCGGTAATGCTTTCGAAACATCAGCAGATATCCGGCAACCCCGTCAAACACCAGGGCCAGCAGCACGGCCGCCGCCAGATAATGCAGGTAATGGGTGACGTAGAATTCATCCAGCCAGCCCAGGCCGGGAATGTCGGCAATATAGTAGCGCTTGAAGATGGGCATCTGGGCAAAACCGGTCAGCGTGATGACAAACAAGGTGATCAGATAAATGGTTTTCCGGAGGCTTCCGGGATGGATGGCTATCGATTGCGGGTTCATGATGGGCCTCCCGAAGCATGTTTTTTCACTGATTTATAATACCGGCCAATGGCGGAGGCTATACCTGCGATCGGGGCAATAACGAGGGCCGCGGCCAGGGTATTGGCTTCCGACATTTCATCTTTTGCCTTTTTCAGACCCGGCCTTCCCTGGCCTTTGTCGATGGCCTGGTTCAGCGTTTCAAACGGAACCGGAGAAACATAAATGGTATTGGTGCCGCCGTTCTCCGTCTCGCCGTAAATGAATCCGTTCATGGATGATGCCAGTTCATGGGCCTGTCGCAGGATTACCCTGCGGGGACCGATGCTTTGAACCTGCTCGGGGCAGGCTTCGATACAGGCCGGAATTCCTCCTTTGTCGATCCGGTCATAACAGCGGTCGCATTTGTTCATCACCCCGTTTCCGGCCAGAGAGGGCAGAATGTCCAGGTAAAGCCCCGCCCCGGTCTGACGCTGGGGAATTTTCCAGGGGCAGACGTTCTTGCATTTGGAGCCGCCCAGACACAGATCCGGGTCCATGCGGGAAATGCCGTTTTTCTGCTGAATGGCGGCTCCCCAGGGGCAGAGCTTTACACAGGGGGGATTCACGCAGTGCATGCAGCGGCGCGGAAGGGTGATCTCTTTTTCACCGTTGTCCGTTTGAACCACCGCATGTTGAATAAAAAGCCAGTTATAAGGAGTCAGGCGATCCCTGATGTCTTGTTGCTCCGACCAGTCTTCAACTTTTACCCGTGCTGGAAACATTTTTGGAAAGGGCTTAACCGGCCTGGGAAATTTGGCTTCATTGCTTTCCTTGCAGGCATCCACACAGGCCTCGCAACCAATGCAGCGGGAAATATCGATCAGGGTGGTCAGCTGCTGGTCTGTTTCACGCTGCGAGGCCAGCACCTGCGGCACATTTGAAACCGCAAGCGTTGCGGCCGCAAGGGCGCCTTTTTTAAAAAACTGTCTTCTTGAAATATCCATGCATCCTCCATCAATAATTATTCATACGACCTTGCCTTAACTTCTTCGGCAGGGTTGAACGATTGTCTTTATTGATAATGAATCGGATTTTTGGAAAGGGTTACAGAGAAAACGTAGTGAAGAAATGAAGTAATTCCTGAATGTCCGCCAACGCGTGCGATGCATGGAAACCTATTGCTGGTCCGACAATATCCGGGAGTTTCCATTTGGGTCGAATATGCCATGATTCTGGCGGCGGCTTCAGCAGCAGTAGGCCTGGGAGAACTCCGCCTTTAAAGAGTCGATCAACTCCTTAACAGAAATGATCTTGTCTACCCGGTAGGCATTGGCGCCGGCAAAGGCGAATCCGTTCTTAAACTTTCCCTTCCGGGCACCGGCCAGGGCCAGGGCAATGCAATAGGGGCTTTTGGTGCGATCGCAGGTTTTGATACAGTGATAGGGGCAGGTGAATGGCGTTTTATTGCCGTTTTCCACTTCTGTCAGGAACTGGTTCCTCAGGGCCCGGCCCGGCATTCCCACCGGACTCTTGATGATGATCAGATCTTCTTTTTCGGCTGCGAGATACGTTTTCTTGAAATCCAGGCTGGCATCGCATTCATGGGTTGCCACAAAACGGGTTCCCATCTGCACCCCGGCAGCCCCCAGCTTTAAAAACCGCTGGATGTCCGCACCGTTATAAATGCCGCCGGCGGCAATAACCGGAATCTTGACGCCGCGCTCGGCGCCGATGGCATCAACAGCTTCGATCACTTCAACGACCAGTCTTTCAATGGCATAGGCGGGATCATCGATCTGTTCTTTTTTAAAACCCAGATGCCCGCCGGCCTTTGGCCCCTCAACTACAAACGCGTCCGGAATATAATTGAATTTTGACAGCCATTTCTGGCAGATCAGCCTGGCGGCCCGTGCAGAAGAGACAATGGGAACCAGCTTTGTCCTGTCACCGTTGGTCAGATATCCGGGAAGGTCCATAGGCAGACCGGCACCGGCAAATATGATATCAACCCCCTCCTCAATCGCGGCTTTGACAAGCTCCGGATAGTGAGTCAGGGCGAACATGATATTTACGCCGATAACACCTGCGGTCTGGGACCTTGCCTTTCGAATCATCTGTTTCAGAGCTCTGACATTGGCCGCCACCGGGTTCTCGGTAATATCGGGCTCGTCTATCCCGACCATGGCGCCGGCAATCACACCGATCCCACCTTCATTCGCCACAGCCGATGCCAGGCCGGACATGGAGATTCCAACCCCCATGCCGCCCTGAATAATCGGAATGCGGCTGACAAGATCACCGATTTTAAGTTCAGGAAAATCCATTATACCCCCATAACGTATATGAAAACGCGCTATAAATATTTCGATTCTAATAAGCACATATTACGGAGGATTTCTTTAAAAAGCAAAGCAGATGTACGAAGAGACAATTCTATTACAAATCCGGATAATCCGATCAGCATAAAGGGCCTGCCATTAATCCGTTTATCCAGCGCCTATAGACTTGAA
>CAWKLD010000016.1:82500-258076 GCA_963850225.1 uncultured delta proteobacterium
GATCATCCTCTCAGACCAGCTAACCATCGTTGCCTTGGTAGGCTCTTACCCCACCAACTAGCTAATGGTACGCGGGCTCATCCCTAAACAATAGCTTACATGTAGAGGCTATCTTTGATCCCTACGGCCTAAACCATAAGGATGTTATCCAGTATTAGCACCCCTTTCGAAGTGTTATCCTGAATTCAAGGGTAGATTACCCACGCGATACTCACCCGTGCGCCACTTTACTCTCCCTAGCAAGCTAAGGATTTCTCGTACGACTTGCATGTGTTAAGCACGCCGCCAGCGTTCATTCTGAGCCAGGATCAAACTCTCCAATTAAACTATATAATGCCCGCTCTCGCAGACAGAATTAACTGGGTTCCTTAAACTCACAAGCTGTCACTATCTAGTTTTCAAAGATCAAATCATCGTACTGCAAAAAAACTTTCGAACTCACACCCAAACCTGACTAATTTATTTTTTTTGAACCGTTTTGTCAACTGTTATTTTGTGTTTTTTTCGCGGCTCAGAAAAATCTTTCAGATGATTTTGTCCGGAAAAGAACTTCATCACCGAAAGCCCGCCTTATTTATATTGCCTGAAGCCCGTTGTCAATTTATTTTTTTATGATTCGTGACGATTGCGCATCATTCTTTCTGCTTCTGTTTAACTAACAATCTGTATTAACCGTGTAATCCGTCGATTCTGAAAGATTCCGGACGATTGAACATAATAGTTGTGCTGCAATTGCATAAAACGGGAACCTGCCATCCGCGGCTATCCGTTCGTAAAACAGGCTCACCCAGCCGGCCATCGAATCGCCTGCGAACTGAACCGCCTCCTGGACGTGGTTGCCGCTGGATTCCGACCAGCCTTTATTCAATAGATAATAAAGATATTCCAGCTCAATGCAAAGATGATCCGCCGGCTCGTTTCCCGGCAAGGAAATGGACAGACCGTGGCGTTCAATACGGTTTCTCATATCTATGGCAGGGGGACCCATCAGCCGGCTGTCCGAAGCCAGATAACATGAATGATACAGGGGAGCCGGAGTCCCCTTGATGTCGCTGATAAAAAGCGCGATATATCCTTCGGATAAATCCGCGCAGAGGGCTTCGGCATCTTCGTATTCGCCGGCAAGCCGGACCGACGCCCTGACTGCGCTGGACAGGTCTATCTTGAAAGAATCCGAGGAATCCTGCAGCAGTTTAACAAAATTACCATTCATGATATCCTGACAAAGCTCAAGATCCGGCCCCCAGAATATTCGACACAGGGTTTTCAGAACCGCAAGACAGCGTGTTCTCTTCGAGTCAGTAAGGATTGGCTGCATATTGGTGACATTCCCCTGGCGGATGATAAAATGGGTTGATAATCACAAGTGGCATGCGTATATATAATCGCATGATATTTTTCTTACCAAAGTAATAAATGTCATTTGGATATAAATCAACCGGAAATTATCCGTCGACGCCCATCATGTTCATTGTAATCGTGTGCGGAAAAGCAGATGCCGCCAGGCATTCAACACTTGATCTAATTTAAGGAGGCAGCATGTATCTACCGAACATCTACCAAAAATTTACTGAAAAATATCCTGATGTATTTAAAGACTACAAACAACTTGGCATTTCCTGCCGGGATGCCGGCCCCCTGGACGCCAAAGCCCAGAACCTGGTCAAGCTTGGAATTGCCATGGGTTGCAACTCCCGAGGCGGCGTCATGTCTCATACGCGAAAAGCCATGGCGTCCGGCGCCGTTCCTGAGGAAATCTTTCATGCCGTACTTTTATCCCTGACGACAATCGGCTTTCCCAATATGATGGCGGCCATGTCCTGGGTCAATGAAGTGCTTGATGAGCAGCCTGAAAAATAAATAAAGCGCATTCAACCGGCTGTGTGTTTTATTCCAGGAAATTTTAGAAAAAGCGGGTTTTATATCAAACAGGCTGATGGAATGAGCATCCATTCTCGTTTTATCGGCGGAGACGGCAGGGGAGAGGAGATTCTAAAATACAGCGGCAGAGCGGTTCATTATATTCGAAAACCCTATACCCTGGAAAAAATCGGACTTGCCGTAAAAAATGAACTCATGTGCCGGCAATGGGTTGGTTCTCATTATGCTCGCCAATCAAATGGAGGGTATTGCACATGCGAGAACAATTTGTTTATGCGTTGCTTCTGACCATAAAATTCTTCAGCAAGGCATGCTACCGTTTCGACATTTCATGGATCGGCGATATCCCCGAAGACCCCTGGAAGAACCTTCGACTGGTGTCTTTTTTAAACCATACCAGCCTGTATGAACCTCTTTTTGTCGGATGGTTTCCCAATCATTTTCTCAGTCGCATTGCCAGGCACGGGGTGATGCCGGTAGCTGACAAGGCGCTTTGCCGGCCGGTCATGGGATATTTTTATAGAATGGTCGCCAATAACGTTGTTCCAGTTACCCGGCGAAGAGATCACACATGGGAAAGGCTTTTTGAGCACCTGAAACCGGACTCCATGGTGATTATCATGCCGGAAGGACGAATGAAACGCGCCAATGGCCTGGACAACAGGGGGAATCCCATGACGGTTCGCGGCGGAATCGCCGATATCATCGATGCAATCCCCAGTGGACGGATGCTGATTACCCTGAGCGCCGGACTTCACCATGTGCAGACGCCGGGTCAGCGCATTCCCCGGTTCTTTAAAACCCTTCGAATGCGCCTTGAAAATATTGATATCGCACAATACCGGCAGACAATTCTGGACCGATGGGGAAAGGAAGGTTTCAAAAGAGGTGTTATCCATGATCTCGAGCAGCGCAGAGACCTGCATTGCCTGATACGGGCCAGATGAGGAAGAAACGCCGAGAAAACTGCATGTTCTGAACACTTCTCACAGACCTGCCCGAAGGCTTTGCCTGCCTTCTTTCCATGCCTTGTATCCTTCGATCACAATCGGAATGACGGATATAACGATAATCGCCATGATGACAAGTGTAAAATTTTTTCTGACCATGGGCAGGTTTCCAAAAAAATACCCAGCTGTTATAAATAAGGCAACCCACATGACAGCCCCGGTGATGTTGTACACAATAAACCGGGCGTAGTTCATGATGCCTATTCCGGCAACAAACGGCGCAAAAGTACGGATGATGGGGATGAACCTGGCTATGATGATGGTAATTGCCCCGTGTTTTTCATAAAAAGCATGGGTTTTCATCAAATGCTCTTTCTTGAAAAATCGGCTGCCCGCCTGCGAAAAAACTTTCGGGCCCACATATTTTCCGATATGGTAATTAACCGTATCACCGATTATTGCCGCAACCACCAGCACCCCGCTTATCAAAGCAATGTCCAGATCTCCGCCTGCGGCCAGCGCTCCCAGAGCGAAAATCAGGGAATCGCCGGGAAGAAACGGGGTGATAACGAGCCCTGTCTCGCAGAATACGATCAGAAAAATGATAAAATAAGTCAACATTCCATATTGCTGGATGATTTCAACCAGATGTCTGTCAATATGCATGATAAAGCTGATAAGCCAGGTAACAAATTCCATTAATTCCTCCAGGATATTTCCCGCAGATTTAAGCGCCTGAACAGTGATCGAAATTATACCACATTCAAAAAGTTTATTATACCTTAAACCACCATAATCCGCGCTTTTTCATACTCAATCGCATCAACCAGGTTGCGAGCTGCGCCTGAAATCACTTTGGCGTCACCCAACGTCAAAATTAACTCGACTATCCCCTGTGTTTGGTTTATGTTTAGACATTCAACAATCGAATTCGGATGCCTGATGGATAAAGACTCAAAAAAATACGAACGCCTCCGTGAAGAAATGGTGAAATGGCAGGTAGAAGCCCGCGGCATCACCGATGCCCGCGTCCTGAATGCCATGCGAAAGATCCCCAGGCATTTATTTGTCAGCGAAGCATTGATGGATCAGTCATACGGGGATTTTCCCCTTCCCATTGGAGAGCAGCAGACCATCTCACAGCCTTTCATTGTGGCTGAAATGACGCAAGCTCTGGCCTTGAAAAAAGATGATCGCGTGCTGGAGGTCGGAACCGGCTCCGGGTATCAGGCGGCGATTCTGGCTGAAATCGTCTATCGCGTTTATACGGTCGAAAGGATTTTTGCGCTCTATAAAAAAAGCCGCCAGCTTTTTGACAGCCTGCAGTATCACAACATTGTCACCAGGTATTCGGATGGAACGAATACCTGGCCCGGAGAAAGTCCGTTTGATGCCATCATTGTCACCGCCGGAGCGCCCAGGATCCCTGAAAACCTCGTCAGTCAACTGGCTGTCGGAGGCCGGATGGTCATCCCGGTTGGAAACACCCATTCACAAGAACTCATCAAACTGATCCGGGATGAAAACGGCATCCACCAGTCAATTTTGGGAGGTTGCCGGTTTGTCAAACTGATCGGCGAACAGGGATGGAAAGCATAAAAAGGAAACCATAATGGGAAAAAGTTATCAAAAATCTCATGAACTGTTTCAAAAAGCAATAAAATGCATTCCCGGCGGCGTCAACAGCCCGGTCCGGGCCTGTAAATCCGTGGGAACGATTCCGGCATTCATTCATCATGCCAACGGCTGCATGATTGTGGATATGGACGGCAACGCCTACATTGATTATGTCGGGTCCTGGGGCCCCATGATTCTGGGCCACCGCCATCCAGCAGTGATGGAAGCCATCGTCCGGGTCCTGGAACGCGGAACCAGTTTTGGCGCCCCGACGGATCTGGAAATTGAACTGGCCCAGCTCGTGATTGACGCAGTTCCTTCCATTGAAATGATTCGAATGGTCAATTCCGGCACTGAAGCCACCATGAGTGCCATTCGGCTGGCCCGAGGCATCACCGGACGCGATCTCATTATCAAATTTGACGGTTGCTATCACGGCCATGCCGATGCGCTGCTGGTTTCCGCAGGCTCCGGCGTTGCCACCCTTGCCATTGCCGGCAGCCCGGGTGTTCCCGATGCCGTTGCTTCCCAAACCTTTTCACTTCCCTACAATGACAGCGAGGGATTTGTCAGGCTCGTGGACAGGATGGGGGAGAAAGTGGCAGCAGTCATCGTTGAACCGGTTGCCGGAAATATGGGAATGGTGCCGCCGGTTCCAGGCTTTCTGGAAACCCTCAGAGCCGAAACCACCCGATGTGGCAGTCTTTTGATTTTTGATGAAGTCATGACCGGATTCCGGGTGGCTCATGGCGGCGCCCAAACCCTGTACGGCATCTCACCGGATCTGACAACGCTTGGAAAAATCATCGGCGGAGGCCTCCCGGTCGGCGCTTATGGCGGAAAACGCGACATCATGGGCCAGATCGCGCCGCAGGGCCCGGTATATCAGGCCGGAACCCTTTCCGGAAACCCCCTGGCCATGGCAGCCGGAATCGCCACCCTGGAGCAGATCAGACAGCCCGGTTTTTATGAGGCATTGGATGCTGTTTCTGAAATGCTGATTAACGGACTTGAAGCCGCTATTCACCGCACCGGCATCAAAGCTAGGGTCGGGCGGGTTGGCTCGATGGCGGGTCTGTTTTTTACCGATAAACCAGTCCGCAATTTCGACGATGCCAAGACTGCGGATCTGGCCCTGTTTTCGGCCTTTTATCGCGGAATGCTGGATCAGGGGA
The DNA here is from genome assembly GCA_963850225.1 of uncultured delta proteobacterium. Taxonomy (GTDB): domain Bacteria; phylum Desulfobacterota; class Desulfobacteria; order Desulfobacterales; family Desulfatirhabdiaceae; genus RAAP-1. Next base: position 88,124 of record CAWKLD010000016.1, read on the forward strand.
TATATCTGGCGCCGTCCCAGTTTGAAGCGATTTTTATCTCCGCGGCTCATGACAAAACCCACATCTCAGAGACCGTCCGCGCTGCGGAGACCATTTTTAAAGGGCTTTCCGCGTGAGTTCCGGTCCAAACCGCATTCCCGAAAATGTCCAGCGGATTTATCTGATTGCAGTGTGCGGAACCGGCATGGGCGCGCTGGCCTGTTTACTGAAAGACCTGGGCTTTAAGGTTACAGGGTCCGACCAACACGTGTATCCGCCTATCAGCCTCCTTCTTAAAGACAAAGGCATTCCGGTCCTGGAAGGCTTTGATCCGGACCATATCACGCCGGATTACGACCTGGTGGTGGTGGGAAATGTCATTCGAAAAGACAATCCCGAAGCCGTCAGGATGCGGGAGCTGAATCTCCCGTTCTGCTCCATGCCCCAGGCGATCAACCACTTTGCGGGGATGGGAAAAAGATCCCTGGTCATTGCCGGCACCCACGGCAAGACCACCATTTCCGCTCTTCTGGCATGGATTCTTTACAGTGCGGGACTTGATCCCACCTTTGTCGTCGGCGGCATTTTGAAAAATTTCGGCGCAAACTACCGGGTGGGCGCCGGCCCTTACATGGTGCTTGAAGGGGATGAATATGACACAGCTTATTTTGACAAAGGGCCCAAGTTCCTGCACTATGATCCGACAGCGGCAATCCTTACCAGCGTTGAATTTGATCATGCGGACATCTTTCCAGATCAGGCTGCCGTCAGGAACGCTTTTGATGCCTTCATTTCAGGGATGTCCCCGCAAAGCACGCTGGTTGCCTTTGATCAGGACCCGGTTATCCGAGAACTGATTCAAAACCGGCATTGCAGGATATTGTCCTACGGCATGGATCCCGGATCCGCCTGGACGGCTGGGAAATCATTCGGCTGCTTCGCCCTGGACCCATTTTGACGTCATGAAAAATGGCGGACTCTGGGGCCGGTTTCAAACGCGAATGATCGGCGAGCACAACCTGTGGAATGCGCTTTCCGCCATTGCGGTTGCCGACAGCCTGGGGATCGCGCTGACTGACATTTCCGCAGCTCTGAAGACGTTTGAAGGCGTCAAGCGCCGGCAGGAAATCCGGGGATGCAAAAACGGAATAACAGTGATGGACGATTTTGCCCATCATCCCACGGCAGTCCGGGAAACCCTGCGCGCGGTCAAATCGTTTTATACAGCCGGACGCATCATTGCCGTGTTTGAACCCCGCACCAATTCCAGCATGAGAAAGATATTTCAAAACGACTATCCGCTGTCTTTTGATGGCGCGGATCTGGTGTGCATACCAAACCCGCCGCTTCTCCACAAAATTCCCGTTGCGGAGCGGTTTTCCTCCGAGCTTCTGGTCAGCGATTTAAAATGCCGCGGCATTGACGCCCATTTTTTTCCTGACACCGAGGCCATCATTGATTTTCTGATTAAAGCAGCCAGACCTGAAGACCTGGTTATCATCATGTCCAACGGCGGATTTGACCGAATTCATGAACGCCTTCTGGATGCGCTTTAACCTTCGTCCAGACCACTCTCGCATCCAGATGAACCGAGTGCCAGTAAAGGGAGATTTTTCATAAAAACCGATGAAAAAACCTTTCCGACATCTCATTACGGGACTTTGCGTGATCCTTGGGGCGAGCATCCTTCTGGGGATCGGAACCCTCTGGTATCTGCATACCGATCACGCCCGAACACAAATCCTGAATGCATTAAATAGACGGATTACCGGAACTGTTTCCATTCAAGATCTTCAATTTTCCTTGTTGTCAGGCCGGGTTGAAATCTGGAAACTTAGCATCGTTGACGCTTCACTGAAAGAGGCCGCCGCATGCGAGCATCTTTCAATCATTTTTTCCTGGCTTCCAGCTGCTCCAGGGAAAGCTTCACGTTCAATCCGCAAGCATTTCAAAACCAAGGGTCACGGCAGCGCTCGATGCTGACGGTATCATAAATTTTTCCCGAATCTTTTCTCAACCCGCTTCTGAGCCGAAAAAAGCAGATCCTGAATCCAGCCATTTTTTTCCGTTTATTCTGGATAACGCAACCCTCTCGGACGCCAGCATCCTATACAGCGATGACGCACAAAACCTGTCGATTTATCTGGAAAACATGGATGCTGACATATCCGTTGATTTGATAAATCAGAACGGAAGCTCCGATATCCGAATCGGAAACGGCGAGATTTCAAGCCCGTTTCTTCATACCTTGTTAGGTCCTGTTTCGATCAAGGGGAGCCTAAAAGACGGTGAAATCCTGCCCCTGCATCTCCGCCTGTTGTCCCCTGGCCTGGATGCTGAAATTTCAGGAAGCATTTCACAAATCTGGCAAACACCCCAGCTCAGCTTGAGCGTGAACCTGGACAGCGAGCTTTCAGCGCTTCAGCAAAGCCTTGATCTGAAAACAACGCTTTCAGGCCAGGCTCATATCAGCGGAACCATTTCCGGCCCCCTGTTAAACCCGAATGCCGACCTGATCCTGACAAGCAGCCAGGCAAAGATTGCCGAATATTCGCTGGATCGTCTTTGCTTGGCCGCAAAGCTCAAAGACCGCGCCATTGCCCTGGATGTCATTACCGAACCGGCAGACAAAGGCCAACTCCATATCATCGGTGCTGCTGATCTGAAACAGGCGTTTGCTTCCGGACTTTTCCTCCACCGGTCGATTTGTCCTCACTGTCCGGCAATATGCAGGTTTTTCTGAATTCCGTGAGCCTGGACCGCGTTCACCCGTCCGCAACCGGCGTTGTCAGCGGAACCCTTGCCCTGCAGACCAAAGGGTATCCGGAACACTTTCCAAAAGCGGACATAGATATTGACCTTCAAGCTGCACAGGTTTCGGCGCATCCAGATGTCAAGCCCGTGGATATCCGGATTAAATCTCAATCCCAATGGGACAGCAGCGGGTTTCGGATTCATCAGCTCTTTGCCCAAGCCGGAACCACCCGCCTGACAGCAACCGGAAACTGGAATGCATCGGACAACCACGTGTCCGGCGATCTGAACTGTCAATCCGACAACCTTTCCAAAAGCCTTACACCGCTGGGGATTCGAGGCACAGAGGGAAGTTTGGACCTTAAGGCCAGACTGTCCGGTACCCTGGAGCGACCGGAGTTTACCCTTAAATTGAAAGGCAGCCAACTGGGGTTTGGCGAAATCCGGCTTGGCAAGCTGGAAGCTGATGCAGCAATGGGGCCTTCGGGCATTCTTCGCATCTTAACCCTGTCCCTGCAAAACCAGGGGTCTGAACTGACGGCCAAGGGCGAGGTCCCCATATATTCGGACACGACCACCCCCCCAAGACCTTTTACTTTAACCGCGGCCTTTCGCCAGGTTGAACCCGATGATTTTTTGAAATCCTCGGGCTTTCAAGGCATCATCGACGGCAATGTCAAATTGGAAGGAACGGAGAAATACCTGTCCGGGTCCCTGAACATTCAGGCAAAAGACCTGAAAGCCCAGAACGTTCGGCTGGGAAATGTGACCGGAGAATTCCTGCTTTCTGAAGGCAGGCTTCAAATACAACGACTGTTTCTGAAAAACCGGAACTCACATGCGGATTTTTCCGGAAATGTTCAGATTTTTGAACCAGGCAGCCTGTCACGCCATCGCACCATGCCTTTTCATCTGACCGGGTCCGCAGCCGTCCTGTCTGCTGAAGATTTTACGGATTTTTTCAAAGGAAAATTATCAATAGATGTCTTGCTGGAAGGAACTCCAGGACAGATCGCGGGATCAGCGACACTTCGATCCAAAAATCTGCATACAGGCTTCCAAAAATTTTCAACCCTTGATTTGACAGCTGATCTCAAAGATAACAAACTGAATATTTCCAGGGCACATGCAACTGTCGGCCCCGGCGAAACTCTGGATGCATCGGGCTGGGTTGCACTGGACAGAACATTTCATGCTACGCTTGCAACAAATGGCATACCTTTGAATCATATTGACGCTCTGGCCGACAACTGGCCGGCCGGAGAGGGAAAGCTGTTTTTAAACCTCACGGGCAATGGGCGCCTGGAGCATCCCCGGATTCAGGGTGAAATCGTCTTAAATCCCTTTCGGTTTTATGAAAGCAACTGGGACCATACCCGTATTCAATTGCAGTTAGCCGATGACCTTGCCCGTTTTCAAGTACAATCCCCGGTCCAGGGATCGGTTTCGTACCAGTTTCAAACCCGGGATTATGCTGCTGAACTGGATTTTTTTAAAGTGGAACTCTCACCTTTTTTCCAATCCGCGGGACTGACGGGAATCGGCGGGACAGTATCAGGGAAACTCTCGGCTGCCGGAAATTTCAATTCGCTGAAAACCCTGAAGGCCGACGCTGGTTTTTCCGAGCTTTCACTGAAAGCAAAGGAACGCCCCATCATCGAAGGCCGAGATCTGCATTTTGGCATTCAAAATGAAGCCATTATCATCCCCCAGAACCGCCTGACCCTATTTCAGGATGGAACCCTGGATATCGGCGGCGAAGCCCGGCCAGGTCAAAGCGTATCGCTGCGCCTGCATGCCGATATTCCGATGAAAGCTGCAAGTCATTTCAATGACGCACTTTCCGATTTGCGCGGAAACCTGACCATCTCCGCACTGATGAAAGGTCCCTGGTACAGTCCGGATACCGAAGCTATTGTGGATATCCGGAATGCAGGCTTGTTTCTTGATAGCAGTTCTCAGGATATTCATGATGTAAAAGGCCGGATACATCTCACCCCCAAGTCTATTGCCATTGATTCTCTGGAAGGCCAACTGGACAACGGCCACATCACGTTGAAGGGAAAAGCTGTGATCGATGCCTACCGAATACAGTCCATGGATTTTCAGATGACCGCATCGCTGCTTCCGGTCAACATCGACGATACGCTGGATGCCAAACTGAATGCCGATCTGACCCTTCGGGGCACGGCCCAGACGCCTTTGATTCAGGGAGAAATCGTTGTAATGGAAGGCCTGTATTATAAGGATGTGAGCCTCAATCCGCTCAAGTCTCTATTAAGTCGTGAGCGCGGCTTTCAAGCACGAAAAGAAGTTGTTTTCCCTGCTGCTATTCAGAATACGCTTCTGGACATTCGGATTCCGCCCCGCAACCTGTTTGTTGTGGACAATAATCTTGCGCAATTGAATTTGTCTCCGGACATGCGTATCACCGGGACCCTTCAGCGCCCCATCATCCAGGGCAGAACCCGGGTTGATTCCGGAAGCCTTCAATACCAGAGTACGACATTTACCATCAAAAAAGGGTTTATCGATTTTACCAGTCCTTATACACTGGAATCTGTCCTGGACATTCAAAGCCAGGCTGCCATTCAAAACTGGACCGTTTTTCTGGATATTTCGGGCCCCCTGGACAACTTGAAGCTAAAACTGTCATCCTCTCCTTTTCTGGATGACAATGATCTACTGTCCCTTCTGGTAACGGGAAAAACATCACGGGCTACAATCAACAAAACGTCCGGTAGCTCGGGATCTTCGCAAAAAATGCTTGCCGATCTTCTGTCCGCCTCTATCGGCACAGATTTGAAAAAAGCCTCCGGGCTGGACATTCTGGAAGTGGATTCGACCGGTGAGCGCCGCTATGTCAATGATGATCCCCTGAAAGTGACATTCGGGAAACTCATTTCTCCGCGAATCACACTGAAATACGCGGTTGAGAGCAAGGGCGGCGTGACGTTTCAGCGCACTATCACCGAATACATGTTCATAGAAAATATTATTTTCAGCGGGTTCCAGGACAGCCGGGGTGTTATTGGGGGAGAAATCAAATTTCGCCATGAATTCCGTTAATAAGCTTGGACTGATGACAGAACTGTGGAATTTGGAAGGCTGGATAGTTTGCAAGAGCGGCCTATCGGCTTTGGTGATCCTCTGCTGCCTGTTTTTTTCATCCTTTCAAGCAATCTCTGCCGATTCTACAGAAGAAGAGCTTCCCTGCTTTTCCAAAGACTGCGGCGGAAAGATAAAAGATATCCGGATTCATGGTGCTTTTCCCCTGTTTGAGCGGGATATCTTGAGTGCCATGACACTCTATGTCGGCCCTGCTCTGGACCATAAATTACTGTCCGAGCAGAAATCCCGGCTCGAATCCTATCTGGAGGCAAAGGGGTTTATCCATCCCGCTGTCACGGTGCAGGCTATTTTGGATGAATCAGACGGAGGCCCTTGTAGCCATTATGTGATTCAGGTGGATATAGACAAAGGGCATTACCTTCATCTTCAGGACATCCGATTCACCGGTCCCGGAGCTTTGGCGACCAACCATACGTTTTCGGCTCTGAGACTTAAAACCCGGATGACGACCTGGAAAAAGGCCTTATTGCCGGGCGCTTCAGGCCGCTTGATTCATTCAGATATTCAAAAAGACATTCAAAATCTGACGGCGTTTTACCGAAGCCATGGATATCTGGACGTTGAGATTGACTATAAAATCATACCCTACCCGCAAGAGCCCTATCAGGCTGACCTTGAGATATCCGTGTCCGAAGGCGCGCATTATCGGTTTGAATGGGAGGGCAATGAGGCTTTTTCAGCCGCCAAACTGAAAAGCGATCTGGTTTTTTGGAACGATGGAAAAATAAATGACATCAGCATCAAGCAAAGTATTCGCAGAATAAAGAGCAGGTATAAAAACGCAGGATATTTGGAACCACAGGTCCAAATCCAGAAAAAACGCGACTGCTTCCGAAGAAACTGCCCTTGAAAAAATCTTTGAAATCTCCATCACTGAAGGTGCGAAAACCAGGATCGGCTGGATTAAGATTGCCGGCAATAACGCCCTGTCCACTACTGAAATCGAAAAACAGATTCTTTCTCAGCCCGAAGGTTTTTTTCAACCCGGTGTTCTGGTTCAGGAAACCCTGGATGAGGATGTTCAGGCCATTGCTGCGCTCTATTTCAGCAAGGGATTTCGAACCGCGGAAATCACCCCTGCCGTTTCACTGACTCCGGATCGTACCCAGGCGGATATTCAAATCAATGTCCATGAGGGAACGCAAACCATTGTCTCTGAAATCACGATCACCGGACTGCATGCAATTTCTGAGCAAGCCGCCTTTGACGCGTTCAGCCTGAAAACCGGAAGTTTATTTTTTGAGGACACGCTTGAAAATGACAAAAACAAATTGACGGAACTGATTTCTGAAACCGGCCACCCCCATGTCCAGATTCAGGTTCTGGTGACTTTCCCGGATGACCCTTTTAAGTCAAATATTGAATACCGGATCGATGAAGGCAGACTATGTGGTGATGGGGGATGTAATCGTATCCGGCAATTTCACCACCCGGGAACGTATTCTGAAAAATGAAATGGAGATCAAAACCGGAGATCCGTTTTCCTTGAAAAAACTGCTGCAAAGCCAGAAGAATATCCGGAACATGGAGATTATCCGATCTGTTCAGTTCCAACCCTGCGGGCTTAAAGAAAAGGCAGGCCGAGTCAATTTGGTCGTTGTCGTCGAAGAAACCAAACCCTACGTTCTGGATGCCGGCATCGGATATGAAAATGAAAAAGGTGCTTTTGCCCATACCCGCCTGGAAGCGCGTAATTTACTGGGCGCAAACATCAAAGCCTGGGCAGAAGCCGAAATCAGCCAGATTGGGTATGTGGGCGAAACAGGCCTGACCGAACCCCGGCTGATGGAGAGCCGTATTTCCGCCAGATGCCCTGGTGTATGCGGAAGATCGCTCTGAGTTCAATCAGAGCTTTGGACTCAAAATCCTGGGATCTTCACTGGCTTTTTCCCGCAAATGGGGAAACAAAATCCGGGCAGGGCTTGCCTTCAGCGCCGAACAACGACAGGTCTATGGCAATACCGAATCCTTCTTTGAGTCTGACCAGGCGGAATATCTGATCCACAAACGGACTTGAATCCAGAAGTCTGATGAAGATAACGCCCATGCTTCAATATGACACACGGGATTCTTTTGTCAGACCCCGCAAAGGCTTTTTTGCATCCGGATATCTGGATGTATCCCGAGGTATTGACAACGACATCGACCATTTCCTGAGATACCGACTGGACACCCGATACTACATTTCACCGCTGAATCGGCTCACGTTCGCCTGCTCGGCCAGAGCAGGGTATATCGAACCGCAGAATGCAGAAGGGGTTGTCGCCAATGATCAGCTTTTTTTCCTGGGCGGCTCCGCCAATGTCCGGGGGTTTGATGAAAACATGTTAAGATTTGACACCAACAATGAACCGGTTGGCGGCCTTTTATCTATTTCCGGAACGGTTGAGGCCAGAATCGACCTTGGCAACCAGATCGAGCTCTGTTTGTTTACGGACACAGGAAGCCTCAGCCAGTATCAGACCAGCAACATACCGGATGGCTTCAGAACTTCGGCTGGTCTTGGACTCCGGTACCTGACGCCCATAGGCCCGGTTGGCCTGGTTTACGGATTCAAACTGGATCGTGAACCGGGCGAATCGCCGGGGCGATTTCATATTTCAATCGGATATACGTTTTAGCGAAAAGATGCGGGCAGAATGAAGTTATTGGCGCTTTTATCATCGTTTAGCCTTCAGTCTTCAGACTGAAATTCTGAATACCTGATTCAAAAGGAAGAGAGCCTATGGATCCTTTCAAAAAAAATATTGATTTGATCGGCTTTCCCATGGATCTCGGCGCAGGCCGCCGGGGAGTGGACATGGGACCGTCGGCCATCCGCATTGCCGGAATGGTTGAAGAACTCGAAGTGCTGGGATATCATGTTCAGGATCTTGGCGATATTCCCATCCTTTCCAAAGAACAGCAGCAAATCATCAACCCGAAACTCAAATATCTGGATGAAATAGTCAGAACCTCCTGCCTTCTGGCTGAGAAGGTGGAGCTGTCGCTTGAGCAGGGACGATTTCCCTTATGTATCGGCGGGGACCATGCGATGGCCATTGGATCAATTGCCGGGGTTTCAGCGTTTTGCCGCAGCATCCATCGGACATTCGGCGTGATATGGATTGACGCCCACACGGACATGAACACTGAAGAAACCACGCCATCCGGAAATATTCATGGCATGGCAATGGCGGCATCTCTGGGGCTGGGGAACAACGCTTTGACCCATATTCTGGGGTTTGCACCCAAAGTCCAGCCATCCTGTTGTGCGCTAATCGGAATTCGAAAAATTGATACTCTTGAAAAAGAAATTGTTAAAACACTTCAGCTTCCCGTCCATACCATGAGCGATATTGACCGGAAAGGGGCTCACGAGACAATTCGAAATATTTTGCAGACCCTGAGCCATGTGGATCATATTCATGTCAGCTTTGATCTGGACAGTGTGGACCCTTCCGTTGCCGCAGGCGTCGGGACCCCTGTTGCCGGAGGTCTGACTTACCGGGAAGTCCACTTGATTATGGAAACCATCGCCGAATGCGGCTGCATGGCATCCCTGGATATCGCTGAAGTCAACCCCATTCTGGACAATCGAAATATCAGCGCCAGACTGGCCACAGAGCTTGTCGCTTCCAGCATGGGAAGACGGATTCTATAAGAAAGACCATGCGTTCTTCAGTTTTTTTTCGGGCACATTTCGTCGTATTGCCCTATGTCAATCTTAAGAATTTTCTGTTTTGTACTTGACCCTGAACCATCAGGGAATATATAAACAATAAAGATTGTCTGAATGCCTGAAACCGGTGATTCGGAAAGCATTCAGGACCTCAACCCATCGACGATGGAGAAGGTTGACCGGCAAAGCCTTCAGTCTTTTGCCGTTTTATCCTTATTCCCATAATCGGATCATTTCAACCGTGAACGATTCACAACCATCTGCTGACATAATTCGATTTCGTGCATTTGCCCTTGGGGTGTTTCTGGCAATATTCATCTGCGCTGTAACACCTTATAACAATGCCTTCCTTCAGGCAACGCCGCTTGGCGGCGGTCATTTCCCGCTGGCGCCTTTTGTTATTTTGGTTTGGCTCACCCTTGTCATCGCCCTTCTTAAGATTATTTTCCGAAACCGAACCCTTCTGACCGGAAAGGAGCTTCTGGTAGCCTGGATACTGATGGTGCTGGTATCCGGAATTGCCTATACGGGCCTGGTGAGAACTTTTTTTGTCAATCTGACGGCACCGTTCCATTTTGCTTCAGTTGAAAACCGTTGGGAGGAAATCCTTCAGCCTTTTCTTCCCCAGGCCTGGTATCCCCAGGATGCAAATGCCGTCCAGATGCTTTACGATGGGCTGCCCGGCGGCCGGCAGATGACCTGGCACGAAGTCATTTTCCGAATTCCCTGGAGTGCCTGGATAAGTCCGCTTGCGGTCTGGAGCGGCTTCATTCTTCTTTGTTATGCGATGATGATCCTTATGGTCAATATTGCCAGCCGGCAGTGGCTTCACCATGAGAGGATGAATCTGCCGCTGCTTCAGGTTCCCCAAATCATCGAAGATGCACTGGATAAGCGCCAGTTGGCCAGTTTTTTTTCCAACCGCTATACCCGTGCCGGAATTCTGATCCCGGTGATCCTTCATCTGATGAATGGGCTGAACTTCTATTTTCCGTCCGTCCCCCAAATTCCGACCCTGATTCTGGCAGGACCTTACATTCCACCGCAAGGAATTTTTTCCGGGCTTGTCAAACTGAAAATTTATTTTTATCCGGCTTTCATCGGTTTTGCATTTCTGACATCCAAACAGATATCCTTTTCGTTCTGGTTTTTTTACCTGATCGGAGGCCTGTTAATCGGAATCCTCGGCGTTCTTGGCTATAATATCCCCGATGCAGCACTTGGGATCACCTTCGGCCCCACACTCTCGAGGCCTGAGGAAACCCAGATGCTCGGCGCTTACGGCGTCTTTTTCGTTTTTCTTCTCTGGCTGGGCAGGCAACACCTCAGTGAGGTAATCCGTCAAGCATTTGGTCTTTCCAAAAGCGATTTGGGCCACACGGAAGACGAGTGGATTTCCTTAAGAATGTCTTTTTGGGGCCTCGCCATTGGTTTTTCCGGGCTGGTTGCCTGGTGCCATTATTTCGGTATGCCTTTTTGGGTTGCTGTATTGTTTCTTCTGGCCTGTTTTATGATAATGGTTGTCGCCACACGGGTCATCTGCCAGGGTGGAATTGCCTATTTTACGCTGACCGCTGCACCGGTTGACGGTCTGGTGGCATTTTTCGGCCCCAGGCTTTTCAGCGGGGCCAGCATTCTGATGGCCGCGGTTATTCAGAAAGTTCTTTTTGTGGACCTTCGCGAATCCCTGATGCCATCTCTGCTCCATGCCAGAAAAATCACGAACCGGCAGTGCCATCAACGCCTGATCATCACCGGAATCGGCTTTGTTCTGGTTGCCGGCGTAATCGTGTCCTTTCTCTCAATGCTTTTTCTGTGCTATAAATACGGCATTCGAGAACTCGAACTGGACTGGGCGACCCGAACCACCCTCGGCGTTTACGATAACGTCCAGGCATTCATGAGCGCACCTGAAACCCGATCCGACTGGGTTCTTATTTTTTCTCTGGCAGGGGCTGCCGTCATGACCGGCCTGGTAATCTGTTACCATCGCATCTACTGGTGGCCGATCCATCCCATCGGTTATCTGACAGCGTACAGCTCCGCCATGCGAATCCTGTGGTTCAGTTTTTTTCTGGGTTGGCTTTCTAATGCTCTCTGTATGCGGTATGGCGGTGTTTCACTGTTCAAAAAACTCCGGTATTTTTTTATTGGCCTGATTATCGGTGATTTTTTAATGGGTGGAATCTGGGCAATCATAGGCCTGTGGGGAAATGCCAGTTATCTGGTGCTGCCGGATTAATCAGATAAGCGTCTCGTTCACTTGCCCCAATAAACTCAGAAACGGAAAATTTATGCCTTCCGGCTTCTGTTTTTTTTCACGTAACCCGCAATTTCAAATGGATCATACAAGTCCATGTACGAAGACAAAGAGCTCAAGGAATACCGGGACCTTCTGACCACTCCGGATCATTTTGAAGAAGGTTTTGACTGGAAAACCGTCATCGGCGCGATTTTCATCGGATTTCTCATGATGCCCGGAAGCATGTACCTTCAACTGGTCATTGGAACCGGCATCGGTCCCGCAGCCCGTTGGGTGACGATCATTCTGTTTGCTGAAATCGCCAGGCGCTCCTATACCGATCTGAAACAACAGGAGATCTTTATCCTTTACTACATGGCGGGTGCTGCGCTGGCCTCGCCGTTTCAGGGACTATTGTGGAGCCAATACCTGGTTCAGTCCGATGCCGCAAAAATGCTGGGACTTACAGAATATATCCCCCTGTGGGTAGCTCCTGCCAGTGACTCGATGTCCCTGGTTGAACGAACGTTTTTTCACAGGGACTGGATGATCCCCATTCTTCTGCTTGTCGGCTCCCAGATTATCCAGAGAATCGATCATTTCGGGCTCGGATACGCCCTGTTTCGCATCACTTCGGATGTTGAAAAACTGCCATTTCCGATGGCCCCGGTCGGTGCTCTTGGAACGATGGCCCTGGCTGAATCCACAGAAGACCGTCAAAAAGGCTGGAAATGGCGCGTATTCTCCATTGGCGGAGTCATCGGCCTATTGTTTGGCGGCGTTTATGTGCTGCTGCCCACTGTTTCTGGCCTGATCTTTAACGAGTCCATCCAGCTTATTCCCATTCCCTGGATCGAATTGACCCGAAGGACCGAGGAAATCCTGCCTGCTGTTGCCACCGGCATTCAGCTCGATCTGGGACTTCTGTTTATCGGTATGGTTTTGCCTTTCTGGGCGGTTATCGGCGGCCTGATCGGCTTGATTTTCACGATCATCGCCAACCCGATTCTTTATCACCATGGAATTCTTCAGCGCTGGCATCCGGGAATGGAAACCGTTGACACGATTTTTGCCAACAATTTTGATTTTTACATGAGCTTTGGCATCGGCTTGGGTCTGGCCATTGGTTTGATTGGGATCTGGCATGTTATCAGCTCCTTCCGAAAGAGCCAGACGGGCAGCAGGGGAAGTTTAAAAGACTTATTCCACCCGCCGGAAGGCAGAGGGGATTTTAATTTCTGGATCGCCATCGGCATTTATGTCTTTTCCACCCTCTCCTATGTCGGGCTCTGCGTGTGGCTTGTCCCCAACTTTCCCTGGATATTCTTCCTGGGATACGGTTTTATCTATACACCCGTCATCTCCTACATTACCGCACGCATGGAAGGCATTGCCGGCCAATTTGTCAACCTGCCGATGGTTCGTGAAGCCAGTTTTATTGCCGGTGCAAAATTTTTCGGTTATCAGGGAATTGAAATCTGGTACGCTCCGATCCCGATCCACAACTACGGAAAGGCAACCGTCGATTTTCGGGAAATCGAATTGACCGGAACCAGCATCCGCGGAATCATCAAAGCGGAAATGGTCGTTTTTCCGGTTGTAATGATTGCAAGCCTGCTTTTCTCTCAGTTTATCTGGCGACTGGCGCCGATTCCCTCCAGCAGTTACCCCTATGCCCTGAAGTTATGGCACCTTCAGGCCCTGAATACGCTGTTGATGCAGACATCCACGCTGGAAGGAAATTCACTTTTTTATCAGGCTCTTAATGGAATATATGTTATGTCCGGCATGGGGCTCGGGGTGATAATCTATATGATTCTGTCCTTTTTTGGGCTTCCGACGCTTCTGGTGTATGGTATTGTTCGGGGACTTGGCCAGAGCGCGCCTCATGGATTGATTCTGGAACTCATCGGCGCTTTTCTGGGCCGGTATTATTTCTTAAAACGATACGGGAAGATGTGGCGGCAATACGCTCCGGTGCTTCTTGCGGGTTTTTCCTGCGGCATGGGGTTGACCGGCATGTTCGCCATGGGCTTTGCACTGATCTTAAAATCCCTTGGAAGGCTAGCTTATTAATGATCGATTCAAGGAGTTTTTCATGAAAAAAATACTGTTTTTTCTGTTTTTTATCCCCTTCGGGTTTGATTCCGGAATCTGCCTGGCCGAAGTGCCTAGTCAGGTGGCTGGATTCCAACTTGGAACGGATATTTCCGTTTACAAAGATCGCGTGGATATGTCAACAGCCCTGCCCATCCGTTACGCGGAATCCATTTCGGAAGTTGAAATCAATCAAACCGAAAATCTGACCAGCGGATTGATTGCATACGGGACTTGCGCTGCTCCGGGAAAAGTGGTTCGCATCAAACTCAAATACACTGATTCCGGGAGGGACTTCTACGATAAGCTTCTGGTCCGGTTTGAGAAAAAATTCGGAAAACCCGATGAATGGCGAGGAGACCCTTTCCATATCGTCATTGCATGGAAATGGTCGTTTGTGGACAAGTCAAAAAACCGCATCAGCCTCATTCTCCAGCATAACAGGCAGGATACGGATGAAAAAATCGGCAATTCCGTCAAGATGACACTGACCGACGCCGTGGAAAAAGAGCGTCAATGCTATGAAAAATCCCATCCTGAACCCAGGACGCCATTAGTTGGAAAACAACTGCTTCAGGTTGACTGGGATATGCTGATTCCCCGATGACCCAATACTGACGGCTTCCACTTAAGCGCTTGCCGGAAAGTTTTCTATCGATGCGTCGACTCTTTGGCAAAATGTTCAGGATAAACGAGGCATGTGCCCGGCCATCAGCAAATGAATAGTTCTGACTCTCTCATGGACAAGACGTCACCTCAAAACCAATGGGATGAAATCGCCTGGAACGGCGTCGCTTTTTTCAAACCTGTCGCATGGGAAATTGCAACCATTGGCAAAAAATATATGATGATCGGCACCCAGGCACATCCTCGAATGGAAATCACCTGGGGAAGGACTCAAAAGCCAGCTTCGCGCCAACAAGACATCATAAAACTTCAATCACGGATTCGCAAACAGCATCTGACGTCTGTCGACACCTGGACCCCTCCCAAAGACTGGCTTCAGGCTTTGTCATCCTATAAAACCAGCGGATTTACATGGAAACGGCCGGATAGGACAAGTTACGGGTTGATCATTTCCTGTTTATCCTGCCAGAGGGTTTCCCTGATTCAGTTTTTTCAAAACATCGATGCGTCGGACAATCTTTTCGTTACCGCCCCCAGAATACTCTCTTCTTTTATTGATCATGAAAAAGGGGACTCTCAGCAGTGGGCAGTTTTTGATGTTCGTGCAACCCTTCCAACTGGTTTTCAGATCAAGACCTATCAATTCTCTCCCGGGTTTATTGAGATGGTGTTTTTCGCCCGCGGACAGCGGATCAGCCTGTATCGCTGGAGCCCGGCCACCGTGCTGCTTTCTGGAAAAAAACTGGCTGACTTTGCTGAATCATTCCAGCTCTATCCAGGCAGCTCATCCAATAATGTCCTGGATTCCAACAGAATTGAATGGGAACACTCCCCTTCTTCTGGTCTCTGGAACCGTTTTGCGGCTTTTCTCTCGGGCAGGTTCTCCCATCACCGGATCCTTATCCGGCATGACCCAGAAAATAACCGCATTCTGGCAATCAAAGCAGAAAGCAGAAAGCAGCTGGATTCCGGCCGCTTCGATCGCATATTCTCCAGCTATGAAATCGCAGCCGCTTAGCCGAACAGATGCACTTTGCTGCATCCCCATCCGCAATCCCCGGGTTGTGGAAACCCGCCTGGATTCTGGAGAAATGCTCCTGTCGTATCCTGAAACCATCAAGCCCTGGTTTGCGGGCTTTCTGCGACGGATGAAGAAAGTGTCTGAAATCCATCGCACACGAAAACTTCAACTGGATATCCTGGGTTCTTGCGTATGGAATTTAGTGGATGACAAATCCTCTGTAATGGATATCATCACTTCTTTTGCCGGTCTTCACCAGCTTTATCCCAAGGAGGCGGAAATCAGCGTGATCCAGTTTTTGCGAGAGCTTGGCAGAAGGGGAATTATCGGGATGAAACAGGTTATTGAATAAGCTGGTTCATTTCAAAAATCGGCAGGCAGATCGACAGCACAATAAACCCCACCATCACGCCCATGATCAGAATCATGACCGGCTCCAGAAGCGAAGCCATGCGCATCAGTGCGGACTCGACCTCGTTTTCAAAAAGATCGGCCACTTTTTTCAGCAGACTTTCCAAAGCCCCGCTTTGTTCTCCGACCTGAATCATCTGTATGAAAAGAGCGGGAAACTGGCGGGTTGCGTCCAGCGATCCGGCCAGTCCCTGGCCCTGCCGAACCTTGTTTGCAGCCGCCTCAACTGCATCGGCAATGAGTACATTACCTGCAATATTTTTGACGATTTCAAGGGCCGAGAGCAGCGAAACCCCGTTTTCCAGAAGCAGCCCCAGAGTCCTTGCAATCCTGGCCGCAGAGAGCTTACGCAGAAAATCCCCCATGACCGGAAGCGACAGCAATGACCTGTCAATGGCAAGACGGCCGGATACCGTGTTTCGAACGTGCCCGACACATAGAATCAACAAGGTGATCCCGATGGGGATGAGCCACCACCAGCGTTTAAGAAGCTGGCTGATCCAAATCAGAATCCGTGTAGGCGCCGGCAGAACCTGCCGCATGTCGGCAAATAATCCGGCGATTGTCGGAACGATATAGGTGATGAGAAAAAGTAGAATTCCGGCGCCGATAAGGGTCATAAATATCGGATAAGTCATTGCGGATGTAATCCGTTGAACCACCTGCTGCTGTTTTTCAATCAACTCAGCCAGGCGATCCAGAACCAGCTCCATGGTACCGGATGACTCTCCTGCCCGAATCATATTGATGTAGAGCGGCGGAAACGTACCGGGAATTTCTCCAAGTGCTTCAGACAAACTGCTCCCGCCAACGATTGCGTCCTTGATCCGGGTCAGTTGATTTTTTAGGTGAGGAGAACGGGTCTGGGGAATCAACGCATCCAGGGCTGCAACCAGAGGGAACCCTGCTGTCATCAGGGTTCCCAGTTGCCGGGTCATCATGGCAATTTCTGAAGGTTTGACTCGCCGGAAGCGCTTGAATAAAGGGAAGTTGGCATGTTGCGCGGACAGACTAACTGCTTCCTTGACAGCCACCGGATAGTTTCCGGCCGCTCGAATCTTTTGCTTGGCGGCGGAAGGGCTGTCCGCATCCACGATGCCCGATAGGGTGTTGCCCTTAAGATCCAGCGCCGAATATTCATAGACTGGCATGGATTGGAAAGATCATTTAATCAGGACTTCCTCTGCAGATTCGTCAGCAATGTCAATTACCAATGACCATGGCCATAACATTATGGCCATGGTCAAATATTGATAATGCCCCTGGGAGCGCGGGCACTCCGCCAAGGTTATGAACAATTAGTTTAACCAGACCCCAGTCATCATAAACCAAATCTGCCCATCCGTCGTAGGCACATACGTCAAGTCAACCCGATAGGAGACACCATTGAAGATCACTACCGGAATATGGAGGACATAATTGCCATCACCCTGGGAAAGGACAGACATGTTGCAGGCTCTGTAGGCATCCAAGTTTTCTATCACGCCATAACTTGTCACCCTGAACATCAGGCTCGTACCGGGAATCGGATCATACTGGAAATCAACCCACAAATGGGGCGCAGGATCAATGATCGGAACATGCAATTGATAAGCCGTTGTTTCCTGGAAAAGAGATGCTGAATTCACCATTTTATCATTATCGCCGCAGGGAAAATAG
Source organism: uncultured delta proteobacterium (assembly GCA_963850225.1). GTDB lineage: Bacteria > Desulfobacterota > Desulfobacteria > Desulfobacterales > Desulfatirhabdiaceae > RAAP-1. The sequence goes on from CAWKLD010000016.1 coordinate 105,707, forward strand.
AATTCGTTAAAAACTGACATGTAATACGTATCTGCCAGGTAATAATCTCCTGTTCCCAGCATCGGACAGTACACAATAATATAATAGGTGCCTGGAGGCATCACTCCGGTTTCCCATATGCCATTATCAAAGATGCAATCAATATTGTGATACGACATCAGCTGTTCATTATTCGAATCCCGGATATCCACCTTCCAGGTTCCAACAGTCGTAGTTCCAGTATCACAGCCGGCATCTGCAGGTGCAGCTGTTGTGATGAAATTGATGCCGATCCGGCTGGGCGTTGTAATGGTAAAGGTGTACCAGTCTTCGTCCTTGGGGGAAAAGAGCTGGCCTAAATACACGTTGTCGAAGCAGATCCCATTTGCATGCGCCATGTCGTTGTTGGACTCTGACTCAAGCTCCAACTGAACGATACGCACGGTCATGGTTTGCGCGACGCCGCCAGCCGTGCAGGTGATCACAGCGGTTCCGTGTAGAGCTTGTCGCTCTTAAATAAACTGTAACCGTTCCAGTATCATCCGTTGTTATAACCGAATACGTTGTTTTCCCATTTTGAAATACCCCCAATGTTAGTGGAAAATGTCACCGTCGTACCCGCTGCAACCGGTTGCGCGCCGTTATCCAATATGACAGCCGTAATGGCCGAATAGCTGTATCCGTCTGCAGGTATCCACTTTGGAGCTGCGCTGAGGGAAATGAATGCCGGAGGTCCCGATCCGGTAAAGTTCACATAAACTGGATTTGTCGTTAATGTACCGATTCGCGCATTGACGGTCGCTGTACCAACTACCGAAGAATATATAAGTGCTGCCGCCTTGCCTGTACCATCCGTGGAAACCGAAATCGTGGAGGAACCGTTTGAAAAATGCGCAGCAGGCGATGTTGTGAAAGAAGATGCAAAAACTACCGTCACGCCAGGTTTGGTAAATGGCTTATTAAACTGATCGTATAATTGGGCCGAAATTGTGGAAGGTGAAATATTGTCCGCTATGACTGAAGGGGGGTCAACAGATAACACAAAACTATCAATAACTGGAGTAGGTGTAGGTGTTGGTAGCGGTGTGGACGGGGTGAAATTAACGAGAACAACTTGCTCATAACCACCTTGCAGATGTACATGTAACCGATGCAGTTCCAGCATCCGTGGAAGTCAGAGTCACAAACGATTTCCCTGCCGCGTCTGTTGTTTTATTTATCGTGGTCGAATTGTTTGAAAAAACACCAAGTGTCGTGCTAAATGCCAGCGCAACATTTTGCAGGGGTGCTGTTCCCCCAACAACTGCGGTAATCAGTGAAGGAGTCCCATCGGCCGTAACGGATGTCGGATCGGCAGTCAGAGTCAAACTGGATTCCGCCAGTAGCAGATGCGGATTAAGCATCAGCAAGGACAGAAACCATAACCAAAACAAACAACCCGTTAATCATTTTTTTTCGATTTGTTCTCATAGTTTTCTCCGCAGTCCTTCAAAACGGAATGCTTCACAGCAGACGATGCTTCAATATTGAAATTACGGCTGAAAGCGTCTCAGGCTGCTAAAAAGACTTGATTTCAATTTTTGTTATTGCGGAAACGCCTCCGGATGTACAGGTGATGGTGGCTGTTCCCGGTGTCAGACCAGCAATCAGCGTTGCAGTTGCCGTGCCGTTTTCATCCACGGTCGTTGTTTCATACTTGTTCTGGTTATTTGAAAAAACACCAAGATTCGTCGCAAACGTAACGGAAGTCCCAATTGCGACTGCGGTGCCATTTTTATCCTTCAAGGTGGCAGTAATGATGGATGAGCTGATTCCATCTGCAATGATCGATACATTCGATACGGCCAGAGTGATGTTTGCAACCGGTCCGGGCAGATCGGGCGTAACATTGACAAATTTCAATTTGACAATCATGGTCAATCCGCCCGCTGAACATGTCACGGTAACATCATCACTGGGCGAAGTTCCGGCATACAGGATGGCAACTGCAGTTCCCGTGCTGGCGTCTGTCACTGTTTGAAAATTAATCGAACCATTTGCAAAAAGACCAAGATTCGTCGTGAAATTCACCTGCGTTCCCTGGGCCGCCGGCGCTCCGGCGCTATCGGTCAGCACGGCGGTTATCGTTGAGAATGATATGCCGTCCGCATCAACTGAATTGGGACTTGCGGTCAGCATCAGCGTCGCTCCGCCCCGACCATCATTTAGCCCAGTCGATTCGCCCCCACACCCAGAACAGCACCATGCGATCAAAACCAGAAAAACAGCCTTAACCAAAAACAAAGAACGATTCATAAACACTCCTTAATCTAAACATCCGACAATTGGAATCTCAGTATTTCCGTCAACAGAAAAAGTTCTTTGGATTTCAACTCGCGGGTAAACTGCCTTTATCTGCCCGCTGTTCGAGCTGGACAATTCTTGGGGTAATAAATATCAGAAGCTCTTCCTGTTTTTTAACGTCCTTTTTTGTGCCAAACAGATACCCCAGCAAAGGAATTTTCGCCAGATAGGGAACGCCAGTGTCGCCTGCTGCATCTGAAGACTTGGTAATGCCGCCAATCACCAGGGTGTCGCCATCGTCCACCAACAGCTCTGTCGTAGCTTTTTTGGTGGCAATGGTCGGGACGTTGGTAACGGGTGTATAGCTGACCACATCGTCCTTTAAGATTTCAATCTTCATGGATATCCGGTTATCCTGAGTTATGTGCGGGGTTACCTTCAGGTTCAGGGTTACTTTTTTAAACTTGGTAGTTGGCGGTGAATCGAACTGTTGTCCTTGTTCCAGATATCCGATTTCAAGTCCCTGTTCGATTAAAGCTTCTTTGTTATCTAATGTCATTATCTTGGGAGCCGATAAGATTCTCCCTTTGTTATTGTTTTCCATAGCCTGAAGCTGGGCATTGATAACGATCGGGGTTCCTGCAATCCGCATAAAATTAAATCCAATGGATCCGACATTGCTGGCAGTCAGGGGGAAATTCACCGCCGCATTCCCACCGTGGGTTCCGCCCAATGTGTCATATCCAGGTTGCGGCCCAACTCCGGCATTGGGATCGGTATTCTGGATTCCCCACTGGGCAGACCAGTTGACTCCCAGTTCTCTGGAAAAATCCGTGGCAGCTTCAACGATCTTGGCCTCGATCACGACCTGAGGGGTCACCCGATCCAGTTTCTGAATAATCGCACGGAATTGTCTGACCTTGCTGGCAGTGTCCGTAACAATCAACTGATTGGTTCGGGTATCCACGGAAATGGAACAGTCCTTACGATCCGGGGTGAGCATTTTTTCAACATGCTGCATCATTTCTTCTTTGGCTTTGGCGTAGTTCACCGGTATATATTCGGTCACAACAGGTTCCAATTCCAGGCTTTGTTCTTTGGCCTTTCTTTCGGCCTCAAAGAACTGCTGTTTGGCTTTTTCTTCCTCCTCCAGCGTTTTCAGCCTGGCGATACGGATAATTCCCCCTTCCTGAACCTTATCCAGCTGGTTCATTCTGAGAACCAGGTCCAGAACCTGATCCCAGGGGACAGGCTTTTCAAATGCCAACGTCACCTTTCCCTGAACATCTTTATCAATGGCAAAATTCTCGCCGCTGTAATCCGCCAGAAGGCGGAAGACATTACGGATATCCGTATCAAAAAAATCGATCCCCATTTTCTCGCCCGTATAAGCCTTGGGGATATCACTTCTATAGACACCGGATCGCCGGGTTTCCGCTGAAACGATTTTCGTTTCCCCGGAAATTGTCACTCTGGTTTCACTTTTTATGCCGGATGCTTCGCCCGTGCTGGCTTCCTGCGTATCTTCGGTTTTTCCAACGAATGTGGTTGTCATCGGCGCATCGGGCCTGGGCGGAATGGAAGAGGCTTCAAAACGAATTCGAATAATACTTCCTTCCTGCTCTACAAAATAGGGGACCGCTTCCCGAAGATCCAGAGCAATGACGGAATCGGTTTTCATGGCAGGTGTCTGCAAGGGGCGAATCCGGTCTATGGCACTTTCAAACCGGGTGGTGATCAGTGGCAGTTTTCGGAAATCCGAAATATGGGTGCGGTAAAGCCTTAACTGAACAGCAGACGGTGAAACCTTTTCCATGCGATACTCAACCGGCTTTGTGGTTCCGATAATAACCGTTGATTTCCCATTTTTTTCACTGGAAAAATCGATACGATTCACCCAAGCGGTGCCGGCGGATTTTACAGAGGTGCCTTTTTTCGAAGAATCAACTGGATATGTGCGGCTGAGTGAGGCAGTGCCTGCTTCGCTGCCGCCTGTCGAAGCCAGGTTCGATTCCGAAATCCCCCCTGCAGGGGCTTTCACATTTTCAGAAGCTCCTGCAGCTTTCCTGGCAAAGGAAACTTTCAAACTGCTGCCATCACGCTGAACCTGATACGGAACGTCTGTTTTCAAGGAAATTTCGACTTTGGTAGTCTGTGCATCCCCTGCCCGCGAAACAGCAATATCGCCGATCACATCTGCATCAACCGGCATCACTGGGAGCGCCTCTCCGGCAATCGTCTCCGGAAAATATAAAATAACGCCTAAAGGAGAGGGTTGTTTGATGGATGTATAGGATAGAATCGTATTCCCCTGAATATTCACAACATCCGCATCGGATTCTTTTGAAACCTGTATTCCCGTGATTTGTTTAGGAACATCCGCCTGCTCATTGTCTTGGGTCATTGGCCGGGTGCCCGTATCCGTGGCACATCCCATTGCCATTCCAAGACACAACATCAGCAACAGAACCTGCAGCTTGTTGCATCGGGATAAGCGAAAAGAGTAACACTTCATACTACAATTCTCCTGAAGGTTTCTGGAATTTGAGCTCTGAGTTACGACTGGCAACATTGCCCAGAACATCTTCAACTTCTTCTTCCACAACAATACGATCTTTCAGAATATTCACCACTTTCCCGGAATGAATTCCCATATAGGTTCCCATTCCGACAATATACCCCTTGCCGGTACTTTCCTCTACCATTGCTTTAAAACCCGACGGTGTCCGGATAATAGCTGTCAGCTTTAGCTGACTTAAATCAACCCGTTCAAGAGGAGTGGCGGGCTCACGTCTTTCCCTTTTTGACTTTTCTGTCTGTAAAGCCTTGGCAGGCTCATCCTTCAGGAGTGGCACAAATGGATCGATTTTTCCCACAGGATTATAGGAAACAGAAGCGGATACTACATCCCCGCGTGAAGGCTTCTGGCTCTCTTCAGAAGTTTTCTCCGGTATGGAGCCGGTACGTCCGACAGCATCCGGAAGTTTTTTTGAAGACGAATCTGAAGGCAGGGAAGCAGTGGTTCCAGATGCGGGCGGGAGCTTAACGCCCTCCGTCTTTTCAGAAATTTTTTTGCGGACGATCTCTGGCTTGATCTGCGGCGCTTCGGGATTGCTGCATCCTGCAATGCCGTAAAACGCTCCTATCAAAGAAAAAATCACCGCAATTTTGGATAGCTGAATCATATAGGCGTATTCATTCCAGACTATTTCTTTACAGCTGGTTTCTTCTGGTTCCCTTGGCAGCATCTTTGTTTTCATCTGCCGCAGGTGTTTCCACAAATTTATAGGTAACCGCCGTACAGGAAGTAATCAGCAGGGTTGCATCGTTGGCTGGCAGCGCCTTCTTGGTATCCTTTCCAGGCGGAACCATCTTGATATCTTTGATATTGACAATCCGGTTCAGATTGGAGACTTTGTCAAAAAACATGCCAACATGATGATAATTCCCTGAAACCGTTACGGAAACGGGTATTTCGGCGTAGAAATCCTTGATGATTTCCGGCTTGGGTTCAAAAAGAATGAATTCCAGCCCCGCATCATGACCAAATTGCGAAACACTGGTCAGAAGCAGCGGAATTTCTTCTTTATCCGGCAATGCATTGCGAGAGACCCGGAAGTCTTCTTCGGCCTCTTTCATCTCCTGTCTGAATTTCTCAATCTGCGCCGCAGCAGTTCTGGCAGTGGTCAGTTGCTGCTCGAGCTGTTTCAGTTGCACGGACATTTTATCCAGTTGGATATACTGCGGGTAATAAAAAAAATAACCAAATGCGCCTGCCAGAAATCCAACCGTCAGCACACATATCAGAATCCGTTGAACCGAAGTCAAACCGGCGATTTTTTCTATTGCCGGCTCCAGAGATTCAAGAGAGTTGCCGGATAATTTCATTTTTTGGCGGCCTTTTCAGAAGATTCTTGATCGAGCACCACTATTTTCCTGCATGATATCTCAAAATTTTTTAATACGACATCTTTGATGGCCTGCTGTTTGAGGGTTTTAAGGTTGACACTTGAAAACAGTTTGGAGCCTTCCAGCCGAATCATGAAATCTGCCACCGTCTTGTTATCCAGGGCAAGGCCGTTGATTTCCACAGAATCGCTGATGGCGGAAAGGCTTGTAAACCACATGCGGCCCGGAACCACCATGCCGGTCATGGTATCCAGAAGAATGACAGAAGATTTGCGGTTAAGCTCCAGATTTTTAATCACCGCAGTTTTTTTCTTGATAACATCAAGCTTTTTTTTGATCTCATCTATTTCTTTGGTCAACACAGTCAGCTCTTTCAGTTGCTGAGTGGATGTTTTGATACGACTATCCATATCCTGAATCTTCCGATTGAGGGCTGCCGCGAAATAAGACATACCCAAAGTCAGGAATATCAACGCAAGAAAAAAAACAGAGATCTGTTGCCGAACATTCTCTTTTTTTCGCGCCTTACGAAAAGGCAGGAGGTTAATCCGTATCATTTGTCATCAATTCTCCGGATGGCCAAACCCATACATATTGCCGCCTGAGGGGATACCTTTTCGAGAAAAGCGGGATCAAGTCGCTTATCTATGGAGAATTTACCAAAAGGGTTGATGATTTCAACTTCCGAAGCAGTTTCCGAGGCCAGCGTATGCCTGAATTCCGTGATGTTTGCGCCCCCGCCGCTTATCAGAACCTTACTGATCTGATCATCCGGATACGTGGAATAGAAAAAATCAATGGCTCGCCGGATTTCAAGACACCAGTCACCAATTACCGACGAGACGATGTCAGCGATTTCCTGGGACGTTATCTTGTTGGATTGAAGCGTTATTTTTATCGCTTCTGCATCTTCCAGGGAGCAGGCAACTTTATCCGAAATTTTATGATTGATTTGATTACATCCCAGGGACACATCCCGCATGAACAAAGAGGCGCTGTCCTTGACAATATTCAGGGATGTTTTGCCTGCACCGATATCGATCAAGGCCACAACGTCTTCCATGGTATCATAATTCGCCTCATAAATATTCTGAAGCGCAAAGGCGTCGATATCTACCACACATGGGCGCAGGCCGGACAGTTCAATCAGGTTGAGGTACTCATCGACCAGTTCTTTTTTGGCAGCAACCAGAATCACGTCCAGTTTGTTGGCAAAAACAGGACTTTCCCCGAGTATCTGGAAATCCAGATTCACATCGTTGATATCAAAAGGGATGTACTGTTCTGCCTCAAATTGAATGGTTTCCTGTAACTCGGCGTCCGTCATGCTCTGTACCTGGATTTTTTTTACAATGACCGAATATCCGCCGATGGAAACAGCCACATTTTTTTCTCTGACTTTCTGAGCATTGAACAGTTCCCGAATCGCCTGTGAAACGGTTTCTGAATCTTTGATAACGCCATCTTCAATCGCCCCGTTCGGTATGGATATCATTCCGAATTTGTTCAGCACAAACCCATTTTTTCGGGTTTCGAAAACCTCACACAGCTTGATTGTTTTGGAGCCGATATCGAGGCCGACAAGATGATTTTTTTTTGCGAATAGCATTTGTGGGTTAAAGCCTGTTTGGATGTTTACTGTTGTTTTTCATGATTCTTTTTCAGTCGGTATTTCAAAGGATAAGATCATGACAGCCACCCCTTGCCTCTGTGCAGCATTGCAAATCAATGTCAACAGACAAATGGACCCGGTATCAATTTGATTATTAAGCCAATAATTTTATTGTTTGTACAATTGCCTTTAAATAATGAAATAGTCAATATTTTTTTTCGTTAAAAATCTGCAATCGTTTTTTTACCTAATGAAAACACATTTATCGCCTTTATAATGTTGATAAAAAACCAATCATTCGTTTCATTTGGTATCAAATACGTCAGCAAATTCCATCACAACGGTTATAAATATAAGCGATCGGCAAGCGGTATATTATCGAAACATAAATTAATACAAATAATATCCGCTTCTGGCCAAAATTTACAAGCAATTACCATACCGGAATATGTAATAATAACAATTTTTTATGCAATACACTGGAGTGCAACCATCCGTATATTTGGAAATCTATTCGAGGAATCATACTGCAAACGTATTTAGCTGCTGATTGTGAGTCATGTGTCGTCGTTTGGTCAGAGCGAATTTTCATAAAACACCGCACGCAGAACAAGAGCCATTGACAAAAATTGTAACCTTTCAAACGAATTTTTGACAACTTGGTTATTTTTGGAAATGCGTTTTTTCCCCAGTAGCGTCGGAGTCAGACTTTACCTTGACATTGAAATCTGTGTTGCCTATAACCTTTTCATGATAAAGACCCTTGAATTTGCCGACATCTCTTCCACACCATTTCCAACACGCTAATGCCCCTGACAGAAACCGACAAAAGAAAACCCTTCAGGCTGGTCAAATACTTTACGATCATCAGCCTGTTGGTTATTTTTATTGGCGCCCTTGTGCTGAGTTTTTTGAATATTCACTGGGCAAGGGCGATGCAATTGAAAAAAAGCGAAGAATACGCCCTGGTTCTGGTTGAAAATCTGAACCATCAGATTTTTCTGCAGTTCATCATTCCGGTTGTCCTTAAATTTGGAAAAATCGAACTCAGCAATCCGGATCAGTTTGAAAGAATGGACACAATTGTCCGCAGCACGCTTCACAGCTTCAAAGTGGACATGGTGACTATCTACGATACCAACAATACCATTTCCTACAGTTTTGACAAACAACTGATCGGGCGGAAAAATATGGGGGGAACCGGCTACGAATACGCCATTTCCGGAACGCCGGTATCCACACTGGTTCAGCGCGGAAATTTTTTCGAAATTCCATTGGGATTTCCCAAGGAAAGCCGGTTGACGACTTTTGCACCAATTCGAGCGGAACGACAGTTTCTGCGTATTTCAGGACCCGTTCTGGGGGTAGTGGAGATTGTTCAGGATATATCAGAGGATTATCAAACCATACTCCGCTTTCAATTGCTTGTGATTGCAACCTGCGTCGTGGTCATGAGCATTCTGATTGGCGTACTGATTTATGTGGTTCAACGCGGCGAGGCCATAATTCAGCAGCGGACCTTGGAGCAACTCAGTTTAAAGGAAAAACTGGCGCAGTCGGAGAGGCTGTCCTCCCTGGGAGGCATGGTGGCGGGGATCTCCCATGAGATTCGAAATCCTTTGGGCATTATCAGAAGCTCCGCGGAACTCTTGAAGAAAAAAATAGCACAAGTCGATCCTTCCAATGCCATTCCTGATATCATCGTGGAGGAGTCCAACAGGCTTAATCTTATTATCACAGATTTTCTTAATTTTGCCAAACCCAGGCTGCCGCAACTGGCAGCCTGCCGCATTGAAGACTTGCTTGAAAAAAATATTGTTTTTATCGCCCCTCAGATTCAGGATCAGGGGTATATTATTGTTAAACATTTCGCTAATCACCTGCCCGAAATACAGGTTGATTCGGACATGCTGTATCAGGCTTTTCTGAATATTTTCATGAACGCGATTCAGGCAATGCCTGATGGCGGGAAAATTCAGGTCAGCATCCAATCCGATAGCCGTATCCTCACCGTCTGCATTATAGACGAAGGACCGGGCGTACCGGAAGATCTGCTTGAAAAAATCTGGGATCCGTTTTTCACCACCAAAGAAAAAGGGACTGGACTTGGCCTGGGCATTGTAAAAAACATCATTGAATCCCATAACGGCTCCATCCGGGTCGAGAACAGGAAGGAAGGATCAGGCGTTCGCGTGATAATTGAATTGCCGATCACAACGAACGGCGAATCGGCAATCCCATAAAGTACCGTTATCCCAGATATCGGATTGGATCGTCGGAGGCCGGCTGAGAAATCCCTTTTCGAATCACCAGGGTTTTCCCAATTTCTGTTCCATCCGATACCACATCGGAATCACAGCGACCGCCTTTTCTCAGAAAGGTTCTCACTCGCGGATACCGCACCTCGAAATATTGTTTCAACTGGATGTCATGAATTGGAACCAGCGAAAGTGACAAAGAAACGCCCCTGCTGGCATGCAATTCCTTCTCCAGCTTCATTCTGAATCCGAATATGATTCCTGATGAAAAATCCGTTTTCCGATAACGGTTCAATTTGCCGCCAGCATTATATTTTCTCCACGCAGATTCAATAAACTGCTGAATAAAATCATAGATGTAGCTGGCGATCTGAAGATTCCGGACAGTTCCGCTGATTTCAAGGGCTCTGCCCATTTTTCCTTTTTCAACCACATAGGCGCTTATCCAGATTCCTTTCACAAAATAATAATCCATCAGGAGATGGGCCAGGGAATAGTCCTCCCGGAAATGCCTGAGTGCGGGTTTTCCTATAAAAACACTGTAATACTCCCTGGGAGCATTTTGAGCGATCTGCTCTCTCTCATATTTGGCCATCAACGCATGGGCCTTGATCATGGCAGCCTCTGCCTCAAAAAGATTGCTGCTTTGTGCCAAGGCCATGAGTTTTTGAACCCGGAGCCGAATTTTATCGCTCTCACTTCCCGATGTCTGAAAAATCTCCCGGCTGAGAGGAATGTATGTTCCGGTTGCCCTGGGGTTGGCCTTTAACATCCGGCAGGCGCTCTGAAAGCCCGGGCCATGGGCCGGCTCCTGACACGCGTTCGAAACTTCCGAGACAAACTGGTGCGCCATTTCATGCAGAAGCACCTCGCGGATATCGTTCCAGGAGTGATTCAAGACAAACTGCCGGCTGAAGCCGATTTCCCGCTTTTCAGATGACCAATATCCCAACCGGTTCTTGAAATCCCGCAAGGCAAACAGGGGCTTGCGCATCCGTTTTCGCAACTCCGCATTGACAGCCAACAGGGCAGTTTCCCATTCACACGACAGGCCGTGAAGGATGCGCTGCTCCAGTCCTTCCAACTCCTGAGCGTTTTTCATGGAATATCAACCATCTTCTGATAAGCCTGATAAGTCTGCTGAAGTCCTTTTATCAGCGGAATGCCTGGTTTCCAGCCCAAGCGGTTCAAGACAGAGACATCCAGAAGCTTTTGAGGCGTTCCATCGGGCTGGGTGGTGTCCCATAGCACCCTGCCAGAATACCCTGTCACTGTCTGAATTTTTTCGGATAGATCAAGAATGGTTAAATCCTCACCGGTTCCGATGTTGATATGGGAAATTTGTCCGCTCTGAGTTGTCTTCTCGTAGATACTGTCCTCAAGTTGCATGACAAATACCGTTGCCGATGCCATGTCATCCACATGGAGAAATTCCCGCCTGGCAGAGCCGGTTCCCCACAGTTGAACGACTGGAGCTTTGGAGACGGAAAGTTTCTGGGTTTCCGCCTCCGAGATGCCCGTCCCATATTGAAAGGGAATACCCAGATGCTTTCGAAATGACTCCGGAATCGGGCCAAAGACAGCTTCATCTTTTTGAATGGCACTCCAGCTGTTTTCTTCCACCAGCCTGGCCAGGTGAAATTTTCGAATCAGCGCCGGCAGGACATGGGAATTATTCAGGTCATAGGAATCGTTCGGACCATAGAGATTGGTGGGCATGACACAGCGGTACCGGGTTCCATACTGGCGGTTATAGGACTGACACAGCTCGATACCGGCAATTTTGGCAATGGCATAGGGCTGGTTGGTGGGCTCAAGAACACCGGAAAGCAGATACGCCTCTTTCATGGGCTGAGGCGCTTGTCTTGGGTAAATGCAGGAGCTTCCCAGAAACAACAGGCGCCGGACTCCCGCGCTGAAAGCCTCATGAATCACATTGCATTCGATCATCAGATTCTGATAGATGAAGTCCGCCCGATAGGTATTATTGGCCAGAATCCCGCCGACTTTTGCGGCCGCAAGAACAACATAATCAATGGGTTCGGATCGAAAAAACCGGCGCACAGCCTGTTGATCCATCAAGTCCAGTTCCCGGCGAGTCCGGGTAATCAGGTGTTGATACCCACCGGCTTTCAAAAGCCGCACAATCGCCGATCCAACCATGCCGCGATGGCCTGCAACAAAAATTCGTGAATCCAGTGTCAAAGGGGTAAAGGGAGCATCACGTCATCCTCGGGTTATTCGAAGTGATTGTAAATTTGAAAGCCTTCCTTCTCGATCATAAAATCCTTTCGCGCTTCCATCGTATCTTTTTCCACCATGATTCGAATCAGTTCTTCAAAATCCATTTTGGGTTTCCACCCCAGAACAGTTCTGGCTTTTGTCGGATCCCCCAGCAGAAACTCCACTTCCGCAGGCCTGAAGTACCGGGGATCGATGCTGACAACAATCTGGCCGGGTTCGGGCGGTTTTTTCAGGCTTCCGCAATTTTCAGAAAAGGAGACCGTTTCAATTACGCCGGTTTCTTCGATGCCGGAACCTCTCCAGGCCAGATGGATACCCATGGCATCGAATGCCTTTTCTACAAACTCGCGGACCGAATGGGCCTTTCCGGTTGCAATCACAAAATCCTCCGGCGCCTCCTGCTGAAGCATCAGCCACATCGCCTCCACATAGTCTCCGGCATATCCCCAGTCTCTCTGGGAATTGAGATTGCCCAGATATAGACGGTCCTGAAGTCCCAGACGGATTCTGGCAACCGCACGGGTGATTTTCCGAGTTACAAATGTTTCACCGCGCACCGGGGATTCATGGTTGAACAGAATCCCGTTACAGGCAAACATGCGATAGGCTTCGCGATAATTCACCGTAATCCAGTACGCATAGACCTTGGCAGCGCCATAAGGGCTTCTGGGGTAAAACGGCGTGGACTCTTTCTGAGGAATTTCCTGCACTTTTCCATACATTTCACTGGTTGACGCCTGATAGAAGCGGGTATGAGATTCAAGACCAAGAATCCGGATGGCCTCCAGAATCCGCAGTGCGCCCAGGGCGTCCGAATTGGCCGTATATTCCGGAGTTTCAAACGATACCTGAACATGGCTTTGCGCAGCCAGGTTATAAATTTCATCCGGTTTGACTTCCTGAACAATTCGGATCAGATTGGTCGCATCGGTGAGATCGCCGTAATGCATCAAAAAACGCACATCGGTCTCGTGCGGATCCCGGTAGAGGTGATCCACCCGGCGGGTGTTGAAAGAAGACGCTCTCCGTTTGATGCCATGGACTTCATACCCCTTGGCCAGCAGAAATTCCGCCAGATAAGCTCCGTCCTGCCCCGTGACGCCGGTAATCAATGCGCGCTTCATATTTGCAACTCCGAGTCTTGATTGAAAGTTATCGATCATACTTCGAACCGAAGCATATCGAACAATGGCTCCCGAACATCAAATAAAAAATTAGTCAAGCGATATTAAATGCTTAAACGACAATCTTCTCGAATCTATTGTATTATTACAAATGAATATGTCATACTATTTTTATGGCGTCATTGCAAGGCAATGCGACGAAACGGGCTGATTTATGCAAGTTGACAGGGCTCATTTTTTTAAGAACGCGACAGAAAAATCAGGAGATATCATGAACATACTCGTTTTAGGGGGATGCGGTATTCAGGGCAAGGGGGCTTTGTTTGATCTTTCGAAAAATCCACTCGTGGATCGAATCATCTGTGCAGACCTGGATCCGGAACACATTTATTCCGTGAACTATATCAAACATGACAGAATTATTCCGGCCAGTCTGAATGCACAGGATAAACCTGCAATGGTTTCATTGATGAATCAGGGCGTTGATGTCGTCATTGATCTGTTGCCATCCCAATTTATCCGTACTGTGGCTGAAGCCGCGATTGAAGCCGGCGTTAGCGTGGTCAACACCAATTATGGCCATGATCTTCTGGATCTGCATGAAGCCGCCCGTCGGCGCGGCATTGCCATCATGCCGGAGTGCGGTCTGGACCCGGGGATCGATCTGGTAATCTATGGTTACGGCTTGCGCCAGTTTGATGAACTCCATACGCTGAATTCTTACTGCGGAGGAATCCCAGAAAAAAAAGCCTGCACCAACCCCTTGAATTACAAAATCAGCTGGAACTGGGACATGGTATTAAAAACGCAGAAACGTAGCGCCTCCCTGATCAAAGACCATCGACAGGTAGACATTCCGGCGGAAGACCAGCATGACAACCCTTTTATTCACGAAATTGAATTTCCGGGAGTCGGCAGACTGGAAGCCTTTCCAAATGGCGATGCCGCCCGTTTTTCGGAGTTGCTGGGGGTCAGGCAGAACATTGTTGAAACCGGACGCTATACCCTTCGCTGGCCTGGCTGGTGCAATTTCTGGAGGCCTCTGAAAAAACTGGGATTCCTGAGCGATGATCCGGTTCCGGGACTTTCCGGTGACATTACCCCGCACCAGTTTTTAACCCGAATGCTGGAGCCAAGGCTTCAGTACGAGGATGGTGAAAAAGATCTGGCGGTCATGCACAATGTCTTCACGGGAATCAAGAACGGGAAAAAGAAAACGATTATCTTTAATGTGCTGATTGAACGGGACTTAAACACCGGCCTCATGGGCATGGCCATAGGCGTCAGTTATCCCGCCTGTATTGTGGCGGAAATGATCGCAACCGGCGTTATAACTGAAAAAGGAGTGCTCTCTCCCATTCATCACATTCCGAGCGGCCCGTTTATGGCCCAGTTGCAAAACAGGGGAATCGTCATCGAGGAAATTGTTCAAGAATAACGCTTGTCCATAAAGATGGTCGCCTCAAGGCAGACACGAACATACCGGTCAATGACAATGGATATTGACCAAGAAATCTGAATCGCTGTTTCTTGTTCAATATCCATTCCGGTTAAAGAGCCTATGAAGAAGACTGGCTTCTGAAATATCCGGGCGGCTGAATGCTACTGCCAGAGCGGAGAATCAGCACGGTCGCGGTTGTTGCCTCGGTATGAAGGACAAGAATCGATCCGGAATCAACAAAATCGAGTTCAGCTCCAATGCGATACTCTTCATAGATAGCATAAGCCTGACCCGTTTGAATGCCATCTTGCGATCCTTTGTTGATATAGGCGACCGCGTCATCCCCGAACATCTCGCTGCGATCTTCGGCCATAAAAATCTTCCCAAAGATACCGGCTTTTCCGGGAATCAGCTTAATTTTTGACGATAGCGGCTCATACGGCAGAAGAATATCATCTACCATAATGGAACGAAATGATTTTTCGACCTTCGCGACCGCAAAATCATTTCGGCTTTCAACAATACGGATCAACCCCGTCCTGTAATACTGTACACCCAAAGTTTCCTTCGATTCAGGATCTTTTACCGGCACCGGCGGGCGATATACCGCATAAACGTCCCCCACCTGCAAAGGCGTGTTCCCAGCCGGTGTAACATAGACGCTTTCATCCTGACCCGACATCTCTTTTTGAACATTCTTATCTGCCTTAATCAAAGCAATCTGCCCTGAAGCTGCTATTGGCTGTTCCTTGACAAATCCGATACTATGAATGGATGAATACACATAGTACCTGGATTCAATAACAGGCAACTGGTCCAGGGACTCGGGCTGATCCGACGATTCAGGCGCAGGAGACGCATCCCAGGTCTGGTGGTAAAGCCGCAGCCGCTCCCCTGGAAAGATTCGGTGAGGATTCATGATCTGTTGGTTTTCACTCCAGATCTGCGGCCACCTCCAGTGGGTATTGAAGTACCGGTTGGAAATATCCCAGAGTGTATCTCCTTTTTTGACCGTGTAGTAAATACCGGATTCCAGTTCAATTTTAGAAGGCTCTTCATTGGAAGCCGTGGCAGCGATGGCGAATACAGCAAATGCCACGATGACAAAAAACCACCATGCAATCAATCGTGAGGGTTTGATTCTCATATTTTTCTCCGTAACCCCGGTAAGGTTGACTCCAGAAATTCCATAAAACTATTCTCTTTCTCGTAACGTGAAAGAAATCCTTTTGTCAAGCGTTTCATGATATCATTGTGAATCATTTTACGATACCGTGCTTTCCTATTCTGTTGATTCGGCTTTCGTTATGGGTTATAGAGTCTTCAAATAAGCAGGACAACTCGAGTAAAGAACCCCGCTTCAGCATTTTTCTAAGGAGAGTTATGTCATGAACCCGCTTGCAGAACAATTGAACCAGGACATTGAAAAAGGCAGCCCCTGCGTCATCGAAATGCTGTCCACCATAGGGAAAAACCTTTACTTCCCCAAGGGAATTCTAAGCCAAAGCGCCGAAGCAAAGGAAAAAGCCCATAAACTCAATGCTACCATCGGGATTGCCACTGAAAAAGGCCGGACCATGCATTTCCCCTCAGTTATGAACGCCATTCAGGGAATTCAGCCCGAAGCCTCATTGACATATGCCCCATCTTTCGGACTACCGGCATTAAGAAAATTGTGGCAGGAAACGCTTTATCAGAAAAACCCCTCCCTTGCGGGAAAGGCCATCAGTCTTCCGGTGGTCACCAACGGAATTACCCATGCCATCAGCGTGTTTGCAGATGTGTGGATAGAGCCGGGAGATGTGGTGATTATTCCGGATATGATGTGGGGCAATTACAGCCTGATTCTGGATGTTCGAAAAGGCGCCAAGCTTAAAACCTACCCTCTGTTTTCCAAAGCAGGCGGGTTCAATATTGAGGCATTTGAAAATACGGTCAAAGCCGAAGCCGCGATTCGCAACAAATTGATCGTGATGCTGAATTTTCCCAACAACCCGACAGGATATACGATTACGGAATCCGAGGGCAACCGGATTGTTGAAATTTTAACGCAAGCGGCCCAAAACGGCGCTCAGGTTCTGGCAGTCATGGATGACGCCTATTTTGGACTGTTTTATGAAGATGACACGCTTAAGGAATCTCTTTTCGCCCGTCTTTGCGGAAAGCACCCCCGGCTGATGGCCATCAAGCTGGACGGTGCAACCAAGGAAAGCTTTGTTTGGGGTCTTCGGGTGGGTTTCATCACTTACGGCGCTGCCATTGCAGGAGACAGTCGCCCGGTTTATGAAGCCCTTGAAAAAAAGACCGCAGGGGCTGTCCGGGGGTCCATATCCAATGCGTCTCATTTAAGCGAAACCATCGTGTTAAGATCCATGCAGGATCAGCGCAATCCTAGTGAAAAACAGGAAAAATTTGAAATCCTCAAACGCAGGGCCAACCGCGTAAAATCCGTGCTTCAGGATCCCAAATATCAGGATGCCTGGCAGGTCTATCCCTTTAATTCCGGATACTTCATGTGCATCCGCCTGAAAACGGCCAATGCCGAAAGCCTTCGGCTGCACCTGCTGAACCACTACGGGGTCGGTCTCATTTCCATCGGGACGGAAAATCTGCGGGTGGCTTTTTCCTGTCTGGAAGAAACCGATATCCCGCTTCTCTTTGATACGGTGCTTCAGGGAGTGAAAGACCTCAGCGCAAGCTAAACTCAACAGGCAAAGCAGGCAAATGAGGCGTTGCCTCTTCTGCCTGCTTTTTTGCAGCCATCATCAGTCATACTGGACTTCAACCAAAAAAAGCCCCTTTGCCGGCGCAGTCGCGCCTGCCAGATTCCTGTCCCTTGAAAGCAAAATGCGCTCCATGTCCTCAGGAGGCATTTTTCCCATTCCGATGCGAACCAGCGTGCCGACAATGTTGCGGACCATGTACCTCAGAAATCCATCGCCCTTGATGACAACCCGCCAGCGGTCATTTCCGATTTTAATGATTTCCGCCCGATGAATCGTCCGGACCGTATGCGTGCGGGGACTTCCAATGCCCTCAAATGCTTTAAAGTCATGCGTTCCCACCAGGCAGCAAAGGGAATCGCTCATGGCTTTGATATTCAGCGGCTTCTGAATGTGCCATGAAAAATCCCTTTCCACGACAGAAGGTATCGGATGATTCAGGATTTGGTAATGATAGGTTTTGGCTATGACATCATATCGCGCATGAAAGCCATCCGGCACTTCACAGCAATCCCGGATGACGATGTCTGCGGGAAGAAGGCCGTTTAAAGCCCGCAGAAAGGTCTTCGGGGTCAGCCGGGTATCGCAGTGAAAACTGGCCGTCTGTCCCAGGGCATGAACCCCGGCATCCGTTCGGCCGGATCCTTTCAGAATGACGGGCTGCTGGGTGACCAGGCTGAGAACCCGCTCGATTTCCGCCTGAATGGTGGGCTTTTCCACCTGGCGCTGCCAGCCGAAATATCGGGTGCCGTCATATTCAATAATGAGTTTAAAGTTTCTGGACAGCGCCGGCATCACAGCCGATCACACCGGGTATTTCCCAGTGCTTCCTCAAGGGCGTCATCCATGTCCTGAATAAATTTATCCAGCGGATATCGTCTGCCGCAGACCCTGCAGCTTAGCACCGCGGACCGTCATGTTTTCTGCAGTACGAGTTTTTCTCCACAACTGAGACAGCGCAGGTTTTCTGTTTTCATCCATTCGTCTTTCTGTTTTTACATTCATTGAGGCCGCACTACCTACATCTCGATCGGGGCAACCCTTACGGTATTTGCGCCGCATCCTGGCCTTCTGTCTTACAAATCATACAGCGTATCATCCCGTAGCGGCGCCTTTTGCTTGCCAGTCGCAATCCTTCCTTTTTTTCCGGACAGCAGAAAGGGCTCTTCCTCTCCCAGAACATCCCCCATTTCCGATTCAATCTGTTCCGGATCTTCGCCGTTTTCCATCCGCCGAAGGGCTTCCTGCATCCCCGGTCCCAGCTCCATGCCGGTCATATCCGTGAGTTTACGCATTAAATCGGCAGCCTGACGGGGATCGTCTTCATTGATATTTTCAGCTTCGCCTGCCAGCATCTGCATGGCCTGCTCCATTTTGCTCTCATCAAAAGGAAGATCATCCATCCCGCTGTCTTCCCTGGCCTTTCCTGTGAAAGCAAATGCCGACATCTGCCGGGATAACGGATGGATTCCGCATTTCGGACATGACAGGCGTTTTGGATGTATTGATCGTTTTAGAAAAAAAATTAAACAGGGTATTACATTTCTTGCAATAAAACTCATAAATCGGCATAAACCATTACCTCATCAACAGCCATGACCATACACGCAAAACGAAGCATGAAAGCGAGTCAACGTTCTGTCTCCTGGCTTCTGACTCCTCTCATATAAACTTATTGCCACTTTTCAAACAATACTTACCCCATTCATCCCCATGCGGCAGAGGGTAAAATCATACCGGAGCGGATCTTCGGGAATCATTCGGCTGAAAGCCCGGGTGATTTCAAGCGCCGTCCGCATATCCGCCTGCCTACGCCGGGTAAATCCCAGACGAACCCCAACCCGGTGCATGTGAACATCCAGCGGAATGATCAGCTTTGAAGCCGGGACCTGATCCCATCCTCCCGGATCCACGTCGTCCCTTCGAACCATCCAGCGTAAAAACAGATTCAAGCGCTTACAGGCACTGCCCCGCTCCGGCAGAGGAATCAAATGCCCCAGCCCCTGTGAATCCCCAGCGGTGAATGCGGCGACAAATCGCGTCAGAGCGGGCAGCACCGTCTCGGAATCGATCGTCATGCCCGAAACGAAAGCAGCCGTGGATCGACCCGTAACGATCCAGCACATCCTTTATCGCCAGCATCAGATTGACCAGATTCCCGCCGGTGGCAAATCGATGGGAAAATCCGCCGTACGCCGCAGTCAGAGACTGGCGGGTCGAATGGTTCAAAAAACTCAGGGGCGACGGGCCCATCTTTTCCAGCACGCAGCAAAGACTTTTGTAAATCTGCGCAACGCGACCATATGCCAGGGAAGAGGCCAGAAGCCCTGCAATCTCCCGATCCCGGATATCCGGATACGCATACAGAAACACCAGCGGGTCCGGATGCACCTGGTCGCGACGGTTATACTGATGGTACAGGACGTCCAGATCGCATCGGGTAATCGAGAGACCGGAAATCATAAGAATTTAAAATGGAATGTCATCTTCCCCTACCGGTCCTTCGGATCTGGAAAAATTCCCGCCCCCTTTGAATCCGGAATCAAACTCGCCGGAACTCCTTTCTCGCCCCTTCGTCCTTGGGTCCCAGCATCTGCATGTCCGAGGCGACAATCTCGGTGGTATAGCGTTTATTTCCGTCCTTGTCATCCCAGGAGCGGGTCTGAATGCGGCCCTCGATATAGACCTGTTTTCCTTTTGAAAGATACTCGCCGCACATCTCGCCCAGTTTTCTGAAGGCCACGATGCGATGCCACTCCGTGCGCTCTTTTTTCTCTCCGGTTGCCTTATCTTTCCAATCCTCGGAAGTGGCGATCGAAAAATTGGCCACGGCCGTACCGTCCGGCATGTAGCGCATTTCGGGATCTTTTCCCAGCCTTCCAACGATAATGGCCTTGTTGATTCCTGCCATAATTCCCCCCTTTACATTGATGACATGATGAAACGTGAATGATCACTGCCTGTTGCTTTCCGCACCTGCTCTTCGGGCTTCCAGACGGGCCTTGATTTTGGGAAACTGGTTCATGTCCGTATGCGGCAGAAAAAGAGCCGCCACATAATTGTCCATATAGGAATGGGTTTCGGAGAGCTCGAAATTGGTCATTTTCTTCGTCACTTCCACCACATCCCGGCGAATCCGGTTGGTCAGCGCGCTCATCTTTGCGCCCATCAAAGACCCATTGCCGATAAAAGTCACCCGGGCCGGATCCATTTCCGGCAGAAGGCCAATGGTCATGGCTTTTTCCAGATCCACATAACTGCCGAATCCCCCTGCCAGGGTGATGCGGTCCAGGTCCTTTACCGTCAGTCCGACCTCTTCCAAAAGGGTCATGCACCCGCTGTAAATAGCGCCTTTAGCGCGAATCAGGTTGTCAATATCCGGCTCTGAAAGAACAACATCCCGGTCGATCTGTGTTTCCGCTGCCCACGCCACAACATATTCCCAGATGCCATCGACTTGGCGGACGCGGGGCGTTTGAAGGTTTCGGTTAAATTTCCCAAGATTGTCAATCACCCCCAGCTCAAACAATGTTGCAACCATGATAATGAGACCCGACCCGCAGATCCCCTTGGGCCGGACATTTCCGATGGTAATATTCATGGGCTCAAGGGTAAGGGGATCCATGGAAAAATCCTCGATTGCCCCTTTGGTGGCCCGCATGCCAAAGGTGATGCCGCCGCCTTCAAAGGCCGGACCCGCCGAACAGGCGGCGCAGGCCAGCCAGTCCTTGTTGCCGATGACGATCTCGGCATTGGTTCCGATATCCATGTACAGGGTGAGCTCCTCTGTCAGATACATGCCCGAGCCCATGACGCCCGCAACGATATCCCCGCCGACATAGCTTGAAACCTGTGGATAAACCAGGGCGGTCACATGATCCCCCAGCGACATTCCCAGATGCGCAGCCTTTATCGGCGGATAGATCGATGAAGTCGGCACATAGGGCGATCTTCGGATATACCGGGGATTTACCTTCAGCAACAGCTGGGTCATGGTGGTATTGCCTGCAAGGGTAATGGTGGAAATTTCATCCAGGTCGATTCTGGCTTTTTTAACCATTTTTTGAATCAGGGCATTAATGACGCCGATCACCACTTCCTGCAGCTTTTCAAGACCCCCGGGTTTTTCAGCATACATGATCCGGCTGATCACGTCTTCGCCATAGCTGATCTGGGCGTTGAAATCACCGAACTGGGCCAGAACATCGCCGGAAATCAGGTCAATCAACTGGCCGTAGATGGTGGTGGTACCGATGTCCATGGCAATGGCATAATTGCGATGCGTCGTATCGCCCGGCTGAATGTTGATGATGTGGGTTTTCCTTCCCGGATGAACTGGCCTTGCCAGGGTTGCGGTAATTTTAAAATCAGCGTCCCTGATAATCTGCGGAATCTTTTGAATTACCGGAAGATCCACTGCCAGCCGGTGCTCGCCATGTTCCAGTTTCAAAAAACCGACCAGGCGGGATACATCCGGAAGATTGTCCTGTGCTGTCGGCACCGGCAGCTCCAGGTATTTTTTCTCAACCGGCGGGACAAACAGCCCCTTGTCCTTCAAGTCTTCAAGATTCATCTGCTTGATTCTGGCGGTACAGCGAGGAGTGCTCTGCATATTCAGAACACTGGCATCGATTGAGGATTCCACGGGAATTCTTACAATCAAATCGCTTTTGACCAGAGACAGGCAGGCCTGCCGGTAACCGGCTTTCCGATCCTTCTGGCTGAGCTTTTCGGTAATCCCGCCTTCCACATCGCCGGACTCGATAATGACGCGACATTTTCCGCAGACGCCTTCGCCGCCACAGGAAGCATTGATATGGACGCCGGCTTCCATGGCGGCCCGAATCAGGGTTTCCCCTTCCTTAACGGCGACTTGCTTGTCGTGAGGAAAAAATCTGATCTTGAATGTATCCTTCATTTACTTTCCTTTGGCTCTGAAAATTTACAGCTTAGGACTAGAACATCATCATCAAATGCAGTCTTGACCTTGTACGGCAGGATCTTGAACAGATTCTTCATGGCCATATTTTCATGGGACGTGTAGGCGATCAGCCCGGATATACCATTTTCCCTTGCAGCCTCGGCCAGTTTCAGGATCAGTATGCGTGCAAGCCCTTTCCCCTGCCACTCTTTGTTCACCGAAAAAGCCACTTCCGCCATGTTTTTATTTTCGTCAATCAGATATTCGCCCAGCGCGACCACCTTGCCAAAGCCGAATTCGCCGACCACAGCCAGCATGCTCAGGTTTTTTACATAATCAATCTGAGAGATGCCTTCAACCTGATTGCGGAGGAAACTGGTTTTTTCATGAAAAAACCGGGAGATAATATCATTTTTATCCAGGTTGTAATAATGTTCCTGAATCCGTCTTTCATCCACCGGCTTGGCCGGACGAATGGTGACCTGTTCCCCGTCGATTTTTCGTACTTCCTCGAGGCTGACCGGATAAACGCCATAAATGGATTCTGTCAGGGTTCTCTCGGCACTGAAAAGACCCATTTTTTTGGCTTCATAAAACAGTTCATCCCGAAAATCCGGATGCGCAATGCTGATCATGCCTAGGGCCCGCTCCTGGAAGCTCTTTCCAAATAAATTAAACACTCCGTATTCCGTGGCCACATAGTGGACATCCGCTCTGGGAACAACCACGGCCATGTCGCTGAGCAAGGGAACGATCCGGCTCTTTTCCGCACGGGTATCGGTGGAAGGAAGCATCAGAATGGATTTTCCCCCTTCAGCCTGGGCAGCCCCATGAATAAAATCCATCATGCCGGTAACACCGGAAAACTGGTTATACGACAGGGCATCGGCGGCAACCTGACCGGTCAGGTCAATGGCCGCGGCCACATTGAGACATACCATGTTGCGATGCCTGGCAATCACCCCCGGATCATTCACATATTCCGAAGGATGGAACTCAATGGCCGGATTATCATTGATGAATTCATACAGGTTTTCATTCCCGATAGCAGCGCTGGCAACGATCTTGCCCTCATTATATCCCTTGTACCGGTTATTGATAACCCCTGTTGCATATAACTTCATGATATCATTTGTTAAGTACTGAGAATGTATCCCCAGATCATTCTTTTCCGACAACGCCAGCATGGTGGCGTAAGAGGTTGTGCCCGGACTGATCTGAAGGGTTGAGCCGTCGTCAATGAGTCTTGCAATCATTCTGCCGATATTATTGGCGGATTCAAGCTCTGGGGCTTTGCCGACAGTAAGGAGCGGCTCTTCGTATTCCACGAACACGTCCACATCATTGACATGAATGAAACTTCTGCCCAGGACCCTTGGCATCCGGGGATTCACCTGGGCAATGACAATATCCGCGGACCTGGCCGCTGCCATGGTGATATCCACTGAAATTCCCAGGCTCATCCATCCGAAATCATCCGGCGGACAAACCTGAATCAGCGCAACATGTATGGGAAGCTTTCTGCTCTTGAAGAGTCTGGGGATTGCTGAAAGGTTCATGGGCGTAATGAAGCGCATGTTTCGGGACAGGCTTTTGGGTTTGGCCGATCCCAGATAAAATGACCTGATATTTAAGATCTGGTCCTGGGTTTTATTGGCAATCAATGTTAACGGCGTGCTTTCAAGCGACAGCAGCCTGACAATTTCAATGTCGGTAAAATAGCTGGAACCTTCGGAGAGTACACGAACCAGGTGTTGAGGCTCGCCACAGGAAGACCCGATAAAGACCCGCTGTCCCGGCCGGATCAAGCGGATGGCTTCCTCGCCGGTCTTCTGTTTTTCAATATATCGATCAGCCCAGTAATTGTTTCGTTGCATCGTTTTCCTCCATTTTAAGCGCTATGCATGGCATCGTCTGAAAGGCTGCGACCCGGCTCAGATTTATCTTATCCGCCAATGATTATCAAGAGGAACATCGTTTAAGTTTCGAGCACATACGCTGGCTTTACAATCTGAAAAATAATTCGACAATTTGTTTTTATCCTCCATAGCCGAGTGAAGTCTCAAGCAACAATATATCCATAACATATCATTGGATTAAACTGAACATTTTATATTTTTTCGATTATCGGCATGCTCTTTGCTAATGATATGTATACTTCACCTTTGCCCCGAAAGGAGGAAACATGAAAACGATTCACAGAATTCTTGTGGCCATAGATTTTTCACAATTTTCAAAACATATTCTGGAATATGCCGTAAACCTTGCAATGCCTTTGAATGCCGAACTGGTGCTTGCAAACGTTATTAATCAGCGAGATATTGATATTGTCGGCAAATTATCTCTCAATACCAATTTGAGCGCACAGGAATACATTGATCAAACCAGAAATGAAAGACTTCAGGCCATGGATGCGATGATGTACGATCTGCAAATGACACATCTGAAGTATCAGAAAGTCATTAAAACGGGGACACCTTTTGTGGAACTAGTTCAGTCCATAACAGACACCCAGGCCGATCTTGCAGTAATGGGTTCCAAGGGCAGAGGCAACATCGCCGGAGTTCTGTTCGGCTCAACCGCTGAAAAACTTTTTCGAAGATCTCCGGTCCCATTATTGAGTTTGAGGGTTGGATGATCCAATAAACCATAATCATTTATAACCGGAGGTGAATCTCATGCTTGTGAAAAACTGGATGAACAAACCCGCCATTACGATAGATAAACTCAGCTCTATGCATGACGCCATGACTCTGATGAAAAAGCATCAAATTACTCTGCTGCCAGTCATGGACAAACAACGGTTAGTGGGCGTTTTAACGGACAGGGACCTGAAAAAAGCATCGGCATCCGATGCCACCACCCTTGAAATGCACGAGCTTCTCTATCTGCTTTCAAGTATTAAGGTCAAAGACATCATGTCGTCAAAACCGATTTCGGTTCCACCGGATTTCACGATAGAAGAAACCGCTGAACTGCTGCTGGCCAACAAGATATCCGGTGTCCCGGTTGTGGATAATGATGGCAACGTTGTCGGAGTTATTACCCATACCGATCTGTTCAAGGTGATTATTTCCCTTACTGGCGTTGGAAAAAAGGGTGTCCAGTTTGCCTTTTGTCTGGAAGACAGACAGGGTTCCATCCTGGAAGTTGCCCAGATCATTCGCCGGTTCGGGGGAAGAATAATCAGTATTCTGACATCCTATGAAAAGGCGCCTGAAGGATACCGGAATGTCTACATCCGCATGTATGGCATTGATCGTCTCAAACTGGAAGAGCTGAAAGCTGCGCTTACGGAAAAAGCAAAGCTACTTTATTTGGTGGATCATCGCAACAATAGCCGGGAAATCTACCAGTAGACACCGGATAGAACTCTGCCGTACAACGTTCAGCCCCCACTTTTCCTGGCTCGCTGTCCGGCTTTTTCTCAAACAGGCGCCACTGCAACGGACAGGCAAGTCTGCTTTTCCGACTTCTGTCTATCCGACTAGTTTTATAAAAGGCTATATCTTCATGGGCATTCACAACCTGGACAGAATGTTTAGACCCAAATCCATTGCCGTCATCGGTGCACGCCAGAAACCCGACAGCATTGGCGCCATAATGATGCGCAATTTGAAGGAAGGCGGTTTTGGTGGTGATATATTTCCGGTAAATTCGCGTCGCAGCCACATCATGGGATACAAGACATTCAACAGCGTCGATGCGATTCCCTCTCCAGTGGATTTAGGCATTATTGCCACCGATATCACAACTGCCCCCGGAATCGTTGAAGCATGCGGCATTGTGGGAATGGGTGGCGTGGTCATCGTATCCGCTGGCGGAAAGGAGACCGGTGCAAAAGGCAGAAAGATCGAAGCTGCTATCCGCAAGAAGGCAGAGGCCTTCGGCCTGCGAGTGATCGGTCCCAACTGTATCGGCATTATCAATTCCCGCTTGTTTTTAAACGCCAGCATGTTTCACCGCATGCAGGATGTTTCATCCGGTCCGGGTAAAACTGCCTTTATCTCCCAGAGCGGCGGCATCTGCTCCTCCATTCTGGATCTGTCCGTTACGGACCGAATCGGCTTCAGCCATGTGATCAGCCTGGGCTCCATGCTGGATGTGAACTTCGGAGATGTGATCGATTATCTGGGGAGCGACCCTTATGTCGGCAGCATCGTCATGTATGTCGAATGCCTGAGTCATTTAAGAAATTTCATGAGTGCGGCACGGGCAGTATCCCGAGTAAAACCCATTATTGCCATTAAGGCCGGCAGAACGCCATCCGGAGCCATTGCGGCAGCCTCTCATACCGGCGCCGTTGCCGGTGTTGACGCCATTTACGATGCTGCCTTCAAACGGGCAGGCATTGTCCGGGTAAAA
Source organism: uncultured delta proteobacterium (assembly GCA_963850225.1). Taxonomy (GTDB): domain Bacteria; phylum Desulfobacterota; class Desulfobacteria; order Desulfobacterales; family Desulfatirhabdiaceae; genus RAAP-1. The sequence goes on from CAWKLD010000016.1 coordinate 132,566, forward strand.
ACATTTGAAGAGCTCTTCGATTGTTCAGAACTTCTGGCCAAGCAGCCACAGCCTGCCGGGACCGGCCTTGCAATCATCACCAATGCCGGGGGGCACGGCGTCATGGCTGTCGACATGTTGCAGGATTATGGACAGGCGCCTGCCGTCCTGAGTTCTGAAACCCTTCAAAAGCTGGGTCAGGTTCTTCCCGCCTACTGGAGTCGTTCCAACCCGGTGGATATCCTGGGAAACGCCACCCCGGAGCGATACCTGAAAGCCGTTGACATCTGCCTGAATGCGCCGGAGGTAAGCGGCGTGCTGGTCCTTTTTTCACCGCTTGCCATGAGTGAACCCGTTCGTATTGCCGAATCGCTCAGCACTTATTTTCAGGGCAAAACCAAATCAATCATTACATCCTGGATGGGCGGAGAAAGCGTGGAGCCTGCCCGTCTGATTTTTAATCGCGCCGGCATCCCGACGTTTGATACTCCGGAACGGGCGGTACGCGCCTTTATGGATCTATACCGCTATGCGCGAAATATCGAGGTGTTGCAGGAAATACCTCCAAAATTTCATCGCAGACTGGAATTCAACCGGGACAAGGCCAGGTGCATCGTTGAAGCCCATATTCAAAGCGGCCGACATGAAATGACCGAAATTGATTCAAAAGACTTGCTGGCTGCTTATGGAATTCCTGTCAACCCCGTGCCGACCCTGCCCCATCATGAACTGAGGATCGGCGCTAAAAAAAATCCGGATTTTGGTCCGGTGCTGGTGTTTGGAACCGGTGGCAATCTGTCTGATCTTTTCAAGGATCATGCCTTTGCCCTGCCGCCAATTAACCGGCACCTGGCGAGACTGCTTATTGCAGAATCGCAGATCAGCAAGCGTCTCGGGGGATCCCGGAATCTGCCTTCGGCGTGCATGGAACTTCTGGAAGAAATCCTCATGCGGGTATCTCAGCTTGTCACCGACATCGAGCACATTGAGGAACTGGACATTAATCCCCTGTTTCTGGGAGATACCTGGGCAAGTGTGGTGGGTGCCAGGGTGATTGTAATGCATTCTTCAACACCTTCCCCCCTGCATCTAATCATCAGCCCCTATCCCAATGAGTTCGAAAACAAAGTTTTTCGCGAAGGTTTCGGAGAGCTGCTGATTCGGCCCATTCGACCGGAAGATGCGCCGCTGCTACTTTCGCTGTACGAATCTCTTTCCCCGCATAGCATCTACATGCGATTTTTTACCCCTTTAAGAAGTTTTCAACACAGCATGCTGGTGCGTTATACCCAGATCGATTACGATCGAGAAATTGCGCTGGTGGCCATTCAGGAAATTGAAGGGGAGGAAAAAATGCTGGGTGTCGCCAGGGTGATTCTGGATATCAAACAACGTCACGGAGAATTTGCCGTTATCGTCAGCGATGCCTGCCAGGGCAAGGGGATTGGCGCGGAACTACTCAGCCAGTGCCTTTCAATCGCAAAAGGGCGCGGCATTGAAAGCGTGATGGGCGTCGTACTGACCGAAAACACACAGATGCTGGCCCTGGGCAAAAAGCTGGGATTTAAGATTGCCAGAGTGCCAGACGCCAGCGAGTATGAACTGACGATCAATTTTAAGGATGCTGCAAAAATGACGGCATGAAAGATGTCGTTATTTGGACGCGGATTTATCTATTTTCACACCTTGAGAGAAAATTTCAAAGGCAATGGCCAGGGTTTTTTTCAAATAATCCTTATCTTCATTGATGATTTTCTTGCTTGCTTCCCAAAGAACAACCCCGGAAAACAGAGACCAGAAAACATCCGAAAGGGCAACCGGGTGTTTTTCGACAAAAACACCTTTCTCGACACCTTGCCTGAAAATGCTTGAAATAGCGCCGATGGATTTACGGGATAGCTCCTCAATCTGAGTCATGAGCCGGGGAGATAAATTTTTCAGCGTTTCGCTGGACTGAAGGTGAAACATATTGATGATGATCAACGGGTCAAAATCATAGACATCATACATGGCCTCAATCAGTTTCTCCAGTTTTTGCTCGGGCGTATGATCCGTTTCCTTGTTGACATGCTCGACCCGGATATGAAGGTACTGCAGAATCCTCAATGAAAGGGATGCATACAGCTCCTCCTTGTTTTTGAAATACAGGTATAAAGTTCCCGGACTGAGTTCCGCTTCGCTGGCAATGTCTTCCATTGTCGACTTATTGAACCCTTTTTCCGAAAACACCCGTTTGGCTGCCACGATAATCTGCTGCCGCCGCCGCTCTTTTTCTCTTTCTTTTCTTTCCTGAATTCCCATGGCAACAATTCCTGAATAAAATTTATTTGCAGCTATTACCTATATTTAATATTTGATATTTAGTCAAGAAAAATATTTATCTTGACTGATTCTGAAAAATTATGCCTGATATTAAGATAAAAGGCCGAATTGTAAACGTTCAAGACATTGTTTACTGTAATTCATTCGTTATTGCCATACCGAATTATAGAAAAGATGCGTCACGTTATCGTTATCCAAATAGCTTCCAGATCGGAACCGTTTTTTGTCAGACGAATAAAATCATGAGGAGAAACGAAGTTCAGGGCAGTTTGATGCGTTATAACAAAAAAATAGATTTTTGAGTGGCGAGCGTTAAGAAGCCTGCATGTAATGCTTCCATATCGTTGCGACATTTTTCCGCAGTGTTCGGAACCGACTCTTGGAAACAACCGCCGGTCTTTCCTGAAGGCTTAACCGGTGGACAACAGCCCGATATGTCAGATAAGCTTCTTTGAGAAAATGGGCCTGATAGTCTGCCAGAATTCCGGTTTCGATCAGGGTCTGAAGAAGACGGACGTTATCGGTCCACTGAAGCAGCCCCGCATGTTCATGGGATTTCAAAAGCACAAGATATTGAACCAGGAATTCAATATCAACAATTCCGCCGGTATCTTGTTTGATGTCAAATCGCCGCGGCTCCTTACCGGCATGTTCCCTTCGCAGCCTCTCGCGCATTTCTTCAACTTCCCGGCAAAGAGCTTCGGGTTCCCGAATTCGTGAGATCACCTTTAGCCGAATGGCCTGAAAGCGTTCACAGACCCGAATATCGCCACCAATCGGTCTTGCCCTTACCAGTGCCTGATGCTCCCATGTCCAGGCTTTCTCGGTTTGATACTGTTCAAAAGCATCCACATCGCTGACCAGGACTCCGGAACTGCCGCTGGGTCTCAGCCGCATGTCCACTTCATAGAGATAGCCGGCCGAAGTTCGCGCGGTCAGCATGTGAATCACCCGCTGCCCCAACCGGGCGAAAAACTGGGAATTGTCAATCGGGTATTTTGCGCCGTCAGTTTCGCCGGGGTTTCCGGCGTGCAGAAATACCAGATCCAGATCAGAGCCGTAACCCAGCTCGATTCCGCCAAGTTTTCCATAGGCAATCACCGCAAATCCTTTTTTACATGCAACGCCGTCAAGCGAGCTGGAAGGTGCTCCGTGTTTTGCAACCAGGTGATTCCAGCAAAGCTCCAGCACCTGATTCAGCACTGTTTGGGCGATCTCTGTCAAATGATCGCTGGTTCTCATGAGCGGAAGCATCCCGGTTACGTCCGCGGCCGCCACACGAAGCACGTTGACTTGTTTAAAAATGCATAGCTGCTCGATCTGATATTCCAGATCCTGGGAGGGAACCATGCGCATTTTTTCTGCGATTTCAGCCTCAAGATCCGCCTTTCCTGGAGGGGTGTACAGGGTGCGGGTATCCAGAAGCTCGTCAAGAAGGGCCGGGTGCCGGGATAATAACGTTGCAATCATTGAGCTGGCATGCGCCAGCTTCACCAGGTGAACTCTGGCATGCGGGTTTTCCAGTAAAAGCGCCAGATAGCTGGTGCGGCGTTCTATGGCCTTTAAAATGTCCATTATCCGGTTAAGGGCCAAATCCGGATGCTCCAGGGGGAGGATTTCCTTAAGAAGAAAGGGAAGCAATCGATCCAGCCGCTGCCTACCTTCCCTGCTGAGTGCACGGGTGGCTGAATCCGTACGAAGACTTTCCAGTAAATCCAGCACCGTATTTGGATGATGAAACCCCAGGTTCTCAAGCGATTTGTGATCCTGTTCCCGGTCTGAAGGCGCCAGCCAGACAGCACTCAGAACGGATTCCACGGACGGGTCGGAAGCTTCAACCACATGCGGTTGCGGACTTTCCAAAAGGGTATTGAAATGCTTATGAACCTGCGCCATTTGCCTTGACAACTCGTTAACAAACGACTGTCTGTCCGAAAAGTTCATTGCAGCGGCAAGGCGCTCGCACCCTTCTGAATCCCCGGGAATCCGATGCGTCTGCTGATCGGAGAATTCCTGCAGCCGGTGTTCGGTCCGGCGCAAAAAAACATATGCCTGAAGCAGATGGTCATACACTTTCAGTGATATCATCTGTTTTCCGGCAAGCAGACTCAGCACCTTTAAAATCGACCTGTCCTGAAGTTCGGAATTGATTCCTCCCCGGGTCAACTGAAATATCTGTCCAAAAAATTCAATTTCCCGAATGCCACCGGGACCTAGTTTAATATCTCCCTGCATCGTTTTTCGACTGACTTCCCGGGAAATTTTCAATTTCATTTCCCGCAGCGCGTCATAAACGCCGAAATCCAGATACCGCCGAAACACAAAGGGCTTAAGGCTCACAAGGAGCCGGGAGCCCGCCTCAAGATCTCCCGCAGCCACCCGAGCTTTGATCCAGGCATAACGTTCCCATTCCCGGCCCTGGCGAGCGTAGTAATCTTCCATGTTGTCAAAACTCATCACCAGGGGGCCATTTTTGCCAAAAGGTCTTAAATTGCAGTCCACCCGAAATACAAACCCTTCAGAAGTCGGCTTGGATAAGACAGCGATCAGCCGCCTGCAGAGATGATTGAAAAAAGCCTCGTTGCTGATTTCGACCGGTCCGTTCACCGTACTTCCGGAATCCGGATAGGCAAATATCAGATCGATATCCGATGAGAAGTTCAACTCACCGGCCCCGAGCTTTCCCATTGCCAGCACAACCAGCCTTTGTGGCTTTCCTTCAGCATTCACGGGAGTACCGGATTCCTGGCAAAGCCAGTCATACACAACCGTTTCCACACAATTCAGGCAGGAATCCGCTAGAAAAGACAGGCAGTCCATGGTTTCCTGAAGGTCCGCCCATCCAGCCAGATCCCTCCAGGCAATACGAATCATTTCTCTTCGCCGGAAAAGCCGCAGACAAGTTCCCAGGGATATTTCATCCAGTTCTTCCGGCAGACTTTGCTGAAGTTTGGCACCATAGGATTCTTTTGAATAAAGTCGGAAAAGATCCCCGCCCTGAACCAGGTCCTGAAGCATCATCGGATAGCGAATGCAGCTTTGCGACACAAAGTCGCTGAATGCCAGAACCGGCCGAAGGGATCCGCCGAAGGTGTCTTCCGAAAAGACAACCCCCAGCTGCTGGGCGGACTCCTTCAACGCGTCCCATTTCAGCCTGGCTTCTGTTGCCAGTTTTTCTGAAAGCTCTGTAAACGATTTCATAATTCTCCGGCAACTTTCATAAAAAAAGGGCATCTCTTTTTTTAAAAGATGCCCTTAGAATGGTAACGCAGTAGAAAATTAAGATCTGACTTCTTCTTTAACGCCGATCGCCATCTTGTAAAGAATGGTCAACACCAGGAACCCCGCACCGTAAACACCCAGCGTAATTAATATCTCGGGGACCGTGGGCGCATACTCCGTAACATGGTGAAGGGGAGAGGGCACAAAACCTCCTGAGATCATTCCCAGCCCCTTGTCAATCCAGGTACCGGCAAAAACCGTCAGGCAGGCAACCGTCAAAACGCTTTCATTTTTGCGGGTGACGGGATTGACCAGAAGAATAATGCTGATCACCATCAGGGCCATGGAAGTCCACATCCATGGGACGAGTGAGCCTTTTCCCTGAAGCCCTACAAACAGGTACTTCAAATGATCCATATGCTCGGGAATCTGGCTGTAAAATACCACAAACACTTCGCAGAGAAAGAAAAAGACATTCAGGCAGATGGCATAGGCAACGATTTTTGCCAGAGACTGAATCTGCTCCTTGCCCGGATCAAAATTGGTAACTTTTCGGATAATCATGCACAACAGAATCAGCAGTGCCGGACCCGCGGCAAACGCCGAGGAAAGAAACCGGGGGGCCAGAATGGCCGTGAGCCAGAATCCCCTGCCCGGAAGACCGCAGTACAGATAGGCTGTGACCGTATGAATACCAACTGCCCAGGGAATAGAAAGGTAGATCAGTGGCTTAAGCCACATCGGGTAATGCACATTGTTTCTTTCCGCCTCAAGAACATTCCAGCCGATCACGATGTTCAGGAAAAGATAGCCGTTTAAGACGATCATGTCCCAGAACAGGACGGAATTGGGCGTTGGGTAAAGGATGACATTGAACATTCGCATGGGCTGCCCAAGATCCACCAGAATAAAGAGCAGACACATGGTAATGGCGGCAATGGCCAGAAATTCACCCAGAATGGTGACCTTGGCAAATGCCTTGTAATTGTGTAGATAATACGGGAGTACCACCATCACGCCTCCGGCTGCGACCCCGACCAGAAAAGTGAACTGGGCAATATAAAATCCCCAGGATACGTCCCGACTCATGCCGGTGATTCCCAGGCCGAATCCGAGTTGATAAAGGTAAGTCCCGAATCCGATGCCCACAAGAACCAGAAGGGCTGTTATCCAGCCAAAATATTTTTTATTTCCTTTTAAAGCTAATTCAAGCATAACCACCTCACACGATATAGTAAACCGAGGGCTCTGTTCCCAGGCTCTGTTTCCGTCGAATGGTGAAATTGGATTTTAACATTTCCCTGACTGCGGATTTGGGATCAAAAAGATCCCCGAATGTCAGGATGCCGTTGGACGCCTCGACGCAGGCCGGCATTTTGCCGACCGCAATCCGTTCAGCACAGTAATTGCATTTTTCAACGACCCCTTTCATTCGGGTGGGAAATTCCTTGTTGGTTTCCTTGATAAACGGCCGAGGATCCCTGAAATTAAAGCTTCTGGCCCCGTAAGGACAGGCAGCCATGCAGAACCGGCACCCGATACAGCGGTGAAAGTCCATCATGACGATGCCGTCGCTTTCCCGCTTAAACGTAGCCTGTGTGGGACAGGCCCGAACACAGGGCGGGTTTTCGCAATGATTGCACAGCACCAGAAACGGGACATGTTCGGCATGCTCGTTCATGTATTTGCTGGTCGCCGTCGGAAACGCATAATGGTACTCTTCTTCCCAGATCCATTTGATTTCGTGGTTTTTGTTCTCAAGCTTGGGTACGTTGTGAATCTTGTGGCAGGCGCTGATCATGGGCTCCAGATCAGAGGCTTTTTTCACTTTGCGCGTATCAATGACCATGGCCCACTGTTTGGCCTTAAGTGCGCCATCCCCTTTTTTGAGTTCAAACGAGCCCGCACCCTCTCCCTGGCCGGCTGCCAGCGCATCCAGAACCGGTTTGGCGCCGATGCCCAGAACAGCAACCCCGGCCATTGTCAAGAAGCGTCTTCTGCTGCTTTCCATCACTTTATCTCCTTCGGGTTATCAATATGGCAGTCAAAGCAGTAAGGTCTCACCGAAGCATAGTCATGGCATTTGTCACAGAAATCAGCCTTGTTCGAGTGACAATCCAGGCAGGTATTGGAAAGACTCATGGTAAATGCCTTACCACTGGGATTGACATAGATATTGTCGGAATTTCTGACTACCGCATGCCGCCAGATATCCAGAAGCTGCATGTGTTCAGCCCTCATGTATGCTGTCGGCATTACGCATTCTTTTGCCGCCTTGGCCTTTTCGGTCAGTTTAAGCTCCGGAGCAGGCGCTGCCTTTCCCGAATTGTACCAGAAAGGGAATGTAAACAAGGCGATAAAAACGGCCAATCCCGCAATGATAAATTTCTTGTCTTTCACAAGAAAGTTTTTCTTGTCTTTCAGAAATATTTTCTTGTCATTCATTATTCATCCTCCATTCCTGGCAGCGGCTCTCCGCGCAGGTTCGTGGTTCTTTCACCTTCTCCGGGAAGGATCAGCGCATTGGCCACCATTTCGGTAACCCCCGTAACGCCGACCCCCGGCACCCAGTAATCCATGAGCGTTGGAAGCGCGGCCCGGTCAATGGCGCAGATGGTTGCCAGCATATTGACCCCGTATTTTTCATGGACATGTTTGACGGCATTGGCCCTGGGAAGACCGCCGGTCAGCCGCAGCTCCATATTTTCACCGGCATTGAGGCCCGAACCGCTTCCGCAGCAGAATGTCTGCTCCCGAATGGTGTTGGGCGGCATGTCATAGAAGTTATTGGCCACGCTCTGAATGACATACCGGGGTTCATCAAACATTCCCATGCCGCGCGAGGGATTGCAGGAATCGTGATAGGTCAGGATGAGATTGTCGTTTCGGCTGGGATCCAGATTCAGTTTACCGTGTTTGATCAAATCCGCGGTAAATTCCGAAAGGTGAACCATTTTTGTGGATTTGGCGTTTTCGAATACAGTGCCGGTGATGGGAGAGACAGGCACCTCGAGAAAATCTGCGGGCCCGTTCATGGTATCCATGTACTGGTTGATGACCCGCCACATGTGGCCGCATTCGCCGCCGAGGATCCATTTGACCCCAAGGCGCTTGGCCTCGGCATACATCTTGGAATTGAGCCGCTTCATCATTTCATGAGAGGTAAATGAGCCGAAATTGCCCCCTTCGGAAGCATAGGTACTCCAGGTGACGTCCAGGCCATATTCTTCTTTCAGATAATGGAAAAGGAGCAGATAGCCCATGCAGGTATAAGTGCCCGGATCGGCGAATACGTCTCCGGACGGCGTGATAAAGAGAATGTCCGCGCCTTTTTTATTCAAATTGGGCTCAACCCTTACCCCGGTAATCTCCTCAAGGTCGTCCACGAAAAATTCGATCATGTCCTTGAACGCATGGGGCTGAATCCCCAGATGGTTACCGGTGCGATAACAATTGGCTACAGGCGTTGCAATCCAGTCGATATTAAGGCCGATCAGGTTGAAGAGCTCTCTGGCCATCATCGTGATTTCCGCCGTGTCAATGCCGTAAGGGCAGAAAATTGAACACCGCCGGCATTCCGTGCACTGAAAGAAATAATACCACAATTCCTTTAAAACTTCCACGGTCAGGGGTCTGGCGCCGGCCAGTCTTCCCAGAATCTTTCCCGCGGCGGTAAAATCATTTCGGTAAACGGAGCGAAGCAGCTCGGCCCTTAACACCGGCATGTTTTTGGGATCGCCGGTTCCGATGAAAAAATGGCATTTGTCGGCACAGGCTCCGCAGCGCACACAGATGTCCATAAACAGCTTGAAAGAGCGAAACCTCTCCAGCCTCACCTTGAATCCTTCATGAAGGATTTCCTGCCAGTTTTCCGGAAGCTTCCAGTCCTCATCCGTCGGGTTCCACTGGTGCGGGAAAGGAAGGTGCGTGTATTCAACGCTTTTTGGATTTGCCGCATAACAGTACATTCCTTTTCGAATATTCACCGGAGTGTCCATCCAGTCCGTCTGGGGCGGCGTTCGATCTATATCGGATAACAATTTATCTGGTTTTGGAAAGTCTGACATTTACTTACTCCTTTTCCACTGGCAGTCCAGCCTCTATCATTTTTTCCCTGAATTCTTCTTCATACTCTTCGTAGGTATGAACTTCAACAGGATAGTTCCATGGATTGACATGTCTGACTGCACGGGTGTTACACGGAAGATTTCGCGTGGGGCTCAGGAAAACGCCTCCCATGTGCATCAGCTTGCTGAAGGGGAAATAGACCAACAGGATACAGACAAAAAACAGATGGACGTAAAATACCGCGCCGATGCCCTCGGGAATGGTCGGATGAAATGAAACCAGACCCAGCGTCAACTCTTTTGCCGCCCGAATGTTCACTTTTGAAAAATAGCGCATCAGAATGCCGGTAAAGGCGATTCCGAAAATGAGAAAGAGGGGAAAGTAGTCGGCCGGCAGGGAAATGTATTTGACCTGGGGAATCACGATCCGCCGGATAAACAAAAAAGTCACCGCGGCCAGAAGCACCAGGCCCGACATGTAAAAGCCGGGAACCCCGATTCTCAATACATCGGTCAGGATTTCAAACCGGAAGAAACTGTCAACGTTTTCGACCAGTTTAATCAAGGCGGGAACCGGTTCCGTAAACAGGCGCAGATGCCGGACAATCACGGTCAGAAACGCATAGTGAAACGCAAGGGCCGCCAACCACAGCCAGATTTCCAACTGGAACGCCAGCTTTGAGCCTTCCTGAATGGAGTTGCGGGTATTGCGGAAAAGCGACCGGAAACAGCATACTTCCAGGATCATTCGAACCACCACAGCGCCCGGCGTGAAGGGATTTTCAAACTTGCCGGGCTTGATCCAGGGAAGCGATTTTTGCTGGCCGCAGGTTGAAGGAATGCAAAACGGCACGGCGGAACGCGCCCATCCCATCACCCGGTAGACAACGCCGGCAAGAAAAACAGCCACCGCAACATAGGGTATGATGATCCCGAACAAGAGCTCGAGCCCTGCTACCTCCACACCCAGATAGGCCAGCAGAAATAACCCAATTACTGCCAACAGGGAATACATGTACTTTACATTCATTGACCATCACCTCGCTCTGTGGTCCCGCTCATCAGTGTACATTTTGCGGGGACTAAAAATATATTTTGAACGCTGTGGCTTGCAAGAACAAAGCCCCATTTATGCCTTTAAGCCACTGACCCGAATACCCGTCAATTGTTGCAGTTTCCATTTTTGGACGGCGTTACCAGCCGCAGCCCCGGAGAGTCCTCGTCCGGAATATCCTTCACCAGTCCGGCTCTCTGAAACGCCCGAAACGTCGTATTACGCATTTCATTAGCCTGAATCTGATAAAGCGTTTCCCTGCACTTCACATAGATGTCAAATGCCATCAGGCAAAGATCGTCGATTCTGGATTCAAAATCCATGAAAGCTGTCATCACCTGCGGGTCCTGAAATTCTTTACCGAGGGTTTCCCGGATGATCTGCTTGAGGAACAAAATAAAAGAGGTGGCCTTTGAAGGGGTAAAATCCTGAATCGCGCGGATGCGGATGATGGGATCCAGAAAAGAATTGAGGGCTTCCCTGTCCATTCCGGTTGCCAGAACATCAAACAAGGCTTCAAGGCCCTTTAGCGTGGTTCTCCCCACAGGATTGGCGAATGGATCTTTTTGCTGCTGCAAAAACTTGGCGGTATCAACTGGATATGTTCTCACAACTTCATCAAACCAGCGTTTGACCAGGGCGGTTTTGTATTGGGACAACAGTTTTTCCAGTTTCATAAAAAAAGGTACTCCTCATTCTTTTAACGCTAATGATCGGATATCTCAAAAAGTCACGCGTCTTGAAATATTCTCCAAGCACTGCATCATCGAAACATTTAAGACTTTGCCTATAGTCAACTTGGCATTTCCTGTCAACAAGAAATGACGGGTTTTATCACAAACCCCGGATCACCATGATTCATATACATTTTCTATCGTGCAATGCTGAATATTGAGTATTCCTAACATATTATCCTTTCAGCGTTCAGATTTTATTCTACCGTTACGAAATCAAAGGAAAGATTTTTGCAATGTGTTGCTTTACCCGGAAAGCCCCCTTTTGGAGAGGGGTGTCCTGCTATTAGACAACAATATCACATGATGTAATGCAAATTTCAATCCTGTTTCCGGATCTCAGACACCTTATCCTTACTTATTCGAACTTCACCGCCATTTTGATAAAAAACCACATCATCATCCAGTTCCCGACAAGATTCTGTGATTATTAACTTCCCGTTCGTCAATGTGATCAGATATTTCTGCCGTAGGGACAACCGGCGTTGTGATGAAATCAACAGCGCCTGAATCTCTTTTTTCCAGGCTGCCCATCGACTCGGAATTTTCGGTATTGGATTTGGGACTGGGCTCGGGGTTTGTTTTTGGGTTGGAGGGTTTGTTTTTGGGTTTATCCTTAATCACCTTTTTGACATCTTTTTTCTTAACCCCGGATACTTTGAATTGAAATTTTGCCGGCATATCGCAACGACGCAATTTTTTCCGGAAGTAGTAACCTTTCCCGCCGTTATAGAAAGGATCAACAATGTCAATATGTACTATTTCTTTCCATAAAGCATGATCAAAAAAATCATAAGCATAAAACGTAACCGAAATATCTTCCTGGATAATACTTGTTTTGTTTAAAATTTCGCCCTCAAGAATACAGCCGCCACTTTTGGTTTTTATCATCTCAACACGCAAGGAACGGTACGAAAAGTCGTCATCAATTCTACCATTGCTAAAAAAAGCCGAAGCGCCGGGTGCATACAGAAATATTATGGCACAAAGCAGGAAATAATGGATTTTCTTTCCAAAAAAGAACCAACAAATGGCGGCTGAAAATTTCAAAAGCAATTCTGTTGAGGACACCATGGTCCCTCTCAGTGGAAAATATGAGTTTTTCCCAAATGCGTTTACTTTACTCCAAATTAAAGCTCTCGATTGAATATGCTTTATACCGCTCCAGGTCAAGCGATAATCGCTGGCGGAAATCTGTTGTCGTTTTTGACATTATTTTATATGATTGGAAAATAATTTGATATTTTTCATTTTACGCTCACACCCCTTTATCGAATAACAGGAGGATTAACATGGCGGAACATCCCAACAGCTTTGGTGCCCGATCCATACTGAAAACGGATGAAGGCCCGTTAACCTGCTACAGTCTGAACCTGCTCGAAAAGGCCGGCTTTTCGGGTATCGACCGGCTTCCTTACAGCATTCGAATCCTTCTGGAAAACCTGCTGCGGCATGAAGACGGCGTTCTAGTCACCTCCCGTGATATCGAAAAAATGGCTTTGTGGGGACAAGCCGGCGAATCCGCCGGCGAGGTGCCGTTCATGCCGGCAAGGGTGCTGCTTCAGGATTTCACGGGTGTGCCGTCTATCGTGGATCTGGCAGCCATGCGGGATGCAGCCCAGCGGCTTTACGGCGATTGTTCAATAATCAATCCGCTGATCCCCGCCGAACTTGTGATCGACCATTCGGTTCAGGTGGATGTTTATGGGTCATCGGATGCGGTTGCCCGGAACACGGAATTCGACTACCTGCGAAATTCCGAACGGTATGCATTTCTGCGCTGGGGGCAGAAGAGCTTTCGCAATTTCAGCGTTGTGCCTCCCTCCACCGGCATCTGCCATCAGGTCAATCTGGAATACCTGGCCCGGGGGGTCTGCGTGGGAGACAGTCCAATGGGACCTGTGGCTTATCCGGACACGGTTGTCGGGCTGGACTCTCACACAACCATGATAAACGGCCTGGGGGTTCTGGGATGGGGGGTCGGCGGCATCGAGGCCGAGGCCGTCATGCTGGGAAGGCCCTATTACCTGCTGACGCCTCAGGTGATCGGTTTTAAACTGGAGGGAAAACCCGCCAGAGGAACCACAGCAACCGATCTGGTTCTGACGATCACACAGTTGCTGAGAAAAAAAGGCGTGGTGGGAAAATTCGTTGAGTTTTTCGGCCCCGGCGTCCTGGAACTCAGTCTCGAGGACCGGGCAACCATCGCCAACATGGCGCCTGAATACGGAGCCACCATGGGCTTTTTCCCCGTGGATGAAAAAACCCTTCGCTATCTTCGGTTGACCGGAAGACCAGAAAAATCACTCCGTCTGGTTGAAGCTTACTGCAAAACCCAGGGACTTTTCCGCTCCGATGCTTCGCCGATTCCGGCTTACAGCGATATAGTCAACCTGAATCTGGAAAGTATCGATCCCTGTCTGGCCGGTCCCAAACGCCCACAGGATCGGGTGCTGCTTAAAGAGATGAAAACGGGTTTCGACAAACTCCTTCTGGAAAAACGCGGATCACAGGCAAGTCTCTTGGAAATGACGGCATCATGGGAGCATGAAGGCGGCTGCGTGCCCACAGAAGAATTCGATGAAGCAAGCGATCCAGCCGGTACGCTTCCCCAGAAAAAAGGCATTGAAATTACCCTTGACGGCACCCAAGCGAAAATCGATCATGGGGCAGTCGTGATCGCCGCCATCACAAGCTGCACCAACACCTCCAATCCGTCCGCCCTGATGGCGGCAGGTCTTCTGGCAAAACGGGCCGTGGAAAATGGGCTCTCAATTAAACCCTGGGTCAAAACGAGCCTTGCGCCCGGCTCAAAGGTCGCCGTGGATTACCTGGCGTCTGCCGGACTGCTGCCGTTCCTGGAACGATTGAACTTTTATCCAGTTGCCTTTGGATGCACGACATGTATCGGCAACAGCGGTCCGCTTAACGATTCCATTTCACAGGCAATCAAGGACAATGATCTGATCGTAGCCTCGGTGCTTAGCGGAAACCGCAATTTCGAGGGCCGAATCAATCCCCTGACCCGGATCAATTACCTGGCATCCCCACCCCTTGTCGTTGCGTATGCCATTGCCGGAACCGTGGACATCCATTTTGAAACCGAACCCCTGGGAAAAACAGAAAACGGAGCCCCTGTCTATCTCAAGGACATCTGGCCTTCTTTTGAAGAAATTCAGGAAATGGTCACGGCCTTCAACACCCCGGACCGCTATCAACATGTCTATACCTCTGTTTTTGACGGAGACGCCAAATGGCAGTCCCTGCCCACGCCTGAACATTCCCTTTATCCCTGGGACGCGACATCCACATATATCAAAGAGCCGCCATTTTTCCGCTACACCACCCGCGATGTATCTCCTGTTCAGGATATTCAGGACGCAAGGGTTCTGGCGGTGCTGGAAGACAGTGTCACCACCGATCACATTTCTCCGGCAGGCGCCATTCCGGTCAACAGCCCCGCGGGAAAATACCTGATCGCTCAGAATATATCGCCGCAGAACTTTAACTCCTATGGCGCCAGACGCGGCAACCACGAGGTGATGATGCGGGGAACCTTTGCCAATATCCGGCTGAAAAACAGGCTGGTTCCGGGAGTGGACGGCGGATGGACCCTGTGGCTGCCGGATGGCGAAAAAAAGACCATTTACGATGCAGCCATGAAATACCGGGAAACACAAACGCCGCTGATCGTTCTTGCCGGAAAAGAATACGGCACCGGCAGCTCCCGGGACTGGGCCGCCAAGGGCACCCTGCTTCTGGGAATCCGGGCAGTTGTTGCGGAGAGCTTCGAGAGGATTCACCGAAGCAATCTGGTCTGCATGGGGGTTATGCCGCTTCAGTTCAAACCCGGCGCCAGCCATGAATCCCTTGGCCTGAATGGAACCGAAACCTACCAGATCACGGGGATCGCATCAGATCTTTTCCCAGGAAAAGAGCTGCCGGTCATTGCTGAACACCCGGATGGAACCCAAATCCGGTTCCAGGTCATTGCACGGCTGGATTCTCCGGTTGAAGTCACTTATTACCAGCATGGTGGCATTCTTAATTATGTGCTTCGCGGCATGGCGTGATCCATCGCATGAAAGACCTTCTTCTGGCAGTTGACTGCGGAACTCAGAGCCTGAAAGCCCTGGTGTTTGATTTAAACGGCAATCTCCTCGATAAGGAGCGGGTTCTGTTTACCCCGTATTTTTCTGAACACCCCGGGTGGGCCGAGCAGTATCCGGAGATTTTTTGGCAAGCCCTGTGCCAGGGCTGCCAAAATATCTGGGAAAAAGGCGTTATCCAGAAAGAGCGCATCGCGGGGGTAACGCTCACCAGCCAGAGGGGAACGGTTATCAACGTGGATGCATCCGGGAAACCCCTTCGGCCGGCCATGCTCTGGCTGGACCAGCGAAAAACCCTTGGCCAGCTTCCCATCGGGGGACCCTGGGGTCTGGTTTTCAAAGCAGCGCGCCTCGGCGATACCATCGCTTATTTTCAGGCCGAAGCCGAAGCCAACTGGATCCGGACCTACCAGCCGGATATCTGGCGGGCAACACATAAATATTTGCTGCTTTCCGGTTATTTGACGTTCCAGTTGACAGGGGAATTTGTGGATGCCATCGGATGTCAGGTGGGCTATCTTCCCTTTGATTACCGAAATCATTGCTGGGCTAGAAGCTGGGACTGGAAATGGCTTTGCGTTCCCATGGACCCGGTGGTTCTTCCCGGGCTCGTTCCCGCCACACAGCTACTTGGCCAAATCACCCGCGCAGCTGCGGATGCCACGGGGATTCCCGCAGGTCTTCCGGTCATCGCCGCTGCAGCCGACAAGGCTTGTGAGGTCATTGGTTCGGGAAGTCTGGAGCCTTGCATCGGCTGCCTCAGCTATGGCACCACTGCAACCATCAACGTCACTCACAAAAAATATGTGGAGGCCATTCCGCTGCTGCCCCCCTATCCAGCGGCTGTTCCCGGATTTCATACCCTGGAAGTCCAGATTTACCGCGGATACTGGATGGTGAGCTGGTTCAAGGAAGAATTTGGATACCCTGAACTTCAGCAGGCCGCAGAACAGGGGCTTGCGCCCGAAGCGCTATTTGAAAAGCTGGTTGAAGCCGTGCCTCCTGGGGCCATGGGGCTGATCTTACAGCCTTACTGGACCCCAGGCGTCAAGCTGCCAGGCCCCGAAGCCAAAGGCGCCATTATCGGCTTCGGCGATGTCCATTCCCGGGCTCACCTTTACCGCTCGATCCTGGAAGGCCTGGCCTATGCGCTGCGCGAAGGAAAGGAGCGCATCGAGAAAAAAACCCATATCCCCATCACCAGTCTTCGCGTCTCCGGCGGCGGCTCCCAGAGCCGGTGCGCCATGCAGATCACGGCGGATATCTTCGGCCTGCCGGCTGCCAGGCCCAGACTCTATGAAACCTCTGGCCTGGGTGCCGCCATCGACGCAGCGGTTGGGCTGGGGCTTCACAGCGACTTTACATCGGCGGTAAAAGCCATGACCCATATCGGGGATGTCTTTGAACCCGACATGAATGCGCACCAGCTGTATGAGGCCCTGTACCGGGATATTTATAAAAAAATGTATCGGAAACTTAAACCCTTTTACAAACGGATCCGGGAAATCACCGGTTATCCCAGATGAAAGCAGGCAATAGGCCACCAGCCATCACCCCATAGCCTATAGCCTGCATTGCCTATCTACATGAGTATTTAAAGAAAGTTTGTCCATGATCAGTGTTGAAAATCTTACAAAAAGCTTTGGAAAATATATTCTTTTTGACGGCATCAGTTTTAAACTCAATTCCCGGGAACGGATCGGCCTTGTAGGCCGAAACGGGCACGGGAAAACCACTCTGTTCCGGCTGGTAGCCGGCATGGATCAGCCGGATTCCGGAAACATTCTGACGCCGAAGGGCTACCGCATCGGTTATGTTCAGCAGCATATCAATTTTTCTATGCGGACGGTTCTGGGAGAAGCCATGACCGGTCTTGTGGAGAGCGAGAAGGATCATTCCTGGAAAGCGGAAAAAATTCTGGCAGGTCTGGGTTTTTCCAATGACGACATGCAGCAGCCGCCGGAAACGTTTTCCGGAGGGTTTCAGGTCCGCCTGAATCTGGCAAAGGCCCTGATCTCGGAGCCCGATCTGTTGCTTCTGGATGAGCCCACCAACTACCTGGACATCACCTCCATTCGATGGATCGAGCGGTTTCTGCTGAATTGGCCCCATGAGCTGATGCTCATCACCCATGACCGCAGTTTCATGGACAAGATCGTGACGCATACCCTGGGGATCCACCGCCTGAAAGTCCGAAAGATCGCCGGAGACACCGGAAAATACTACGCCCAGATTGCCCTGGATGAGGAAGTGTATGAAAAAACCCGTCTAAATGACGAAAAACGCCGCAAAGAAATCGAGTTGTTCATCTCGCGGTTCCGGGCCAAGGCCAGGCTGGCCAACATGGTGCAGTCCCGCATCAAAACGCTTTCCAAGATGACCCGGCAGGAAAAATTGGATCAGGCCAAAAACCTTGAATTTTCATTCCAGACCCAGCCTTTTTCTGCCAAACATGTGTTGACTGTCCGCGATCTCGACTTTGGCTTCGACCCCAGGATGCCTCTTATCCAGGACCTTGATTTTTCGATACAGTCCGGAGACAGGATCTGCGTGATCGGAAAAAACGGAAAAGGCAAAACTACCCTGCTCAAGCTTCTGGCCGGCGCACTGACTCCCCAGAAAGGCGATATTGTCTTTCATCCGTCGATCGCTGCCGGCGTTTTCGAACAAACCAATATTCAGTCTCTGGTGGACAGCCGGACCGTTGAGGAAGAAATTCTCTATTCCCATCCCCATGTGGACCGCCAACTGGCCAGAAACATCTGCGGGGCCATGATGTTCGGAGGCGAAACCGCTTTAAAAAAAATCGCGGTTCTTTCCGGCGGCGAGAAAAGCCGGGTCATGCTGGGAAAAATTCTGGTAACGCCGGTAAATCTGCTGCTTCTGGATGAACCCACCAACCACCTGGACATGGAGTCCTGCGATGCACTGCTGGAAGCCCTTGATAGTTTTGACGGGACCGTAATCATGGTTACGCACAATGAGCTCTTCCTTCATGCTCTGGCTGATCGCCTTATTGTCTTTAACCATGACGGGGTATCCATGTTTGAAGGTGGATATCAGCGGTTTCTGGATAAAAACGGATGGGAGGATGAAGCTCCGGAAAGAGCGCAACTGCCGGAATCACCTTCCATTGACCGGCTGTCTTCCAAACAAATCCGCAAATTGCGCTCTGAAATCATTACCCGCCGATCCAAAAGCCTGAAGCCCATGGAAACCCGTCTTTCCGCCATTGAAAACGATATCGAACACCATGAAGCCCAGATCGCGGATTCCAGCCATGCCATGACAGCCGCAACCCAGGAAAATGACGGGCCCAGAATCGTCAAACTTTCCCAGGAAATCCATCATTCCCAGCAGCGGATTGAATGCCTGTTCGGCGAACTGGAAACCCTGACCGCTTCTTACGAGGAAGAAAAAAAACAGTTTGATCTTCAGCTTGCCGATCTTGAATCGGTTTGACCCTGGGACAGCCACAAGGATCTGAAATGACTTACAGGCGAATGGACCCGACCGCGGACTGCGGCATTCAGGTATTTGGAAAGGATTTAAAAGCGCTTTTTGAAAACGCCGGGATAGCTCTTTTCGATCTGATTGCCGATATCAGCCTTGTGAAATCCGGCTTCGAATATCCGGTTCAGGTATCCGGATCAGACTGGCCGGATCTCATGGTCAACTGGCTGAGGGAACTTTTGTATTTATGGACCGGCAGGGAACTGCTGGGAAAGGAAATCAAGGTTCTGGAAATCTCTTGAATACCGGTTGAGCGCAAGCATCCGCGCTGACACATATAATGCCATGAGGCATCGGCTGAATCATGAAATCAAGGCCGTCACCTATCATCGTATTCAGGTGACCCAATCTCCTGCGGGTTGGCAGGCCATCGTTATTTTCGATGTTTAATGAACTGAAAGGGTAAATTTGTGATCACCACGGAACACCAGTTTATGTTTTGCAATGCCAAAAAGATCTCCAAAATTCCGGATCAATCCATCGATCTAGTGGTGACATCACCGCCCTATCCGATGATTCAGATGTGGGATGAACTGTTTAAATCCCTTTCCGCTCCCATCAAAACGGCGATTGACCGTGGAGAGGGGAATACGGCGTTTTCCCTGATGCACGAAGAACTGGATGCCGTATGGAAGGAGATGTACCGCGTGCTGAAGAACGGGGCGTTTCTCTGCATCAATATCGGGGATGCCGTTCGGACCATCGACGATAAGTTTCAGCTTTTTTCGAATCATTCCCGGATTCTTTCTTTTTGTACAAGCATCGGCTTTGATGCACTGCCCGTGATATTGTGGCGCAAGCAGACCAATGCCCCGAATAAATTCATGGGCTCGGGGATGCTTCCTGCCGGAGCCTATATCACGCTGGAGCACGAATTTGTATTGGTATTTCGAAAAGGCGGCAAACGCTGCTTTGATTCCGCATCGGATAAACTGACCCGCCATGAAAGCGCATACTTCTGGGAAGAACGGAACAAATGGTTTTCGGATATCTGGGATTTCAAGGGAACAACTCAGAAGCTCAATAACGATAACGTCCGAAAGCGAAGTGGGGCCTTCCCCCTGGAGCTGGCATACCGGATGATACATATGTACTCGGTGCTCGGAGACAAGGTTCTGGATCCGTTTCTGGGAACCGGAACCACCATCATGGCTGCCATGGCCGCCTGCCGGAACAGCATAGGGGTTGAACTGGACAAAGCGTTCAAGGATGTGATCGCGGATCAGATCCAAAACTCCCGTTCATTTCTCAACTCCCGGATCTCCGAGCGGGTCGCCGCGCACCTTGCATTTATCGCAGAATGCCGGGAACGGGAAAAACCGCTGAAATATGTGAGCAGCCATCATGGATTTCCGGTAATGACCCGGCAGGAAATCAACATGATACTCTATGAAATCAAGGAAATTCTAATGGAACCCAAGGACAGGATACGGGTATCATACCGGAAGTTATCTGAAAACGCTACCTTGCCTCCTGCCGTAGCACCTCAGAAAATTCGCAGTTCGGCCATTCCCAAGCAGCAATCTCTGGGGTTTTAGCAATAAGGACAGCCATGACGATCGCACTCAAAAAAATCGACGATTACCGCTGGGAGATCCCCCGGACCGGTGACATGCGGGTTCCGGGCATGGTGTATGCCAGCCCTTCCCTGCTGACGGCCGGAGACAGCCAGGAAGCCTATTCCCAGGTGGCCAATGTGGCCACCCTTCCCGGAATCGTTAAAGCATCCCTGGCCATGCCGGACATGCACTGGGGATATGGATTTCCCATCGGCGGGGTTGCGGCCTTTGACTGGGAGACCGGGATCATCTCTCCGGGAGGGGTCGGCTACGACATCAACTGCGGGGTTCGCCTGGCCGGCACATCCCTTACGGAACAAGAAGTTCGTCCCAGGCTCGAAGCCCTGGTAAACGCTCTGTACCAGAACATCCCCTGCGGGGTCGGGTCAACCGGTTCGGTAAAACTGTCAGGATCCGAAGAGAAACAGGTTCTGAAAACCGGCAGCCAGTGGGCGGTACGCCAGGGTCTTGGGGAAGATGCCGACCTGGATCACACTGAAGACGGCGGATGCCTGCCCGGTGCAGACCCCTCCGAAGTCAGCGAACGGGCACTGGACAGGGGAAAAAAACAGCTCGGAACCCTTGGCTCCGGAAATCATTTCATCGAGATCGGCGTGGTGGATGCCATTTTCGACCCGGATACCGCAAGGGGGTTTGGCCTGTTTGAAGGCCAGGTCACCGTGATGCTGCATTCAGGATCCAGAGGCCTGGGATATCAGGTCTGCGATGATTACCTGGCGCTGATGAACAAGCTGTCCCACAAACGCGAATTCAAACTTGTTGACCGGCAGCTGGCCTGCGCCATGATCGGCTCCGAGGAAGGCATGCGTTATTTCAAGGCCATGGCCTGCGCCGCCAACTACGCATGGGCAAACCGTCAGGTTCTGATGCACCACAGCCGAAGAATCATTGAAAATGTTCTGGGAATCGGTCCGAAA
This sequence comes from uncultured delta proteobacterium, assembly GCA_963850225.1. Lineage (GTDB taxonomy): Bacteria > Desulfobacterota > Desulfobacteria > Desulfobacterales > Desulfatirhabdiaceae > RAAP-1. The sequence goes on from CAWKLD010000016.1 coordinate 154,063, forward strand.
AATCTGGGCTTTCGCCTGATCTATGATGTCTGCCACAATATCGCCAAGAAGGAAGTGCATGAGATCAGGCGGAAAATCCCATACAGTATGCGTTCACCGTAAAGGCGCCACCCGCTCTTTTCCGCCCGGCCATCCTTCACTTCTCGGAAATTATCGTCACATTGGCCAGCCCGTCATCGTACCCGGAGACATGGGAACCGCTTCCTATGTGCTGGTGGGAACGGACAAAGCCATGGCCGAGACCTTTGGATCCACCTGCCACGGTGCGGGCCGGGTCCTGAGCCGAACTGCGGCCCAGAAGGCCAGCAGGGGCAGGTCCATTCACCGGGAGCTGGAAGACAAGGGCATTCTGGTGCGATGGACCGGCAGGTCTACGCTGTCAGAGGAAATGCCCGATGCCTACAAAGATGTCTCCCAGGTGGTGGAAGCGGTTCACGGCGCCGGAATTTCCCGAAAAGTGGCCAGGCTCCGTCCCATCGCGGTTGTCAAAGGATAAGGGTCTTTCCCTTTCAAAAAGGAATCTGTACAGAAAGTTGAAGACCGCCCCTGGCGCCTGAAACGCCAATTCTGGCTTTTTCTTTCAACGTTTCAATAAAACCTTTGGTTTGTTGATCGTTGAATTTATGGGCGCTGGCAATGCCGCCGTAAATATTCCCCGCGTAAAACCCGAATTCAACCGCCGCGATAACGCCCCCGAGCGCCGGGTTTCCCTGATCAAAAGCCTCCCAGGAGGCCAGAATCAAGGCGCCATTGAGCAGAAACGCCACCAGGGCGTCCTGATAGCGCTCGCAGTAAAAATACCCGCCACCCGGCAGAATGGACAAAAACCCCGCCACCTGGGGATTTTTCCGGGGAATCAACACGTCTTTTTCCAGCTCGCTTGAGAGCGGTACCACGACATACCGGGTCTGGTTCTTTAGACTGATTTTCTGAAAAACCGATCTTGCCTTTTCAAATTCTCCAAGTTCAATATAAATCCAAGCCATTCTATCATAGGCTTCATCCCGGACATCGGCATCATCAATTCGTGCCAGCAGGTTGTTAAGGGTGATGATCGCATTTCCCGTGTCCTTCAGCCGCAGGTAACACTCGGCAATCATAAAAGAAGCCCGGATGGACAATGGCGTATTCGGGAACCGGCCTTCAGATTCTGTGAAGGCCGCGATGGCTTCCTTAAACCGCTTCCCTGTGGTAATCGCACATTGCGATGGCAAACATGGCTTTTTCCACCCGCGCATCTTCCGGGAAAAAATGCACAAAACGTTTGTATTCCCCGGTTGCAGCCTCATAATCTCCGCGGGCAAAGCAGATTTCAGCATACTGGTACTGCTGGTCCGCATCCAGAACCACCTGATTTCCAGCATGGGCATGTCCCATCAAAAGGAGGGCGAAAAGAATAATAAGACCTGATGGTGAAGCGCGGTAACGGTTTTGAATCATCATCACCATACCTTCTAAAAGCACTCTGGTTATCGGTTCGCGTAGAAATGAACAAGCGTGAGCCTTTCACTCAAATTGCCTTATTATCAACAATATGATAAGGATACCATACTTATTTTGGAGTTTCGGCATTTTTGATGATGCTGTGTTATCTTTGTACAAGGCAGGATTTATTCTTATTCAGGAGGCTTGACGTGCAGAAACTGATTATTACCGTAGCACTTACCGGAAATGTTCCGACCCGCGAAATGAATGCGAATCTGCCGGTGACCCCCGAAGAAATCGCAAAAGATGTCAACCGTTGCGCCGATGCCGGCGCCAGCCTGTTTCATGTTCACGCAAGGGATGATTTGGAAAAACCCACGTTAAGCCCATTCGTTTTCATGGATATTGTTCAACACATCAAGGCGGTTTCACCGGATGTGATTATTCAGCTGTCCACAGGCGGACGGGCCGGCAAAAAATGGGAGGACCGCACCAATCCGGTCAAACTGCTGCCGGAAATGGGTTCTTTTACCACCGGCTCCACCAATCTGCCGGGCATGATTTATGAAAATTCTCCCCAGTTCATTGAATTTTTGGCAACCGTTTATCACCAGACCCTGGTAAAGCCGGAAATCGAGGTTTTTGAGGCCGGCATGATTAGCAATGCCTTATTTCTGCAGAAAAAAGGACTTTTGGCACCGCCTTTGCATTTTAATTTCGTTCTGGGCGCGCCTGGCGCCATGTCCGGGTCAGCCCGTAATCTGGTGTTTCTGTCTGACAGCATTCCGCCCGGCTCCACCTGGACGGCAACCGGAATCGGGAAAACGGAAATTCCCCTTGCAGCAATGGCTATTGCCATGGGCGGACATGTTCGGGTAGGCCTTGAAGACAATCTGTTCATGCCGGACGGTCAGCCGGCCTCAAATGCCCGGCTGGTGGAAAAAGTGACAGCTATCGCCAGGGAGCTCGGCAGGGAGATTGCCTCCCCGGATGAAGCGCGGGCCATTCTGTCAATGAATCCGGCCTGGAAAAACCGCATCAACGACACAATTCATAAGTAAATATATTGACTGCGCAGAAGTAGTCATGTATCCAATGAGAATGCAACCATAATGGCGGAGTGGCTTGAAAGGAATCTCGAAGTTTTCAGATGATTTATTTTCGATCCCCAAGAATGGAGAATAGATTCATGAAAATGATCTTGCAGGTCAGCTTGTTCTTTGGTTTTTTGGTCATAATGGGTTTAGGCGTGGATTTTGCCTTGGCCCGAACCCCTTACCCTCCCGGCACGCATTGGAATGATCGTCTTCTGGAATGTGTTCCTAACAGGCATGTTTGTCCCCCCGGAAGCCATTGGAGTGATCGTAGGGATCATTGCGTACCCAATTGACATTAATACTCCCCGGTTCAATACAAATCCGGAAAAGGAAGCCCGCATGAAAAAAATACTTTTGAGTTCTCTGCTTTTTTATTTTTTGATAACACTCAGCAGTTGTTTATATCCTCCACCCCCACCCCCGCGTGTCAACCCGCCCCCTCCTGTCCACCACCCACCACCGCCACCGCCTGTCCTCCTGCCACCGCCGCCACCGCCGCCACCATACCCGCGTTGGTAGAAAATGGAGACCAACTTTATTTGGGCGATATAGTCCGACCGCCTCTTATACCGGGCTGAAGCAGCGGGTTGCCGATCACCTCTGGGAGCAGATCAAACAGGCTATGTTCAAGTCAACATATCTACCACTGGGTGAAATCGAGCACAAATACATTATATAACCAACTAATATTATCTAAAATAATTTGTTCAATTTCAGGACCATCAACCGTAAAAGTTTAGTTGATAACGATCCGAGTATGAATAAGGAACTTGATAGTGATTGAAAAATCAAGATTAAAGCTTTCAAAATTCCGATCCTATGAACCTTTACTCATGACGCAATTGCGCCTACTGGACGCGTTCATGGGAACAGCGCTTTTCTTTTTGACTTACAAGTATTGCAATGAGATGCCCCCCAGTAAAGAAAATGTCGGGTTTATCCTGTTTTTTTTAATTCTTCTTGTTTTGAATCAAACCGGAATCTATCAATCTTGGCGATTTTCTTCCCCCCGCCATGAAATCTACAAAATCATCCTGGGATGTGCTTCTGTTTATATCGCTTTGTTTTCCATACTCAATTTGTTAAACATTTCCCACTGGGTTTCACACACAGCTTTTTTCTATTGGATGATTGCTTGGCCTGCATTTCTTTCTCTTGGGCGGATCGTTATCCGATTGACGCTTCGCTGGCTTCGAAAAAGAGGACTGAATACCAAAAAAGCCATTATCGTTGGTGCTAACGATATGGGAATAGAACTGGCTAGTTTGATCATGGAGAATCCCTGGTCCGGCATGCAACTACTTGGATTTTTTGATGATAATATAATAGTAACCGATAAGATTTCTGTTTTAGGGCGCCTAAACCAGATCGTTCCGTTTGTCTCCGCTAACCATGTTGATATTGTCTATATTTCGCTTTCAATGCATGAACAGCCCAAAATCCATGATGTGCTAAGACGGCTAAAAGATTCCACGGTTTCTGTTTATTTTATACCGGATTTTTTTTTCGTTGATCTGATGATTGGCGGCCACCTGACATATTTTGAAAACTTTCCGGTTATTGCACTTCAAGCGTCCCCGATCATCGGCATCAACAGTTTCGTCAAGCGCACGTTTGATGTTTTAGTGTCATTTGTGGCATTGATTTTACTGACCCCTTTTTTCTTGTGTATCGCGATTGCGCTCAAAATGTCCAACAACGGCCAGATTATTTTCAAACAATGGCGCTATGGCTTAAATGGTCAGCCGATTCAAATTTATAAATTTAGGACCATGACTGCAAGTGAGGACGGATACTGTTTCAATCAGGCTACCCCAAATGATCCGAGAGTGACACGATTGGGCGCTTTTCTTCGAAAGAACAGCCTCGATGAATTGCCGCAGTTTCTGAATGTCCTGATTGGGGATATGTCACTGGTCGGCCCGAGGCCGCATCCGGTGGCAATGAATGAGGCATATCGGAAACTGGTGCCCGGATATATGCTGCGTCATAAAGTAAAACCAGGGATTACAGGTCTTGCCCAGATCAATGGATTCAGAGGAGAAACCGATACCATGGACAAAATTGAATCCCGCTTAAAATACGATATTGCATACATTCGGAGCTGGTCATTGTGGAACGATATCAAAATCCTTTTTATAACCGTATTGAGTGGATCGTGGCGAACCAATGCATATTAATAACCGGCGATCTGTTAAAGGGGTATTTTAGTGGTGCAACTGTTAATGAGGTAATTAATGAACCAATTCAAAGCGAAAACGCTTGTAGATATGCTGGCGGAAAACGCTGAAAATCTCCCAAACAAAATTGCCATTATTTGTAACGACAGGCATACGACGTATCGAACGCTGTATCATGAAAGCAATGCCTTGGCGAATTTCCTCTATGGCGCAGGTCTTGAACCCGGTGAAAAAGTAGGCCTGATCTTAAACAAAATACCGGAAGTTATCACTTCATTTCTTGGCGTTATACGTGCTGGCGCTGTGGTGTTTCCTGTTGATTTCCATCAACCTTTACCTCAGGTACAATATCTTATCGATTTAACCCGTCCCCGTGTGATGATTGTTTCTGAAGAATATCAGCATTTTTTATCATCATTAATACTTCCTTCAAACTATATCTGCACCGTTGTTATCGGAATTCCGTCTTCGACGGCCGATTACAATTGGGATCGGTTGGTGCTGAATAATGATCACAGGCCACCTGGTGTTTCTGTTCATCTTGAGGATACGGCTTACTTGAATTTGACTTCCGGAACAACCGGTTCACCCAAATGCGCTGTAACCACTCATGCAAATATCTTCTGGAACACTGCTGCCGCAATTGAAACGCTTGGTTTGACAGCCGAAGATGTCCACTTTTGCTTGTTTCCAGTATTTGCCCATCCCCACGAACTGTTGTCGCGCCCCCTGTATCTGGGGGGGACACTCGTACTATTGGATAAAATTTCTCCGAAAACCATATGCCGGACGATATCGGAACACGGTGTTACCTGTATGATGGCCATTCCGTCAATCTACCAGACGCTGGTTCAACTCCATGATGTTTCTTCTTTTGAGCTGACATCCCTGAAATGTCCGGAAAGCGGCGGAATGCACACCCCTCCCATTTTGCTCAAAGAATTTGAAACACGTTTTCACAGACGGATCATCCCGGTCTGGGGAAGCACTGAAGCAACGGGGATTGCGCTGGCAATGCTTCCAGGTCAGGAATATAAATCCGGCTCTGTTGGCAGGCCTTGTTCTTCTTATGAAATTCGCATTGTCGATGATAACGATATGGATATGGAAGCCGGCCAGATTGGTGAAATGCTGATTCGAGGCCCTGGGGTAATTTCATCTTATTTTGGAAATTTAGAAGAAACAAACAAGTGTTTTAAAAACGGTTGGCTGCATACCGGTGACATGTTCAAAAAGGATTCATCCGGGTATTACTTTTTTGTAGGACGGAGGCAGGGGATGATGAAAGTTGGGGGATTAAAGGTCTATCCGATTGAAATCGAAGAAATCCTGCTCGAGCATCCGGGCGTTTCAGAGGCGATTGTAGTCAAAGACCACGGCGGCCTTCACGGTGAAATTCCCAGAGCCATTATAGTGCCCAAGGAAGATGTGCTTATTAATAAACGAGATATTCGACTGTTTTGCGAAAAAAGACTTTCAAAATATAAAGTACCCAAGGTCATTGAATTTCGCCAGGAACTGCCAAAAACAAGTGGCGGGAAAATCCGTTGGAGTGAATTTTGGTGAAGCCATTTATGAAAACAGATGAAACCCGGATTTATCAAGGCGTTTGCAGAATCTGTCATGGCGGATGTCTGGCGCGTCTATTTGTTAATAACGGCAGGTTAATCCGGGTAAAGCCTGATGCAGGTTCACCGTTTAATCATGGGCAGATGTGTGTGAAAGGACTGTCCACTCCGGAAATCATGTATCACCCATCCAGATTGACAGCGCCTTTGAAGCGGACAGGCAAAAAAGGAGAATGCGGATGGGAAAAAATCGGATGGGACCGCGCACTGGATGAAATTGCAGACCGCATTCAGCATATCACCCAATCGTATGGACCGGAAGCGGTTGTCATGGGTCAGGGAACCGGTCGTCACCATTACATGCACGTGATTCGCTTTGCCAATGCGCTTGGCACACCCAATTGGTATGAGCCTGGGCTAGCCAATTGCTTCATTCCAAGAATAACTGCTTGTCAATTCACTTACGGAGGCTTTGTTACAGCAGATTATTACGGTAACAAGACTCCCGAAACCATTATTTTTTGGGGGCACAACCCGCTGGTCAGCAACCCGGATGGGGAACTGTCATTTTCTGTAAAAAAAGCGCTGAATACCGGAGCGGTTGGAATCGCCATCGATCCAAGGCGCTCAGAAACAGCAAAACGCTGCAAGATATGGCTTCCGATACGTCCGGGAACAGATGCTGCCCTGGCGCTGGCCATGATCCACGTTATTATTTATGATGAAATATATGATAAGAAATTTGTAGAAAACTGGACAACGGGATTTGATCTGCTAAAATCACATGTGCTCGATTATACTCCAGAATGGGCATCACAGGTAACAGGAATTTCAGGGTCGGATATTATTGAGACAGCACGGCGCTATGCCCTCGAAAAACCAGGCGTCATTGAATGGGGAGTTGCGTTGGAGCATACTCCGAACGCTTTTCAGACTGTTCGTGCAGTTGCCATCCTAAGGGCGATTACTGGTAACATAGATATTCCAGGGAGTGATATTCTGGGAATGAATATTTTAAACCCGTATCCGGTTTTGAGAGATAAACTTTCACCGGCTCAGAGCCAGAAGCGAATCGGGGCGTCAGAGTTCAAATTGCTCGGTGGGTTTCGTGCGATTTTCCCGTCAGCGCATATTCCGGGGGTTTTTTCTGCGATTCTGGATGAAGACCCTTATCCGGTCAAAGCCATCCTGAATTTCGCGTCCAACCCGCTGACGACTGTGGCAAATCCCCGCGTTGTGTATCAGGCTTTGATGAAACTGGACCTTCTGGTGGTCGCAGACTTTTTCATGACGCCAACCGCAGCGCTTGCCGATTATATACTTCCATCTGCCATGTGGCCTGAAATCAATCACATCATTGAAATGCCTTTTGTCGCCGAAAATGCGGTTCTGGCACAGCAAAAAGTGGTTCAAGTTGGTGAATGCCGCCAGAATGAAGATATTCTCATTGATTTATCCAAACGCCTTTCACTGCCAGGTTCCGAGGAAAGCCTTGAAGATATATTCAATTATCGGCTTTTGCCACTGGGGATTACATTCCAGGAGCTTAAAAAAAAATCAATGGCTTATCCACCGCATGAATACAGGAAATATGAAAAAAAGGGATTCCGAACACCGTCTAAAAAGGTGGAACTTTATTCCAAATCGCTTAAACGTCTGGGATATGATCCACTGCCACATTACAAAGAACCTCCGGAAAGTCCTGTTTCCAGACCTGAGCTGTCTGTTCGGTTCCCATTGATACTGACAACCGGAAGCAGGCGAAAAGAGTTTTTTCACAGCGAACACCGCCAGGTCAAAACGCTTCGTACCAGGCGCCCTGAACCGATTGCTGAAATTCATCCCGAAGCCGCTGCCGTAAGGGATATCCATGACGGTGATTCGGTGATGGTGATATCACCCCGGGATCGAATTCGGATGGTTGCCAAAGTGACGGAAGATATTCGAAAGGATGTGGTGAACATTGAGCACGGCTGGTGGTTTCCTGAAAAAAAATCTCCGGATTTTGGCGTCTGGGAATCCAATGCAAATCTTCTCACATCAAACGCCCCTCCGTACGATCCTGCCTTCGGCAGTTATCAATTGAGGGCTCTTCTTTGCAATATCGAAAAGATAGCCGCCCAAAGATAGAAATGTTAAGAATTGGCAAATGAGAGATATTCTGATGCTACGACTAAACAATGTGAGATATAAAATGTTGAGATATATGAAAATTGTCTGGTTATTGCCATTTATTATGATTGCCTCCTGCTCCGGCAGCTCCATTGTCAGAGATTTCCCCGGAGAACAGTCTGACGTTGTCAAGGCGGAAGGGAAAGAGAAAACAATAGACACTTACCGGTATGTTCTTGGCCCCAAGGACGAGATCACGGTCAGTGTCTGGAGGAATGATGATTTAAGAAGAACATTACAGATAGACCCCTCCGGAAATGTTCAATTTCCCCTTGTTGGTGAACTGAAAGCGTCCGGTTTGACGATTTCGCAATTGAGGGAAGAAATGTCTTTGCGATTGTCAAAATACATTGTTGACCCTCAAGTGGATGTTGCTGTTTCGAATCTCAAGAATTTGAAGATTTATGTCCTCGGAGAAGTGAAGGCTCCCGGCACCTTTGATTGGCGAAGTGGCATGCAGGCATGGGAAAGCATATCACTAGCGGGCGGTTTTAACAACGATGCCGACCAAAAAAATATCCTTTTGATACGAAGTGAAAACGGCAAGGCTGTCATAAGGGCTTTAAATCTCACTAGCATGCTCAATGGAGAGAACCTGACTCAAGACTTCAATTTGCGAAACGGCGATGTCGTCTATGTTCTCCCGACGAATATCGCAGAAGTGCAAAGGTTCATGAGTCGATTGTCTAGCATCATTGCTCCGTTTGTTCTCGTTGAGAGCGGAATCGTTCTCTTCCCGCAGGCAATGGATGTCTTGCGTGGAAAAGGAAATATAGGGACTGTTATAGTACCGCCGTAAGCCTGGTGAGTAAAGAGTTTAAGAGCGTTGTAGGAAGTGAAGATGGGCACAATCAGCTGTTAAAAAACGGTTTGCGGTTGGAGTTCTCTACAATGAAGTGGATGCTTATCAAATGGAAATTGTAAAGCTTATCGATTTATTAAAAAGAAGAAAGCGTTTTATTCTTGTAACCTTTCTTGTATTTTATTGCGCTGTTATTGTCGGAACGATCTTTGCGAAAGCTTACTATAAATCAACAGCCCAGATATTAGCAAACAAAGGGACCACGGTCCTAAGGACCGTCCTAACGAACATCGGATTAATCGGCGCAACCGCAATCGGCGGCTCCGGAGACTCGACGAGCGATGTCTATGATACTGATGAGGCGATGGTAAAAAACCGCGCAATTCTCGAAAAGACCATTCAGGAACTCCACCTCAAGACTTGGCTCGGGGAAGAGATGAAATACGACAAGCTTACATCTGGCTATTTTATAAAACTACTCATGCCCGCGCCACATATCAAAGCCGAACAGAAAGATGATTCGAACATCATAGAGATTAAAGCGTATTCTCCTGACCCGAAAGAGGCCGCAACGATGGCCAATATGGTCGCCGAACTTTTCATCAAAGAGCAGATCCGCATCACGCAGGATGAATATGGCCGGGGGCGTATTCTTATCGAAAACAGGATGAAAGAGCTGCGCAATAAGTATCATAAAGCCCTCATCGCTTTGAGGGACTACAAGATCAAACACAAATACGTCGATCTCTCGATAGAAACCCAGAACATCCTCACCAAAATAGAGACACTGAAGACTAATTTCGAAAACAACAACCAGGACATGATTCAGGCTAACAAGAAAATAGAGTTGGCCAGAGTCAAACTCAAGAAGATGCCTAAGTACAGGGACGAATCGTTCCTCTACACGTTAAATGACGAGTTGAAAAACCTGAGAACGAAACTGACGAACGCCCTTCTCGACCTTGACCAAAAAGCCGCTGACGTCACCCTTAATCACATCGATTATAAGAAGCTCGAAATACAGATTGATCGGGTCAATCGTCTCCTCAGCGAAGAGAAGAAGGAAGTGCTCATGAACACCGGCAAGAGTTCCAGCATTGAGCCGCTCTATGATCAGCTTGCAAAGACGATACTCGATTCAACGTTCGATTTGGAAGTGGGCAAGGTCACAAGGGTCATCATGGAGAAGCTCCTTGCCGCGTATGAGGAGAAACTTATGAGGATTCCCGACATCACGGTCGGAATGTCCGAGGTCGAGTTGGAGCTTACGGCAAATAGCAATTCATACCAAAAGCTACTCTCTTTACTTGCTCAGCTTGAAGATGCCGAGACCCTAACGCTCTCTCACATACGCCTTATCGATTCGGCCCCAGTCCCATATGCACCCAACTGGCCCAAGAAGATGATCAACCTTATCGCGGGTGTTTTTGTCGGACTCTTCGTGAGCATTGTGCTTGCGTTCATTGTGGATAATATGGATACATCGGTGAAATCAACTGAAGACGTCAAGCGTCTTGAGAAAGTGGTGCGCGTCCTCGGTACGGTGCCTGAACTCAAAAAGAAGCCAATGCAGAATATCTTGGACTTCTCGGCACACGGATATCCCACGGCCGAACCGCTACGAGCCATCAGGAATTCCCTGAGATATATCTCTCCCAATAATCCGCCCAAATCGGTCGTTGTAACGAGCGCCTTGCCCGGCGAGGGAAAGTCCATGCTTGCCGCAAACATAGCCCAACTCTTTGCTCAGGAGGGGAAACGGGTTCTACTGATGGACCTGAACCTCAGGAGACCCGTCATGAACGTTTATTTTAGGGAATCTGGTGGAAAGGGAATAACCGGTGTCCACTCCGATTCATATGCCGTGGACAGCGCGATTGTTCACACCGATACAGCCGGTCTCGATATTCTCCCAGTGGGCGGCGAGGCGGGAAGCACTTCTCTTCTCGTTGAATCAAGGTGGCTGAAGGACTTCATTATAAAGCTGAAAACCGGTTATGACATGCTTGTCATTGACACCCCGTCGGTTTCCGAATGCGTGGATCCTATCGTGCTGGGCTTGCAGGCGGACAAGACTATCCTCGTGATCGAATACGGAAAGACCCCCATGGCCATGGTGGGGCAAGCAAAGGAAATGTTTGACAGGGCTCATTTAGATATGATCGGCGTGGTTATCAACAGGTTTTCGGATGAGGGGCTTCTCTACAGGATTTTGAACCCCGAGGAGCAGTTAACTTAACCCAAGCGGGAAAAGGATAACGCATGAAAACTCCACTCAGGCTTTTCTTGTATTCCATCGTTTCCGTTCTTCTCATGTCGCATCATGTGTTTTCCCAGGAGCCAAGCGGGCTCAGGGGCAAACCTGTAAGTACCGATGTTCAGATAGGCGAAATCACATCCGTCAGCGGCAATATGGTGAACATCACCCTCATTAGCGGCAGCACAATGAGGGTTGACCTTTCCAATGTGAGAATGATTGTGAAAGAGACGGCAAGGTCTCTGTATGACATAAGCGCCGGCATGGATATCATGGTTCACGGCAATCCGGGCCAGTCGGGGAAAATCGCAGCATCGGTGATTGTCATCCTCCCCTTCGGACGCGATCAAAAGATGCCGACTGGGCGGGGGGGAGGACCAGTCTTAGGGCGGGTTACCGAGGTGTCTCCTCTGCGTATCAGCACTGCGAGGGGTGACTATGAGGTCTCCACTGATAAACTGATAGCAGTTAATGCCGAACAGCAACTAAGTCTGAGCAACATAAAGTCTGGTGACAAGGTGCGCCTGATTGGGCCGCCTGAAAGGGTTATCAAGCTCATCGTGCTTGAGGCCTTAAAAGGGGGAAGAGAGAATCATCTCAGAGCCCAGCCCGGCAGCTTGCCGAATGTTGACAAGAGGCCGATTATCAAGAAGGATATTCCCATCCCCCCAGCTCCCAGTGCCAATTATTTTAATAAGCAACTTATGGATATGACTAATGATTCCGTTTTTGGGATAAAGGATGCATACATGTACAGGATGGACCTTATGTCCTGGTATGACGACTATTCCGCCGTGATGAACGAGCTTGGGATAAACTGGATGGAGCCTGCGGGACCCTTTGGGCTGAGCTGGAACGAGGTGCAGCAAAAAAGGGCCGACGGGTCCCTTGCCCAGTTTGACTGGACACGCTACGACAGCCTTGTAAAAAACGCCCAGGCCCGTAACATCCACCTCTCTTTTATCATCCATGCAACCGAACCAATTTCCGGCGCAATGGGCGGCTATGTGACTCCTTCGCTTCCCCAAAATTTAGAAGCGTTCAAAGCATTTGTGTGCGCTGCGGTCCAGCGTTATAACGGAGACGGTGAGAAAGATATGCCTGGGCTCCTTTATCCGATTACATACTGGAAGATTGAGGACGAGGCCATGGCCCGCAGATATTTTAATGGTTCCGCCTCTGATTATGCCAAGGTTGTCGTTGCTGTCTATGACGCGATAAAATCCGCTGACAGAAACGCTAAAGTTATTCTCTCGATGGTGCGCGGATACGAAGCGGTTCCTGAAGATCCTTATCTCTTTATGGATGAATTTTTCAGGGAAATATCGAGGTTGAGAGGTGCTCCCCAATGGGACATCATGGATCACCATTGGATGCTTGAAAAACCAAAAGTTCCACAGAAAATTCAGTACCGTGAGATAAAAAGCTATCTTAGCGATATCAAGACATGCGCTGAAAAGTACAAGATCAGGATGACTCCGTTTTGGATCATGGAAGTGGCAGGTATCTATTCTCCCGAGAAAATGCACGCCATTGATCTCATCAAGAGATTTGTATATCCGTTTTCCCTTGGAGCAAGAAAGGTATTCTGGTCGGGCCTTATCGAAAAGCCAACGGGAAGCCCCATGGGCAGGAAAATTGACCTTTTCGAAAATGTGCCTCTTATCGATTCCTCTGGGACTAGGAAGCTGGCTTACTATTCCCTAAAAAAGCTTGTGTCTGTTCTTGATGGATTTGAACCTTTGAAAACAGTGACAATTAAGGACGCGGACGATACATACATCTTCAAGTTCACGCGCAATATGCTTCCTGTATGGGTAATGTGGCATGACGGGGAAGGTAGCACCAAAGAAAGGATCAAGATACCTTCGGGCAATCAGAGCCTTATCCTTACAGAAACTATCCTTCCGCTTGAATCCGGTCGGTCGGTGACGGTTTCAAGCCCTTCATTCAGGAAGTCGATCATAAAAATATCTGATGATTCTGCTGAGGTTGAGATTGGGGAAGTGCCGCTTATCGTAACCGCTGAGTAATATGGAGCAAACTTATACGTACATCGGGAAGTTAAGAGGGCTTGTCGGAGTCCTGTCCGATAAGGGTAATTGCCGCGGCCGTTCGATTGCTGTGTCGGTTGTCGCCTGTGGGTTGGGGCTCATGACGGCATATTCCGTGTGGGCCGGTCTTCTCGTAGCTGTTTTTCTCGCCTATTGTTTTGTTATCTATATTAAACCCATATATGGCATTTACATAACAATTTTTTTTATACCTATTATGACCATAGATATACTATACGATAATCGGGCACGATCATTACCTGAGAAATATCCTCTGGGGGCTATTTTTTTCCTGTTGTCGTATGCAGCTATGATGGTTCGTCGTGGAGTGCTGGGGGGTCACGGCAGAAAAGTCCACCACATCGCGAGTTATATGCTGTTGTTCTTTGTCGCATGGTTTGCAGTTACATTTTTCTGGACTCTGAGTGCGGCGCATGGGCTCAACCTGTTTTCAACGCTCATTTTGGGCATCATGATTATGCAGATTATAGAGAACGATGTGATAAACAGAAAGGCATTACATTCAATAATGGTTTGTGTTGCTATTTGTGGTTTTATTTGGGCTGGTATCATGCTTTTTTCTTTTTATTGGTTCGGGACGATCTATGAAGAAAAACTTATGGAACTAATCAGGATCAAAATCGAAATATACACGCAAAACAAACGGATAGGAGGTTTTGGATCGCCTATGGTAGCATCCAGCACTCTGGGGATGGTGGTATTCTTCTTGATTGCAATATGGTCTGATGCCGGATGGAGGGGGCGGATATTCTATTTAATCGTCGGCTATTTATGTATCACAGCCATGATTATCGCGGTCTCCAAGGGAGCCATCGGGGGGTTGTTTGCTGGTCTTATAATAACCACCCTGATTGATTCAAAGCTCAGGCGCAAAGGTATTTTAATGGTAAGTTCGGCGTTGTCATTTTCTGCCATTGCGTATCTTCTTACTATAGTGATTCTCAATCAACAAAGACTTTCAGGGGGCGCAAAGGTGGCGACCTACTCTTTTTCTGTGCGCTTAGTGTACTGGGCCACAGGATTCAAATCTCTTTTTGAAAGTAGCTGGTTTGGGGAAGGCATAGGCGGCTATGGAATTGTCGCAAATCCGGTGCCAGATGCACACAGTGTCTACTTTAATATTCTGTTTGACGGGGGTGCTATTGCTAGTGTTTTATTTGTTTTATTTGTACTGATGCGATTAATCAGTGATAGCACGGATGTCCTGCGGAGTAACGATGATTTTTATACCCGCAAGTTCAGCTGTCTAATTGGAGCGTTTACGATGTTTTTTATCCACGCTTTGGTTGATTTGAATTATACTTCTCGTCATTTTTGGATGATGCTTGGCATCAGTGGGGCAATGGCTGCTATTGCCCGGCGCGAAACAGCATCCAAAGGAGTGTCAAGTGACCGATAAGCTTGAGGGATCGGTCAGAAAGGTCATAGCCGGTGGCTTCTTCATTTTTATCGGAACAATCCTGGGGAACCTCTTTGGTTTCGTCGGCAAGGTGATTGTCACGCGCCTGACGACCCCGGAGGCTTTCGGAGTGTTCTCCCTCTGCGTTGGTGTTGTGACCATCATTAACCTTTTCTCCAATTTCGGCCTTTCTATTGGTATTGCCCGATATTCAGCCTTTTATCTGGGGCAGGGTGACAAGGAAACTGCATGGGCCATCGTTGTCAGGGTCATGCGAATCGGACTATTGTCGAGCATCGCGATGTTATGCGTTTTTTTTATCTCTGCAACGGTTATAGGAAACAAGTTATTTGGAGGGATCACGGGCATAGTCCCGCTGTTTAAGATTATCTTTCTCACCATCCCATTTTCAGCATTTCTGGAAATGCTTGTTGGAACTGGCCGTGGTTATGGAGATGGTATACCGAAAGCGCTTTTCATGGACATTGCACGCAACGGGCTGTTTATCCTTGCACTTGTTGCGTTTATTCCGCGTGGATTATCGGATTCTGGCGTCATATGGGCATATGTCATGTCTGTAATCGCCACTGCGGTGCTTGCATACGCGTATGGGTCAAGGCGATACGGATATGGTTTTTTTGAGACCTCTTGCCAGCCAGTGCCTTTGCGGGACATTCTCTATTTCTCGATCCCCATGGCAGTGCTGCCGATGATGTGGGTGGCATTGAATTCAATGGATACAATGATGCTCGGCTATTACATGAAGGCGGTTGATGTGGGATTCTATAATGCCTCAGCCACGCTCTCGCGGCTTCTAAACCCTCTGCTGACATCTGTCGTCTTCATCTTCCTGCCCATTGCGACGGGGCTTCATGCTAACAGGTCCCACGAAGAGTTCGCCAATATGTACCATGTTATCACTAAATGGATATTCATAATATCAGTCCCCTTTGTGGCTGTACTCATCGTCTTCCCTGGAGAGCTTCTATGGACAATATTTGGTCACGATTATGCGAAAACGGCGACGACCTTGGGGGTGTTGGGTTATGGGTCCCTCTCTTCAATACTTCTGAGCATGAATACATCGGCACTTACTGCCGCAGGCCGCTCGGTAGAGCAACTGTTCGCGGCAACGGTAACTGTAGTTTCGAATTTCACTCTCAACATCTTCCTCATTCCGAGTTATGGGACTGTTGGAGCGGCCATAGCGACCAGCTCATCCATGGTCATCTATAATATCCTGATCTCTTCCCTACTCTACAAACACTTTCGGATCATTCCAATGACTACTGATTATGCAAAGACCATAGCGGCTTGTATTGTGTCATTTACACTAATGTTTCTTACGCGTGATAAGTTCCAATTTGAGTTATGGTACAATGTTGCTGTATCGTCCGCACTGTTTATAGCAGTATTCTTTATTCTTCTTTTTGCGTTCAAATGTTTTACACGGTTTGATATGATATTATTCGAAATATTAGAAAAGAAAACAGGGAAAAATCTTATGCTCGTAAGGGGAATTCTTGAGCATGCGATATCACATAAAGGGAAATGATACTATGGCAAAATTTTCAAATAAGGTTATTGTCTTGGGTGTTGACGGAGCGACATTAAACGTCATCCGCCCGCTCTGTGAGAAGGGAAGGCTACCGGGTTTTGCGCATCTCATGAAAGAAGGGATAAGTGGACCTCTCAAATCCGTTGTGCCAACAATCAGCGCGGCGGCGTGGACTACATTTTATACGGGTATGACCCCTTGCAAACACGGCATCCACGACTTTATAAATAAAGTTCCGGGAGAATACCAATTCAAGATTAATAGCTCTCTGGATAGGATAACAAAACCCATCTGGGCCATCCTGGGAGATGCGGGCAACAGAGTCTGTGTTCTTGGGGGCACGCTGACATACCCACCTGACAAGGTCAACGGCCATATGATGGCCGGAATTGGGTCACCAACCAAGAAGGGATATCCATTGGACACTAACTATGCTTTCCCGGAATCACTTGACCAGGAAGTAACCGAAAATGTAGGAAGATATCGATTTGGACCAATCTTGAGCCCGCAGTTCATGTCCGATAAGGTGCGCAATGCGGCAGTCTTGAAGGAGGAGATCATAAAGACGGCAGAATACAGAAACCGCCTTTATGAATATTTCCTCTCAAAAGAAGAATATGACTTCTGTTTTTTTTTCTATGGCGAAACAGATATTGGATCTCATCTTTTTTGGGAAGATCCTGAGTTCATAGCCCGCGTCTATGAAACCATAGATTGTTTCATTGTGAAGCTCATCGCAATGGATAACGTGAATATCGTTCTTATGTCGGACCATGGATTCGGCGACTGTAACCGTCTTTTTAATGTCGACAAATGGCTTGAAACAGAGGGCTTAATTAATTACCGAAAGATGTCCATTGGACAATCCCTAAAGAAATTTATTAACAGATTCCGCATTCGCCTCGACAGATTCACAAACATCGACTGGGAACACACACAAGTGTTCTCTTCAGGTTCAACTGCCGGTAGCCTGTTCATAAACCTTAAAGGCAGGGAGAAAAACGGTACGGTCTCTCAATCGGAATATGACGCGCTGTGCGCTTCCTTGAGGAGGAAGCTGCTTAATCTTTTCGACCCAGCGACCGGTATTAATCCTATCGATAAAGTATATTTTTGCAAAGAATTATTCACCGGAGAAACTTCTTCATCTGCTCCTGACTTGGTTTTCCTGCTCAAAGAAGGATACGGGATTGGCCTTAAATCTAACAGATACATTAAGCATGATGACAAAGAGGTGTTCGCTGATTCCACATATTGGTCGGGTGATCACTTGCTTGAAGGCGTTTTTATGGCATACGGTGAACAATTTAAAAAGGGATTAGAAGTGAATGGGGCAGAAATACTTGATATCACACCGACTCTTCTTTATATCTTCGGTCTACCCGTGTTTCGCGAGATGGAGGGAAGGCTTCTGAAGGAAATATTCGATGACTCTTTCATGTTGTCAAATCCTGTGCAGTTGACGAATCAAGACATTAGAGAAGAAAAGGAAGATAGTGAGCTTTCCGCCGAGGAAACCGAAACCATGGCGGAGGTTCTCCGAAACCTCGGATATCTGGAGTAGGTATTATGTTCAGAAAAATGAAGAAAAATATAATCGATCTGATGCGCCTTTTGCTCTGGACCGTGATTCGTAATGTCCTTCTGTTTTTCGGGCCGGGCTTCATCTCCGCCATCGAGACCTTCATTGCGAAGATGGCATATAAGGTTCAGCATGGCAGGCGCCATGTCGTACACGAGGAACTGATCAAGTCATATGGCTCGGTATGGGAAAGGGACCAGACTGAGCAGGTGGTAAAGGATAGCTTCCGCATGTATGTGGGATTTCATATCAGAGACATGTATCTGCCCAAGATTACGCCTAAGACGGTTGAAAGATATCTTCCGGTCGAGGGTATTCACTACCTTGACGAGTCTCTGAAAACGGGGAAAGGTGCTGTTATCGTCAATCCACATTTTGGACCCTACTTGCTTATCATGCCAGCCCTGGGGCACAGGGGATATAAGATTAACCAGATTGCTCTCCATGCTGATAAGATCGAGGGCAGAACGTGGCTTGACCAGAAAGTTTATGACATCAAGTTTGCAAACATCCAGGGCAGAATGCCGGCCAAGTTCATCGATATGGCCGAGAGGTCAAATGTGCGTGAGGCTTTACGGGCATTAAAGCGCAATGAGATTGTGCTTCTGCCATCGACCGGCCGCGAAGGGCTCGGGTGGGTTGATGTGCCATTCATGAACCGTACCGCTACATTAAACACGGGTGCGGTAAAGATGGTGCAATCTACGGGAGCAGCCCTTGTGCCCGTGTTCCTTGTAACGCACGATCCGTTCGCACGCCTTATCGTCGAAAAGCCCATTGAAACCGAAGCCCGTTCGGTCGAGGACATCATGCGGGAATATGCGGAACTGATGAGCCGCCATATCATGCGCAGGCCTGACCATTTCTGCATGTATCTCTATGAAATGTTCATACACAGGCACTATGATGACCATCCGTTCTTCCCGGAGCCGAGGTTGAAGAATGCGATAGACGTGGTTATCGCAGGCGGAGGGATTGCGGGCCTCACGATTGGCGGCGTGCTCAGTGAGAAGGGAAACCACTGCACGATTGTCGAAAAAAGCGGCGAGACCGGGGGGCTATCACGTGGTCTAAAATGGGGGGGCATAACCTTTGATCTTGGCCCGCATTTTCTGTTCATGGAGAATTATCCCGAGGCGGTCGGACATGTGCGCAAGGCTCTTGAGAATAAGGTCAAGGAACTCGACTTCAAGATCGGTATGTGCTTTGGAAATCATTATTACCCCTGGCCGCCCAAAATTCTGAAGATGTTCTTTCGTTTCCCCCTTAGCGTGACACGCCACCACGTGCTTACGCTGTTTAAGCGCAAACATCCCGCGGACGAGAGCTATAGGAGCGGTTTGTTTTCACGCCACGGCCAGTATCTATATGACGAATTCTTTGAACCGTACATATTTAAGAAGGTGGGGATTCCGGGCTCCGAACTCCATATCGAATGGTGGCTAAAACCGCCCCGAGATTTCAGCCGCCCCGACTGGCACAATGATGCCATACTCATGAGGCACAAGATGGGATTTGCCGAGACACGAATGCTCATACGCAAGGCCATCATGCCGGGCAAATCACTTGTCCTCTATCCGACCGATGGCATCCAGGCTCTCCCCGACAGCTTGAGAGAACAATATCTCAAGGTGGGTGGGGCCATAAAGACCAATACAAAAATCGCTTCCCTTGAGATTGCAGACGACCATGTAACATCTGTTATTACCTGCACGGGCGAAAAGATTCCCTGCAAGCGACTTGTATGGACGGCCTCGATTACGGACCTTGCTTTCCTCTTGAATTATCCGAAATTATATCTGAAATATATCCCCCTTATACTTGCCTTTGTTCGCATTAAGGGAAAGGCAAAGCGGGGAGATTATCTCTATGTATATTATGGCGATAAGGACATTCTGTTCAACCGTGCGTATTTCCCGGCCAGCATTTCGGAGGATTTTGTGCCGGCGGGCAGAGACGGCATCTGCCTTGAGATTACCCCGGGTATTGACTCTGTTGTTGAGGATATAGAGAAGCTTAAAGAGCGTCTTTTAAAAGATATGGAGAAAGTCGGCATTTGTTCCTCAATGGATGTAGAGGAAATTAAGCTTGTCCGAATCGAGAACGCCTATCCCCTTTACTCACTTGACTACAACGCGCATCTCCACGCATTTCTCGACCACGTGTGGAAGATAAAAAATGTCTATATCTGCGGCAGAACTGGTGCGTTTTACAATGCTCTGACAGACAGCACCGTAAAGTCAGCCCTCGACACGGCATCTGCTATATTGAAATCCCAGGACAAATGTCTCTGATTATTGATCTCCTGCTTTGGCTATACTGGCATCCATTCAAGGAGATTATACAACGGGTTCCTGTAAGGCTTGCCTATAGAATAGCGCATACAGGGGGAGAGATCCTTTACTATTTGGCTGTTAGGAAGAGGCGAGCAGTGGAGGCCGAATACAGGCGCATCTTTGTTGACACCACTGTTTTACCCACAATAAAAGCCGTAAAAAAGACCTTCATAAACCTTTGCCAGTCCGAGGTCGAGATGTTGCTCTACTCGGAAATGAATGCAACAAACATCCACTGTTTTGTAAAATCTCCGACTTTCGATAACTTGGCGTTGGGGCTTAAGGCCGGGAGGGGAGTGATGCTGCTTTTTGCCCACTTCGGGGCCAATCAGATGATTATGCCCGCATTCGGCTACAGAGGCAATGCAATCAGTCAGCTTAGTGCGCGGCCAACCGTATGGCCTGAAAAACTTCCGAATAAGAAATTTACCAGGATGGGAAAGAAAGCGCTTGAAACCAGATGGGCACAGGAACTTTCCCTTCCGGTTACCCATATCAATATTTTTGGCTCACTGAAAGGAGCATTTACATGTTTAAAGAGGAACGAAATACTCGGGATTGCCATAGATGGAGGCGGCGGAAAGAAGCGGGTAGCTGTAGATTTTTTAGGTAAAAAAGCTCTGTTTTCAACCGGCGCGATGGATATTGCATTAAGAACCAAATGCACGGTTCTTCCTGTTTTTATGATCAGATGCCGCACCGGCAGAAACAAGATGATCATTGAGGAGCCAATGGATATCGTTTATTCCGACCCTGAAGACCCTATCAAAATAAATACCCAGGTCTTTGCCAAAAAACTTGAAGCTTATGTACTCAGGTACCCATGTCATTATCTTAACTTTCTGGCCCTCAGGACTTTTATGGAAGGAATTGATGGGATCCCATTTATTGTAAAAAAAGAGGAATTTAATGAAAAGAATATTGCTAATTAAGCCGCCTTTTTCCCGTCTTAAAAGGGTCGGACAGTCGCCGTATTTTCCACTCGGTCTGGGTTATGTGGGGGCGGTTTTGGAAAAGGCAGGTTTTGAAGTAGGCATTTATCATGCGGAGAATCCCAGAAATCCGGATGAGTGCATCGTTGAAGACGAAGAGGCTATCTTCCATCAGAGGTCAAATGCGCAAAAGAGGTATTACGAGGCAGTAAGCAACGACAGTCTTCCTGTCTGGAAGGAGATCAGTCTGACACTGACGGATTTTAAGCCGGATATTGTCGGTATTTCAGTGCTGACGGTTGAGACCGCCTCGGCCCTGAAGATCAGCAAAATATGCAAGGAATATGATGCCAAAATGCAGGTCGTCTGGGGAGGGGTTCACCCGACCTTCAAGCCCGGACAGGTTCTGAGCTACGATCCGGTGGATATTGTCGTAAAAGGGGAAGGAGAGATGACCTTTCTGGATGTATGTCAGAATATCCAGGCAGGCACGACGGATTTCAGCGCTATATCGGGTATCTCCTTTAAAAAGGACGGCAAAATCGTCCACAACCCGCCGCATCCCTTAATAAAAGATATTGACAGTATTCCATTTCCCGCAACACATCTTATCCTTTATCCGGAATCATTTAATTTCAGGTCCATTGGAAGCATGATCGTATCAAGGGGGTGCCCATGGCGTTGCACCTTCTGCTCTTCGAGGCTTTTTTGGGAGAAGCGGGTTCGTCTGCGTTCGCCCCAGAACATTATCCGCGAGATAAAGGATTTGAATGAGAAGTATAATGTAAATTTTATCATGTTTTGGGACGATTCATTCAGCTTCAACAAGGATTTGGTCCTGAGGTATTGTAAAAGCTTTGCTGAAGCCGATTTGAAGGTCAGATGGCGAACTGCGACCCGCGCAGATCTTGTTGACGATGAAGTCCTATACTGGATGAAGAAATCCGGCTGCGTAAAGATAGAAATAGGGGTCGAATCCGGCAGTCCACGGATGCAGAAGATCATCAAAAAAGACATCAACAACCAAACTGTTAAAAAGGCTTTCAATCTCATAAAGGCCAATAACATTGCCACTGGAGCGTTCTTCATGGCCGGGTTTCCGGACGAGACCGAGGATGACATGGAGATGACATTGACCCTGATGAAGGAAATCGGCATCGAAGAGATCGCCTACAATATCTTCGACCCGATGCCCGGCAGCGAACTCCTTGAGCGCTGTGAGGAATTGGGTGTTGTATCCAAAGACGTCGACTGGTCGAACTTTGCCTTCTGGCCGGACAACTTTTTTATGATAAACATGGCGCCTGAACGTTTCATGGAAAAGGCGACTGAAGTCGGCAAATGGGTTTTCTCCTATAATAACAGATTTTTAGTAAAGTTCAAAAAGCTTAAAGCGCTCAGTTGGTTCTATTTAAAAAACGATCCTGGAATGTTCGTGGCAAAAGCGTTTCACTATTTGAACCGCAGAAGAAAAGTCCGTGAATTGAGGCGGGGATAATTTTATAGTGGATATTTTTTTGGGAGGAACTTTACCATTCGGACATACTGGATATCGAATTCAGTATGATATTGATCCAAATATCAATAACTATCCATAAGAAGGCTTGTGGGTTATCATTTTCAGGGTGAATCAATGAAGATTACTTTGGTAACGCCAACGCCCCCGGATGTTGCGGCCTTTGGAGTCAGGGCTTTATCCGCCTATCTAAAAGGGTACGGGAAAGAGGTGCAGCTCATATTCCTGCCAGGCGGCGTGGATAAATTCAAGCATCGGACAAGCTTCAAATATGAATACGAAAAGACAATCTTGGAGCAGGTAACAGATCTTTGCAGGGGGTCCGGGCTTGTTGGCGTCTCATTTATGAGCAACTACCTTGACCGGGCCCGTCAGTTGTGCGAGGCAGTCAAGGCAGCCGACAAGGATGTGACCATTATGGTCGGCGGCATACATCCAACGGTCATGCCCGATGAGTGCCTGAAATTTTCCGATATCGTCTGCGTAGGCGAAGGTGAAGAAGCAATCCTGGAACTCATAACCTACCTTGAAAATGGCGATGAATACTCAGGCATTAAAAACCTTCTTGTAAAAAATGGGGACCGTGTTTTCAGGAACCCCTTGAGGCCCCTGATTCACGATCTTGACTCTCTTCCTTTCTATGATTTCGGTCCTGAGGGCCACTTCATTTACGACAACGTGAAGAAGCGGGTCGCACCCATGACCAAAGAGCTCCTGAAGCGCTCATTTCCTCTTGAGCCGCACGTTGAAGGTACATTCAGCGATGCTTATAAAAGGACACTCTCTTATAAGACCATGACCACGCGGGGCTGTCCGCACCACTGCACTTTCTGTGCCGAGAGTGCCCTTGCCAACATGTACTGCGGACAGAAGTATCTGAGAAAAAGAAGCACGTCCCATGTCATAGAGGAACTCCAGTGGGTTAAGCGGGAACTGCCTTTTGTGGAAAGCATCTTTCTTTTTGATGACACGTTTCTTACAAGGACAACCGAGGAGATTAAGAAATTTGCAAGGGTCTATAAGGCCGCTATCGGGCTCCCCTTTCATATACAGGCCAGCCCGGAGACGGTGAACGAAGAGAAGATGGCGTCGCTGATTGATGCCGGCTTAGTCTTTGTAGAGATGGGCATACAGTCTACCAGCGCCACAGCCAAGGACCTTTATAAGCGCAAGGTCTCCACGGATATGATTCTTCAGGCGGCCAACATATTCCACAAGTTTGGAAAGAAGATATATCCCCCCTGCTATCATGTCATACTTGACAATCCATGGGAAAGTTCAAAGGACGTGGTTGAAACCATAAAGGTTATCCTGAGGCTGCGAAGCCCATTTTGGTTAAAAAGGGCTTCGCTGGTTTGCTTCCCTGGAACCGAACTTTATTTGAAGGCAAAGCAGGAAGGCGTCATAAAGACCGAGGAAGATGAGCACAGAGAGATATATGCCAAACACCTTCATATGCCTAAGGGCAAGTATGTTAACTTACTCATGTACATAGCAGGTTTTTCATGTTTCCCGAGGTGGATAGTGAAAGTTCTTGCAAACGATATTTTTGTAAAGATATTTGATAAAAGCGCTTTGAGCAGTTTTTATATCTTTTTAAATATAATTGGGGAGTTTTCAATAGTCCTATACAAAGGGCTAAAATCTTTCATTACTGGAGATTTTTCACGGATATATAAGTATATGATAAAAATTACCTCAAGGACATCATAATATATGAAGATTCTTCTTATGCAACCTTTGACATTGTTTGTAGAAGACCCCCCTGCAATACCTGACTTAGGTCTTGCTTATATAACATCTTCTCTCGAGAATCACGGTTACGATGTTCATATCAGAGACTGGAATGCCGACCCATCTGTAAAGAATTTCAGAAAATGGCTGAATGAGAACCAACCTGATGTTATAGGGATCAAGGTATTTACTAAAGATGTGGCCGCCGCCCAAAAGACCATTGAAATTATAAGAAAAATTTTGCGTGGGGCCATCATTGTAATCGGGGGGCCGCATCCATCCGCATCTGAACCGGCGGATCTGATGGTTGACTTTGTTGATTGCGATTTTGCGATAAGGGGAGAGGCTGAGGAGAGCCTTCCTTATTTGATTGCCCAAATTAAGAACTCGGGGGTTAAGGATGGAAAATCCGCAGTAGAAAGCTACAAAGAAGTACCGGGTCTTGTGTGGCTTGAAGGTGGAAAAATTTTTTCAAACCCAATATCATTGGTTCAAAATCTCGATGACATTGATTTCCCCTTCTGGGAAAAATTTAACCCAAAAGATTATTCCGGGGAAATGCTGGGTTCCACAATAAAGGAAGGGTTTACAACCCCGATCATTACAACAAGAGGGTGTCCCGGCAAGTGCAGTTTCTGTTGTGCCAACAAAATCAGCGGGAAAAAAATAAGGTACAGGAGCCCCGCAAATGTATTAAAAGAGATGTCATTGTTATATAGCAAATACAATGTTAAAAAGTTCATGTTTATGGACAACTGTTTTACCTCCCGCAAAGAGAATCTTGTGGAGATATGCGAAGGCATAATTAAAGAAAAAATGGCCATAGAATGGGATTTTGTAAGTTATGAGAAGTTGGATAACCTCACTGATGCAACCCTGCCCTTAATGTACCGGTCGGGATGCAGGCTGATCCATGTGGGCATAGAGTCAGGCTCGGAGAAAACCAGAAAAGTGATGAATAAATTATGTTCCCTGAAAGAAATAACGAACAAAATCAAAGTTATCCAAGATAGCGGGATCAATTTAGGGGCATGGTTTATGATAGGATTTCCGGAGGAAACTAAAAAAGAGATACGTGAAACTACGAATTACGCCTTCTCCATCGGCGCCGACCTGGTTACATTTACCATATGTTTTCCACTTCCAGGCTCTCAAGTTTATCATTATATCAAAGACAGGTACAAATTCAAGAAAATAGACTGGGCGGCATTCGATATCGATAATTCCGTATATCCTATGAGCCAGTTGGCCTCAAAGGCATTAGCGAGACAACTGAGGATCATCAGGTTTAGGCTTTTCATGGGAAGGGTGTTTAAAAAGATAATGTTTAACAGGAAAAGGAAATGAAGATCACACTGATATCTCCTTACCCCGACATCACCGCATTCGGTATCCGCACCATATCGGCCCATCTCAAGCAGCACGGGCATAGGACCCAGTTGATATTCATCCCCGACCCTTTCGGCGACAATCTCGTATTCGGCGTGAAGCGTTACGAAGACAGCGTCTTGAACGCATTGATCCCTCTCTGTAAGGATTCCGACCTGATAGGCATCACCCTCATGACCAATTTCTTTGAGGGTTCCGTCCAGATAACCAGAAAATTGAAGGAAGGGCTCAAGACACCCGTCATATGGGGCGGAATACACCCCACCATAAGGCCCGAAGAGTCCATGGAGTATGCCGATATCGTGTGTGTCGGAGACGGCGAGGAGGCAGTGCTCGAGCTTGTCTCCAGAATGGAAAAGAGGGAGCCTTATCTGGACACGGAAAACCTCTGGTTCAAGGATAACGGCGCCCTTGTCAAAAACCCTCCGAGAAAACTGCCCCGCGACCTGGATATTTATCCAATGCCCGATTACAGCATGGAAGACCACCATATCATGTTTGACGGCAGGATACAGCCCCTGACTGATGAACTGATGCGGCAATGGCTCGAAAGGGGAACGGTTTCCGGCTACATAAAGAAGACAGGGTACCAGACCATGACCGGGCGCGGCTGTCCGCACAAATGTACATACTGCATCAACGATACACTCAAACGGCTGTACAATAACGATAATTACCTGCGCTGGAGATCCACAGCCCATGTGATCAATGAGCTTCAATGGGTCAAAGCGCATTTCCCCTATATCGGCTTCATATGGATATCGGATGATGCCTTCCTGGCCCGCAATATAAAGAGCCTTGAGGCGTTCTGCAGGGAGTACAAAGAGAAGATAAACCTCCCATTTACATGCCTTGCCAGTCCCATGACCATCTCGGAGGAGAAGATGGACATGCTGGTGGATGCTGGGCTTATATACCTCCAGATGGGTGTCGAGAGCGGCAGCAGTCGGATTCAGGAGCTCTTCAACAGAAAGCAGATGGACAATGAAAGGCTTATGAAGGCGTTCCGCATCATAAACAAATACAAGAACAGGATGTATCCTCCCAGCTACGATTTTATCCTGGATGTCCCTTACGAGACCGACGCCGACAAGATAGACAGCCTTAAACTGATTGCGGAAATGCCCAAACCTTTCCACCTT
The DNA here is from genome assembly GCA_963850225.1 of uncultured delta proteobacterium. Taxonomy (GTDB): domain Bacteria; phylum Desulfobacterota; class Desulfobacteria; order Desulfobacterales; family Desulfatirhabdiaceae; genus RAAP-1. Next base: position 181,227 of record CAWKLD010000016.1, read on the forward strand.
CAGCCCTTCTCGCTGGTCCTTTATCCGGGGACCAAGCTTTACGAGATGGCTAAGAATGACAACCTGATCGTGGATGAGAAAAGGCAGATATATGAGAAAAGCTATACCATGAGGGAGCCAAGCTACCTGAATCTTCTCATGACCCTTTCCAAGAACGGCAGGCTCCCGAGCCCGCTGCTCCGGTTCCTTGTGAGTTCTCCCGCAGTTGACATACTGAACAGCAAACCGATGAAGCCGATGTTTAAATCGTTGTATGTCGGCCTGAGGTCTTCATACAAGCTGGCGAAGCGGCTGACAGGCAGCACAGTGGAATGAAGCTCCTTCTTCTTCAGTCTTATCTTGGCGGCAGTGAACCGCCGGTCTTCCCGCTGGGCCTGGCGTGCATCAAGGCGCAGCTTTCAAACCATGATGTGCGCGGATTTGATACAAATACCTCCCGAAGGCCTCTTGAGGAACTGAAGGCGGTTGTTGCGGAATTCTCCCCTGACGCCGTCGGGATATCATTAAGAAATATCGATTCCACCAACAAGAGAGAGGTGGTATTCTATTATTCCTTTTTCAAGAAAGCCGCTGATGTAATTAAAAAAGCTTCCAAAGCCAAAATCATTGTCGGAGGCTCCGGATTTTCCATGTTTGCCAGAGAGATCATGGCGGACGAGCCGGGGATAGATTACGGCGTCTTTCTGGAAGGGGAAAATACTGTTCCGGCCCTCTTGGATAATTTCTCCGCGCCTGAAGGCGTGAAGGGGATATTTTACCGGAAAAACGGCAAAGTCATATTCTCGGGGGCTGGAGCGCCGGTAGATTTGAATCGTGTAAGTCTGCCGGACTGGGGGCTTATCCCTGTCGGCAATTATAAAGGCGTCCCTGAGGCGATCGGGATAGAGACAAAGCGCGGCTGTGCGCTCAAATGCGTATATTGCATCTATGGGTTTTTAAACGGAAAAGAATACAGACTTCGTGAAACGAAACGAATCGTAGACGATATAGAACATTTGCTAAAGGAAAAGGGAATCGAAAATTTCACTTTTGTCGATTCCGTATTCAACATACCGTTAAGACATGCGGAAGATATCTGCCACGAGATCATCAGAAGAGGCCTGAACGTCACATGGTCAGCATGGTTCAGCGAGAGCGGGCTGAAAAAGGAGTTTGTGGCACTGGTCAAGGCTGCCGGATGCAAGAAAATAATACTTTCCCCGGACGGCTTTTCAGATAAGGTTTTAAAGGCGCTTAAAAAGAACATAACAAAAAAGGATATTCTGAAATCTTACACCGTCCTGAAGCATATCGACGGTTACGAAATCTGCTACAACTTTTTTAAAAATCCACCCGGTCAGAGTCTTGCCGCATTCCTGTCCCTGCTTTTTTTCTGCGCGAAGGCAAAGGCGCAGCTGGGGAAAAGGGTGCATTTTGAGTTCAACTCCCTTCGGATAGAGCCTCATACGGCGCTCTACGATATCGCTGTTTCAGAAGAGATTATCCGCTCTGGGGACGATGTGTTGCATCCCGTTTATTACACGCAAAAAAAAACGGCTTATATTGAAAAACTATTCAATCTGATATTGAGGGTTACGGGGAAATAAATGTGGCCTTTTGTTCAAAGATTGTTTTCTGGACACATAAAACCGGTGGTTGTCGTTTCCGGACTACCCAGATCGGGAACGTCCATGATGATGAAAATTTTGGAAGCCGGAGGCATTCCGCTCCTGATTGATGGGCTTCGAACAGCGGATTCGGACAATCCCAAAGGGTATTACGAGTTTGAGCGGGTCAAAAAGCTCAAAGAAGGCGATACGGCCTGGCTGCCGGATGCCAGCGGAAAAGCCGTGAAAATCATCTCCGCCCTCCTGCAGTTTCTTCCGGGCGGGTATGATTACCGCGTCGTATTCATGCGAAGAAACATCGGCGAAGTTCTGGCTTCCCAGCGGAAAATGCTGATAAACCGGGGCTCGGATCCGAATTTGGTGCATGATGACGAAATGGCGGTTTTGTTTCAGAAACATTTGAAACAGACCGAAACGTGGGTAAAGAGTACGTCCGGCGTCCAATATATTTTTATGGATTATAACCGGATGCTGTCTGATCCCGAGCCGCATTTGAGGCAACTCAACCGGTTTTTCGGGGGAAAATTGAATATGGATTCCATGGCCGCTGCCATAGATCCGGGTTTATACCGCCAGCGCATCTAAATCATGTGTCGCGTATGATAAATAGACATACGCAGCAGCTGAAAAACTGCTCTCGTATGGTGAAATCGGTACAAGCATCGGATGGCTGCAGGTACCGTTCTATCCAAAATGCCATCGATGCCCAATTGAACAACCCGAGTGGCTTATGATCGTAACTGAAAGTATCGCAAGAGACTGCTTGAGACTGGTCGTTTGGTATCCCTTGCGCTGGATCATCCTGCTTGTTCCTGTCCATTGGGGCATAACGATTCTTCGACTGTTGGGAGACATCCAGTATGGGATATCCCGCAGGAAACGCGCACAGCTGGCGGAAAATTACAGGCGACTGATCCCGGATCCGGATGTGGCCGGATCCGGGCGCTCGTCCCAGGTGATAAGAGCGTATTTCCGGAACCATTTTGTTGATCACCTGATGATCTTCATATTCCCCAAAATGGGACAACGGGAGATTGAAAAACACATTGAATTTGAGGGGTTGAACCATCTGAACTGGGCGCTTGCCGCCAACCGGGGCGTGATACTGGTGCATGGGCATTTCGGGCCGGTTCATCTGCCGCTTGTTTGCTTAAGCCGTATCGGATATCCCATGATGCAGATCGGCATGCCATCTGACGAGGGATTGAGCCGTATCGGCAAGATCGTTGCCTTTCGCCTCCGGATGAAATATGAGGCGAAGCTGTCTGCGGATATCATTCATGCGCGATCGTTTCTGCGGCCCGTTATCCGGTGGCTCAAACAAAGCGGGGTTGTCATGATCACCGGTGATGGCAGCGGCACCGCAGATAGGGTCGGCCGATACGATATTTTTGATTTTTTCGGCCATCGGGTGTCCTTTCCGCTTGGCCCGGCCCTCCTGTCCCAAAAGGCGGGCAGTATGCTGCTGCCCCTGTTCATTGTTCCGGGAAAGAAGAAAATGTACCGCATTGTCATTGAGCCGCCGATAAATGACGATGGCGGACATGCTGACATGCATGCGATCGTGCGCAAATTTGTCCGGCGGCTGGAAGTTTATGTGAACCAGTGGCCCGGCTATATGCACTTTCTGGATCGGTTTGAAGTCGGGAAATGGGTCGAAGAAGCGCGTCCTCTCTCCTGTAACACGAACCGGAATCGAAACTGAATGTACCGCATTGTCAACCGGAAAAAACTGCTGATGACCCGGATTGCGGATGCGATAGGGAATCTTGCGTTCGGCATTTTCAGAGGCTCCGGCACGGAAACGGCGATCAACCCGGAATCGGTGAAACGCATCCTGGTGATCCGAACGGCGTATATTGGGGATGTCATGATGACGGTACCCATGTTAAAGCCGCTTAAACGCCTGTTTCCCGATGCACATATTTCATTTTTGACATCAACTGCGGCGGCTCCCCTGCTGGAGAACAATCCGGATGTCGACGCGGTTCTTGAATTGAACCCTTTCTGGTTCTACCCCGGTCGATGGGTCGCGTGTCTGTCGCAAATCCGGAATCTGAATCATTACCGATTTGATTTGGTTATTGAAGCCCGCGGAGATATTCGGGAACTGCTGCTTCTGGTTTTTCCCCTGAATGCCCGCTACAAATTGAGCTATGCGGTGGGGGGAGGCGCGTTTGTATTGACCCACGTAGTTCCCCATTCGCGCCTCAACCACCGGGTTGACTACCATCTGGACATGGTGGATTACCTGGGAGGCAGGGCTGACCGGAATCATCTTGAATGGCAGATTCATGAAACGCCGGCAGAAAAAGCCCGTATTCAAGAAATATTGGACGCGGAGGGAATCCAAACGCCTTTCTGGTGCGCGCATCCCGGCTCCAGACTGCCGCTGAAGCGCTGGATGGATGATCGCTATGTTGCTGCCTTTGATCAACTTTCGGAAAAAATCAAAGTTCCACTGGTGTTATTGGGGGCAAGCAGCGAAGTTGCGGAAGTGGAAAAGATTGCCTGCCGGTTGAAGCACCGGCCGCATATCCTTGCAGGAAAAATCAACCTGAGGGAAATGAGCGGAATTGTCGCAAGGGCCTCGCTGTTCGTTTGTAACGACAGCGCGCCGATGCACTTCGCCGCCGCTTCAAAAACACCGACGGCGGCCATCTTCGGCCCTTCAAAATCCGCACAAACCGGGCCCCGCAGTCCTGCGGCAACGGTGGTTGAAAAGCCTTTTGCCTGCAGGGATCGGTGCGACGAGCAGACATGCACGAACAAAATCCGTCATGACTGCATGAAATCGATCGCGGTGAAGGACGTTGTTGCCGCAGCTTTGGATTTGTGGCTGCGGACAAAATGATTTTGAGGACATAGCCATGCAAGTTGAAATCAGAAAAGCGGCATCTGTTCAGGAAGTCCATGCCGGCGTTGAAGCCATTTTCAATCGGTTCAGGCAGGTTCTGCCAGCGTCCACGGATGCCAGGATTTTGCTGAAACCCAATTTGAACGCAAACATGAACGCGCTGACAGGGAACACAACCGACCTGAGGCTGATTGCCGCGGTCATCACCCATCTGAAAGATGCCGGTTATCACAACATCACCATCGGAGAAGGAACCAACAGCGGGTACTATCGCAACAACATCAGTGTGATATCACGGTTGAAAGTCGATTGCCTGGCGCGTTACTTCGGGGTGGAGATCCGTGATCTGAATCAGGACCCACCCCAATTCGTCGAATTTGAAAAAGGCGTTCGTGCCGGCGTCGCCGAGACCTGCTTTCAGTCCGATTTTATGATCAATCTCCCAAAAATCAAAACCCATTTTGAAATCGGGATGAGCGTATGCCTGAAAAATCTGATGGGATGTCTGGTCGGTCAGGAAAACAAGAAGAAAACGCATCAGGATCTGGCGAAAAACATCGTGAACCTCAATCAGCAACTGCAGCCTCACCTGCATGTGGTCGACGGGTTGATTGCCATGGAAGGGCTTGGGCCCACGCGGGGCAAGCCGCTGAATCTTGGGCTGATTCTGGGCGGAACCGATCCCTACCTGCTGGATCTGGTTTGCGCCGGACTTGCCGGATTTGATCATCGCAACATCCTGACCTTGAAAGTCGCCGAGTCCCGGGACCTTATCGGGACAAGCCATTTCCGGTTTCTGGAAAGCCTGGATCTTGGCGGGTTGACCCGAAGTTTCGAACGTCCCATAGCCAAGTTCCCGGCGGCTTTCATTCACAGTCCCAACCGCCAGAAGTATTTTCTGGCAATCCGAAATACCCCTTTTTTTACCTGGCTGGCTTCCACGCGGCTGTTCGGACATCTGCTGTTTCTGTCCGGACTTCGCCAGGATAATTTTATCCGAAAAGAGATGACGCTAAGCCGCCTGACTTTCCAGGCCGACCGGTGTGAATCGGGGTGCACGAGATGCCGCGATTACTGTCCATTGCGATTGGATGTTCTCAAAGCCATTGCCGAAAAGGATTCAAGCTGTATCGGATGTCTTTATTGTTTTCTGGTATGTCCGCAAAAAGCGATCGCTTTTGAGGGCGAGCTTGGATTCATGGCCGAACAACTGCGGCAGTACGACGAGATTACTCGAAAACTATCTTAATGATATCAATAAGTTGAAATAAATTATAAATCATATCCGTTGGTGAAAATCATACATGAACATTCTCATGCTCAATCCACCGTTTTTACCCAAATTTTCACGTTCCCAGCGCAGTCCGGCGGTCACAAAAAGCGGCACCCTCTACTTCCCGATCTGGCTGGCCTACTGTGTTGGTGTGCTGGAAAACGAAGGGATCGAAGTATCGTTCGTCGATGCTCCTGCACGGGGCCTGAATTTATCCGATGTTGTTCATCATGCCGCAACAATTCGGCCGGATATGGTCGTTATGGATACCAGCACACCAAGCATTCAAAACGACCTGCATGTGGCTGAAGCAATCCGGCGCGTATTGCCGGATTGCTTTATCGTTCTTGTGGGAACGCATGTTTCTGCACTTCCGGGCGAAACCCTGTCCAAAAGTGATGTCGTTGACGCGGTTGCGAGGCGGGAATACGAATATACAATTCGCGATTTGGCCAGACTTATAGGGGATAAACCGACAGCCGGAGCCAAAAAAGAAGGGCTCAAAACCATTCAGGGACTTTCTTTCAGGATGGATGAGGCCATTATTCACAATCCGGATCGCCCCTATATTGAAAATCTTGATTCGTTGCCTTGGGTCAGCAACGTTTACAAAAAACATCTCAACATTCGCGATTATTTCAACCCCAATGCACTGTATCCCATGGTTACATTGATCAGCAGCCGTGGTTGTCCGTTCCGGTGCAGTTTTTGTGTGTACCCTCAAACGACTACGGGAAGAAAATACAGATTCAGGAGCGTCAAGGATGTCATTGATGAAATGGAATTCGTGATTCGGGAATTCCCCGGCGTTAAATCAATTTTTTTTGAAGACGACACGCTCACAGCCAACAAAAAGAGATGTGTTCAGCTTGCTGATGAAATTCTGGATCGCGGCATCGAAATACCCTGGACTGCCAATTCCCGGATAGATCTCGATTATGAAACCATGCAGAAAATAACGGCTGCCGGGTGCAGGCAGTTGTGTGTGGGGTTTGAAAGTGGCGATCAGCGTGTACTGAATTCCATGAAAAAAGGAACCAAACTGGACCGAATGCTCCGATTCATGCAAGATGCACGAAGGGCGGGTCTTCTGGTTCATGGCTGTTATATGATGGGTTTCCCCGGTGAAACCCGTGAAAGTATAAAAAGGACAGTCGATCTGGCTATTCAGCTGAAACCGGATACGGTTCAATTCTATCCAGTGATGGTATATCCCGGAACGGAAGCTTACAAAGAATATGCACAAAAAGGCTGGATTACGGCTGGCGATTTTAGCCAGTGGATTACTTCAAATGGGCTTCATAATTGTGTTGTAAAGAATGAAACCCTGACTTCTCTGGATCTGGTCAGACTTTGCGATCGGGCCCGTCGCAGGTTTTACCTCAGACCGGAATATTTGATATACAAATTGATTCAGATTCTAAAGAAACCGGCGGATTTTATCCGGACAGCAAAGGCTGCCAGAACATTTTTTAAATATCTTATCGCGGGATCGAGGATGTAGATAAATGCAGGCCAATGAAACGGCTGAGATACCATCGACTTTTCTGTCGTTATTCCTGCATTCAATGCAGAACGCACGTTGGCCTCATGCCTTGAATCTCTTTCGGCTCAGACTTTACCCAAAGAGAAATTCGAGGTTATTGTGGTTGATGACGGATCAACTGATACCACTTCAATAATAGCAAAAAAATTTGATATCCGGTATTTGTTTCAAAAAAATCAGGGGCCTGCAACTGCGAGGAATTCCGGGGCGCATACAGCTTTGGGGCACATCATATTATTTACGGACGCAGACTGCGCGCCTGCATCAGATTGGATTGCTGAGATGGTGCGGCCATTTGCAGATCCGGAGGTTGCTGCTGTAAAGGGTAGTTATAAAACTCGACAAAAAGAACTGCTTGCGCGGTTTTCTCAAATGGAATTTGAAGACAGGTATGATATGCTTTCCCGCAGCCGCTACATTGATATGGTGGACAGCTATTCAGCGGCATTCAGAAAAGATGTGTTTATCAACACAGGGGGCTTTGATGAAAGCTTTCCAAAGGCCAATAACGAGGATACTGAGCTTTCCTATCGACTGGCTACTGCCGGGCACAAAATGGTTTTCAACCCAAGCGCTTTTGTATTTCACAGTCATCCTGCCACGCTTTCACACTATCTGATGATCAAGATGGGAAGGGGCTTCTGGCGTATGATTGTTTACCGCCGTTTTCCCCAAAAAGCTGTTAAAGATTCTTACACGCCAAATGTTCTGAAGTTACAGACAATGATCATGGCGCTTTCGTTTATTTTTTGTCTGCAGTCATTATTCATGCCGCTATTTTTTTTCGTTGTGGCGTTGCTCTGTGGTGTTGTCATGATTCTGTCGCTTCCTTTCTCCATAAAAACCTATAAAAAGGATAAGATGGTGGGGTTCATTTCGCCAGGTGTTATTTTGTTGCGGTCAACGGTTTTTGCTGCAGGAAGTCTTCTGGGGCTGATCCGGAATCTTATTTCACACTCCTGTGCGCAACGGACTATTTGACATATTCGGTTTAAAAGAATTATTTTATCCAGAAATCGTTTTCGGAAAGGGGATCAAGGGTCAGGCGGCCTTCGGGAGTCAATATACCGGGCGACAGATGGGTTTCATCCCGGCCGCAGCGCATCAAACGGTCGCAGGTCATGACCCAGCCAAGGAAAAAACCGTGGGTCTGAATGGCTTCCTTGCTGTAGGCCGAGCAAGAAGGGCGCATCTGGCAGCGGTGACCGGCCGCGGGAGAAATGAATTTCTGGTAAAACGTAATGGGGGAGACAAACAAAGACTCCTCTTGAGGCAGGGCATCCTGGCCAGGGGTTGGATTCTGGGCAAAAACCGGCCGAACCGGTTCAAGAACCAGGCAGAAGAGAACCAGGTACAAAAGACAAAGGAAATTTACAGGCTTCATCCGCGCATGTTTCAGGCAATGCTCTGGGTTACCCGGAGCACTTCCTCAAAGGTTGTGATGCCGTTCAGCACCTTTTCAACACCGTCTTCTGCCAGGGTGACCATCTGCTTTCTGAGGGCTTCCTGCTTGATACGGCTCGAATCATATGTTTTAAGTATCAGGTTTTTCAACCCGCTGTCCATCACCATCATCTCGAAAATACTGGTCCTTCCCCGGTATCCGGTATGAAAACAGGCAGGACAGCCTTTCGCCTGGTAAACAGGTCCCTGAAGCCGATCCAGTGTCAACCCCATGCTGTTTAAAACCATTTCTGTGGGAATATAAGATGTCTTGCAGTGCTCGCACAGGACCCGGATCAGTCGCTGTGCTGCCACGGCAATCACCGACGATGAAATCAGAAACGGTTCAACGCCGATATCCACCAGCCGGGTAATGGCACTGGCCGCATCGTTGGTATGCAGGGTTGAAAACACCAGGTGCCCGGTCAAAGCGGACTGAACCGCGATATCCGCGGTTTCCTTATCCCGGATCTCGCCCACCAGAATCACATCCGGATCCTGACGGACAATCGATCTGAGCCCCCTTGCAAACGTCAGATCGATTTTGGGGTTGACCTGAATCTGGCTGATGCCCTTCAACTGATACTCCACAGGATCTTCAATGGTGATGATGTTGATGGCCGGTTTGTTGATCGCGGACAGGATGGCGTACAAAGTGGTTGTTTTTCCGCTTCCCGTTGGCCCGGTAATCAGAAAAATACCGTTTGGAAAGGCCGTCACTTTTTCCAGAAGTTTGCGCTGCGGCGGCGAAATGCCAAGCTCTGTCAATGTCAGCAGTGATCCGGACTTATTCAGGAGTCGCAGTACCACCCGTTCCCCGAAGGCCGTGGGAATGGTTGAAACCCGGATATCGATTTCCTGGCTGCCGATTCGAATATTCAGACGGCCGTCCTGAGGAAGACGCTTTTCCGCGATATCAAGCCTGGACATCACTTTGATGCGGGAGATGAGCGCCTGCTGCATCCACTTTGGCGGCGTGAGCAAGTCATAGAGAATGCCGTCCACACGATACCTGATTTTCAGGCTGTCCTGGTAAGGCTCGATATGAATATCGCTGGCCCGTGCCCGAATTGAGCGAGTAATAATCTGGTTCACCAGCCGGATAATGGGCGCCTCGCTGGTGTCATCCAGAAGATCCGCAGTCACTTCCAGATCCTGGATCTGCGCGGCGGAATCGTCTTCCAGGGTCTGAACCAGGTCTTCGTCGGAATCCAGGTTCCGGTCGTAACTGAGGGTGATCGCCGACAGAATCACAGCACGCGGGGCCAGAACCAGTTTGAACTCGTGAATTTCCAGAATCTTGATCAAATCATCCACAGGCTGAAAGACGGATGGATCATGGACCGCGATCACCACCTGATGACCGAAATCCTCAGCATCAATCGTATTCAGCCCAGATTCTGCCCTGAACTTCAGCGGCACCAGAACATGGTTTTTCAGAAACTGGATGGGAATCCTTCGGGAAAGGGCTTCGCCACCAAAGAGTGTATCCTGGGAAATGGGAAGATCCGACCACACCGGAATATCATAACACTCGCCGGCACATTCCAGAAACTGGAGTTCGGAAACATGTTTTTTCTGAACAAGAACATCGCAGATGCGAATGCCCCTGGTATCAGCAAGGTTTTCAGCTTCCTGCCAGACAGCCTCGGTAATACCACAACGGCGAATAAGAATTCGCTCAAGCGATTGGTTCATAAGCATTTTAGTCTTTGATGGACTCGGGGCTGTCGCTCTCGGCCTTTTTCCGAATCCGGTCCATCTGCTCCTGTTTGGAACGGTAAATAGCCTCGCTTTCCTGCGCCTGGTTGATCACATGAGGCGTTATAAACACAAAGAGATTGGTTTTTTCCCTGTTTTTCGATCGCGATTTAAAAAGCCATCCCAATAAAGGAATATCACCGATACAGGGCACCTTGTATTCAGTCAGGGACAGGCTGTCATCGATCAGCCCGCCAATCACAACGGTGTTGTTGTCCAGAACCAGAACGGTTGTGGTGATGGTGCGCTTCAGCGTGGTTGGCCGCTCGTTGAGATTTGACCTTACGGAAGATGCCGTCTCATCCAGCTTGGTCACTTCCTGTGCAATATTCAGGCGGACCAGCCGGTCTCTGCTGATTTGAGGAGTGATTTTAAGTGAAATGCCAACATCCCGGTATTCATAGGTGTTGAAGGATTCAAGGGTTCCGGTGGAGCCGGACTTGGTCTGGTAAGGAACATTTTTTCCGACCGTAATCACAGCCTCTTCGTTATCCGTGGTCAGAATCTGAGGCGTTGACAGAATGTTGACGTCCTTGTCTTTTTGATATGCCTGAGCAACAGCGGCAAGGCCCGGAAACTGAATGCCGCCGATGTTCAGCGTTTCGGTGATTATTCCCATTGAAAACCCGGAAGGCAGGGTTCCGACACCGCCGGTTATCGGTGAAATCATCCCTGTGACATTGGGATAAGGTCCGGCACCACTGAATCCGCCGCCAAAAGCCGCATCTCTTCCGGCAACACTGGTTGTCCCCATGGCCACCCATTCAGTTCCGATATTAAATTCCTTGTTCACGTTCACTTCCATGATCAGACACTCAATAAAGACCATGGCCCTGGGGATGTCGAGCATCCGAATGATTTCTTCAAGCGCGGCATATTCGCTTTTTTCCGCCATAATGACCAGACTGTTGGTAGCCTTGTCCGCTGTAATTTTTACTTTTTCGGACAGAATGGACGGTGCAACCGCCCTGTCTTTTTCAGGGGCGCCGTCGGACTTTCTGGGCATGTCCTGAAGCACCTTGACCAAGTCCTCGGCCTTGGCATTCTCCAGATAATACACCCGCATTTTTTCGTTTCCCTTGGGTGTTTCCTTGTCCAGTTCCTGAATCAGGCTCCTGATTTTCCGGGTATGTTCGTCGCCGGCCATGACCACCAATGCATTGGTTCTGTCGTCGGAAAATACCCGTATCCCGGCATCGGAATCCTCTTTGCCGGCTTTGGCGGCAGTTTGAAAAATGGAATCCAAAAGCTTGACCACCTGGGATGCGACGGCATAACGCAGTTCAAATACTGAAATTTCCTGCCCTGAACTGGATACGTCTATAGCCTTGATCATGCGTAGCAACCGCTGAATATTGGAATGCATATCCGTAACAATCAGCGTGTTTGTTGGCGGATAGGCCATCAGAACGCTGCTCTTGGAAACGAGCGGGACAAAGAGACGGGAAATCAATACGGCATTGGCATATTTGAGAGGAATCACCTGGGTGACAACCCGGTCGTTCGAAGACCCGGATGACTCGCGAATCAGGGTTTCGATGCTTCGGGTCCGGGCTTCGGAAATGGGCACGATTTTTACTATACCCCGGGTTTCAATTGCTGTATACCCATAGACTTCCAGGACCGATTCAAATACTTTGTAGGCTTCGGCCACGGTGATTTTATCCGGCGAGATAATTGTCACCTTCCCCGAAACACGCTGATCCACCACCATATTTTTTCCGGTCAGATCACTGATGAACTTGATCAAAACAGCAATATCCACATTGTTGAAATCAATGGATATCAGTTCATCAGAAACCCTGGCACTTTCTGGTGGACCCTGGGGCTTGGAAGCGCCTTTTGTTTTTGCAGCTGCCGGCATTTCAAAAAACAGCACCAGCAAGATCACCACCCAGCAGATATCGGGCGGAATACGTAAACGCCAAAATTTTATCACCTGATCAAATTCCCGTTATTGTAATGTGGCCAGTAGCCGGCAGAGAGTTTCAGCCTGACGGCTTTGATTCCAGACCTGTCATGGACTGCCGAAATTTGCTGCCTATCATTCAATAGCATAGTCAATGACTTCCTCCCGGCCGCCCCGCTTCAGCTGAACCTTGAGTCGGGAAGCGGATTTCATGCCGGTATAAAGTTTCAGGGCGTCATCCACGGATTCAATGGCTTTTCCATCCACACCGGTGAGGACATCTCCGCTTCTCAGTCCGATCTGGCTGAAGAACGAATCCTGAGGAATCCCGCTGATCATCAGCCCATCAGGCTTCCCCTGGTTGAAATTCGGAATGATCCGCACCTGTTTCATCAGCTGGTTAATGTCTTTGATAGCATCATCAATCTGGGACCGTTTGACGCTGATAACCTGCTGCCGATCATCTATCTGGGCGGATGTCTGAGAACTCGAAGGGGACGGGAGAGACTGCCCGCTTGTCCACTGGTCCATCTCCAGAAGCTCTTCCCTGCCACCCACCAGTAGAACGATTTTCTCTTTCAGAATCATGACAACGACTGCATCCTGAACCGCATCACCGACTTTGACCAGAAACTGCGCTTTCCCGGAAGCATCTTCAATAACCGCGCGGGCGGCGTTTTCCGATCCGGAAATAGTACCGCGAAGCTTGAGTTTCAGCCGGGTTTGCCGCAGCCTTTCGATATCGGATGAAATGCGCTGTCGATCCGAAGGTTCCTGAGTAGCAAAAAGATTCCGCCGGGAAATTACCGCATATTCTGAAAAAGGACGCATGGCAACTGCCGCATTTTTTCGAAACTCTGTTTCAGGGGCGCGGAAAATGACACAGGGCGCAAGCTCTCCAAGGAGCAGCCGGTATCCGGATTTAACACCGGAAAACACCACCCCCGCCATCAGCATGGCCTGCAGCAGCACAAGAGTTCGGTTGATCCAGTCGGTAGTGTTCATCAATTTATGAAAGATGCCAAATATCAGAAGTCAATAAAATCATGAAAAACGCAATCCCCGGTTTCCTTGAATCAGTCCCTTGAAAGAGCGCCTATTTTAATGAAAACAGCGGTGCTTCAAGTGTGCCGGTGATCTGAAACGGCCAGAAGATATTTTGGCCGCCGTCTTCCGTTTTCTGATTCGGGATGCCAGCCCCCAGAAAACTGGCTTTCAAGCGGGCCAGAAACTCCGGTTTCAGATAAACAACGCCGGCAATCTGGAGTTGGCTTTTTTCAAATGGCGTTTTCACCTGAATTCCCCCGCTCAGGCTTCCGTCCATCTGGGCTCCTTCTGCTGTAAATGCCGTGATATCCAGTTTTTCACCCTGCAAGTCGATATCGGTCTTAATCTGCTTGAACTGAAAGCTGCTGACCACCGGAAGCGGAAGCTCCATGCGGATTTCCGCAATCACCAGGCGGGCAGACAGCGGGTGCTTGTTTCTGTCCTGCAACAGGGAAACAAGCTTAGGCAAGATACGAATCTGATCTGCCTGAACAGCAGACTTGTTCTGCAGCGACACGGCAATGTTCTCCATGACTATGCCCGGCGGCAAAGTCAGCTTCAAACGATCAATCGACAGCGCACCATCGGGCGCCATCTGGCTGAAAATGCATTGAAAATGCCCAATGAGTTCCTCGGACGGAAAAAGAAAAACGCCCCATATTCCGGTCAGCACCAGAAAGAAACCGGCATAAGCTGCAATTTTTCGGGTCCTAAGGCGCAATGGTTTCCACCCAGAGAGTTACATCGATCCCTTCAGCAGCCTGGCCGGACTTGGCAATCGAAGCCTTTTTAACCCTTACCAGGCTGTCGGTTGTTTCAACGCCATAGAGAAAAGCGGATAGCTGATGCAGGGAAATTGACTGAATTTTCATCTCCACTTGAAAAACCTTGAAATCACTGCTCTGAAGATCGCTCCCGGAAGGTTTCATGTAGGCAATCTTCTCCTTGACCCCTGCGATTCCTGCAGAACGGTCCAGATATGAAAACAGCGTAAAACTTTTTTCCCTGAGGGCCAGTCGACTTCGGATTCCTTCTGCGTCTTGTTTCAGCAAAGAATGGGCTTTCTGCAGTCCCTGAATCTCTTCAAGCTCAAGCGTCTTTGCATGTATGGCCTGATCAAGAGATTTCCTGTGCCGGATGACCGGAAAAACGCCCCACTCCGCAACGATCAGAACGCCAACCAGCACCAGCGCTGAACAGACAGCAATCTTTTCACGGGAATTCAATTGAACTGGCATTCTCATATCGTGATATTCAGGTGAAACTGAATTCGGTTTCCTGTATTGTCCAGATTAGCCGACACAATCGTGACAAGGGAAAACCCGCCATTCGGTCCTTCCAGCCTGCGTTTGATTTCTTCCACGGAATTGAAGGAATCGGTATGGCCGGTAAGCTGAATGATGCTGTCTTCATAAACAAACCGAATCAGCTCAACCGCAACATTCTCCGGAATGCGGCTGCTGATTCTGCCGATAAGGTCAACAAGCCGAAATGTTTGTCCCTTTCTATTTGATCCCGGAATCTGACGCTGCGCATTCTGGACATGGGTTCGCATCTGATGCAACGGTTCAACAATGGTCGTTATCTCCGGGAAAGTACCTGTAAGCACCTGACCGATTTGACGGTTCAGAACGTCCAATTGCTTTTCCAGTACCTGCGTATCGATTCGAACATACGCGAAAGCCGCCAGAACTGCAAGTCCTGCGATTATGGCGGTTCTCAGAAGGCCTGAGCGACATGCTCCCCAGGAAGTCCTCAGGCCGAAAGCCCCCTTGCGCAGGTTCAGGCCGGGAAAACCGTTCATTCTCGCAAGCGCAGTTCCCAGGGCAGAATCTCCGGTCTCCGGTCTCCAATTTGCAGGAAGGGCGGACTTCAGTCGGACCCCGGCATCGCCGACAAGATTCACCGGATGAACCGGAAGATCGCATTTATCGGAAAGCACTGAAGCAACCGCCGATGCATTTGCCGAAGCATCCGAAAGACCGCCTGCAAGAAATATCTGTTCAATCAGAATATCCTCACTGGCGCTCAGCAGGGTCTGCTGAATCAGGGGAAAAAGAAACTCTGCTGAAGGAGATGACCCGGAGCCGGGAAATGCGCGAATGACCGTCAAGGTACGGGAAAGAACCAGAAACAGAGCAGTATGTGTCTTATCTGCATCCACCAGAAGCCAGTTCGAAGGGCTGTCTGTCGCATGTATCAGGCAAAGGCTAAGTGCGTAACCTCCAGGTACGATTCGTTCCGGTTCAAGACCGGACTGTTTCAGGCAAGACAGGTAGGCAGTCAGACGCGTTTTTTCGATGGCAGCCGCCAGAATCCGGGTGGACGCTGCCCGGGATGCAAAGCCAAACAGTTGCCCAAACCTGGATGTCAACTTTTTCTCCGGCATCGCATGTCTGACCGGAATAAAATCAATCATCAGATCATCGGCGGGAACCGGCAGCCCCTGCTCAAGTTCATAGGGCAGCATTTGATCGATTTTCCGCGGGTCCGTAAATGGCAATGTGATATTGCGGTAAAAGAACTGGTCGGATGGCAGCGCCACAACACAGACCGTAGGGAGATTGACCTGATCGGAAACGATTTCGAGACAGGAAGTGAATCCTTTTTCCAGATCTTCCGGACGTTCAAGAAAAACATGGGCATGGGCATCTATCCACACCCCCTTGTAACTGCCCCGGATCAGAACCGCCGAGATCGAGTCTTTCCGAAAATCCACACCCAGAATGTTTATGGCCATAAACTTTCACAAACCAGAGATCTTAGAACCCAGGCTATGGAGTTTTTTCATTCTACAAGCCAGGTTAGAATCCTGCAGTAATACTTGCCGGTGGCCGGGTCCCTTTCTCTGCGAACCAGGGCCGTTGCCATCACAGAAAGCTGATCCATTCGAGCGGATGCGCGAATCCGGAACAAATCGCTGAATACGGTGATCAACCGCGGGTCAATGACTACCCCCTGAAGACCAGCTACCTGCTTATACCATGAAGGAGAGGAAAGATCATGAATATATTGCGAGTCCGACATCTCAACGCGATAATCCACAAGAACCTGGGCCAGATCTTCTTTCCCGGATGGCAGAATCGCTGCAAGAACCGGCAACTCTGCTGTATTGATATTGATCCTGCCGCTGAATTCCACGGGCAGCGACTGTGAGTCTTCCCCGCGATACGCTGTGATATAGTCCGAGATGCCCCTTTCATTCAGCAGTCCGTAAAACAGATTCGCCGTCATTCCCCTTATCCGCATCAATTCGCCGATATGGGGAACGGGTCCGTTGCGGCAAGGATACGGCGGAGTCAGCCCCTGGTAATAATCGGATTCCGCACCGTTCAGGCAGGAAAGGGCATCATCGTCTTCAGAATCCATCCAGTCTTTTATCGCACAGATAACAACATCCGGTTCAAAGAGTTCATCCGGAAAAAGCCGGGTGTGCATGACCCTTAAAAACCGATCCCACAGCAGGCGCTGCCCTTCATTATACTGCTGGCCGCCAGACCCCTGGACCAGGGCATTTACCTGAATTTTTGCCAGCTCGTCCTGAATGGCAACGGAAAGCTCGCCGGTTTCAAAAGCCAGTTCCGTCACAACGGCCTGAACGATATCGGGATTCGCCCATGCCTCCTGAATGGAGTCGATTTCACTATCGGCCTTGTCCCGGATCAAAATAGCCATGGCTGCATGGACTGCCGAAGATGCCATGGCAGTCAGCGTTGCCCGGTTTTGCCCGATTACCGCCCGAGTCGCCGTGGAACGGCCCCTGCGATTGGTCTCAAGGGAGACGGCTACCACCACACTGAGGATGGCCACCGTTACCAGAAGGGCAATTCCCCTGGAATTCAGCCGTTTGTTTTTAGGGTTCATCATGGGAAACGACTCGGAGATTCAGAGGCTGAAGCATCAGTTCCCTCGGATCACGCGCATCAGTTCATCGCGGGTAATAATGACCGAGACATCCGGAACATGGTTCCGAATATTCTCCACCCCCCCTTCCTGCCGGTCCACAAGAATGACGACTTTGACAACGTTCATGCCTTCTGATTGTGCCCGTTCAATGGCCTTTATGGTGGAGCCGCCGGTAGTCGCCACATCATCAATGATGGCCACCCGGTCTCCTGGCTGAATGTCCCCTTCGATCCACCGGATCATGCCATGATCCTTGCGGGTTTTACGAATGGAAAATGCCTGAACAGGATTTCCCTGAAGTTCCGATACGAACGCCGATGCTACCGCGATGGGATCGGCACCGAAAGTGAGCCCGCCGATACCGGTAACCTGGGCATTCCGGATAGCCTCATATACAAGATGACCTGTCAAAAACATGCCTCTGGGGCTGAGGGTCGTGGGTTTGCAGTTGACATAAAACTGGCTCATCTGGCCGGAAACCAGTTTGAAAATCGGCTTTTCGCTGAACTGGAAGGATTTTTCACAAAGAATATGGATCAGTTCTTGTTTCATAAATGGCTCTTTCTGATGTTTTTCAACGGATTTTGAAAACCCGGATTTGGTGTTTTTATACCGCGTCCCGATTCACGAATCACAACCTTAGAATCGTCCGCGGATGGTTTCCGACAGCGGTCTTCCAAAGATAAAGTCGAGCATATCCGATTCGACGCCCGCCTTTTCAACGACAAGCAGGCGAATCGACCGGTCGTATTCAACCATCTCCTGAACCGTGTTGTTTGCATCTGCGCCGGATTTCGAATCGAGAAGATTTTGCGCCCTCACATGGCTGCAACGCAGGTCATGATCCTCAATCAGGCTCCAGAGCGCCGGAATGCCAAAGAGAAGATCCTTTCGCGTCAGCCGATTCTGTGAGTACACAGCCTCGATGTCCCGCGTATCCCAGCATTTGAGGATTCGGCATTCCAGGGGACGGTGTTCATAAATACGGCAGGCAGATTCTGTTTTATCAAAAAAGACACAGGTCCAGTCCCGGTGCCGTCCCTTTATTTTGATCATTTCAGATTCCAGGGGAAGTAGACAGCCCTTTATGGACTCATGCACCATCTCCCCTTTTCGAAGGGTATACAGGTGTTTGACCGGAATCAGGCCGGAATCAATCAGCATCCGGTCTTCGAGGTGAAAGGTCGGACCGCCTTTTTCACAGCAGGTCCCGCAGCGTCTGCATTCAGTTGATGAGAAAAGGTTCATGGGCAGTCGATCAATGTCAATGGCTCTCACCCTGGTCACCGGCAGTGCTCCAGCCGGAAAAACGAAGCAGGATCAGCAGTCCGGGAATGGCCGCCAGCGTACAGACAGCAAAAAACCAGTTCCATCCCATGGATTTTACCAGAAAACCAGTGGGCGCGGACACAAGAACCCGGGGAACACCCATCAGGCTGGAGAGCAGGGCGTATTGGGTGGCGGTAAACCGCTTATGGGTCATACTTGCCATAAATGCAGCAAAAGCCGAAGTCCCCATGCCGCCCGTAAAATTTTCAAAGGCAATGACCGCAGACAGGGCCGGAACGCTGGGTCCCGTGTACGTCAGCAGCATGAAGCCGGCAGTGGAAGCCGCCTGAAGTATCCCGAAGATCCACAGACTCCTGGCAATGCCGATACGGATCATCCAGATACCGCCGGCAATGCTTCCGGCAATGGTTGCCCAGAAACCGAAGAGTTTGACCACGGTACCGATTTCGGTCTTGGAATACCCGATATCCAGGTAAAACGGCGTGGTCATGGCACTGGCCATGCTGTCTCCGACCTTGTAGCAGAGGATAAAGGCCAGAATCCACCAGGCGCCATTACGGGTGAAATACTCCCTGAGCGGCGCAAACACCGCTTCGGCAAGGGTGCCTGGAGCACCATAAGGGTGATCGGGCTCTTTGGAAAAATATGTGGTTACCAAGCCGGGAAGCATGCAGACAGACATGACGAGATAAACCGCTGAAAACGGCAGATGATCCGCCAGAACCAGTCCGCCGCCGGATGCCAGCAGCATTCCTACCCGATAACCGTTCACATACAGGGAAGAGCCCAGACCCAGTTCGGCATCGCTCAGGGTTTCCCTGCGGTAAGCATCAACAACGATATCCTGGCTGGCGCTGAAAAATGTCACCAGAAAGGCAGCGCCGGCCAGCAGCAATGGATGAGATTTTGGGTTGGAGAAACCCAGAGCTGCAATGGCTGCCATAAGCGTCAACTGGACGATAAAAAGCCATCCGCGCCGTCTTCCCAGAAAGGGAAGTGTTATGCGGTCCAGCAGCGGCGCCCACAGAAACTTGACCGTATAGGGAATCCCCACCAGGGACATCATGCCGATAACGGACAGGTCCACCCCTTCTTCCTTCATCCATGCCTGAAGCACGGACAGGGTCAAGAGAAGGGGAAGACCGCATGAAAACCCCATCAGAAATGTCACCGCCATGCGACTGCTGAAAATAACCCTTACCAGGGTCATATTCAGCATAATCTTCATGTGCGGGGACGACATGTTATATGTGTCATGAACTTTAACGAGTGCGTCAATACTAAATCAATAATACATGATTTTGGCATTACATTTCTGAAAGGGGTACTCAATCGCTTTGAATAACGATTAAAACACCTTCTTCTTGGATCTCATACAAATTGGAACATCTGATGACGAGGACGATGCAGAAGGTGTTGCGCTCCAGGAACCTGAACTTATCAAGGACCCCCGCATTGAGATATGAAAGAATTAACAGAATAATTTCCAGTACTTGTAATTGTTGACGGAAAATTACCTGAAATTGCAACACTGTTGCTGGTAGTTTCCATAGAAAAAGCATTATTTGTTATAGGTACATCACCAGAAATATAGCTGGTATATTTAACACTGCTACAGCTTCCAACCGCCCGTAAACCGGGCCTAAAGTAAAAGCATACCGTGTACCATTGTAGATAATGCTGCTATTGGTTGATGTAATTTTGGTCCCATCTGAAGAAACGTTGAATTGTATATTGCTCCCCTCCAGGTTCCAGCTCAAGCTCGGGTGTCGGCTCGGTGGGGTCGGATCGATCACATGCACCTCAACCCCGTCGTAATAGAGAGGTAAATCAAGAAGCCCATTGGGGCTCATGTCCACAGCGAAATAAAAGACGTAGTCACCAACGGGTAGATATCCGTCGATTAATCTTTACTGGAGGTATGCTGAACAACGGATATGTAGCCAACGGATTAATACCAGGACTCCATCCATTTGAAGTGAGAGAATACAATCCCAAAGGAGAAGTATAGACAAGCCACCAGTCAGCAGATTTTCCATCTTGATTACCTGGCGCAAGGCTGGCAGTTATGGAAACAGGCGTGTTGGTTGAGACAGTAATCGGGCCATCCTGTCCGTTGGCTTTGATGCCCGGCAAACACTCGGAGGTTCCGCCAGTTTTCCATCCCAGATCTTTTAAAATTCCCATTGCCACCGGGCCGGGATCATGAATGGCTGTGCCCTTGGCGATAGCATAACGCATCAATCTATTGTTGCCGGTGACAAAAGTATCGTGATCCAGATGGGAATAGCTGGAACCGGATTTCCAGGTTGTTGGCGCATACATTTTAACCCGGCTGCCGCCGTTTCCGGACATGGCCTGAGGCCCATGGAACCACAGGTCGTTTGAGGTGACAGCACTGCCAAGCGCTGAAGACTTGTTGGCATATACTGATGCGTCGATCAGGGAGTTACCCGATCCATCACGCATATAGGTATCATAGACGTTTGGATACCCCGTGTCATACCCCCAGTTGGCAACATCCGATGCGTATCGCATCGATCCTGAGAAGTTAAGGCCATGACAGATTTCGTGAAGCGCAACGCTTTCTAGATCGAATAAGTCTGCTGGGGGATTGGCATCAACCCCCGTGTACCAGGCAAAATTTTTGTTAAATGTGATATACATGTCGTATTTACTGGTATCCAGATCGGTTCCAGCCAGAGAATTGGCTAGACTGCCTGCATACCAGGTTCCTGATCGAGGGGCATTGGTAAAATCTCTGAGCAATGGCCCACCCCCGGAATAACCCAGCGTGCTTTCGCTGGCCAACGATGCCCAGCATACCTGAATTGTGATGGGTACGGAAGACTGAAGCAGATTTCCCCATATGATGCCTGCCTGATTAAACGCCGCCTTGGTATCTTCCGGAACGGTGTAACAGGTTTCCCCCCAGAGATCTGCTTGTCCTGCTTCCAGATAGGTAAATTGGAATTGAAGAAGTGGCGGTCGATGTTTCCATCAACCGATCCGGAGCCGGCATTCGAACCTGATTCGGAGACGGATTGGGATCAACCACCACGATGCCGATGTTCTGTGCATTGAAAAGGGTGAGACCGTCAACCGATAATTCTGGCTCCGGCATGAATGCTACAGAAAATGTATCCGAATTTTCGACTGCAAATACATGACCGGGAAGAACAAGAATAAGCAATATAAACGTTGCAAGTCTGACAAGCCAGCATTTATTTTTCATCGTTTTATCCTCTGGCAAATGTGGATAAGGCTTAAGGAATCGATCAATAATATTTTGATATATTTGCTGCTAACGCCGAGATAAAATGAACAAAATCATCTGAAATTTTCAGTAGACGTCGCACAATGTCATTTATACAAATCTTACTCGGATCAGCGTGTTCTTGATGGCAACCCCCATGAAGAACAAATTCAGCAGGACATCATTTGGTTAGCTGCCTTTTCCCAAAGACGGTTCTAATACAGAACAGGTTCCAGAAAGAAGAAAATACCATTAATTACGATAACCAGACGTCTGTCGGACAGCCGAAGATATTCAGAAAAGCCGGGCAAACTGCAACTGGTTTTCACAACTTCCACCTCTTCATTCACCATGTCGAGTAACTGCGGGGTGATCGCATACCTGCTCATCAAATAGGTTTCCAATTGCTGCCGTTCCCGTTTGAAGGCCACATTCTTACATGTATTTCCGTCGAAAGTAATGCTGCTATCATCCATGTCAAGCGGTTTAAATATCATCACATCGGCATCTTCCTTTTGCGATAGGCATTCGGGCCGTGCTTATATCCGGAAACGGTCCACAAAACCCGCATGGATTGTCCTTTCTCAATATTATATCCCGCATGTGTATTCGTCGGTGCGTTATGATTATCTCTATCAGGCGTAGTGCAATTTACCGCAGAACCTGCGCCTATCAGTGAAATGCATATCATGACGAAAGTGAGCGGATTTTTCTTCCAGACAGCCATGTTGTATCCTATTCAATGATAAATATTCAGTCCCATTTTTGATGACCTCGTAAACATCAAGGCTGGTTTCCCTCTTTCATGCCGCCTGAACTCAATCACGAAAAAGAAGGCTCATCGCATAGCGGCCTTATCCAGTTGCGCCGGTAAAACCACCGGCCCGAAACTATCCTTTAGTGCCAGCAACGCATTTCGCTGACGATTCAAGATATCAAAAAGTTTCTGCGGAAGATTCGCTTCCTTTCCATAGGCGCCGAGCTGAAGATCAATTCTGGAAACGATGTTGTCCACATACAGGGAAAACTGCCTGATATAAAGGTCTTCGGGATAGTCTTTATCGATGATCGACTTAAACAAATCCTTCAGATCGCTGTACCGTGGAATAAAACCAATCGGGGTTTCAATGGCATCCACATCCCGGCTTGCCCTGCGTTCCAGCCATGCCAGCCAGACCTTGACATCCCGCTTTTCACCCAGGAGTTTTTTCCCTTCTCCGCCCCTGGCTTCATGGGTCAGAAAATAATTCAGCCCTGCCATCACGGGTTTTTTATCCGCTGCAATCCGGGGATTTCCAAAAAACTGAAACTGTGCGTCCATGTAGTCGCCCAAGGCGCCGGGGATAAACGGCGCATTGGCCCAAGGCGCGCGTTTGACGCCGGTTGCTCCGACCTCGGTTGCCGTCGCAGCCGATACAATGCAGGCACCGATGACCACCCCCTCATCAGAAGACCTGGCAGCCCATACCGGCGGCATGGTGTTACTGTCCCTGCCGCTGTAGGTAATGACGCGGGTTTCAACGCCTTCGGGATTCTCGGCCTGATCCGAGTAATTGTCCAGGGCTTTTGAAGAAAGCGTGCATCGCGAATTGGCGTGGGAAATTGGAACGGGTTTTCCGTTTTCATCCACCTTTCCCGGCTCCCATGGCCCCTGGAAATTGATCCCTTTCAGCGGAGGCACTTCGCCATTTCCCACCCAGTGCGGAACACCAGCTTCGTCCACCAGGACATTCGACCAGATCACCTCGGTTCCGGGTTTTCGAAGAAGCTTCATGAGCTTGGGATCTCCTTCCCAGTTCACATCCTCCAGAATTCCGAATATGCCGCATTCCGGGTTAACGGAGCGGATCGCGCCATGATCATCAATCCACATCTGGGCCAGATCGTCGCCAACAAAATAAGTGCCGGCCATGGCAGTCGTGGTTTTCCCACACCCGCTGGGAGCCGCCCCCGCACACCAGGTAATGCGGCCGCCGAGGCCTTCGATTCCGGTGATAAACATGTGTTCGGAAAGCTCGTTTCCCCGGTTTTCATAGACAGCCTTATCAACCGAGAACCGGTGATTTCCTTTTTTCATCAGCAGCGTGTTTCCGGCATATGTACAGTTGAAGCAATAAGTTGTCTGATAACTGCGATCCATAAACACCCGGGCATTGGGCAGATCTTCGGAGCGATGCGGTCCTTCGCTGTGAATATTCGTGTAAAAATGTCCCAGACGATCGACTTCTTCGTCAAAACGGGCATATACATTCCGGTAGAGGAGTTCTGCACTGTGGGTGACATAGGCGGAACTGGTGATTTCAAGCGCTGGATTGGATACGGGTGCTCCCGCCGGCCCCCGAATGTAAAACCCCACCATCATGACCTTGCCAGCCATGATGCCGACCATTCTGTCCCGAATGACCCGAAGCGCATCCGGACGAAACATTTTATTGGCCAGTGAGCTGACCAAGTCGCCTTCGTTGGCGATATAGTACGTACGGTCCATAATCCTACCCTGCTCTTCCTTTAGATCAAAATGCAGGGTATGGTTCTCCATGGCCAGCCGGGTTTCTTCACCTTTTTGAAGGGCCAGACTCCGAACAAACTGCCTGTCCGACTCTGAACCCGTATTGACGAAAACCGCATCCGGTTCACACATGGAAATGGCATTGGCAATTTTCAACATGGCAGCCGCATTTTTAATCTTCAGGATTTTTGAGAGGTTGGCGGCATCCATTTTTTTTTCAAAAAGAGACCGCGCCATCTCCAAGGTTGATATCCCGCCAATTTCCAAAGCAATATCGACTCCCTGGTTTTTAACGACCATGATATATAGCTCCTTGCTGTTTGATAGAAAAACGAGAAAGATTAAATCTGATGGTTTCAACCATAGGCTTCAATAACGATATCCTTAAGGCTTCGCTTGGGAACATGATGAACCCCCCGGCTGTCCCTCCAGTAACGGATACTGCCGTCAGCTCCGAGAGGTTCGACGACAATTTCTTCCCGCGGCGCCCCCAGAGCCAGAACCAGAAGGATCTTAAGCTGGTCGGAAAGGTTCAGAACATCCCGAAGTTTTTCCCGGTTCACGGCACCCATCATACATCCGGCAAGCCCTTTTTCCCTGGCGCCCAGCAGAATACTCTGGCTGGCGATACCGTGATCACATCCGAAATCCTGGGCAATGGCCGTATCCCCAAGCACGACGATATAACCGGATGGTCGCTCCCCTTCCAGGGGGCCCGGCCAGTCCTTGAGATAGGCCGCCCATACGAGACAGGGAAATATCTCGGCATTCTTCTCCGGGTTACAGCAAAGGACATATTTTAATGGCTGCAGATTGGCTCCGGATGCCGACAGACGGGCGAGATTCACCAACTCATTCAACGTATTCATATCTATTGAACGGCTTTGAATGAATCTTCGGCAGGACCGGTTTTTTCGAATCAAATCTTCTAACATGCTACGCCTCCATGGCAGGGAAATTTTTCCAGAACAGGCATCTGCTGCTGAAGCCAGATCAGCGCCTTGTCAAATTCGTTCAGCAGTTCTTTCAGGGCTTTTCCACGATGACTGACTTGGCTCTTTTCCTGAGGGGTCATTTCTGCAAAGGTTTTGTTCAGGGGCGGATAATAAAAAATCGGATCATATCCAAATCCGTTTGCACCGGAAGCAGATTCGGCAATCAGCCCTTCGCATCGGGCTTCGTATGTCAGAGCCGCACCCGTGGGTGTGGCAATGGATATGACGCAGGAAAAGGATGCCTTGCGGTCAGTCTTCCCTTTCAGGTTCTGAAGCAGCAGATCGCAGCGCTGGGCATCTGTCAGGCTGTCACCGCCATACCGCGCCGAATGGACTCCGGGTCCGCCCCCCAGAGCCGGAACAACAAGTCCGGAATCGTCAGCCAAGGCAGGCAGCCCCAGTACCCTTGCGGTAAAAGCAGCTTTTTTATAGGCGTTGTCATCAAAGGTGACCCCGTCCTCCTCGACAGGCGGTATGGGCCCGAAGTCTGAAAGGCTTTTCAGATTCACCGGATAGTTTTTTAATAACGCATCAATTTCAGTGAGCTTGCCGACATTTTTCGTGGCAATCACAAGGGTAACCGCAGTCACAGCATCCTCCCCATAAGGTTTGTTGGCTTCGTAAAAGCCTTTCTGCGTTGTGCTTCATCCTTCGTCATTGCGGCGTACCATCCACATCCGCCTCATTTCCTTCAGATTTCGCTCGCCTTGATCTTGAACAGGCGGAACGCCGATGCTTTGCCCTTCCACTTTGATATTTTACGAATTAATCATGATTAAGGCGGAGAGCAAGACGGATGAGTGCTTAATCCTGCTTTTTTTATAGTTCATGGCCTGTTCTTTGTAAAGCATTTTGATATGAACGGAGTCATCCTGTTGCGGACAGCAGCTGCACCAACCTCCTCAAATCCGTTCTTTTGTAAAAACCCGCTCTACCCGGGATGCCACTGATGTAACGATTTCATAATGGATGGAGTTCAGGGCTTCCGCCATTTCCTCAACCGGGATGCATTCCCGCCCCTGACAGCCAAAGATCACCACTTCATCCCCGATACCAACATCCGGAATATGCCCTACATCCAGCAGGGTCAGATCCATGCAGATCCGTCCAACAATTCCGGCCCGGCTTCCCCGTACCAGCATCTGCCCCCGCGAGGACAGCAATCGGTTTAACCCATCTGCATATCCGGCTGAAACTGTGGCAATGACCGTTGGATTTTCGGTCTGGTATGTCAACCCGTAACTGATGTTAAATCCGGCAGGTACCATTTTAACGTGAATAACCCGGGTTTTGAGCATCATGGCCGGAACCAGGGCAATACGCTCCTTGTTGACCTCACCAGACGGATAAAACCCATAGAGCGAAATGCCGGGCCTGACCATGTCCAGATGGGTTTCGGGCAGATCGATGAGCGCAGCACTGTTGGCCGCATGCCGGAGGGGAAATTCCAACCCATGAACTTTCAGCTTGTCCAAAAATTCCATGAACCGTTCCATCTGCTGGAGTGTGTAGGTCTTATCCTGGCTGTCTGCAGTCGCAAAATGGGTAAAAATGCCCTCTATCTCAACATTGGGGAGCCTGGATATGGACTCAATCACCCGTTGGGCATTCCCCGGAAGGTGCTTTCCCAGCATGGAAATCCGGGGACTGTCCGGAAGAAGGCCCAGCCGGCCCATGCCGGTATCCACTTTAATATGAATCTTGGCCTTTGCCTGAAGCCGTACAGCTGCTTCGGACAGGGCTTCAGCAGCTTCAAACGTATAAACGGCCTGCGTCAGGTGATGAAGAACAATCGTCTGGCTGTGTTCCGGTAAAGTATACCCCAGTATCATTATGGGAGCAGTAATTCCAGCCCTTCGCAGATGAATCCCTTCATCCATTCGGGCCACTCCCAGACAGTCCGCCCCGTTTTTCAAAGCCGCCAGCGCGACCTCGACAGCGCCGTGGCCATAGGCGTTGGCCTTGACAACGGCCATCAACCGGGAACCGGAACTGGTTATGCGACAAAGTTCCCGCACATTATGAGAAATGGCATTTAAATCGATTTCTGACCAAATCAGATTTGAATTCAAAATCTTATCCTCCACAGACCTCTTCCTTCAGCAGGCAACAGGCAATGCGATACTCCGGCGAGCCATCCGGTAAGTAACGGATATTGCCGGGCTGGATGATCCGGTTCATGACACAGCCTTCGGGGATATCGAGTTTAAAGAGGTCCGCCTCATTGATTCCCGAAGTTGAAATCAGGCGATTATTCTCAAAAATTCTACTGTGAAGGGGATAATCTTCACAGAGCGGACACTGGTAAACTCTGCCATTTGGAAAAATAAAGTAATTGTCCGCCACCCTGCCGGCACACGCAAAAGACTCGCCCGGCTTCAGAAAAACCCTGGGGTAGGTAACAGAAATTCCCATTTTCGCAGCTTTTTGCGCTACCGCAGGCACCTCGCTTAGCCACCGATCCGGAGAAACCTGATTTATTCTGTCCGGTTCGGATGCCGCAGTCTGAGCAGGTTTCCCCCGAATTCCCACAACCTGTATAAAAAATCGGCGGATTCCCAGATTCACAAGAAGATCGGGCATTTTTTCAAGTTCATGGAGATTCGCGCTGCTGACCGTATAAATCAGGCTGGTATGAAACCCCCTGGAAACCGCCTGTCGAATGCCCTTAAGACAAACATGATAAGCGCCCTCTCCCCGAAGGCTGTCATTGACCTCGGGTGTGGCTCCATCCAGGCTGAAACTGATAATATCCACTTCTTCCGGAGTCAGGCGATGAAGAATATCATGAAACAAATATCCATTCGTATCGATGGTAATCGATTGATACCCCAATCGTCTGGCATGTTTTACGGCAAGGGACAGTTCCGGATGAAGCGTTGGCTCTCCGCCCAGAAAAATCACATTGGGCCGGTTTTCTTTTCCGGCAAACGCGTTCAGCCAGGCAGTGATCGTATCGAGATCCAGGGATTCAGTGCCTTGCTGGGAAGGGTTAATATAGCAGTGGCGGCATCGGAGGTTGCAGGAAGTCAGAATATGAAAAAAAACATTGGTCGCGTTTTTGGAAAAGGCGACCGTTCGGGGGCGATTCATCGTCGATATAGACCCAGAAAAAAATAAGAATGTTTTTAGGCTGAAGTCTGAAGGTTAAAGTATTGTCTCCCAAGAATCAAACCGGAATCCGCTATTGGCAATATACAGACATTCGGCAGGTTTCCAGACAGGGTTTGGAAACCTGCGCAAGCTTTGTGCGACCGCTAATGTCCTAAATCCCTTTCAAACTTCAGTCCTCAGCCTGTCTTTTACACCATTCCCTTAAAGGCAAAAAAAGAAAGCGACAGAAGCCCTGCGGTCACAAGACCGATCGACGTGTCCTGAAGGGGTTTGGGAACCCTTGCAAGCAGTATCCGCTCCCTGACCCCTGCAAACAGGATCAGTGCAAAACCAAAACCCGCTGAATACCCGAATGAGGAAACCAGGGTCTTGATGAAATTATAATCTTCATTGATATTGATCAGACAAACGCCCAGCACCGCGCAGTTGGTGGTAATCAAAGGAAGATAAATGCCCAGACCCGCGTAAAGGGCGGGAATGCTTTTTCTGAGAAACATTTCCACAAATTGGACCAGGGATGCGATCAACACGATAAATGACATGGTCCTTAGATATTCCAGCCCCAAAGGCCTTAGGATATACATCTCCACCATCCAGCTGATGGCGCCTGCCAGAACCAGAACAAAGATAACGGCCATTGACATACCAACGGCGGTTTCCATTTTCTTGGAAGTCCCCAGAAACGGACAGTTCC
The DNA here is from genome assembly GCA_963850225.1 of uncultured delta proteobacterium. GTDB lineage: Bacteria > Desulfobacterota > Desulfobacteria > Desulfobacterales > Desulfatirhabdiaceae > RAAP-1. The sequence goes on from CAWKLD010000016.1 coordinate 210,434, forward strand.
CGAGATACTGGGCCAGCAGAATATTGTTTACCAGAACGCAACTGACCACAAGCAGAACATAATCACCCATGCATCACCTCTTATTTTTTCCCAAGAACATTCATGATACAGAGCATCAGCCCCAGACAGACAAAAGCGCCGGGAGCCTCCACCATAAAGGAAAACGGCTGAAAAGACGGACCGAAAACCGATTTTCCCAGAAACGTCCCGCTTCCCAATACTTCTCTTAACGTAGACAGTACCGTTAGGGACAGACAAAAACCAATTCCCATTCCCAGGCCGTCCGCACAAGAGGCCATCAGGCCGTTCTTGTAAGCAAACGCCTCAGCCCTGCCCAGGGGAATGCAGTTGACCACGATCAAGGGAATGAATATTCCCAGTTTCAGAAAAAGCGGATACGTGTAGGCCTGCATCAGAAGTTCGACAACCGTAACAAATGTTGCGATGACGATAATGAAACAGGCAATCCTTACCTTGGGGGGAATGACTTTTCTGAGGGCCGAGACCAAAACGTTTGAGCAGACCAGAACAAATATTACGGCAATCCCCATGCCAACTGCATTTTCAACGGACTTGGTAACAGCCAGAACCGGGCACAGACCCAGCACAAGCCGAAACGGAGGGATTTCCGCCCATAGCCCTTTCGTGAATTCCTGAGTAATTGTTTTTGCCATATTCCCCCCTATTTAATTGCCTTGGTTTTTTCCGCCAACTGGGGCTTGATTTTTTCATAGATTGTCGCTGCATCGGTAACCGCTACCGCAACTCCGCGAGAAGTAACGGTCGCCCCGGAGAGTACATCGACTTTTCCACCGTCGCCCTTGACCTTGAACTCGTCCTTAAGAACCATGCCCTTAAACTGTTTGGAAAAGGCAGGATCGGTCTGGGCCTTGGCTCCGATTCCAGGGGTTTCGCTGTGCGTTGTCACGCCGATGCCGATGATTTTATCATCCGCGATATTGACGCCGACCATCAAACCAATCGCGCCTCCGAATCCTTTCCCGGAACTTTCAAAGACCACGGCGTCTGCCTTGCCATCGATTACGCCGACAAAAACGCTTCTTTCCACATCTCCGTCCTTGATCTTGAACCGGTCCTTAATGGGATCATTGGATGCCCCTTCCAGAATCTTACGAATGGCCGGACCCTTGACAAATTCCAGTTGCTGATTTTCAATCTGATCTTTGGTGCTGTCCCGCAAGGAAGCCAGAAGCCCTCCGGACAGGCAGCACAATACGGTGAGAACCACAACCATCTTTATCATTTCACGCATGATGATCAACCTTTCCCAATGCTTTTGGCATGATTTTATCCAGAAGAGGATTGGCAATATTAAATATCAGGATCGCGAAAAGAGCGCCATCGACGTAGGCACCGATATTACGGATCAATACCGTCAGGATTCCGGCCCCGGCGCCATAGAGGATCATGGGCAGAAAATTCACCGGCGAGGAAGAGTCTTCTGTCGCCAGGAAAAAAGCTGAAATCAGGGTAAATCCGGTCACCAGATGAAATTCAGCAGGGGCAAAGCGGAAGGGGTTGACCAGGTTGAAAACAAGTGCCGTAATAAAAACACCGGCAAGGTAGGACAGCGATATTTCCCAGCGGATCACGCCCTTTAGAATCAGATACAAACCGCCTATAACCAATCCCAGCCCGAATGTGGCGCCAATGCCGCCGGTTTGCTGGCCCATCAACAGGCCCGTCAGGGAATAAGACCCGGCTGCGGCCGCACCGTGATGCTTGATGGCTGCCAGGGGATAGACCATGTTGAATCCCAAGTCGAAGTCAACCAGGGCTTCATTGAAATCAAACATCCCTTTCCAAGACAAAAAGACAATAAGCATGCCGATCAGAACCGGATTAAAGGGATTCCCGCCCATGCCTCCGTAAATCTGCTTTCCCAAAAAAATCGCCACAAATGTTCCGATCACTACAACCCACCAGGGAGTTGTTGCCGGCAGGAGCATGGCAAACAGCAGGCCGATGACGGCCGCGTTGCCGTCTCCGATGCTGTAAGCACGCTTCATCAGACGGTTTGCGGCAAGCTCCCATATCATGGCCATGGAAACGCTAAGGGCAATCACCCTGATGGCCATGATGCCGTATTGATAAATACCCAGCAGAAGGGCTGGAACCGTTGCCAACATCATCTGGCAACTGCGCTCGGCAATACTGCTTCCGTTGTGCCAGAAAGGAGCATGGGATACAATGAATTTTTTCGTATTAACCATTGGCTGCCTCCGCTTCCTGCTTCAGGGCAAGTTCGTGTTTTCCCAGTTTGATATACTGGAAGATCGGAATCCGTGATACGCACACAAATGTACACAGTCCGCATTCGATACAGGAGTTCAAATCATACATATCGGCAGCCTCCTGGTATTGCCCGGCCTCAAGAAACCGGACCAACATGTTGACCGGAACACTTACCGGACAGACGCGGATGCAGTCGCCACAGTTGATGCAAGGATAATCCGAGTACAGGGGAATGGTCTGGCCGTCCTGAACCAGAAGGGCATCGGTTCCGGGCTGGACCGGATAATCTTCCGAGTAAATGGCGGAGCCGGTCATCGGGCCACCGGCAATAATCCGGTCTCCAGTATTAATTGTCATATCAAGTGTTTTAAAAATCTGTCCAATCGGGGTTCCGATCCGGGCCGAGATCAGGACACTGCGGCCGTCTTTGCCAACGACAGTCAGAAGCTTTTTAACAGGAATCCGGCCGGTTTCAAAAGCATCCCCCAGCGACGCGACGGCCTCGGCATTCATGCAACATACCCCGATGTCTTCACAGGTTTTTCCCGCAGGAATCACCTGACCCAAAAGCGCATTTGACAGAAGCACGGGATGGGCCGACGGATAAATCGTATCAACAAACTTCACCGTTGCCCCGATATGCCCGTATCCCTGAATAAACTCTCTGGATACAGCCAGAATGACATTTTGGATCCCGGTTATATTTTTCAGGACCTGGATGCCCCGGGAAATCCTGTCAAGAGCCGTGAGAACTACATGTTGATGCGTGGTCACCAGAAGATCACTGTCTATTCCCGTAATGATCACGGTGTGGACAGGTTCCCGTGAATCCGTCAAGAGATGAAACGGCAAATTCCCTGGGATTCCCTGAAGCAAAGCGGAGGCCGTCTGAAGAGACATATTCCCCCGCACTGCCTCAAATTCCGCATCCCATTCTTCATTCTGAGCGATTTCGATGGAAACCGCTGTATAGCACTTGCCGAAATCACCGGTGAATTGGGACAGGGAGGAAATGGTTCCGGTAACCGTAGACAGCGTGAAAGCAGTATCTCCTTCTTTAAGGTAGAGTCGCTGACCGGTTTTGACCTCCTGGCCTTTTTTCAGTTGGATCTCATTCAGGTATTGATAGCTGCCTTCCAGAAACAAAATGGCTTCTTTGGCATCGGGGACATTCACGGGTTCCTGCGGACTTTTCCCCAGAATTTCATACTTGATCCAGGGTTTTGTCAAACCGATAAATGATCTTTTTAGCATGGTTCAAACCTTTACATGATAACAGCGTGAAGTTGACAAATAGAGATCTCTGAGCCTGACTGTGCTACATAAAATGGCATGCTGAACATTCCTGAGGCCCGGCCCCGATCTGCTTGTGGCAATTGATACACTGGGCGTGAAACGCATCGGTTTTCTTCAGGATTTCAACGCCTTCATAATCACCCGGATCATGGCAATCCTTGCAGAGCTCGGGCTGAGTACCGGTGTCGTTTTCTGCAGACAGATGGCAGTCACTGCAGGACCTGTATCCGGAATCCTGTCCGGATGGATGATGATGGCAGTCATTGCATGCTGCACCATAACCCGTACCGGATGCATGGGTCTTGTGATCGAATAAAACTTTTCCGGCAACCCCTTGAAACATCAGCCTGACGGGATGTTCGGGCTTTTTGGCGGAAAATGCCGCATAGCTGAATGCGCCAATAACAAACAAAATGATGGCCGCACTGTAGGCTATTTGCAGGTGTTTCTTTGAGGCCATGACCAGTTCCTTTCACATCTGGCTGCACACCCGTAATTTCAATGTGCAAACCGGAACAAAGAGGTTAATCGGGAAACTGAAGCGCCCGGCGGGATGACAGGCGCGCTAAATATCAATTCACAATAAGCACTGAGACATCCTTTATGCCATGAATGACTTTTTGAGAAACACTTCCCAGCATAAACTCCTGAACTCCGGAAAGACCTCTTCTTCCCATAACGACAATGGAATATCCGGAATGGGCCTCTTCAATGATGTCTCTGGCAATTCCTCTCTTCTTAACCTGAACTTTCAGGTGAACACGGCCCTTATCGAAACCGGCCTTTACCAGTATATCCTTAGCCTGTTTCAGGGCTTCATTGACAAGTTGTTTTTTTTGCTCTTCAAGCTGGCAGAAATTGCTTTGCTGTGAAAGAAAATACGGGGTCAGTTCAGGGCTGTTCATGTCGCAAAGTGCAGCAGTATCGGGAATAACGCTGAACAGGATAATGTCGTTTTTAGATGGAGAAAAAGTTTTGGCAATAATTTCAATTGTCCGCATCGCATTCTTGGAATCATCAAGGGCAACCAGAATTTTCTGTCCCATTCCTACCTCCTTATCCGGATTATGCAAATAAAGTCGTAAAATCAAATCTTCTGCTTCATATTCGAACATGACCGGTTTTTCAAGATATTATTTTGATCTCCTTTCAATAAGAATATTCCTCTGCATAAAATGCCGGTTGTGTCTCTCGCAGCCATAACCGCTTTTTTTGTCTTCAGAGGGGTTAATCTCCACAATAGATATTTTTTCAGAATTTTGATTGCACTCTTGATGATTTTGTTATAAGTGTTTCACTGGAGAATATGGAGAAGACTTTGTTTATTTTCTTAATGATTCAATAAAGGAGGAAAACTTATGAAAAAATTGGTATTGATCATTGCGTTGGGAATGTTTCTGGCAGGATGCGGAACAGCAGTCAAACAGTCCGAATACATGGAGCACAGCTCCCATTACAAAACCTGGAGCCATCTTGGATTTAGCTGGTGGGGATTTAAAAATGTAACGGAAAAAGCGGCAGAAACTTCTACAAAAGAAAAATGGTGGGGAATTTCTTACGCCAGACATTGATATTGCATCATTTTGAATACTGCTTATCTTGACAAATGCCTGTTAATATAAGCAAGCGCTGGGGGTAGCCCGAGATTTTCGGTTGCCCCTTTTTTAATTTTTAAGCAGGGTGGTAAAGCTGTGCCGGAATTTATTGATTCGATTTCATGGATGGATGTCGCTGCTGTCTATTGTCCTGCTCAGCCTGTATCACCTGGCGTCGAAACAGTCACCCAAACTCCCCGAGCTCCCCCTCACGCTCTTAATTATTTATTTTTGCCTTCGTTTTTTATCCCGACTGACCCAACCTCTTGTGTCATCCCCGGAATGGGACATCTGGCTCACCGTCATCGAATCCATTGTGCTGTCCTGGGCGGTCGCACGTCTGGTTTTTGCCGGCGCCTTAGAAATTCCGCTAAAAATCCGCGGCAAAAAGCCTGTTGCCAGAATTACGCGGGATTTTATTCTGTTTCTGTGTTATGCAATTTTGGTTTTTATTGTTCTTCGCCTACAGAGCAACATCAATCTAGTCAGCTTGATCACCACATCCGCTGCGCTCACCGTTGTCCTGGGGTTTGCCGCTCAGTCAATACTCAGCAATTTTTTCCTTGGCCTTGTCCTTCAGGTTGAACGGCCATTCGACATCGGTGACTGGATTCAGGTGGGTGATCATATCGGTATGGTTACCAGCATCAACTGGAAATCCACCAAACTCCTCACACGGGATCAGGTTTTCGTCTACGTTCCCAATTCAGAAATCACCGGCCGCATCTTTTTGAACTACTCAAAACCGGACCGAAAGGTGCGCTCCAGGATAACGATCGGCCTGGATTATAACGCACCGCCGGATCTGGTGAAAAAAGTGATTCTTGAAGTGTTGCACCAGCATCAGAAGGTGCTGAAGCACCCTGCCCCCGATGTCCTTCTGGTCACTTTTGGCGACTCGGCCATTCTTTATGAAATTCGTTTCTGGCACGAAAATTTCTCAAACGAAATCAAAATCAAATCTGAAATCAACACCCTCACCTGGTATAGCCTAAGACGGCACAACATCGTCATTCCATTTCCAATTCGCAACATCCACCATGCCCACGAGGAGCGCGCCTTCCAGGCAGCGACGCGTGAACATCGCTGTAATGAAATGGTCCGGATGTTTGAGAAGGTGCCAGTGCTATCGCCCCTTTCTCCAGAAGAACGCGCTCAACTGGCCCATCAGGTTAAAATCGAACCGTTCGGCGACGGTGAAATCATTGTCCGGCAACAGGAGACCGGCGACTCCCTTTATATTATCTCCAAAGGAACGTGCGAAGTGCTTCTGGAATGCGATTCCCGGCAATTCAAACAGGTAGCTGTTCTTAAAAAGGGTGATTTTTTTGGCGAGATGAGCCTGTTAACCGGTGAGCCGAGGACCGCAACCGTTCGCGCAATTGAGGACGCCGAAGTCATCATAATTCAAAAGGATATTTTTTCAGAGATTCTCACTGCCAATTCAGGGATATCCGAATACCTGGGACAGGTGCTGGCTGAGCGCCAGCAGCAACTGGCCATACAGGGAGGGGATAGTAGCGCCCTGGTTGCCGCCACATCCGGAGGTTTCATTAAAAAAATTAAATCATTTTTTGGTATTTCATAACCCCTACTTATGCCTTCAACAGCTTCACTTCCCCTTTAAAAAACGGTTCAGTTCTCTTTCCTTGACATCGATTGATTGTTGCCATAGAATTTATATTTTAATAATGACAACAGGCTGAAGACGATGAAAAAACAAAAAATCAATTCCATTCGTAATATTGGCATCATTGCCCATATTGATGCCGGAAAGACGACCGTTACCGAACGAATCCTGTATTATACCGGCAAGTCCCACAAAATCGGCGAGGTCCATGACGGCGAAGCCATCATGGACTGGATGCCGGATGAACAGGAACGGGGCATTACCATCACATCGGCGGTCACCACCTGTCGCTGGAAAGACTGCGAGATTCAGCTGATAGATACGCCGGGCCATGTGGATTTCACCATAGAGGTCGAGCGGTCCCTGCGAGTTCTGGATGGGGCAATCGGGGTTTTTTGCGCAGTTGGCGGCGTTGAACCTCAGTCCGAAACCGTGTGGCGCCAGGCAGACAAATACCGCGTTCCGAAAATCGCTTTCGTGAACAAGCTGGATCGCATCGGCGCCGATTTTTTCAGAACCATCGATATGATGCGCTCCAGGCTTCACGCCAACCCCTTGATTCTGCAGTTGCCGGTCGGGGAAGAAGAACATTTTACCGGCGTGATCGATCTCGTCCATCTGAAACAAGTCGTATGGGATGACGACTCTCTGGGCGCCACATTTGCCCTTGAGGACATTGCCGCGGACAGGCTGGAGTCTTCTCAAAACTTCAGGGACAAACTGATCGAAACGCTTGCCGAAGTGGATGACCAGATCATGGAAGCCTATCTTGCAGAAATCCCGATAGAACCTGACATGCTTCTGGAAGCCATTCGAAATGCCACCATTGCGCTGAAAGTTGTACCGGTTTTATGCGGTTCTGCACTGAAAAACAAGGGGATTCAGCCACTTCTGGACTCCATCGTCCGTTTTCTGCCCAGTCCTGCCGATGTTCCGCCGATCAAGGGCATTCATCCCCAAACCGGAGACCTTATCGAATGCCCGGCAACAGACAAGGCCCCGCTGGCTGCCCTGATATTCAAGGTTTCCATGGCAGAAGGCCGTAAGCTATCCTTTGTCCGGATATACAGCGGGAAGATCAAAGCAGGCGATGATGTGTTCAACCCTTTCCGGAATAAAAAGGAAAAACTGTCCCGTATCCTGCAGATGCATGCCAACAAGCGGGAACGGATTGATGAAGCCGGGGCCGGAAGCATTGTCGGCGTTATCGGCCTGAAGGATTCTTCAACCGGAGAAACACTTTGTCAGCCGGATCACCCCATTCTTCTGGAAAAGATGGAGTTTTATGAGCCGGTCATTTCACTGGCGATTGAACCCAAAACCCGATCGGACCAGGAAAAGCTGGACCAGGTGCTGGAAAAATTTCTGGCAGAAGACCCTACCCTTCGGGTCAAGGAAGATTCTGACACGGGCCAGAAAATTCTTTCCGGCATGGGAGAGCTGCATCTTGAAGTCATCATCAGCCGGATGACAAGAGAATTCAATACCAGCGTCAATGTGGGAAAACCTCAGGTGGTTTTCCGGGAAACCATTGACAAGGCTGCTGCAGCAACCGCTGTTTTCGATAAGGAAGTGGCCGGTCAGCGTCATTTTGCCGAGGTCCGCATCAACCTCAAACCGCTGTCCAGGGGTTCCGGCAACCGGTTCGTTCTAGATATTCCAGAAGGAAACATCCCCCCCCAGTTCATGAAAGCCATTGAAAAAGGCGTTATGGAATCACTGGAAAGCGGAACCCTCATGGGATATCCGGCCGTGGATATCGAGGCCAGCCTGGTGGGCGGTTCTTACCGCGACTCTCAGGGAACCGATCTGGCGTACAAGGTCAGTGCATCCATGGCCTGCAAGGATGCGCTGTCCAAGGCAAGTCCTTTTCTGCTGGATCCGATCATGGATGTGGAGATCTTTGTGCCGGAGGCATTTACGGGCGATGTGATTGGCGATTTGAACAGCCGGGGGGGAAAGATCGAAGCCATTGAACCCAAAATCGGATTTCAGGCCATTCAGGCCATTGTTCCCCTGGCGCGGATGTTCGGTTATTCAACCGCGATACGCTCCGCCACACAGGGCAGGGGAACCTTTACCATGCAGTTTTCTCACTTTGACCGGATCTGAGAATTTTCCGGCAAAACATTTCTTGAAAAGTCGATAAAGTTCTCATTTACCGCAACAACCACACCCCTCCATACCGCTGGCCTTTTCAAAGGCTTCCCTGCCCTCCCGAAAAGACAGCCAGGCAATAAAAATCGAGCCCAGGGAATCCACCCCCCCAAATCCGGTCAGCTCATAAATGAGGCTGGCTGCCAGCAGAACTCCGGAAAGGATCATGCAGGTCCGGGTGCATCCTGCATCTGCCAGAATGGCCTGGGAATTCAAGGCGGTTCCCACTTTTACCTTGAAATGAATGAGCGCCCACATGGTTCCGATGGAAATCAGGGAAATAACGATCCCCCAGAACGTGGTCTCCGGATGGTGACCTGAATAGACATTGTATAGCGCTGTCGCCGTCAGTCCCGCTGTCAGAAGGTAAAATGCCGTACCCGTGGTCTTCAATGCCCGCTGCTCGAAACGGTCCGGATTTTTGTCCGTTGATTGCCGAAGCCGGTGAATCATGTGCCAGACGCCGATTCCCGAAATCACCTCGACAAACGAATCCAGGCCGAAACCAAACAGCGAAAGGGTTTCATCCTGAAACCCGAAAAATACCGAAACCGCACCTTCAAGCAGATTATAATAAATGGTGATCAAGGCCAGCCAATTGGCCTTTTGGTAGAGACGATTTGTCGATGAATCTTGTGAATCCACTATGAATTTCTCCTGAGTCAGGTATCCCCGTTGAACAGGCGACATAGCTGGTTCTTTGCCATCATATTTTATTGAAACAAACAAAAGCAGCGCGCCTGCAACAAAAAAAACCAGAATCGACCCGATTCCCCAGCGCGAGGCCAGTTGGCCGACGTGCTGCAGTTGTTCGGGTGTCGGGGTGGCCGGCATCAGGATTTTCCGCGATATCAAACCGACCATCCCGACTAAAGCCGGACCGATGACCGCTGAAAATTTTCCCATCATGTTGAACAATCCGAAATACTCGGCAGACTGTCCCTCCGGAATGAATCGCGTATAATATGACCGGCTCAGGGCCTGAATCCCCCCCTGAAACAGTCCGATAACAACCGCCAGAATATAAAAATCCATGCGCTGCTTCATGAACTGTTCCCCAGAGGGTGGCTGCCGCATATCCGGCAATGGCTATGAAAATGCAGTTCCGGAAGGCCCCATCTGCGGCTGAGCTGTCCAAATATCAGGGCCGAAGGAAACCCGACGAACTGAACCACCAGAAGCGCGAGCATCAGATCTTTTCCGGTAAACCCGATGGATAGCCCATAGTCAACGGCCATGCGGATGATGGTATCCACGCCATCCATATAGCACCAGTAAGCTAAAAGAAAGAGCCCGGCCGACTTCAGCCTGAAGATCCGCCTGACCGTATTTTTCAATTGCAGACACGCCTTGCTTCAGAAAATCGAAGTCTCTGACGGGCGGCAACACGTTTTTTTCTTCATGAACCCACATTATCAAAAATATCGTAAAACCCGCCCACCACAGCGCAACCGAAAGAAATGCATACCGCACCGCCTGCTCCGAACTCGCCAGTCCAAACCACTGGGGCTGCTGGACCATAAGGACGTTGAGCACAAAAAGCAGGCCGCCTCCCAGATATCCCATGGCATAACCCAGACTGGATACCCGATCCCGATCCGGCGCCGGAGCTACGACAACCAGCAGCGCATCGTAAAAAACATTGGCGCCTGCAAAACAGATCATTCCCACGCCGTAACAGATTATGGCCCATCCCCATTCACCCATTGGCACCGTCCATAACAGGGCAGTGGCCAATGATCCCGAATAAGCCAGGCAGACCAGAAATGTCTTTCGGACTCCTTCCCCGATCCGCCAGAACCCCTAAAACCGGAGCGCAGAGCGCCACCAGCAGGCTGGCAGCGGAATTCCCCAAACCCAGAAGCGCGGTGCTGGTGTTGATATCCGTACCCACGCTCCAGTATTGCTTGAAAAAAATCGGAAAAAATCCGGCCATCACGGTGGTGGCAAACGCCGAATTGGCCCAGTCATAAATGGCCCATCCCCAGACGGATTTCGGATTCTTGTTCAAAGCCATTTTTCCCGCCACATCTCCCACATCAACAAGGCCCAGAGACGGTGCGGATGGTCCGCCCGGCCCGACAGATGATCTGAAACCGTTGCAGCAACGTAAGCGGCATTGAAAATGCCTTCCCGTTTCAGTCGCCCTTCAGCAAGATAATCCAGAAGCATGGGCTTCAATTCTCCTCGAAGCCACCGGGAAACGGGAATCGCAAATCCCATCTTGGGCCTTTCAAAGAGATCCGCGGGAATGAAGCGCGACAGCAGCCTGCGAAGGATGACTTTTCCCTCTCCTTTACGATAAAGATAATTTTCCGGTATCCTGGATGCATATTCAACCACCCGTTGATCCAGAAGCGGCACACGGATTTCAAGGCCGGCCGCCATGCTGGCCCGATCCACCTTGACCAGCATGGCATCGGTAAGATAGGTCTGCTGATCCACCCGCATGAGTCTTGACAGGACCGGCCAGTCCGTTGTCTGATCAAAAGCATGCTCAAACCGGGACGGTTCCGGGAAACGGCCGGTTAAGCGTTCGATCCTGTCCCTGTCCCAGAGGCACACCGAAACCCGGTAAAGGGATTGAAGGTCCGTATGATTCATCTGGGCAATCAGCTTTTGCCATTTATCCGGGAAATTGGCCGATCTGAATGCCGAGGGCAGAACGGGCTGAAGCCTGTTGTAAAGTTTCTCGACAAAAGCGGATCGGCAGCAGCGAAAGGGAGTTGTAAAGCCAGGTTCTTAAGGGTCCTGGCAATCTCTGAAAGCCGGAGGCCATGGCCTGAGTCGCCCAGTAGCGGGTATATCCGCAGAACTGTTCATCCCCGCCATCCCCGGAAAGGGCCACCGTTACATGGGAACGGGTCAGCTGGCTGACCAGAAAGGAAGGAATTGCCGAAGCATCGGCAAAAGGCTCGTCATAAATCTCCGGGAGCCGGGGAATCACCGAAAGGGCATCCTTGGAAGTCACATAGAGTTCGGTGTGGCAAGTTCCCAGGCAGGCCGCCACTCTGGCAGCCCAGGGCGCCTCATTGAACCTGGATTCCCTGAACCCGATGCTGAAGGTTCTGACAGGACGGGAACTGACCTGCTGCATGATGGCGGCAACCAGCGAGGAATCGATGCCGCCGCTTAAGAGGGCACCAAGCGGAACGTCGCTGACCATCTGATCCGAAACCGCCCGGGTCAGAATTTCCTGAAGCTGATCCAGGCACGCCAATTCGCTGCCAGATATCCCCGATAGAGATGACCGCCTGCTTGACGCATCGGCGTCTGGGCCCAGGGGCAGGTGCGAAAGGTTTCGGAATCGCAGATCAGAAAATGCCCGGGAAGCAGTTTGAAGATATGCTGATAAATGGTTCGGGGAGAGGGAATATATTGATAATGCAAAAAAAGCGGAATGGCTCCGGTATCCAGGGTTCTGGAAATCCCCTTGAATGCCAGTATCCCTTTCAGTTCGGATGCAAAAATCAGGCTTCCCTGGTGATGGTAATAATAAAGGGGCTTTATCCCCAGCTGATCCCTGGCCAGAAACAGACGCCGGCTCCGGCCATCCCATATGGCAAGCGCAAACATGCCGATAAAACGCCCCAGGCATTCTGTTCCCCACTCCAGATACGCTTTCAGAATCACTTCGGTGTCCGAATCGCTCTTGAAATGATGGCCTGCTTTTTCAAGCTCTTTTCGAAGCACCTTGAAATTGTAAACCTCGCCGTTGTAGACGATTCTCACCTCAGCGTCATCGCTGGCCATGGGCTGATGGCCCAAAGGGGATAGATCCAGAATGGACAGCCTGCGATGGCCCAAGCCCACGCCGGCGGATGGGTCCACATAAATGCCGGAATCATCCGGCCCCCGATGCGCCAGGGATGCCGTTGCCGCCGGCAGCGACCGGCTGAAGGATTCAAACTGGTTATTGGTAATAAATCCTGTGATGCCGCACATTTGAATAGTCCAGTCATTGATGTCTCATCGGGGAACGCTTAATTTCCAACACCCTTAAATATTCCTGTGAATGGCAATAAAATTGGTGGTTCTGAATTGTTCATGCTTCTCGTTGTAAATATCGATAGGCACGATGCCATCCACTGTCAGCCGAAACAATCTGTATTTCGGATTCAAGAGATAATAAAAATCCTGAAAGAAAGTACGGGAATCAATATTGCACCCGCCAAATTCGAATTGTATCACGTCTATGGCATTTGCCTCAAGCATCTCTGCCGCCCCTGCAAAAACCTTATATTCATGCCCCTCCACATCCACTTTCAACAGATGAATCGATTTAATGTTGTTCTCATGACAGAATCGGTCTATCGTCGACAATCTGACCGTTTCGCTGTTTTGAAAACGGGTGCCGTGATGATCCAGTCGACGGTCATAGAGAGATGCCAGCCCCGATCCCTGCTTGTCCGAAAACAGTTCAAGCTCACCTTCCTTATCGCTGAAACCATGATTATGCACGACGAATAGGGCCGATGTGTCGCGTGTTCTCTCTGAGCATTTCGCAGGTTGCATTTGACGGCTCAAAGCAAAATATCATAGCTGCCGTCCCTAAGAACGAATAAGCTTCCAGCGCATAATCACCGATGTTTGCTCCCACATCAAACACAGTGATTAAGGAATCGTTCTTCTTACGAAGGATTCTGCTCAGATTTTTCAATAAATAGGTTTCGCCGCTATAATGCGGAAGCGAAGCTGGCCCGATGTTCATACCGTATAGGGTCACATCGAGCATGAACTCCCAGAAAGGCTGTAATTTCTTCATTCTCATGATGTTTTTAATGACTTGCAAATATTTCACCTTGCTTTCCTCACGATAGAATTCCAGATCGGGAAAAAGCCCCCGTATGGGCGCGGCCGTCCGGATCGTTGTCTGCTTCGCGCAGCGCAGGACTGCCAGTACATTATCGGCCACTGCATCGATCAGAACAATCCAAAATCTCAGCTTTTTGTTCTTTATTCACATCTCCCGGTCAGATCCAGCCTTATGGGTTTTGAGACCTTTTAATTTAGGGCATATTCTGGAATTCAGGAACTTAAGTGCATTATCCGCCAAATAAGACGCCAATTTAATTGCTGGTTCATCAATATATATCGTTGAAAGGTATGCAAAAAGAATAATAATCGGAAATCCTGAAATTAAAACAAGCAGAAAGGACAAGTGATAGCCCAAGTGAAGATATAGCGCCGAGAATAAATAAGAGGAAAGGGATCCTAATACCAAAAAATGAATGGCATATAACCCATATGATATTCTGCCTAAAAAAATCAAAATCGGACGCGTAAGATATTTTTTTATTCTACTGCTAATCATGACAAGTATAAAAATCGTTAGTGCTGCGATTATCGGGTATCCCCTCCCAAGCCATTGATCGAAGGGTAAGGCATAAAATATTGTCTGCTTAATAAAATCGGATTTTGCACAGTATGGATAAGATGATAGATACAAAAATAAAACAAATAAAAGCATAGAAATATACCGATTCGATTTTATTCTTATTAACATATTATGATTTTTAACAATATCTGCCACAATCACACCAAGAATAAACCCCGCATAAAAACTACGGTGGAAAATGGCCAAAAGAAACAGTAAAATTGGCAATCTATACTTGTATCTTCCAAAAATTGCTACAAAAAGAAAAACAAGAAACGAGCCATACAACTCAATTTTGATCGTCCAGAGAGGCGGGTTATATATAAATCCACGGGAAAACAAGGATGTCACGATATCTATTATTAGACGTAAAATATCCAATTCGCCATTCCAGTAATCGGAAAACCATGGCCTTGAACCGCTTAGATCAGCAACCGCCGTATTGTAAAATGCTTTATTCACCCACAAACCGTATCCTGCAATTATTGTGAATAGCACAAGCCCGCCCAATCTAATAGGTCGTTTTATAACTGCCGAGACAATTTTATCTATTCTTCGGATTTCCCCCAGAAACCCATAGGACAAAACATATCCACTCAAGATAAAGAAGAGACAAACCGCCAGATGCCCTGCGACAAAGAACCCAAACGGAGGGCAAAAAACAATATCCTCCCAAATGGATTTCTGATGATAATTTCCCTGGAGGCCAAAAATTGTATAGGGATAGAACGCAGCAAAATAGTGGGCCATTACCACAATAAGGGCTGCGATTCCTCTCAGTGAATCCAGATGATGCAGGCGCTGTTGTTTCATTAAGTATTGTTCATAATTTGAACCGGACATCCTGAACAGGGATTGATTTCCGGGAAAGCTCAGACTTTATGCTATTCACGTCGTCCGGTCAGATCAACCCTTATGGGTTGAGCCTTTCGACGATACGCTTGCCAAGTAAAATTCCTTCGCGCTCAATGGTTGCGTACAGGATGTACGAAAAGGACGCTGTAACAGCAACAACACAGAGAAAATGCAGGATACTGGATGTGTCTCCATTTTCGAAAAATGAACTAATACCGAATTTAGAGAAAAAATGCAGTACGGCAAAGTGAGATAGATACATGCTGAAACTGATCTTTCCCAGCTGTATCACCACCTTATTGACGATGGCCTTGACAGGAAAAACGCTTAGGGTGATCGCAAACAAGGCGAACGCTGCCCCAATGGCGACATAATTACCTAACAGCCGAGTGATGTTGATTGATGAAGACAGCAGCATCAGCAACACGATCCCAAGCATGAAGAGAAGGTTGCCAAAGACCACAACCCGCTTCAATGAGCCAACATTGATAAATGCAAAATAAGTGCATATTCCAATGGCGAACACGGGAAGTTGACCGAAGAAATTCATATAAATGAACGTTGAAACCAGATATTGTTGGTTTGTCGGATACACGCCAGCAAATAAGTGGTTAAAAGCAAGCCTTGAAATACCATACATACAGACACTGAACAGGAAAAAATAAATGGAAGATTTAATTGTTGTGAGATGGTGCAAAAGCAGGGGCAGCACAAGATAAAAGTTCATCTCGACCGCAATTGACCATCCGCCAGGCACCACCGATGTGATCGTTTCAGGGTTAAATCCATGAAGAAAGAGCGCGGTAAGCGGCACAAACCACCATTCGATGCCATTGGGTGCCCAGTATCTCGGCGTGAAACCGTACAAAAGGACATAGAACACAATCGCCACATAAAACATCGGCGCAATTCTAAAAAACCGCCGAAGAAAGAAATTGCGAAGGGGAGATATTTCTTGCTTGCTTCTAAACTGCCAGGACATGCAAAGGGTCAATGCACTGGCTATGAAAAAAAGTTGTACACCACGGGCACCGTTACTCATGAGCAACTGAAGCGTTGGGTTAATCGGGGCAACGGATTGGGATGAATGCACGAGGAGTACGAGCAGAATCGCATATCCTCGCAGCGCATCGATGAAATCGTATCTACGAATATCTTCAGTCATGGCGTTCATGGGGTCTGGATTTAACTTGACGCACAACCTTTCGGATGAGAATCATTCCGTATCTCCAGTTTCCAATCAAGGGCTTATTTTCTTGGATATCGCTAAAAAATTTTGAATGGTATACAATTCATCTTTATAATCATAATGATCAATTTCTATCAATCCATCAAACAAACTCCTGTAAACACTATAATTACCGGATAAATAGGAAAAAATATCTTTAAAAAACACCCTTGATGCGATGCTTGGATAACCAAACTCAAACTGAATGAAGTCTACCAAAGCATCGTTTATCAACTTACTTCCGCCACACAAGATATTCAATTCGTATCCTTCAACATCTATCTTCATAAAATCAATTTTTTGAATATTGTTTGCACTGCAGAATTCATCCAGTGTCGTTAATTCAATTTCCTCGACAATATTGTTATTATCCATTTGATTACAAAGCATATTCACTATGGATGCAGAACCTGCCCCTTGCGAACAACTATAGAGATTTACTGTTTCCGGCCTATCACCGAATCCGAAATTATACAGTTTGACATTCTGACAGGCTGACAGCTCCTTATTCAGCAACCCAAAAGCCGTTTTCGATGGTTCGAAGCAAAACAGGCGGATATTCTCACATCCGAACGATGCAAGGATTGCCGCGGCATAATCGCCTCTATTGGCGCCTATGTCGAATACTATCGGAAGTGGGCGCTTCATGCGGCTTTTAACGAAATTGATGATCCATTCTTCGCCGCTGTAGTGGGGATAACCGCTTGCAGGCCCCATGTTCATACCGTAAAGGCAGACCTCGTAGAGCTTTCGCCAGAACCTGTAGAACATCTTTTTCCGCATAATTTTTGATATATCCTGCTTAAGCATGTATTTTTTTCACCTTTCTCATAAATACAGCGGCTGCAATAACAAAAGCAGCATAAGTGAGCACATAAGAATAGGCAACGCCTTCAGAACCGAAGTATTTCGGTAGCACCCACAGCGAAATCAGCAAAAGGGATAGCCCCACACAGTAGATACCCGCTATTGTCAGAAATCTCCCTCTGGCCTGCAGGATATTATGTTTTACTGCATAAATCATATAAAAGAGCGAGGCAAACGAGAGTATCCGGGTAATCCGGAAGCTTTTTTCGGCAAAATCGCTGTTGATCCACAACGTAATGATTTCTTTAGCAAAAACAATCAATGGCATGTAATACAAAATAAATATTACAGCTACCGACATCATGGATAGTTTTTCTATGTCTTGCGTGTTGATGTTTAAAACGTTTCTGCGTATCAAAACGGTCGTGAGGCTGCCGGTTACCGCCCAGATCAGAAACCAGGCTTTGACATTGACCTCAAGCGCTACTGAATAATATGCCAATTGTTCCATGGACAAAACGTTGGATATATAAAATTTATCAATACTTGAAATGATCATGCCAATCACAAGCGTCATCAGCATTGGAATGCCGTACTTAATATTGAAACATAATTCTTTATATATCAACACCGGCCTTAGCCAAGTCAGGTTACCGATGAGCTTGTAACACAAGTATATGTCTATCATCAGCTTTATGTAACAACCGGCAACTACGATTATCATTATTTTTTCCAGCAAATCGTTTTTAACGACCACGGCAAGCAATAAAGGAGCTGCTCTGAATATATCGTAGATGAGTCTGGATAAATTTATCAGATATACCTTATTGTAAGACTGCATGACCATCAGCACTACGGTATCAATTACCAGCGGCAGGATGCCTAAAGCTATCACTTTATAAATAAATGAATATCCGTCTGTATTGGTGAACAGCATCGAAATATCGGATGAAAATACAAAAATAAGGATGGTGGCGCACCCTCCCACAATAATGTAAAAAGGCAATGCATGTTGCAGAATCTTTGCAGCATATTCAAAATTTCCACGTGAGACAGCCCGTGTCAAACGATAACCGACGGCATACCCCATTCCCAAATCCGCAACAGATATGTAGCTGAAGATCAGAAGCAGCATCGTAAGAACGCCGAATTCTTTGCTGCCCGCCCTGTTGATGAAGACCGAGGTCGTAAATGCAAATAAAGCCAATGAAATCAGTCGATTGACAAAGAAGGAGCTGAAGTTGACGACATGCTCTTTTTTTGACTGATAATACGCAACGATGCATTTTATAATGCATGCATTCCCTTGGCCCGATGAATTATCATTCGCCTCAAATGCTTGATAAGGGAAAATCCAAATAATCCCATCATTAAAGTTGTCGGCAGCAGTTTTTTTCGCCTGAGCCGCAAATAAGTATCCAATTCCCCTTTTTCCATTGCGATTAGATTGCGACTTAAGCCCGCTTCACCGTAGGAGGACTTAAATGATACGGCCAAAGGAATGTCCAAATACCATGCTTTTATGCCATTTAAGGCCATTTCCAGCCACAGATAATAATCCTCTGAATACCGTTTATCCTCTGGAAAGCGAAATGGAAGCATTCGTTGCAGCATGACCGATCGCGTCAGCATTTGATTCCAGATCAACAATTTAAAAGGTTTCAGGGAATAACCAACGCGATTTTTGGGTAAATCCCATACAGAACAATGGGGGGCAAGCTGAATGCATCGGTGTGAAGAAACGGCAACGTCCGGATGATTTTTCATCCAACCATACTGCAATTTGATTTTTTCAGGGTGCCACGCATCATCTGCATCCAGAAATGCCAGATAAGGAACGCTGGATTGATTCCAGCCGAAGTTGCGGGCCGCACCAGGTCCCTGGTTTTGAGGCAATGAAATCAACCGTATCCAGGTTTTGCCATATTTTTTCTGCAGGTCAAAAAGCCGATGCAAGGTGTTGTCCGTGCTGGCATCGTTTATCAAAAACACTTCGTCTGGACAAGCACGTTTGATTCACCACGGAAAGAGCGCCCGCTCAATGGTATCGCAGCAATTGTAGCAGGGGATAATCGCACTGACAGGAACTGTTTTCATGAATTATAGGTCCGGAAATAAGCGTGCCGGCCATCCGGACTGCGAAAATGTTTTTTCTCCAGCCAGACGCCAGCTCAGCTCAAATACGATTCTGCGCGCAGCCCTCAGTCCACGGACATGTCCCCAGATACAACTGCATCCCCAAACCAGAACCCTTCGTATCAAACGGTTCAATCGTTCCGCTTTTGAAGAATAATGACATGCTTGCATTAAAAAGGGGCCTCTTTCTCTCGGGTCTGACAGGCTGGCCGTCCGGATTCTGCATATCTGCTGCCTTTGCATGCAACGCATAACTTAGAACCAACTGAAGTCGTCTCTCATAGGTATGATCATTGCTGGTCCGCTGAAAACCGGCAGCTGCAATCCGATCCCGGGTATCAGGATGTGAAAGATAAAACTTGATTTTTTCAGCCAACTCCTGGTCACTCTGGTAAACAGCAATTTCCCGATCCGGGACATACCAATTTTCCAAATGCGGCGCCGATTCGGTCAGAAGAAACCCTCCGGCACCTGGAACTTCAAAAGTTCTGGCCTTTATTTGATTCTGTCGTCCTCTGGAATTGGCAAAATTCAAGCTGATGACGGAGTTTCTCATTATTATTGGAACATCATCTGCTGAAACCGGCCCATGAGGCCAACCATGGCCGAAACATGACACCGGTATCCCCTGGTCCAACAGACATTGAATCCGCTGCTTCCTGTTGCCATGGGCCTCACCAATAAACGATACCGGATAGCGACATTGATGGGACATTAACGGCGGGAACAGCTGATCCGATCTGGCCGCCCACTGGGTCGGGAGTATATGGAAAATACCATCCCGATGATATTTGGAAACGACCTCGGGATAGGTCGTGGTCATGGCATGGTAATATCTGCCAATAAAACGGGAAACCTCCCGATATTTCCAGGAATCATCGGTGGTCCAGCAGATCGTGGCCACATCTCCGCGCTTCTTGATGGCCTCCAGAGTTTCGATAAATATTTCATACTGAAGCTGAACAGTCAGAAGCAGTTCCGGGCATTCCCGATCCACAGCTTTCAGGATCAGATGATTTAATTCAGCATAGTCCGAATAATTTCTTCTGTCCCAAAGCTCAAAATGCACCACATCATGCCCTAGATTTTTTAACGCCGGCATGAATGCGGCATATTCGGTGGAAAGTCCCCGTTCAGGATCTCCGTATTGATATTTTCCCAAGGCACAGAGAATTTTCATTGCCGGTATAATTTCTCAACGAACGCCCAGGTCTTTTCTATCCCCGCTTCAAGAGAAACTGACGGCACCCAGGAAAGTTCCTGTTTTGCCCTGCGAATATCAAGATAAATGCTCGGAATATCAAAAGATCGTTTTGCCTTATATGCAACCTTGAATTCCCTGCCCGTCACCTTCCGAATCACCTCAAGGATTTCGTTCAGTGAATGGCCAATCCCACTGCCAAGATTAAAAACCCGTGAAAGCGCGTTAACGGAAGCCGCCTTGAAAATGCCGTCAATAAGATCATCGATAAAGATATAATCCCGAACAACCCGGCCATCACCCCAAATTTCAAGAGATTTTCCCTGAGCGATCCTGCCGAGAAAAACGGAAATGACTCCCTGGATGCCATTCGGGTTCTGCCGGCTACCGTAAGGGTTGGAGGGCCGCAAGACTACATAGTCAAGACCGTGGAGATGATTGAACAGAGCCAGATATTTTTCAACGACTAGTTTTGTAATGCCATAAGAGCATTCCGGTTCGGTCGGGCTGTTCTCGGAAATGGGCAAGGATAGCGGATTTCCGTATATTGCCCCGCCGGAAGAAATGAAAACCACTTTCCGTATTTTATTGGCAACACATTGTTCCAGCAAAAAAATCGTCTCTACAACATTGGACTGAACATCAAATACGGGATCATCATTGGATGTCTTTGGGAGCGTCGTACTGATCAGATGGAACACCATATCGATACCGGCCAGCGCCTCCGAGAGCATCCCCCGATTCCCGAAGTCCCCGACGCAATAGTCTACGCCGGCCACAGGCTTTCGATAATGCTCCTCATATTTATCAAATACCCGGATCTTATGACCTTCGGCAAGGAGCCTGTCCACAAGATGGGAACCAATGAAACCATTTCCGCCTAAAATCAACATGTTCATCTGTTGTCCAACCCTTTGTCTGATGGAGTTCCTATTGTTTTCCAAGAATCAGGTCCTATCTGTCATCAACTGATCGTAGAGCGACTCGACATCTTTCAGCAGCCGTTCCTTTGCGTATTTTTTTACCACATAAGCACGGGCGCGTTGAATACGGGCGTTCTTGATCATTGGCTCTTCTGCGGCAAGATAACTAAGTCCCTTGAAAAAACCCGCTGAATCGCGATTGGAACATAAAATCCCCCGCTGACATACTGTAAAACCACAGTTCTGTTTTGAAGCATGGACCGGTTCCCCAATTAGGTCCTGAATCCCTCCAACCTGGGTTGCAATCACTGGAACTGAGGATGCCATGGCTTCAATGATCGAAACCGGTGTGCCTTCATTCAAAGATGACAATGCTAGGATATCAAGATCAGCATAAACAAGCGATACATCCTTAATCCATCCCAAAAAGATGACATGGTCAGTTAATTCTCTCCTCCGGCAATATTCCTCAAGCCAGCTGCGGCATTCGCCGTCACCGGCAACAACGATCTTCACGTCGATTTCAGGATTTTCCTTCAGGAAAAGACAGACAGCCTCAAAAAACATTTCATGATTTTTGATGGGAACCAGTCGTCCAATGATCCCGATCAGAATCGTCTTATCGCTGATGCCTATTTTTTTGCGAAAGCGCCCTTTTAATCTGGCGCTGGAGAGAAACGGCTCAAGATCAAAACCCAGCTCAATGATGCTGACCTTTTCCGAAGGGGCAACATGATATTTCTCAGCCAGATCTTTTTGCTGGGATTTACTGATGGCGATGATCACATCCGTACCTCTGGCAAGAAACCGTTCGATATGGACAAACAGCCCGGCTTTCAATCTGTTGAAATAGCCTTCAAATATATGCCCGTGAAACGTATGGACAATTTTGATTTTTTTTCTGAAAACCAGATTATAGATCAACACGGCCAAGCGCGCCGTAAAACCTGCCTTTGCCGTATGCGTATGGACAATATCCGGCTGGATCTGACTTAAAAGTCTGAAAATTCGATATGATTACCCGGATATCCATAAAAAAACTGATATCCCGCTGCAAAACCGAAATCCGGCAATGCCGATGAGAGTCCCCTTGAAAGAGGTAACTCATATCCCCTTCCTGTTCGGAAATCGATCCGGTAACCAGAGTGGTTTCAAAACGCTCAGGATTCAGTTCTGTTGTCAGCAGATGAACATGAATGGCAGGCCCTCCGACATTGAGTCTGGCAATGATACGAAGGATTTTAATTTTCCGCCTTGCATCATCATTTGAAGCAGCGGTGTTTGAACGTTTTTCCGAAATTCCGAACTGAAGGAATTTGCTGTTTGACACAACCAACCAGAAAAAGTCGATAAAACAGACCGGTCATGACCAGAATTTTTAAAAACAAGGGGGCTGACGGGTTATATTTTTCAAAAAGCAGGTACGCGCTTTTATGGAATGCAATTTGGGACTTGAGTACGATTTGATTGCTGCTGCCCCCGACATAATGCACCACTGAGGCCTGCGGGAAGTATACGACTTTCCAGCCGCCATCCCGCATCCTCCGGCACCAGTCGGCATCTTCCCAGTACATAAAAAATCGTTCAT
Organism: uncultured delta proteobacterium; assembly: GCA_963850225.1. GTDB lineage: Bacteria > Desulfobacterota > Desulfobacteria > Desulfobacterales > Desulfatirhabdiaceae > RAAP-1. The sequence goes on from CAWKLD010000016.1 coordinate 233,483, forward strand.
CAAAAATACCGACCGAATCAATGGCTTTTCTGCGAACGATCATGCAAGCACCCGATACCCAGTCCACGTCCATGGGGTGAACGCCGTCACAGCGGCTTGTCATCAGATTGGCGCTGGTGATCGGGTTATTGGGAAACAGGCGGGTAAGCAGCGATGATCTGCCGAATAATGATGTTAAGGCTGTTGGAAATGATCTGGCTGAGCCCTGAACCGAACCGTCGCTGTCCAGAATCCTGGGGCCGGCAATTCCGATCTGAGGATTCATTTCCATGAACCCGACGAAACTGTGAAAGAAGTTTTTCAGAACATAAGAATCCGGATTCAGCAAAATCACATAAGGGGATGTAGCTCTGTTGCAATGCCTGATTCACCGCTGCAGCAAATCCGATATTGCGTTCATTCCGGGTCAGGATTGCCGCCGGAAACTGTTCAGTGATACGATGAACACGGTCCGAGGAGGCATTGTCCTGAATCCGTATTGTTGCTGAATAATCTCCTATCGTTTCATAAACAGATTCAAGGCATTTCAGTAAAAAATCCGTACTGTTGTAATTTACGATGACAATATCGATCAAAATCTATCCTTAAGGGGCTGTCTCTTCAGCCGATGCTTTAAACGGGAGATGCTGTCTTCTGTATCTAGTAGATTCCAGATATAATCATCTTCGACCCTGCGATGGGTCTGAATTATTTTACGTTTATTCAAAACACTTCGCCAGGCTTTAAGGCTGTCCCTTTTTGACCGGACATAAGCAATGGCAAGGCCTTTTGAAGCAAAATAGCCGAAAGCGGCAATCGTATAAAACACATGCCGTCCCAACGTTCGGACAATCAGTGAAGACGGCATGTTCTGGGCATACACCCATTCCAGATTCCGGTGCCCGTAATAAACCGACGTCGGGGAGTCATATCCGATGGAGCGGCTGGCCATATGATAGACGACAGCGATTGGAACGTAAAGGCATTTATAACCTCTGAGCTGAGCCCTGAAGCTTAAATCCACATCTTCATAAAGCAAAAAAAAATCCTCATCAAACAGCCCGATGTCCTGGAGCATGGACATCCGGTATAAGGCGGCCCCTGCACAGGCACCAAAAACCCATTCCGGCTGATCATGGGCATTGTTTTGGCGACCTCTTCCGCGCAGACAGCCTGCACCGGCAGTTGTATATCCATCCCCGGCCCTGTCTATAATATGGGGCGCATCATGATAGAGCATTTTTGACGCGGCAAAACCGGCTTCAGGAAAAGTCGATAACGCGGTTATGAGGTTTTCCAGCCATAACGGATGGGCAATGGCGTCATTGTTTAGCAGTGCGACATACTCCGTATCTGACCGGCGGATGGCGATGTTGTTGGCAACTGCAAAACCGTAGTTATCCGTCAGAGATATGAGTGTGACCTCGGGAAACAGCTGCCTGACGGTATCAGCAGAACCGTCAGAAGACCCATTGTCAACAACAACCGTTTCCAGATCCTGAAATGATTGCTTCCGAAGTGCATCCAGGCATTGAATGAGACATGTTTTGCCGTTCCAGTTGACCACAATAACCGTAACCCGCTTTTTCATTCGATGCAATCGCCTTTTTACCCGATGGTATCCGAATGGAAGATTTTGATGTAAAGCCGAACCCACCCCGCAGATTTTCCCTGAAGCCTTCTTCGCCTCAGGACGCATGCCATTACATCCCTTTCAGAGCCCGTAACTATCTTCCAGAAAAGGCTGTCTGGAATCGGTTTCCGGATGTTCCACTGACCGCGTTTCTTCAGCATCGATGGGAAGCTACGCAGTGCAGCTCGAATTCCTTTAAGATAGGCTGAAAAATGCCGGCTAAAAAGCATCAGCGCTAACCATCCGAAATGATGTAAAACAATAACAGGCCATTGGCGGAGCAAAATGGATAATGGATAATTATGAACCACCACCCGGATCATATTGTGGGTCGTCTGGGAAACTGTAAAAGTATTCAACCTGCCCCCCGAAGTCTGACTTCCCATGTGATACACTTTTGCGCCGGGCACGGACAAACACCGAAGCCCCAGACGCATTGCCCGGAAGTTGATATCCACATCCTCAAGATATGCAAAAAAATCCTCATCAAACATTCCTGCTTTTTCAAAAAAAGACCTGCGATAAAGCGCTGCGCCGGCGCATGCGCCAAAAACACGCATCGGATGGTCCCACAAATCACCATCCGGCTCCTGATTGCCAAGCCGGTATCCGCCACCTCCCCTTAAAACCCCATCCCCTAAGCCATCCAGCATATTCCGGTTGTGAATACCGGATCATTTTCGGGGCAAAGCTGGCGTATGTCCCATTTCCATCTGCGGTTTCAACCAGGAGCTCCAGGCAGCGGGATTCCAGTTCCGTATCATTATTCAATAAAAAAATATAGCGCCCTCTGGATCGCTGGATGCCTTCATTCACCGCAGCACTGAATCCTTTGTTGACGGTGAATCTGATGCCTCTGACCTCCGGATAATGATATCTGACCCACTCCAGGGTTCCATCCCCGGATCCATTATCCACAAGAATGACTTCAAAGTCTCGAAACGTTTGATTGTAAATCGACGGAAGGCAAGTTTTCAGAAGATCCAATCCATTCAAACTGGGGATGATTATGGCTACTTCAGGCATCAACACAATCACAAAGTCCTTGCCGTTTTATTCACACAATAAAAAACCCAACTACTTCAGATAGGCCTCAATCTTTTGAACCATTGCCGGAAAAGTGAATTTCCGTGCCACTTTTCTGGCCTCAACCGCCACAGCCTGGCGCAAATCCGGCTTGCCAGCCAGATCCAGCACAGCCCTGGCAAGGCCCAGGGAATCCCCTCTGGAGAATAAGAGTCCGGTTTGACCCGGAAATATGATCTCCTGATTTCCGCCAACATCCGATGCCACGACAGGAATTCCGGATGCCAGGGCATGAATCAAGGTCAGAGAAAACGGCTCATAGAGGGAAGGAAAAAGAAAAATATCATGATTCTGAAAAATACCAAATAGATCAGACTCTTGAACCGTTGGCTGGAATACAATTTTTTCACTTAGATTCAACCGACGAATCCTTGACTCTATTTTTTTCATATACTCTCTGTCACGGACATCCCCCAATATCATCAACCGGACCTTGGTCTCCGGCAGCCCACGGATGATATCCGGCAGGGCTTCGAGGATCGTGTGCACTCCCTTCATCTCAACCACCCTGCCGGCAAAAAGAAGACGAATCCAGCCATTTTCTACCGGGAGCATTCGATCCCGGTACTCTCCGTCCCCATGCTGTATAAGCCTTACCCCATGGGGGATTACTGCGGTTTTCCGGAATTTGAATCCTGCCTGTTCATAAAACGCCTGCATAAATCGGCTCGGAAAAATCGCCTCGCCATGGATAGGCAGATTTTTCTGATGGATTCGGGCCATCAGTCTTCCAAGAACCGCACGGATTGCGGCCGCCCTGGAATGAGAAGAAACAATGTCCTTGATAAAATAATCATACCAAAACCCTGGCCTCAAAAATAAGATCATCCAGTTGTCCGTCAGAAGAAAGACAGTTCTGCAGCCCGCAGCCTGGACAGCATTAAGGAAAGAGCGATCCAAAAAAAACAGATTCCAGACAAAGAGGACATCTGGCCTGACCTCAGCCAGCTTTCGGTCTAACACTGCCGTATTATGCGCATTTAAGACTTTTTTTTGAGCCTCAGAAGCTGAATAGACATTGTAAATATCTTTTGCATCAGCCAAAAGTTGTAACGAGCGATCGACATCCTGCCCAGGATAATCTTCAACCCGTCCTCCGTAATTGCTTGTCAGGACGGAAATTCTGTGGTTTCTGGCAGACAGTGCTGATGCCATATCAAAGCACAACCGCTCATATCCCCCCACCACGTTGGGGGGATAAAGATTGCTTATAAAAAGAACGTTCATTTGGACTCTTGACGGATAAGTTTTAAAAAGGCAGGATCCCCATCAAAGCGGGTTATGTCTCTGCCTGCCGAAGGCTGACTCGCAAAAAAAACAAAGAACAGGTTCAGCAGCCTGGTTAAAGAATGCCTTTCCATAATACGGTTGAACCTCTCCACATAGGCCCAGCCCTTTTCCCTCCATTCCGGCAGTCCCCGGGCGGTTACGATAAACCGTGCACACACAAAAGCCCATTCCGCACGAACATTGATATGCGCCTCCAGAATCGTATTCTTGGCATGTATCCGGTAGGACAGCAGCGGATCATCGATCATGTGTATATTTTTACCATTGACCAGAAGTCTCAGGAAAAAATCCAGGTCATGTACATAGCGCAGCGGTGCAAAATATCCGATATCCTGAAATACGCTGCGCCGGACGACTATATTGGATGTGGTCATAAAGAAGTTTCCGTTCATTAAGGCCAGGGGCAGATCTTTCTCTTTATCAAAAAAGGACTTATTTCGTTCATACCAGCGATTTTTAACTTTCTTTCCCCTGGCATCCATGAAATCCAGGGACGTAGTCACCGCAGCAATCTCCGGTGAAGCAGCCAGCACCTGTGCGCACCGCTTCAGACGCTGCGGGTGATAGCAATCATCAGAATTCAGGATGGCCACCAGATCTCCTGTGGCCCGATGAATTCCGGCATTGATTGCTTGATAAGCGCCTTGATTGGATTGGGACCAGAAGACAATATCCGGGTGGCGCTGAAGGATTTCGGCCATTATCCGGCCTGAACCATCCGTAGAGCCATCGTTGACAACAATAATTTCACAGGGTCCAAACTCCTGCTCCAAGATGCTTTCAACTGCAGCGTGGATATATTTCTCGTGATTATACAGGGGAACAACAACAGAAATCGTTGGCATCGTATTAGTCAATTTTCCTCCTCACACTCCCACCCGAAATGACGCAAGCACAGACACCCGCTTTTCTGCAGAGGATCACCATGATATTCCGGCGGAAAGAAATGGTTCATGGTTCCTTCCGGCTGTACCTCAGCCCGGATGTTGTTCTGATACGAATGCAGCACAAAAGGTATGCTGAAGAACAAGATACCGCCTTTTTTCAACACCCGCCTGCCATGGATCGGACATGGAAGCATTCATCCTTTCAGCACAGCCAAGTTCCCGCAGCAGATCTTCAAGCCTCTTTCGGCCAGCAGCAAAAGAAAAATGCCGTTCCATGTGATCGAGCCCCCTATCGGACAACGTCTTCCACAACAGCTCGTCTTGATAGAGACGAATCACAGCTGCTGCAAATTCATCAGGCTTGTCAGCCACCAGAATATCCTCTCCAGGATTGAGACCGGAACCTTCAACAGCAACGGAAGAAGCCACGCAAGGCAAACCATAGCTTAAACTGGTGGCAATCTTTCCCTTCAGGCCGGCCCCGTATCGGAGAGGCGCTACGGAAAGCCGGCAGTCATTGAAATAGAACGATATTTCAGCGATATATCCCGTAACATTCACGTCCTCTCCGGCCAGATCCAATACTTCCCTCGGGGGTTTGCTGCCGATGATATTGAAAACAATTTCCGGAAAACGTTCTTTGATCAAAGGCCATACCTGGCGGACAAAAAAGAGCATGGCATCCACATTGGGCTGGTGCTCGAATCCCCCCACAAACAAAATATCCTTTCTGGCGGAAAAAGGGTTGCCTCTTCCCGGAATATCCCGGATCAGGGGAATTACGGCAATTTTTCTTCCGTAAATAGCGGGTTCCTTGAGAAGCATTTCCCGCTCCTCGGTGCTTAAAACGATGGTGCAGTCGGCTTTGCGGATTACAGACAGTTCCTGAAGCTTGGTTTTTTCAGCATTATTCAGGAGTTCCTGCGAACCTTCTATGACAGCCTGTCTTTGCTCCCGGACAAAGTGTAAATCGACCGTATCAAAAATGACCTTGGCTTTGGAACAGTATCGCCGGACCATGTCTAAAAAATATGCTGCACAATGCACCTTATAGAGCAGGACCAGGTCATACTCCCGGCCATGGGACCTGAGATAACCGGCAATTCCGCGTACAAAAGGCGTATAAAGACATTGCACCCCCATCCGCTGTAAATCGGGTGTATACTTTTCCAAAAATTGAAGATCAGCCGCAGGAATGAAGGTAATCCCAAAGCCAAGGGAACGAAATATATTCATATAGGAAACAATGTCCTGTGAACCGGAATCCTGGTCCGGCGTGGGCGTTCTGATATCCATGAACAGGATTTTACCAGCCTGGAGTAAATTTTTCACAACTTGAGCTGACATTCTGTGCGATCTTATGATTGAAGCGCTGCCGAACAGCCCGGCAGTTCCCATAAATTCATCCAGGGATTTTCTTCAGTTGCGGAAAGAATAACGGCTTTCGATAAAGGATTATTCAGTACTTTCCGGCCTGCCAGCCGGACGGCCGCAGACAAATGCGCTCCGGCCTGAATCAAATCTTCTCGGGCGACATCTGCGATTCCCCCAACTTGCATAAAAATATCTCTCGGAATCATAAAAGATATCGCTGAACAAAAATCCACGTCGCGCAGATAGCTGAATTCGGGTTGAAAGGGATTTGCGCCGCTGCCCATGCGGCAGAACGCGCCGCCTGCAACCACACTGCCCCCTGCCTCCCAGACGACCCCCTCGGGCAGATTGATCTGAGATCCAACCAAGCCGACTTCTGGCTGTTCCCGGAAAATTCGGACCATCTCATCCAGCCAGCCAGGCATAGGCAAGAGGCCCGCAGCCAAAAATGCGATATACCTGCCCCTAGCCATGTCTGCCCCGAGATTCCACATATCAGCCATGGATTTTCCCTGACCTGCCCAAACCACCTGAGCCCCCTTGATCCTGGCCAAAAGCACCCGGCTTTCAACTTCCGGCAACGTATCCACAAGAAGGATTTCATATTTATAAGCAGAGCAATTACTGCACAAAGCCTTAAGACATTGGAGCAGAACGTCCGTTCGATTAAATAAGGGAATGACAACTGAAACTTCCGGATGCTGGTTTTGAGGAAAACAAATGACTTCATCCGGATCAAGCGATGGAATATCGACCGGACAGGTTCATGAATGCCGTTTGTTGCCGTATATCGGCTCTGGCATTCTGCCATACTTGATAAGAAATGGTTTTTGTAAATAAAAATCCAAACCGCTGGTAAAAAAAAGATTTTAATCCATAACTGGCGGCTTCAGTTAAAGGAAGTCGCTGATAAAGCCATCGCAACCCCGATAAACAGAGTTTTCTTGAGAAAATAGTAACCGAGACAAGAACCTTTATTCCCCACTGTAGCGGATCCAAGTTAAAACCAATGCTCACAACCGTTATCCTTTATCTGCAACCAAACTGATTTAAAAAGAATATCATTTTATACCGAAAGGCGAAAGTAGAAAGTGTTGCAAACTGTTCTTGACAGCATCCGGAACTGGTGCTACCCAAAGCCACCAGAAATATTCTTTATCAGATATCTTGGCCGCCTCCCGGCATGGAAAGGCTTCGCGTGATATTCAGTTCGATGACTTTTTTGACTCTGTTTCTCCCTATTGTGCTGATAGGTTACTATCTGTGTTTTCTTTTTGGAAAGCATTGGCCCGATGCCCATCGGGTGTGGGCCAATTTGTTTTTACTGGCGGCAAGCCTCCTTTTTTATTTCTGGGGAGAAGGGTGGCGTGTGTGGATTCTCGCGGCGTCATGCGTCGGGAATTTTCTGCTGGCCAGGCTGATGATGTGGCGTGTCAACATTTCGCAGCAGCCAGAGGGGTCAGCAGTATATATTTTTGAACGCGTAGAACAACTTCAGGCTGGCGGACCTCGCACAAAAAGCCAAAAATCGTTGCTGGCAATGGCGATCATCCTCAACCTCGGCTGTCTTGTCTATTTCAAGTATTTCAATTTTTTTATAGATAACATTACCGGGGTCTTTCCCCCAGAATGGAGAATAACCGATTGGACACGTGTGGCTTTGCCTGTGGGTATCAGCTTTTTCACTTTCCAGGCATTGAGTTACGTCATCGACGTTTACCGGGGTGATGTACCGGCAGCGGGAAATTTTATCAACTTTTCCTGTTATCTGACCATGTTCCAGCAATTGGTCGCAGGACCAATCATTCGATATCGCGATATATATCGACAACTGACCGAGAGAACGATTTCGCGTTCCCAATTTGCGTCCGGAGCAAGGCGTTTCATTGTGGGGCTGGCAAAAAAGGTGCTGATCGCCAACACGGTGGCGGTGATTGCGGACAAGGCGTTTGAACTGCCCCCGAATGAATTGACCACTGGCCACGGCATGGCTTGGAATTGTATGTTACACTCTGCAGATTTATTATGATTTTTCTGCTTATTCCGACATGGCTATCGGAATGGCTCGGATGTTCGGGTTTGAGTTTCTGGAAAATTTCAATTACCCCTACTATGCTCGTTCAGCGCAGGATTTCTGGCGCCGCTGGCATATTTCGCTTGTCTTCCTGGTTTCGGGACTACCTCTACATTCCGTTGGGGGGCAACCGTAAAGGTCCGTGGCGGGTCTATCTCAATTTATTGTTTGTGTTTTTTCTTTGCGGACTGTGGCACGGCGCCAGTTGGGTCTTCGTTGCATGGGGCTTGTATCACGGTTTCTTTTTAGCTGTCGAACGACTGCTGACACGGGGCAAGAAAAAGCCTGATGGGCCACACATCGGCCGGAAGCAAATCTTAGCGCTTTTTGGTCATGGATATGCCGTGTTGATGGCAATGGGGGGATGGGTGCTTTTCCGTTCGGAGACATTTGCGCAAGCGTGGGGATATTACGGCGCATTAGTGGGGTTTGGTGAAGGGGGCAGCAGAGCAAATGCGATCTGGCTGTATTATGCATTGGATGTGCAGATCGCCATCGGAGCCGGCGTACTTTTTTCCATGCCGGTCTTGCCGGCCTTGAGCAGATGTTGGAACAGATGTTTTTCGCATTACACGGAAGCTGTAAAGCCCATGACCGGCGTGATTTTGCCGTGCATGGAACTGGGACGAACGCTTGTATTGCTGGGCTTGCTCTTGCTGTGTTTTCTTCCGCTGGCATCCGGCACGCACAATCCGTTCATTTATTTTCGCTTTTAGGGAGCATGTTACGTGAATCGTAATCCCAGTTTGTTAAATGGCATTGAGTGGCTGCTGATTGGTGGGATGCTGCTCGTTCTATGCGCGCCGATTGCGGGGAAGATATCGGGATGGCCGCAGGAAGTGGATTTGAAGGAGAACCGGCATCTGGCACAACCGCCTTCGGTCAGAGAAACGGCGTGGGATGACTTGTCCCAATCCATTGACGAATGGTGGAATGATCGTTTCGCTTTCCGGACCCAACTCATTCCCCTGCGGGAATCGATATGGCTTGATCTGTTGGGTGCGCCTGGAAAACAATACGTTCGGGGAATAGACGGACACTTGTTCCTGAATCTGATGAAAGGCGAAAAGTTTTATGGGCTCCAAAATGCCACCGTTCTCGACTATCTGGGAGAAAACCACTTGACAGCGGAGCAATTATCGAATTGGACAGATTATTTGGAGGGTAAGAGTGCATGGCTGCGGGCTCACGGCATCCATTATCTGTTCGTGATCGCGCCGAATAAGATAACAGGTTGAGGAACGTTTTCTTCCCAACAGGATCCGCGTAGCCAAGGGAAAAAGTTATTTGCAGCAATTGACGGGAACAGGTTTTTCCCCGTTTGACCCAAGATGTTGATTTGCTGGATTTGACAGAGGTGTTGATTGCAAAGGAAAAGACGGGAATACCGATGTTCAGCCGCGACGGGTGATGTAACTCACTGGAACGGAGCTGGCTTTTACGAAGGATTGGTGGCAATGGACGAACGTGCTACGCCGCTATTTTCCAGATATGCCACCATTTCCAGAGGAAAAACTTGAATTGCAGCAAGTCCGAAATCGATCCGACGGTTTTCTCCTGCCGATGGAAGAACGACCCTTCTGTGCATGCTGCAGAAGAAACGATTATTTCATTTCGATCAGGCGACTGGACCGATTCAAAAAGTTCAACGGCCCACGGGAAGAAAGGGCAATCTATTGTTTTTTTCAGACTCATCCTGGAAGGTTTTTGCGGGTGGCCTGGAATCATTTTCTCCGGGAGGCCATACGGCATTTCCCTACCAATGGGGACATCATCGACATACAGATATTTATCATGGGACTTTTAAAGAATTGCGGCGCATCGTTCAAGAGGAACAGCCGGATATTTTGGTGGAAGCACAGACGGAACGGACGATGAGAATTCCTGTTGGAGTTGGAATTCCTGTTGAATTTCGCCATGCAGCCCGGTTCGCACGAGGGAAAACATTATTTTTATTGACCGTCAACGAAGTAGATACCATCTTTGGGGTTAACATTGATGGCATTGTAATTGATGGAGATGCGTTCGTTGTCAACGCCACCAACAACGACCCTGTCTTGGGAACATCGAAGTCCGTTATGGCGCCCAAGGATTCGGAATCTGTTTTGCTCATTGATATGGATGTGCCTGCTGCAGGGACATTTCAAGTCTTTTGGTCGGGCAATGACGCATTTAACGAAAACGATTCCTGTAAAGCGCCCCTGGAAACAGGTCGCAACGTAATATTCCTGCCAGTCCCGTTGCCGGCGGGCGAAGAATTCCGACTGCGCATTGACCCCGGCACTGTTGCAGGCAAGTATCGCATCCGCAAGATCGAGATCCGCGCAACACCGCCATCACAATAAAAACAGATTGCAAGTGTGATCTTGCCAACACCATCAAACTTAAATGCGATCAAGAATGATCAGCGCAAACATTGCTGCCTTTTTTTCAAAACCAAACGAAGTTTCTCCCTTTCGAAACAAAGGATATGTCCAGGCTGGGAAAATAGAACGCAGGGAGATACCCCCTGACAATAGATAAACCAGAGGCATCATGGGTGTAATGCCTGAAATTCTCCACTCTGGGAATCGCAAGGAAAAGAGATTCTGGTCACGTTCAAATAAAATCCATGGCAAGGCCCCGTTTGCTCCAGAAAGTGGTCCTGTTATGGGGATTGACCATTCTCCATTCACATCAAACGGTTCATGATGCAGATGGGTATAAATCCATTGACTCCAGCCAGTATTCCACGGCTCCACCATCAGGCATCGCCCCCCGCTTTTGACGCAACGCGTGGCTTCAGAGAAAAATGCGCCCGGATCAGGAATATGATGTAACGCATCGACCAGTAAAATTGATCGTAATGACCCCGATTTAAACGGCATCGATATTGCATTATAAACGATATCGATGTTAACCGAATGAAACACCTCCGATGTGATTGCCGTCGGATAGAATTCTTTCAGAAATCCCGCGCCAGATCCGACTTCCGCAACCAAACCATCTCCTTCTGAAATATTCTCAATCAATAAACGGTACCATGTCTGATAAATGCGTCTTAAAAAAGCCTTTTCGCGAATAATTTCAGCCCGCAAAATAGTAGTTTGAGGATCGTCCACGGATAGATCTCTAGGTCAGAGGATGGGACAGAGCAGCTTTCAGTCGATCAAACACAGGACACCTCACTTGAATTTCAGCCGCCGCGCCGCAAATACAACCATTCTGAGAAGCAGCCATCCATGACGCCAACGCTGGATATTCGTTTCGCCATATTGCCGGGTTTGATACCGTATCGGCACCTCTATTATTTTTATGTTTTGGCGGGCGGCACCAAATAACAAATCAAAATCTCCAAACGGATCAAAATCTCCAAAATAGCTTCGACCCGCCGCAATTCTGCGATAATCACCAGCCCATAAAACTTTGGTTCCACAAAGGGTATCGCGAATCGGCTGCCCCAGCAACCAACTGAATACCCAACTGAAAAATTTATTTCCCAGCAAATTGAAAAACCGCATCGCCCCATCCTGCATGGGATAAACCAGGCGAACGCCATTGGCGAATTCGCCCAAGCCGCTTGCCAGCACAGTATAAAATCGGGGCAGATCTTCCGGAGGCACGGTCATGTCGGCATCCAGAATCATCAGTATATCACCTGTTGCGATTTCGAATCCCGCACGGACCGCATCCCCTTTTCCTTTTCCAGGCTGCCTGATTAGCCGATATTCACCTGGAGGCAGAGGGGAAATCGCATTTTTGATCGTATCGAAGGTGTCATCCGATGAATTTCCCTCGACAAAAATAATTTCCGTCCTGGATCCCATTTTGGGAATTCTGTTCAAGAGCTCGGTGATGTGCCCCGCCTCATTCCTGGCCGCAATCACAACCGAAACAGAGGGCTCTGTCGATCTCTGCGTTAAATCGATCGGCCGCATGATGTAGAAATTGGTCAGCGCCGCAGCTCGGAAAATGGGCATCTTCACCAGAACACGATTGCACAGGGCCGCCATAAATGGAATCGGTAGCCGGACATAACATCTCTTCCCAATGTCGAATCAGATCGAATCCGGCAAGCCTGGCCAGGTTATCGACTATCGACAGGTGTAAGCCAGTTCTGAGGCAGATTTGGTGTAACAATTTGATAATATTCGGCCAATCGGCGCGGATACTCCCACAGATGACTTTGAACATTGAATATGATCCGGGTCTGTTCATTGCAGTACCGCCTGATATGTGTCAGGGTAGCCTGAACATCCCACAGATCGTTCAACAGATCAGAAAGGATGATGACATCAAACGTTGAATCCCCCAGATCGAATGTCTGAGCATCCGCACAATAAAACTGAAATTTCGAATAGCGAGTCCTCGCCTCATCGATCATCCGCTTTGAGATATCCACCCCGACACCCCGTTCTGGATTGAGCGCATCAAGAAGCCTCCCCTGGCCGCACCCCAGCTCAAGAATGCTGTCACACTCGCCAATCACATGACGATAGATCTCTGTCAACCGCCTGTGATAATATAAGGAAAGCAAGCCCGCCTGACGATTGACCAGCGCACTCCAGTGATCAGCGCGGCGCTTGCAATACATTTCGTGTTCATTTTCAAGAAGGGTCACTTGATGTTTTCCGATCAAATAAAATAAAAATAAGCGGACATCTTTCCACATCAACCAAACTCAAGATCTCATCTTCATATGTTTTTACAAATCCTGAAGCCGCTATTGCTGCAATACCAGCCTGAAAGTGCATCGACGCCCAAGCACTATTGGATGAATGGCTACTGCCGCCACAACTGTGCCCGAGAGGCAGCAACCATTCACAGAGTGTTTATGAATATTAGGCTTATCTTGATCGCAAATATGAATATAAACTGCCTATCCCCCATATTGGGCTGTCCAAATTCAATTGACACGCAATTTCCATTATCATATAGTCCGTGAAAAAGGAAGTTATTATCATTTTACTCGGAGGGAGGCCTTATGTCTGGCCTTCTTGGGTTCGAGTCTTTGGCGCATGGCCAATCCCGCCCGCCATGGCCTCCTCGTACTCAGCGTGTTGGCATAGAAAAGCATTATGAACTCTACAAAAAACATCTACGAACGTGATGAGGGTTTTTGCAACAGTGCTCGATCAGGCGAAGAGGCTGCGATGGACCTTCGTCTTTCTCCTCATTGTCATGGCCTACCTGTTTGCTGAAACGCGATACCCGGCGCTCAACTTCGACGACAGCTACCACATAGGAGGCCATTTTCCACATATTGCACATTATCATTTCTTCGGTCGTGTCCATTTTTTGTTTTGCCAGTACAACCCGATGAACAACGAGTTTCGCACATATGGCCTGGCCAGGGCCATTTATTTCGGGCTATATCAACTATTGGGCACTAATCTCCGTTATTACTATTGGATCATGGCGGCCATGGCGAGCGTGACGGCTTTGCTTGCCGCTTTTACGGCAAAATCAGTTACTAACAGCCGCGCCACTGCTATTGCCTTGGCAGCCTGCTGCCTTCTTGGGCCATTTGCCTTGTTTCAGACATTCTGGCACGCCGCCTACATACTCTTGCCCCTAATGGTTACCGCAGCGTATCTCGCCCTTCATACCGGTAGCACCACTGGCCGCAGAAGACAAGTTTCAGGTGGATTGATGTGTGTTCTTGTCACCATGACTGGCGAAGTTGCGACAACGATCCTGCTGGCTGCTATCGCCATCCTTGCCATTTGCGCCGCAAAGACCAACGATCAAGTCAAGCTGCGGAATTTACTGGTCGAATTCTCAGTCGTCGTGGCAGTTCTTGGCGTTCTGTACGGATTCTATAGACTCTTTATATTACAACCCTGCGCTGGCAAGCCGATTCGCCGTCAAGAAGCCGGTTACATTCTCGTCTGTCATCGATGCGCTCTGCGGCTTCAACATGATGGTTCTCAACATGCTTACCTGCAGCAATGCGATCGAGGTCATACGAGCTGGCGTACACATTGACTACTCTGTTACCGTTTTGATATCGCTGGCAATAGTCATTGCCGTCATAGCGATTGTTTGCTCCAAGGAACCAGCGAGTGGCTGCTCTTTGCGGCCTGCGCTTTTTTTGATTGCTGCTCTATATTGCATCGTTTACCATCTATGTGGCTGTTGCGTCAAAACGGGACCAGAATCTATCCGTACCGATATTTACAGGTCTCCGGTTTCCTCATGACTCGCTGCGGGTTGCCTCGGCGCAGCATCGGCTGGCTCAAAAATCCGGAAATTTACACTCGTGTTGCTCGTTTGTCTTTCTGGAGCAGGCGGCATCCTCACGTTCGGAATAAAGGTACCGACTATTGAAGCAGCAAACGAGTTTCTGAAGACGGAAATCACCTCGGCCAAGGCTCATGGTGGTACTCGCGTAATGTTCATCGCCCAACCAACTGCCATTGGTTTCATCAACCCATACTGTCTGGAACCCGCGGCATCGGCGTTGACTCATTGGTGGATACTCGAATACTATTGTCCGCTTGTCTGGGGGCTGCCTTGCACACATGGGACGTCGGGCGAACCGGGCGACATCGTCGTCAACGCAACACAAGCTTATGAGGGATTTATGCCTGCTTTTAAAGTTGAACTCATAAAATAGTCGTGATTCCCACCTCAAGACATATAAGCAAACTTTCAATGTTAATGGTTTGTTGATAATGAACAGCGCTTCATTATTAATATCCATTATCACTGTATGATTCTTGACGACAGTCCAACAATTTTCTATCGGTTGATTCATTGAATCATTTTTTCTCCAGGAGCAAAGCCGTCTGAAGTCCATAGGCTTCCAGAGTTATCGACTTGATCGTGAAGATTTCCTGAAATTTCTTTTTCAGGTAATCGATGTCATAAAAGACCATTGCGCCTTTGGGATTTCGCTTGTCGTCATTGGAAAACATCGCAAATGCAAACATGTCAAATTCTGTTGAAAGGATATTTGTTTCCTTATCCACTTTGCCAAGCTCCTCTGAAAGGAAAAAAGTAGGATTCGTCTCAAAAAGCCGATCGATTGTATTTCTGTCATGTACGGTGACATATAATCTTCCGCCTTTTTTAAGAACCCGCCTGAGTTCTAAGAACCAGAAATCCGCCAGTTCACTGATATGGCTGAACACAGAACCCGCATAGATAAAATCAAAATACGCATCCGGAAACGGCAGGTGCGGTTCTGTCGTGGTTGTAAAGAAGTGAAATGGGGGACTCAGATGCTGCTGACACCAGATCATATGCTCGGCGCAAATATCCACACCCCAGAACTCGCCGCTGACAGCCTTGTCCGCAAGCCATCTAAGCATCCTTGCCGCAGCGCATCCCAATTCCATGACCCTGAAGTCGCTCTGAATCCGGAAATTATCTTCAGCGAGAATTTCCATCATCCTGGTTACATGCACTCTGCCGGTATCAAGATATCCCGCTTCGGTTTCGGCATATCCTTCCCATAAATGCTTCGGAGGAATGGGAAGGGCAACCGGATCTCCGAGATCTTCCAAAATATTCTGCTGTTTTGGTACATGGTAAAAAGATGCCTGGCTTTTATAGGGGAAAAATTTGCCGCTAAGGTGCGTATGCTCCGAAATCAAATTCCACATGGTTGAAGGAAGTTCATTCACTTTTTCTGCGAGTTCCGCTATAGTCGCCCTTTGACTGTCTTCATTCACTTTTTCTGCAAGTTCCGCTATGGCCTTTTGGCTGTCTTCATTCTGCCTTGCAATATCTGCAATGATTGCTTTATGCTCTTCAAGTTCATTTGCGACAATTCTTTGGTTTTCGACATGTTCCGTTAATCCGACTGCAACAAACCTTTTGATAAAACTGCGAAGATATTTTTTCATTAGAAAGATCACCTCACCTGACCGGTCAGGACTGCTCTGGCAACATAATTAGCAGTCGTTTGTTGTCCCAGTCCCTGTCGCCACGATCCGGCGAGAGGGTTTCTATGTTTTCAGTAGAATAAAGTACTATACCAATAGCTGTAGCGCCTGAAAGTTCTTCCAAGGGAATTTCGGTTTCTTCCAGCCAGACTACGTGATCGCGCACCAGAATATATCCCCTGTTTTGTTGATAATCCGCTTTTAGCAGAATTCGCCTGTTATTGTCCAGAACATGAACGGCAACTCTGTATTTCAGCCGCTGGTCGTTCATGCTTTCCCAGACGAGTTGGAGCCGGATCCTGTTCTGCACTCTTCTGCAATATCAGCACCCCGGAGCAGGAATTTTTTTCCGAATTGTATTCGCTGATATTTTGTGTCCCAGTTGGTAATAGTCTTTGAGGCAAATGCTTGATCTATAGCATTCTTGGGAGTTAACGCGCCATTTAGATAATGGTGCCCGGCAATTAAAATGATTAATAAAGAACATCCGGCTAACAGGATGTGCCGTTTTCTGATGAGCCAGGAAACTTGGGATTATCGAATAAGTTTCGTGATGAAGTTCCATGAAACGGGTCTTCGGGTCCTTCCGGTAGGAAATTTATTTTTTTCTGATTGTGTTGCCCCAATCCAAGTATGAATTGCCGGCACGGATGCTCAATCAATACCATCAAAACATATGAGCCGAGGAGCAGAATAACCCTAAATAACGCCATAGATGAACCAATTGGGTAAGTCGGTTATGTCTTCGATTCGCCACTGGAAATAGCGCACAAGGATCTGGTGCAAGAGAAAGATCGAAAGGCTCATTTCACCCAGACCCCGGAAGAAGCGCCCCGACAGGAGACGTGAGATCAAACCGTTTTCCATTGCCATCACAAGAATCAGCAACCCGTAGAAACCCGCAGGGCAGTCCCCCGTAAGCAGCCACCTATCTCCCGCTTCTCCGATCCATGGAAAATGAGGTTGATGATACGGACCATGGAGTTACTCATGGCCATTATTGCCAACGGCCATAGATCAGCGCAACCGCCTCGATGATTGTTCCAAAGGTTTTTCCAGGCTCAGGACAGCTTTCATTCGTGGAAAAACCAGGGCCAAAGCCATTCCAAGGGTAAATTCAAAGAGACGACCGAACGGACCGATATAGACCAGCCCCGTATAGCCGACATCCCATTTCGTGCCCGCCGCGTCTCCAGACGGCATTTGAGATACTTTGCATATGAAAATGATCGCGACTACCATGAGGAAAGCACCCAACAATTTGATATGCCATGAACGATGCCATGCGTATATGAGCCAGGGGAAAAAAAGATAGAAGGCGAATTCAGTGGAAACGGCCCATGAGACCCAATTATAGGAGAAATAATAGTTCCAGATTGGGATCCATGATTGGACCATGAAGAGATTCGTAAGGATCAAAACCGGGGCATCCAGACCCGCCCGGGTTTCTTAAATTGACCGGGAAAATGAGTAGTACGAGAAGGAAAGTTGCAACGTGAAGGGGCCATATCCTTGCAAACCTTGCAATCAGGAAGCGGCGTGATATCTTTCATGCTTTCCAGAGAAGGGTATACGTAAGCCAGAATAAATCCGGACAGTACAAAGAAATATGAAACAGGCTGAGCGGTTGGTAAATCCATCAACCACCGGGAATCAAGCCCAAAGCTCCCATTCGAGTGATGGATGACGATGATGGCTGCTGCAAAAAAGCGAAGTGAAGTGAGCGCATTCAGGCTCTTTGGACGATTAACTTTCTCTTGTGAATCGACCATAATGTAGAACACTTACCAATGTCTAACCAAAAAAAACATGGGAACATTCATCTGTTCCCATGTTTTAATAAACGATCATGAATCGCTGGAATATTTATCCAATAAGATTGTACCTGATTATTCTTTCAGTATGTTAATCAATTGTCCCCCCACTACATAAGAATAATCAATCGGTGCCAACGTTTGTGACACGAAATATGGCATTACCCTCAGAGGAAAGAGTTGGACTGAACTCTAAATCCACCGAATGGAAAAATTACATCACGAATCAGGACATCGGGAATATGGATTTTTAAATCACCCGTCAGCGTTGATGCACACACATGAAAACGATGGATTTTCTAATAAGCCAGCGCTTGTCAATTTATAAAGTATTGATGTCTCATCGGGCTCATAAACAAAATCCGCCCAAAGTGACAGGGTTTTCGATGATGGATTCGTATATGTAAGATAGGGTATATGGAGCAATAAATTCCCATTTATGGTGGCCGTACACGCATCTATCTGAGGCGGCGATTGGGTCACTGTCACCTCAACAGGATTGCCTGAAGCGCCGGAAGCTGTCACCCGGATTGTACCAGTACGCAATGATGCACTTGTATTTGCCTCAAAAGCGCAAGTGACGGCCCCTGTGTCGCTGCCAGTTTTCCCCGATGTGATCGTAAGCCAATTGCTGTCCGACACGACTTCTGAAGTCCAAGCCATTGTTCCTGTTCCAGAATTGAAAATATCGAACGTAGCCGTACCGACAACATTTGTCACAGCATGATTGGACGGGGTTACCGACAGGACAGACCGTGTCGACGGATTTGTCGGATCTTCATATATTTCTACATTTTCAACATATTGGTCCCACCCGGCTTGGTCATGTATATAAGTATCCCACCATTCATTGTATTTTTCCCTGTCAACTCTGACCAGAAATTCATTGTGGTAATCTAAAGAGACACCACCGCCAATCTTCACGTATAGCCACCCCCCATTGGAAAGGCCAAGAGGCGTCGAAAAGCCGTCATCAGCTATATGCAATATGCCCTGCAGGGTTTCAGCAACCCATTGATCTTTTCCATCAAGCTCACTTAATGTAAATCTATTAACAGGATAATAACCAACTGGCGGAGATTCTGGGGATCCCTTCGGCAGTTCTTTATACCGTGCCACAGCCATTTGTTGGCCAATACCTAAATGTAGCCAATTCTACTCGGACCGTTCCAGGCGGGATGAACACTCTGTAATACGTTATTAATCCTCTCGATTTTTCAACTGTGTTTCCAAATGCATAGTACTTCGAGTCCCCCGGTGCAAAATAATAGGGGTCATGCAAAGAATCACAGCCAGCTGGTTTTGTATTTGATGCAAATATTTCTCCAGTGGAGAAGATAATAAACAATGATGATAATAAAATTAGGATCGGCAGGCGTGTTTTCATAGATTCCTCAATATACGGTTGCAACAAAGAATAACTGACCATTTACGTGCATTTGATGACAAAAATGGGCATTGAAGTTGAAAAGTAAAGCCAAGAATCGATTCTTCATGTCATTTCGCTGAAAAGAGGCATCAAGGATGCCATAAATATATGCACAAGATTTCGTCAGAACAACGATGTTCTTGATTATTAACGAGTTCGTCACCTGTGAATTTTTCACAGGATCCCTCATGACAATTTGGTCTCACCATCAAGGGTCTTGAAATGGACAGGAAAAGGTAATATTAATAGAAACTACTTTTCGTGGCGGATGTAACCATGAAAAAATATAAGTTGGAATTACACCGCATCAGGTGCAATTCCAACTTATTGTTAAAAACAATCCTGATTTGCAAAAATTCAGTCGCGTGCCATTGAGTCTGTTATTCGCTATACTGATAGTAAGGTAAAGCACTACCTGCAACCGTTACTACACCATCGGTATATGCTGCATTGGCTTCTGCCGGGTTTTCTCTATCGAATGACCAGAACAGTACGCTTGAAAGAACAGGAACCCCCGTAAAGGTTATCTCATCACCAGATTTTGTAAAACCAATTTTTGTACCAGCCGCTGTGGCATGAGTATACCGGATCCATCCTTCGGTATAGGCTGGGTTGCTTGACATCTGAATGTTGAATTCAACTTCCCCGCACATCGACACTTTGGTTCCTGCTGGTTTGGGTGAAAACGGGTAGTCCAGTTCTGTAGGGGTATTTTCAGAAAGATCATAAATATTCCGAGTATAAACCTCACATTTGTTATTCACCTTCAACCAAAACGGGCTATCTTCGTTTATGCGATAATATGCACAGGTTGATCCCGGATTTGCAAGCGAAAGCTTGGTCGGGAAATTGAAAATGTGCACTGAGCTATCGCCGTTTGGCTTGACCAAATAGGGCAACGAAATGAGGTCGTTTTGCCATTGCGGCTTCAACCTCTGCCAAGCTATTATTGGCACCAAACCCAAGCTGAGTTTCTCTTGAGAGTTCAAGCTTTAATTGATTCTTGTAATCGGCAAATACATTTGCCTGTTTCAGCGTCGCGCCCGTACCAAAAGTATTCTGCTGATAGCCGGTAAGCACGTTGATAGGCGCATAAGTCTCATCGATATTCGAAGGGTTGTACATAATTATAATACCAGTCATAAATATGTCTCTTCGCCACCCGCATTCCAGGTTCATATCCCGTTCCTGCTTTGTTTTCCAGTCTTGCCGCAGCCTCGATCACTTCGACATACCCCATTAAATTGTTGTCCTGATCTGGGCAAGGCACCCCTTTAAGAGGCTCGTTAACTGGGGTAATATTCCCAAAATTTGAATCAAGGGCAAATGCGGTTCCGCTAGGCGCGCTACCCAAAATACTGTCGTCGTTGCTCTGAAGAGTGGCTACACCATTTACATTCACCAGCTTTCCTGTCCACACATCGTTAGGAGACAGGAAAATCAAATGATCCAGCACTTCAGCGCTCCAGTTGAAAGACCGATATATAACCTTTGCCACAACGCTATGCGAATTGCTGGTATTGATAACGGTAATCTGGGTTGAATAATCGCCCGGATATGCAAAATAATACGGAAAAATCAACAGGTCGCCTTTTCCATTCGGCGCTACCTTAACGTGATCTTCTGCATTAAACGCCCACGCTGATCCTCCCATCATCATGGCTATCATCAAAACAGCCAAGCAAGCTATAAACTTTTTCATCTTTTTTCTCCTCCTCATCATTAAGTTATCGTGTTGCTCCAAGTAATCTTATCTGAATGATATTAACTTCCGTTTTGAACCGTCACCCCCTTTCAAGGATATTTTGTTTATATGCAAAACCATCATTTTTCCATCATTTCCCCAATCCATCACCTGTCACGAAAGGATCCTTCAGTACATGAAACCACTGGCCCGAAAACAACAGCCACGAATCGCGGAAAAAAATCTCTCTTTTGGATCCTTCTTTCTCTTTGTTTTTCGCCAACATGTTAAAATCGATTTCAACCAACTGCTCAGTTATGTTATTGATTTTTTGCACGCGAATCGATGCCCAGTCAGTTCTGGCTCTATTGCTAAACCCTTCATATCTTCCCCAAATAACCATCTCCCGAACATGGGGCGCCTCGTATTCAAATGCACCCGCGGCATTTCCCGCTTTGCGCATCGTCCAGTATTGATGAAACCGGCTTTGCAGATCCGTGTCGGGCCACTGAAAGCCCTCGCCGCTTTCAACTGTGATGGCCGGTGGGACAATTGCCGCCGTTGGTGGCGCAACGGCAGTTTTTACTGAGCATCCTATTGTCAGCCCGAAAGCCGCAACCACAAAAAACCACGCGTGATACCGAAACCTGAAAAATCTGTTCACCCAAATCTGCCTTTCTACTGGTTCATAACCACGTGATATTTTGTTTTAAGCCGCTCAAATTCATCTTCGATGATGGCCGCTTTTTTGGAAAAAACGATTTTGTTTCGTATCCAGCTTTTAATGCCTTCATCCAAAACCCATACGTTCTGCTTTTGGCCGTCTTCTTTTTCACCCTCTTTGTTGAGCCGAAATTTTTCCGGATATGAAAGATAATAGGATTGTATGGCGTCTTCACTGACCGGGTACGTTTCCAATAGATGCTGGTTATAAATCATAAACAGGCTGTAATATTCCTGCAGCGTTTCATGCTTATAAGGACCTGTGACCTCAGGCAGGCCGCTGGTCAGTCCCGAGTCCTTAGCTTCAAGGGCAAACAACCGCATTTTAAGGACTGCATTGAGATGCTCCGCATCGGTGGACTCAAACCCCTTTTCTGAAAAAAAGGCTTTTTGCTCCTCTATATCACTGGAGTCGATCACGAATCCATCTCCCCGTGCAATCACATCTGCCATAACCGGCATACTGAAACTTGCACCCACCGCCAGAAAAACCAACAGATATGTAAAAGAGCGTATCAGCTTAAAAATCAATTATATTTCCTTTAGCTATAAGCATTTTTCTTTAGCCGTGTCAAGGATAAATTCATACAAATATCCTTTTTTCCAAAAGGAATTTAACATTTTCAACTGTAAAAACTGACATGGAGCAAGGGTTAATGATTTATTACTCCGGCTTTCTGATACCCCAACTGTGAAATCATTGCAAGAAAAAAATGACTTCAGCCTGCCCACTGTGTTCAATATTTCGACTCAGAGTATGCCGATATTGCCTGATTCAGGCTCCCCCGCAACACAAAAAGGGCTCAGCAGATGGAACCATATGCACACATGAGAAGATTGTTGTCGTCGGATAAAATCGACTCAAGTTCACCGACTTAAGAATACCCCGGTTGCCCCAGACCATCATCCCGCCAATACAGTTTGATAAATATCGAGAACTTCGCCGGCGTGATCCATGATATCCTTGGCATAGTCGGCATTTTTTGAAAGCTGGAGAAGCGCTGCCGGATTATCAACTATTTGCTGCATGATTTGACCCAAATGTGCCGCGTTGTCCTTTTTGAATGTAAAACCGTTAACGCCATTCCGGACAAATTCGCTCATGCCCTTCATGTCCGTTACGATGACCGGGGTTTTTGTTGCCAGTGCGTACAAAAGTACCAATGGGCTGTTTTCATACCAGCGTGAGGGGATAACCAGCACATCAATTTCAGAAAGCACCTTTCCCAATTGATCTTTGGGGAAGGTATCCTTAAAATCAATGGCGCCCCGCCCACCGGACAGTTGGTTCAGTTCCGACATATATGCCGCGTCCTGATCTTTGGAACCATAAATGGAAAGGGACGCCTGTTTTCCATTAAGGCCTGAAAATGCCTTAATTAACAAATCAACGCCCTTATGGGAAGTGATCTGACCAATGTAGCCGAATTTTATGGATGAAGGGACTTCCGCCATGGCATGGCGATATGTTTTAACCATGTCCTGATTGATGCCGAAATTGATTTTCTTTAGTTTTTCCGGATAAAAACGGTTCTTTACATAGGCTTCATGCAACAAATCCGTTGGTGTGATCATGCGCGCGTATATCTTGTACAATGCCCTTACATAATCAATTCGCTCAATCGCATCCCGTATGCTGCCGCGGACCGGTGACTGGGCAAACCGAGGCAGAGCGGCAATATAGGGCAGCAAGGATGAAACCCATGGCAGCGTCAGATCATTTTGGATGAGGCTTGCCATAATTTTCGGGCTTGTAAACTCATAATCATGTTCCCTGATGTAACAGGAAAGGCAATTGGTGGAACGAGGGTTTGGCCCCGTACAAAGACTGCCATCATACGAAATGAGTTTGCTGTTGGGACAAATGCCGTAGAAATCGGTCAACGTGGCAACCACAGGAAGTTTCAGATCCCGAATGACTTCCAAAAGCACGGCGGTATGCCCCATCAGATGCGCAACATGAACGATGTCTGGCTTTCTTTGTTGGAGAATGTCCTTTAACACCGGATATAAATCCGGACGGGAATACAATTGTTTGAAATTTTTTAGCGGCTGGGTATTTAAATCAATGCAATCGACGGTCAACCCGCCATATTCATAAGTAAACCTGTCGCCTCCGGGACTTTTTTCCCCGTAAAGAATAGCCGTTAGAATCGTAGGGTTATGCCCCATGCTTTTCAAACTCTGGGCCAGCTCCAGGGTATAGGTTTCGGTCCCGTAGAAATGATCCGGGAAAAAAACATGTACGGGCAACAGAATGTTTAATGGTTTCATGCCGCACCACCGGTTTCATGCTCCTGAAGCAACCGTTCATAAATCCGGTCATAAGCTGCAACCATGGCCTCAACTGAAAAACGCTCGCGAACCCGCAAATGATTATTGCGACCGATTTCGATTCTTCGTTCTCTGTCTTCCAGCAAATCCACGATAATGTCCGCCAATTCGTCCGGCCGGGTTGCCAGAAGATCCTCGCTCCCCAGTATTTCAGACAAGGCACCGATCCGGTACCCTGCGACCGGAATTTTCATGCTCATGGCAAACGGCGATACCTGCCCGAAACTCTCTTTCCATACCGGAGCCACAAATATCGACATTTGCTGGTAATATTCCGGCAATTTTCCATAGGGAACATACCCGGTAAACTCAAAATTGGCGGTTGCCCCCTCTTCGGCGGCACCTGTCTTTGATAGGCA
The DNA here is from genome assembly GCA_963850225.1 of uncultured delta proteobacterium. Taxonomy (GTDB): domain Bacteria; phylum Desulfobacterota; class Desulfobacteria; order Desulfobacterales; family Desulfatirhabdiaceae; genus RAAP-1. The sequence goes on from CAWKLD010000016.1 coordinate 258,020, forward strand.
ATGAGATATTCACCACCGCCAACAATCAGCACCCGGGTTCGCGGTCTTTTTTTGACG
>CAWKLD010000017.1:0-153220 GCA_963850225.1 uncultured delta proteobacterium
TCAGCTTCCAGTAAAAGCCGTAAGGATCTGCAATATTCTGATAGCTCTCCAGGACGACGGTGAGATCCAATTTCGCCCCGTTGTATATCAGATTAGGCATGGTAATTTTCAACGTGTTATCAATGGTCGAGCCGCCATCGGATGCGCTTGCCCCAAGGATAATCTCTTGCAGTTCATATCCGCCCACTTCTCTAAGGTATTCTTTTTTCACTTGACCCAAGTCAGGTGCAAAATAAACTATATCCCCATCAGGTTCGACGGTTTTCAGACAATTTGTAAACGGCCCAAGTCCCGTGCTTAGCATTGGGACAGTCACGCCGACTTCAGTGATAGTTTTGTCACCCTCAATCGTGTCCCCAACCTTCGGGTTGTTTGGCATAAAAAGAGCAGCCTTGTTTTTTCCCAGAACAACGGGCGCAGGATCCTCTACGTCCCAGAATTTCAAAACGTAGACGTTACTGGACATATCTTGTGCAAGCCAAAGTTCTGAAAAATTGGTTTTTTCCGTCCGCATTGAATGGACCCTCACGCATTTAACACCATCGACGATCTCAGTCACCAAAATGTTGGTAGAAATGTAAATGAGTGCTTTGGTCCCATAACCAGTAGAAATCAGAGCTGAACCAATGGGGACTACCTGAATATTCATATAAGGATTATCAAGCTTCCATGAATTCTCTCCAAACTCCACCGCGTATGTCTGGCTCGTTATCATCAGGAAAGCTGCAATAACCAATACACTTTTGAGAATCTTCACGGTTTTCTCCTTTTATTTATAAGGTTTCAGATAGTTTGCTATTCGTCGCACAAAATATCATTGAACACATAGAAAAATTCCTTTTGTGAGTCAATGAAAAAGAAAAAACAAATTTGCTATAAGGAAGGATTGCAGTTCTGATGTTCTTCAGAAAAATATGTTGGATTTCTTCTATCTTGTGGAGATCAAGCCATCATCTTGCTGCGATCGAGTTTTCGGTGTTGAATGGCCTTTGCAACATGTAAAAGACGGGTTAAATGTCAAACTTTATTAATCGGTTACACGTAAGAATATGAAATATCAATGATCACAACTTGATACAAATACCGTTGACGGGCGCGATCCCATAAAATACATAGGGAATACATACCATTTGTGAAGAATAAGGATTGATCGTTATGAAAATACAAGAAATCGGATCTGAACTTGATAAGGCATTTCGAGATAGTCTTTTTGAAAGGGTTTACAAAATTCCAATCATGGAAACCATGAAGCTGCAGGTGACAGACATAAAAGCCGGATATTGTGAATTGAGGGCACCGCGAAAGAAAATGTACGATGGAATATATGATTCTTTCCATGGCGGGTTGTTAATGACTGTTGCTGATTCCGCTGCCGCCTTTGCCCTTATGACACTTACTGGGTCTGATGTCAAAATGACCACCACAGATATGAATATAAGGTTCCTATTTCCTTGCCTGACAGACCTTATCGCCAGGGCCAAAGTAATTAAATTTGGTCGCACCCTCAGCCCAATGGCAGTTGATCTCTATGAAGAAAAAGAAAAACATGTAGCCGTGGCCCAGGTAAATTATTTTGTTCTTCGGAAAAGATAATCTTATTTTGAAATATTGATTCTTGAAATATTTTTGTAGCGCCGAAGATCCGGGAAGTGATTCAGTGAATCTGTGGTAGAATACCTTTTTAAGTTCCGCCGCCTCCAGAGCAAACAACCACCTGCTCCGGCACTTTCTTTGGCTCTCATCTCGGAACCTCATTTACAGCATCACCCAGATCTTGCCGCAGCCATAAACAGCAAATATATATTGCAAGGGACCGGCAATGGACATAGTCTGGGGTTGTCGGTTGACCAAGGCCGGGAAGAATGCCATATCAGGTTATAATGCACGGCGATTCTCAGGGATGTATACAAATAGACGGATCGGATTACTTGTCAATTAAATTAAATTAATCAGTTATGGAACGACGGGAATAATGAAAAAAATATTTATTGTTATGATGGTCATTTCAATTTGTTCGATATTCTTGGCTTCAAATAGTTGGGCTATTTGGCCTTTCCCTCTTCGTCCTTGGAAAAACAATGAGCAAACAAAAATAAATAATCTTGAAAAGCAACTCCAGGTTGAGAGGCAGATGATGGAAGACGCACAAGCAAAAATAAGTGAACTTGAAGATCAACTTCAATATGAGAGGCAGATGAAGGAGTCCGTACAAAAAGATAAAGAATTGGCTCAACAAAATACAGCAAAAGCAGAAAGCTCTCGTGTTCTGTGGATGGGCATATCTGCAGCAGTTGGTTTGCTTTGTCTTCTTTTGGGTATTGCAATAGGATCAATAATTCGAAGGACTCCAAAGATTCAGCAAAACGCCGACGGATGAGAAAATAATTCTTGAAAATAACGATAGATTCTTCACCCTCTCTGACATTACCAACCAGGTAAAGGAAAACCAGTTATCGGAGAAGAAAATCATGGCTATGAACGTTGCAATCAAGAACAATAAGCTCTATATCGAAATCGATCTGGAAAAGCCTACATCATCATCATCCGGTAAGACGCTTGTTGTTGCAAGAACCAGGGCGAATGTCGTAACTGCGGTAGAGATTGATGGAAAGCCGGTTACGATTGGCTTGAACGCGTATATAAAATCGTGATCGATTTAAATAATTGATAATTGTAGCGTATTGCTCATGATAACTGGTCTTCCACCGGATAACGGGGATTGGCGATAGAGGTTGGAGCAGTTCTGGTCCAAAATAACTAGATCGTGAATCGTTGAACCGTTGAATAAGTGAGATTGATGACATTTGAACCATCAGATTTATCAGATTTAAAAATTGCAAAGACGCTGCTGGAAAACCCAGGTCTTGCAGCAAAGATCACCAATTTTATTGGCACTCCGATTGAAAAAGGTTTTGAATATCTACCTGCCAATTGGAATGTGAAGGTTGGTGAAATAACCCAGGCAGCTTTATTCAAGGCGATTAACATAGCTGTTTTCACTATGAAAGATGCCTCTCATGAGAAAGCATCAAATACCTGGCATAAACTGGCGGTTGCAGCATCAGGTGGCATCGGAGGATTCTTCGGATTGCCTGCATTGGCAGTCGAGTTACCCATATCAACCACAATCATGTTGCGATCCATTGCCGATATAGCCAGAAGTGAAGGGGAAATCATCAGCAATGCCACGTCCCAGCTTGCTTGCATTGAGGTGTTTGCTTTAGGTGGGTCAAATAAAAGTGATAATGCATCAGAATCTGGATATTTCGCCATTCGAGCAATATTGGCAAAATCAGTAACAGAAGCCGCGGAATACATAGTTGAAAAAGGATTTGCTGAAGAAAGTGCTCCTGCAATTGTCCGACTGTTGATCATCGTTGCAGAGCGATTTGGTATCCAGGTTTCAGAGAAAGTGACAGCTCAAGCCATTCCTTTTATTGGAGCAGCTGGAGGGGCGCTTATCAATACGATATTTATTGATCATTTTCAGGATATGGCACGTGGGCATTTTATTGTCAGACGACTTGAAAGAAAATATGGTAAAGAAACCGTGAAAACAACGTACATGACGATCTGAAGTGGCTATGGACGAAACCAATACCAAGTGGATAACAGGTTGATTGTCACACCATAAATATCCATTAAGGTAATGGATAAAAAAGAAGAATGAAGAAATCGCCTATTCCGACAATAATATATGAAGAAAATTGGATCTTAACGATAAAATATTACCATCCAAAATCTGATGATTATTTGGATTACAAGACAATAATACGAATCAAGGATTCAGGCAAAAATCCTGTTGAGATTTCCTTGAAATTTACTGGAACACGGCCATATGCTGCACCAATGCCACCGGAAGAGCATGTAATCAACGCTGCCTCGATAATAGATCTATATTCAAAATTGACGAAATGGTTCAAGAAATATGGATATGATATCAGATAATAATCTGGCCTATTTTCTTTCCTATCGATTCACCCTTTCCTTCAGTTCCTTGCCTGCTTTAAAGAAAGGCAATTTCTTGGGCTTGATTGTTACCCTCTCTCCAGTTTTCGGATTTCTGCCGACATAACTGTCGTATTCTTTGATATAAAAACTGCATAATCCCCTGATCTCCACCCGGTCTCCGCGGGCAAGGACATCAGTCATATTATCGAAAAAAAGATCAACGACGATTGCAGCTTCTGCTTTGGATATATCAGTCTCTTTTTTCAGTGCGGATATTAATTCCAGCTTGTTCACATTTCCTCCATCGGCGTTTTGGATACGAGGTATATAAAAATTGATTATGGATATTTCGTATTGTTCTGTACCGGCAAGATCTTCCAAGGTCAATAAAATTTTGGAAGCTCCCATTATCGCCTCCGCCATCTCAAACCATCTCCAGCGCCAGGCCAATTTCCAATATTTTACCAGAAAACATGAAATATCGCCCAGCGCCCCTAACGCTTCCAACCATCTTGTAATCCGCTACAAAAACCCAATATTAATGGGAGATCCCCTGTCATGCAATTGCTCCGTCTGGTATCGGACAACAATCGATCGAGTCCCTTGTTGCTGTGTTTGAGAGGTATGAGCAGAAGTGGAAGATTTATGGTGAGCATGATGTCATTGTTCGTATTAATGCTTATATTGTAATTAGATATTGGCTAATGCAAATGAGTTTGTGAATAAACACAATATATCCTGTTATTGTTGCCAATTAAAGTTGTAGGGTTAATGTCACCGGAGAATGATATGTCTCAAATCGGTATGAATAATTAGTAGCCAGCTCTGGATATTAATTAACCGGATTAACAGAAGTAATCATTCCGTATTCAATTGTGAAACCGGTTTCGGTGCTCGAAAAATTATTTATCGCAGTTTATGCTAAGTTAATATTGCGTTGTTCCAATTACGACTTGCTAATGAATGATCAAGAGGTGAAGTTATGAAAAAGATCGAATTGATTTTTCTGACTATATTGTTTGTCATTGGCCTGATGGCTGGAAGCGCGCAGGCCGGCAGTCCGGGGAATCACGGAGGGCAAGGGCGTGGTTTTTACGGAGCGCCAGGGCAAGGGAATCACGGAGGGCAAGGGCGTGGGTATTACGGAGGACAAGGGCGTGGGTATTACGGAGCGCCAGGGCGTGGGTATTACGGAGCGCCAGGACGTGGGTATTACAGGGGGTGGGGACGCGGGTATTACGGAGGGTGGTGGCCAGGAATATATTGGGGCGCTTTGGCCGTAGCTGGGCTGCCATGGTATCCCTACAATTATTATCCACAGTCGCCCACGGTTGTCCAGCAGGATCAGGTATATGAGCAGCCGCAGCAGCAGGACGATTATTACTGGTATTACTGTGAAAATCCAAAAGGGTATTACCCTTATATATCGAGTTGTCCGTCCGGATGGATGAAAGTGGTACCGAATGCAAACCCACAGACAGGTCCCCCCAACTGATTGTAAAGAAGAACCACGAACTGGGTACGAAAATCTCTGATAATTATAGCTGTGATCACAGTGAGCGGAGGCCGACGAGGTCTATGAGGCTGTGGTGTACTCCAAAATAGTCTCAAAGTTCTATTCGGGATTTATCGACAAACCACTGACGAAAATAAGTTTTATAGACGGCGGCAAATCACTGCGACTTCGTAGATTCAACCGAAAAAGGCAATTTTGAAGCAATATAAATAAAACTGCCTTGCGAAGGGTGCTGACGTGAACGCGAAGACAAATGGCGGAGTTACAGCTTTGTGGATAGCGACCCACGAAGGTCATAATGACATTGTGACAAATTTTGAAGGCTGCAGGTGCCAGAGTAAATTGACGCTGAACTGGAAACGAATATAATCGCTCAACCATCAACAGGCCCTGATGATATGAATTAAGGGTCATACTTTGCACCGAATGTTCTGTGGGCCAGTGTAGCAACTTCTTGTCGAAAATCAATAACTCGGTCCCTGATTTCCTTTGATGCCTCTTTGCATATAGCAGGGTCTTGATCGGGAAGGATATTATTTTCAAAACAATACTCGGTCAGGGCATCAACAGACGTTCCCGCCAGAAAGTCAAGCAGATCAGAAATGCTCTGGTTTTCCTTGACTGCAAATTCAATATACTTCCGAATTATTATGTTTTTCATATTCTGAACCAGTAATGTCCGGTTAGGTTTTTGCATGCTTTGCATGCGTAAAAAACCGCAAGAAATTCGATACCCGGATGAAATGGGTTGTGAAACGCAGCGGCATCGTCTGGAGCCAGATATATCTGATGATGTGAGACCTTGAGATGATTTCAAACATATCAATGACATTTACGGCCATATTGTGGGGGGTCGCGTCCTGAAATGTTTTGTTCAGGAATGTAAAACCATGTTTCGAATAGATGATTTTGTCGCTCTTACAGGGGATAGGAGTTTGCGATTCTCCAGCCGGGAATCAATCTCAGGAAGGCATTGAGCCGGGCCCAATCATTCTGCAGATAGTTAGCCCTAAAACAGTTCATGGTGGATGCTCTGCGGCCGGATGATCGTATCTGTTTTACAGTCAGCATTGGCGTCAACGAGCTTAGAAAGAGAAAACACCCCGGATGCTTTTATTGATCGTGCGGACATGGCGATGTACCAAGCCAAGCGGACCGGAAAGAACCGAGCTGTCAGCGAAAAAGAGATTTGAGGAGAGCCGGGTTTCCTCAAGAACAGGGCTCCCTGTTCCCTCTCCTATAGAGGGGCAGGGAGTGAGTCATGGCCAGAGTATTGCCGAAGATGCCAATAAGGGTGATGCGCAACAGTATTACTGGACCGACTTGTATGCAAGGTAAAGGGAACTGAATTCAGTAATTTTATAGATATTTCCCACTTTTTTCACGGTGGCTGGCCTGGCACTGTCAGCTCCGAGGGTTTGTACGAACAGTTTGATTCTGACAAGTCCATCGCCTCCTTGGGAATAGCTGTAGGGGTTGGTAGACATATCTAGTACGTACGGCGGTGCCAATGGTGTGTAAGCATTCGTTGGGGATGCGCCACTGAAATAAATAAATGGAAGGTGCGGATAGGTATTGAGGTTCTCTGTCAACCTGCTGATATTGGTGATGATGTATCCGTTATAACTTCCCTGAGCTGTTGATGGTGATATCAGGGGGTCAGTGCTGGCAGCCGTTAAACACATTTTCCCGACAATTGGATCCTGCTGATAAATCGCCATGGCCAGAATCATCATTGCCACCGCGCCTTGAGGTTTATCCGCTATCAGGCTTTGCAATTCGAGGAAATCATCTAAGTTGCTACACATACGATTAATGGAAATAGAAGTGGTGGACTGAGAACTGTCATAGGCATTTTGATTGATGATGCCAGATATCTGTCCGTTGATCGGCACCAGTGCTAACCAATCTCCTAAAGCCCCAAGATCTAAAACGCAGTAATTCGACAACGGCCCAAGATAGAAAAACTTCAGTTCGTGGCTTTGCAGCGCACCCAAAAATGTATTTGTACCTGAATAGTACCGATAGATAAGGGGTCCGTCCACTAAGGAAACGGTGGATGGGAATAAAATATCCGGTAAAGCCTGCTGTAGCCAATCGGAGATGATGTTGAAATCCGTGACCCGCTGAGATGTAATATTACCTTGAGGGAAATTGCTGCTCAGCCAGTCTTCAATACATCCAGCATGTGTTGTTACGGATTGTCCCATAATAAATAGATACACCATCAACGGAACCATCATTTTTCTAAAAATCATTGCGACCTCCTTATAGCTAAGATTTAGAAGCAAAAGTACAATGAATCTAATAGTATATAATGTATGAATTTATAAAGAATTGAGACAACATTTATTTTCGATTTATTTTGAGTATCACCAGTCGCGGCGGGTGTCAAAGCATTTCAGAAGTTCTAACTTTTAAAAAAGCTGTTATGAATTAGCAGCGAAAACAGCCAATGTTTTTCAAAATTTGAACCCGCCGGAAACGATTTTATCAGCTTATAATTATCAAATATAGGAGGTAATTTCAAAAGTCTTGGATCACACGAATTATTTTTTTGAAATTACCCTAAAATGTTATTTAATATCTTGATTTAATTAAGAAAGTGCTCTATTATCACCCTAATTTTTGATTTCCCCAAACCAAGAAAAGGACGATAATATGAGCACTCTCTTTGACATCTGGAATACCATACAATTGCAACTTTTTCCATGGTTAGAGCAAGAACTTGATCCACTTTCAGAAAAAGAGCGGGAATTTGTGCAGGTTGTTTCCTTGCTCGATTTGCCAAGCCACATGAAGGAATTTCGATGGCAAGGATTCGGGCGAAAGAAAAAAAGCCGCACCAGCATGGCAAAAGCCTTTGTCGCAAAGTCCGTTTATAAGTTTGAAACGACTGATATTCTTATCGAATATCTGAGAGGCTGCAAGAATATCAGGAGGCTGTGCGGATGGGAACTTTCAAGCCAGATTCCATCCAGCGCAACGTTCTCTCGGGCCTTTACAGAGTTTGCAACGCACAGTCTGCCTCAAAAAATTCACGAAGCAATGGTTAAAAAGCATTGTGGGCAAAGGCTTGCCGGCCATATAAGCCGGGATGCCACAGCCATAGAATCGCGTGAGAAACCGCTCAAAGCATCAGCATCGGATGCTGCACCCAAGCCTAAAGGCAGACGCGGTCGTCCCCGTAAGGGCCAGATTCCTGCTCCCAAACAATCCAAGCGTGTGGAGCTCCAAGCCAAAAGAAGTCTGGAAGAAAATTTAAAAGACTTACCGAACCACTGTAACGTTGGCACCAAAAAGAACAGCAAAGGGTACAAGGAAACCTGGATCGGCTATAAACTTCACCTTGATTGCATCGATGGAGATATTCCGATCAGTGCTGTTCTCTCATCAGCGTCACTGCATGACTCCCAGGTGGCGATTCCGCTTTCGCAGATGAGCAGCCAACGGGTTACCAGCCTATATGATTTAATGGATGCTGCTTATGATTCACCGACAATTCACGAATTTAGCAAATCATTGGGACATAGACCGATCATTGATAATAACCCAAGGCGCGGAGAAAAGATCCATATGGATCCGGCAACCAAGTCCCGCTTTAAGCAAAGAAGCAGTGCCGAGAGAATCAATTCCAATCTCAAGGACAATTATGGCGGCCGTACTATCAGGGTAAAAGGAGCCAGTAAGGTGATGGCCCACCTGATGTTTGGAATCATATCAATTACAGCAATGCAGTTATTCCGGTTGCTTTTATGACAAAGAACGTAGAATATACATTAAATACAAAGCGTTAAAAAAACGAATGGAGATGTGTTGCCAAAAATCGCCATTTTGAGGCATATCAAAGCTCATCTATGGACTTTTTGACATTCACCATACGTTTGATGACAAAAATCACTCCCGGCCCTTCTTTTGAAGGATGGAACCGGAGAGTTTTGAAATTGGCTCATAGAATTATATGTTTCGGGTTCGGATAACCAATAAGGGTCGATCGATTTTCTGCAAAATACCGGCTGCCACGCTACCATAAAATACCCGGGATAACCCACTCCTGCCATGGCTGGCGATAGCAATCATGTCCACATTTTCCCTCTGGGCAACAGAGATGATGGTTTCCACCAGAGCCCCATGTTCGACAACACTACTGGCCTCAATTCCCTTTTTTTGAAAATAATCCTGAACGCTGGCCAGATAAACGTTGATTTCTTCTTTTATACGTTTAATATCATCCACATGACCTTGATACATAGCGATTTGATTGGAGATTTCAGAAAGGGACAAAACTTGAATGAAAATAACTTTTGACTTGAACTCCAGGGCCAGTTTTTCAACATGCGGGAAAATGCCTTCGGCTCTGCGAGAACCATCCAATGGAACCAATATCGTTTTATACATAAATACCTCCTTTCTGAGTTATGGCTTCATGAATTTGTGGGTCGGATTTCAGTTAACTGATTCGAAATGATTAACATGGATCGTTTGTTGTGTATGGTACCACCATTGCCCAGATCTCGCCGCCGCATCCATAAACCAATTGTTTTGATATACCGCACTTTGCTGTTATTATCAAAACTGAATCCATCTGATCGATTAATCAAAACCTTTTGTGAGTTAATGAAAAAGAAACAATAACAAAAGTGCATCAGGCAGGATTAAAAAAATCTAACCCAAGGGGTGAAAAAACATCTACTGAACAGAAATGACCGGGTTTTGTTGTCTCTCCGCACTGTGATGCTCTATGATGGCCGATCACGCACCAACCTATAAGATTTTCTCGATCAGCAGTATGTTTTTTTGGGCTGAAGATATTCTTGTTGACTTAACTCTCTGATATTCATACAGAGTGATATAGAATTTCTCAACAACATGGATACTGTACCGAATCATTTGCGCAGGATTCTGGCCATCCAAAAAAACATCGAGGCTCGATTTGATTCCTTTTCATAAAGCGCGACGCATTCGAATGTGGGTATGTCTGACGGCTATAATAATGGCTGTTGTAGCATGCAGCCCCTCAGAAAACGGTGACACAGGGTCATCTTTGAAGTTTTTATGGTTTTCTGATCTTCATTTCAATCCATTTATCGATCCGAACATTATCGATCAGTTGGTGGCGCAGCCGTCAACCAAGTGGGATGATATTATGGCCGGATCATCAGCCCATTCATCTTTTCCGGCATTGGGGCAGGAGTCAAACCGGATCTTGCTGGAATCAACGCTGATGGATCTCAAACGTCGGCAGGCGCATCCCGATATTATCTTGTTTGCCGGCGATTTTCTCATGCATAAATTCAATCAGACCTACCAGGCTACCACGGGAGATAATTCATTGGATGGCCTTCAGAAATTTATCGACAAGACACTTGCCTATATTGTCGGCCGCTATGCATTCTATTTTCCGGACACGCCTGTCCATTTCTGTTTAGGAAATAATGACAGCTATGCCGGAGATTATCTCATCTCATCTGGAGATCGTTTTTTAAGCGCGACGGCCGAACTCTTTAGTACCTCATTGATTAAAGATGAAATCAACCAGCGGCGATTCATGGCCACGTATCCATCATCAGGCGGCTATTCCGCCATATTGCCTGGAGATAACCAAAACAGGCTGATCATGCTGAATGCCATTTTTCTCAGCTCCCGTTATCCGGAAACAAATCCCGATTCCGGCATGATGCAACTGGACTGGCTTGAGGAAACATTGCAGTCGGAACCCGGCATCAACTCATGGATATTGCTTCATATCCCACCCGGCGTGGATGTTTTTGCAACAATCGCGGCCAATACCGGCCCGCTAATCACTGATGTCGTTCAGTTGCTCAAGGATCGTTATCTGGAAAGATTGCTTGAAATATTGGGTAGGGATGGCCAGCATGTGACTGCCATACTGGCCGGGCATATCCATCGGGATGACTTCCGGATGGTATTTTCAAAACAGAATGACGATCTTCCCATTACATTCATACGGACAGTGCCGGCTGTTTCACCGGTTTATGATAATAATCCGGGATACAAAATTCTGTCGGTCGATTCCGCCTCTTTTACAATCCTGAATGAAGAAACGGCCTATCTCGATTTGGCGCATCAGAGAAATGACTGGCAGACAGAATATGCCTTTGAAACGGCTTATGGCGTTCCGGAAATGACTGCGCCCTGGCTATATTCGATCTGGTTTAATTTGGATACAAATAAGATGTTGCGTGACAAGCATATGCAGTATTATTCTGTAAGCAACATGGGCGATATCACCGATGACACGTTTCCTTATTACTGGCAGGCCATGCGCCATTTGCAGTCGACTGACTATCGTGATGCGGTCAATGCCGGTTCGATGCAGACTCAAAACTATCTGAAATCATCGTTTTCCCCAAATTGGATTGCCTTTCATGCGATGGTTTCATCCTTCGACTCCATGTTTGATCCAGCATCGATGAATCGTTGAGTTGTGGGAACAACTCAAATAAAAATAGCTGTCTCTTTCTAATTTATCACCAACAGATGAAAGAAAGGAGGGCATATGAAAAAAACGATTATGGAGGCATTCAAAGAAACCGCCGACAAATTTGGAGACAGGGTGGCGCTAAAGTTCAAAACAGGGGGGCAATGGCAAGAAACAACCTGGAAAGACTATTATCAACAGGTCAGGATAACAGCGCGCGCGTTTATGGCGTTGGGACTTGAGAAGGGCAAGGCTGTCAACATCCTTGGAAACAATTGTCCTCAGTGGTTTATCAGCGATCTTGCAGGTGTGTTTGCCGGCGCAGTTCCTGGCGGCATATACACGACCAGCAGTCCCGAACAATGCCATTATATCGCTTCCCATAGTGAAGCAAACATTATGGTGGTTGAAAACACAGAACAACTGGCAAAAATAAAAAAAAACAAGGATCAGTTGCCTGAATTGAAAGCCATTGTGCTGATGAACGGATCTGATCCGGATGATATGGTTCATGCCTGGGATGAATTGCCGGAGCTATCGGAAAAAATTTCGAACAAAGAGCTTGAAGAAAGGATCCAGGCTCAGAAGCCGGATGACTGCTGTACGCTGATCTATACTTCCGGAACCACCGGCAATCCCAAGGGGGTTATGATCACCCATGACAATATTACCTGGACAGCGCAGCAAGTAATCAATATGATTAAATGGAATCATGAGGATCAGGTTATCAGCTATCTTCCGTTAAGCCATATTGCCGAGCAGGATATCAGTCTTCACGCTCCATATCATACGGGATGCACAATCTGGTTTGCGGAAAGCCTTGATAAACTGGGTGAAAATCTGGCTGAAGTAAGGCCTACTCTTTTCTTCGGTGTCCCTCGCGTATGGGAGAAAATTCAAGCCAAGATGATGACTGCTGGAGCTAAAAACCCTCCGTTGAAGAAAAAAATTGCTGCATGGGCGCGTAAACAAGGCCTTGCCGGAGGCTATGCCGGGCAGGAAGGAAAACCGAAGCCATTTTTTTACGGTCTGGCCGATAAACTTGTCTTTTCAAAGGTAAGAGAAAAATTGGGATTTGACCGTTGCAGATTGTTCATTTCCACTGCGGCGCCGATCTCCATGGACTCGCTTGAATTCTTTCTTAGCCTTGGACTTCCGTTGACGGAAATTTACGGGATGAGTGAATGCACAGGCCCTGGAACCGTGTCCCTGCCGGAGCCTTTTAAATATCGAACCGGGTGGGCTGGACCGGCCGTTCCCGGCACAAACATAAAAATTGCTGAAGACGGAGAGGTCTTGATGAAAGGCCGGCATGTATTCAAAGGCTATTTTAAAAACGATGCGGCAACTGCCGAAACCCTAGATAAAGACGGATGGCTGCATTCAGGCGATGTCGGGAAAATTGATGATAAAGGTTTCTTGAAAATCACGGATCGGAAAAAGGAATTGATTATTACTGCGGGCGGCGAAAACATTTCCCCCCAGTTTCTGGAGGCAAACCTTAAATCAATTCCAGTTGTCGCCAATGTGGTTGTTATCGGCGATCGCCGGCAATATATGACAGCTTTATTCACGCTGAATCCGGAAAGGCTCGACCAGGAGCTTAAAAATGCCGGCAGTCCGGCCAGAAACATGACCGAAGCTGCCATATGCCCGAAATTCAGAGCCTATGTTCAGCAAAAACTCGATGCTGTAAATGCCACGTTTGCAAGGGTTCAGGCCATTAAAAAATTCACCATCCTGCCCAATGAATTTAGTGTTGAAGGGGAGGAGTTAACCCCGACCATGAAGCTCAAGCGCAGAGTCATCAATACAAAATATGCCAAAGAGATAGAAGAGATGTATAAATAATTTCTGTTTTCGCCGCAACCAAAGACAGTGGAGACACCTCTCCCTTTATGAAACCAGAGGCGTCAGGATAAAGTAAAGTCCCAGTAAGCCGATCAGGGCGCCGGCGCCTTTTCGAAACCAGTTTCCGGCGCCCTGCCAGGCGCTGTTTTCCAGAATGCGGCGCACCAGCGCTGTCGAGCTTCCGGCGATCACGATGGGAATGCAGTGCCCGATGGCAAACAGCAGGATCATCAGAACACCGCTGGCAACCTGTTGCTGAACCGTAATAACGGCCAGAATCGGTGCGATAAAGCCGAAGGTGCAGGAGCCGGAAAGCGTTCCGTAGGCTGCACCCAGACAAAGCGCGCCCCAGAGTCCCTTGAAATTCAGGCGGTAGAGAAAACCGCCGTCCATGGAGCATCCTTTAACCCCGAACATGCCAAAGCTGACCCAGATCAGCACCAGGCCAACCATTATCTGCCAGTAATTGCCCACATCGCCATACATGCGGCCAAAAAGCGCGCAGATGACGCCGATCGCGGCAATACTGATAAATAGCCCGGTGGTGAATGCAACCGAATACTGCATGGCCTGCCGAGGTTTGGGCTGCTCCTTCTGGCCCCCGACATAGGCGACCATCAGCGGAATGGAGGCCAGGTGGCAGGGGCTGAAAAGCACGCTCACCATTCCCCACACAAAACATCCCACAAAGGCCAGGGACGCGCCGCCCGTCATCCACTGGTTCACTGTCAGAAAAAAAGATTCGATCATGATATATCCCGGTGACTGGCTTACTTTACGCCCATTTTGGTAAGCTGGCTGACAATGTCTTCTTCACTCATAAACCCTACATGCCGATAAACTTCCTTGGAGTCCTTGTCGAAGAAAATCTGGGTGGGAATGCCCCGAATGCCGAACCGTGTGGCCGGTTCCCGATCTTCCCAGACATCATAGAAATGAATAACGGCTCTTCCCTGATACGCTTTTTCCACTTTTTCCATGATGGGCGCCATCATTTTGCAGGGAACGCATTTTTTTGCGCCCAGATCCACCATGGTGACCATTCCCTTGGCCGGGATTTCTTTGCTGCTTTCCGCCGCTTGCGATGCAGATGAAGCCAAAGCTGGAAAAAACGGGGTATGTAGAAAACTGAAAAGAAAAAAGAGCAGACCTGCGACGATAACAAATCCAGGCAGTGTCTTCATGGAATGGTTTTTCATGATTTATCCTGTTATTTTGCCGCAGCCAGCCATTTTTTGATTTCGTCTTTCTTGGGAATCTTGCCAACGCTCTTGACCTCGCCGTTTACTACCACAGCGGGGGTGCCGAACACGCCATAGCCGGCGATTTTCATCATATCCGTCACTTTTTCAACATCGGCGGATATTCCGGCATCCGCGATGGCTTCCATAAGTACTTTTTCCGTCTGGTGGCATTTGCTGCAGCCAGGACCCAGGACTTTGATTTCCATCACAATCTCCTTTCAGGTGTTATTTCTTCTTTGTCTACATGGTCATGAACCAGCGATCGCTTGTACCCAACAATGAAAAAATCAAGTAACCCTTCACGTTAAAACAATTCAATCGTAGAGGACATGTGGGAGCTTATCCACAAAAGCCCTGATTTCATCACGCACCCTGTGGTAGTGGCTCATGGCTTCCTCATCGGTTGTCGCGTTTTCAGCCAGTTTGGGCGGATCTTCAAAGCCCCAGTGGAGTCTTTTTGTTTTCCCCGGAAACAGCGGACAGGATTCATTGGCGTGATCGCACAGCGTGATCACGTAATCAAAGGCGATGTGGCCAAGGCCTTCAATGGTCTTTGGCGTGCCGCCTGAAATATCGATGCCGATTTCCACCATGCTCTTGACAGCGCGGGAATTCATCACGCCGGGATCCACGCCGGCGGAATACGGCTCGATAAGGTCCGATTTCAGGTGCCGCGTCAGTCCTTCGGCCATCTGGCTCCGGCAGGTGTTGCCGGTACATAAAAAAAGAATTTTCAGTTTCCGCCCGGTGGTCCAATCCGGACTTTCGTTGGTGATGTTATTCGGTCCGGTCATTTGCGTTCCACTATATCAGCAGGTTAAACAGATATCCGACAATCAGAATTCCAATACCCACAACGCCGATAAAGGTTGCAATCAGCGCAGGTTTTAACACTTTCCGAAGGATCACCATTTCAGGCAGCGAGAGCGCGATCACAGACATCATAAAGGCCAGCACCGTTCCAAGGGCTGCGCCTTTTTCAATCAGCGCGTGAACCACGGGAATGATGCCGGCAGCGTTGGAATACATGGGAATGCCTACCAGGACGGCGATGGGAACCGACCACCAGGCGTCTTTTCCCATGATGGAAGCCATGAAACCTTCGGGCACAAATCCGTGAATTCCGGCGCCCACGGCAATTCCGACCACCACATAGATCCAGACCTTTCCGACAATATCCTTGATCGCATCCACGCCATACTGAATCCGGTCTGCCCAGGTCAGTTCTTCTTCCACCATGCCATTTCCGCCGGCCTGAATCTGAAGCACCCAGTCCTCAAGATGCCGCTCCATGCGAAGCCTTCCGATCACCCATCCGGCAATCATGGCGATCAGAAGGCCGGTGCCAAGGTAAATGGCGGCCACTTTCCAGCCAAAAAGGCCATAGAGCAGCACCAGAGCGATTTCGTTCACCATGGGCGCTGAAATCAAAAAAGAAAAAGTCACGCCAAGCGGAACGCCGGTGGTGACAAATCCGATAAAAAGCGGGACCGCGGAGCAGGAGCAAAATGGCGTGACGATCCCAAGAAGCGCTGCCAGCACGTTGCCGATGGATTCGCGTTTTCCGGCCAGAATTCTGCGGGTTTTTTCCGGGGTGAAAAATGAGCGGACAATGCCCACGCCGAACACCACCAGGACCAGAAGCATCAGGACTTTAGGCGTTTCATAAATAAAAAATTCAATGGCGCTGCTCAGATGGTTTCCTTCTTGGAGTCGCAGCACGCCATAGGTCATCAGGCGGGAGAAATCCGCCAGTTCCTGATAAATGAACCCCCATAAGATCAAGATAGGGATCATGTACAGGATATATCGAATCGCACGGGATTTTTCCACGGAATCGGCAGGAGGTCCCTGAGTTGTCCGGTATTTCCGTACAACAGGATTGGGGATTGAGTTCTTTCATAACAGTCCTTATTCTTTACAGATATCTTCTCTTCGGATTTCAGGGAGTTTGTTGACCAACCGGATAATTGCCGGATCATCCGAAAGCCAGTGTTTAAGCCCTCCCAGCAGCATGGCGGCATATGGGCTGTCTGAGCCGTCCGCAAGATTGTAATTAACCCACAGTCCGCTTTTCTGGCTGACGGCAAGGCCTGCGTCTTCCAGAATTCTCAATTGTCTGGATGCGGTTGGTTGCGGAACATCCAGTGCTTTTTGAATTTCACACACGCACATGGGCTTATGTTGAAGCATTTTTATGATTTTCAGTCGGCTGGGATCGGAAAGTGCTTTCATGACTTTGATAAATTGATCCATGATGGTCTCCATATTCGTTTATATGAATATAGTAGTTTCATAATTCAAAGTCAAGTGCCAATTTAAAAGAAGTTTATATGATTATTCAAAAGTATAGGTGGTTCTGAAAAAATCTATCCTCGGCCGATAAGAAAGATGCCGTAGGTTGCGCGCAGGTTGGGCAGGATTTTAATCGCTTTTCCGAATCGCGTTTCGGATTGTGTATTGATGGCGGCTTCCTTGAGTATGGTAAAGCCGACCTTGCGGGTGAATTTTCTGAAATCCTTGATGGTGATCACCCGGATGTTGGGGGTGTTGTACCATTCATAGGGCAGTTGCCGGCTTATCGGCGCATAGCCCGAGATAAGCAGCTGGAGCCGGATGCCCCAGTGACTGAAATTGGGGAAACTGACGATGCCTTTTTTTCCGATGCGCATCATTGATTGAATCAGGGCGGCCGGTTCATAGACCTGCTGCAGGGTCTGGCTCAGGATCACATAATCAAAGGCGTTGTCCGGGTAATCCAGAATTTCCGTATTGATATCCCCCTGGAGTATGGTTATGCCTTTCTCGATCCCGTCGCTCACCTTTTTTTCGTCATGCTCGATGCCCGATCCGCTGACACGTTTGTCCCTGATCAGAAATTGCAGCAAGTCCCCCTCGCCGCAACCCAGATCCAGCACACGTGATCCGGGCTCTATCCACGAGGCAATGATTTGAAGATCATAGCGCAGTTTATTTTGTATGGCTGACACGTTCTAAAAACCCTCTGATCATGGATGTCAGGCGCTCATTGGAAATGAGAAAGGCATCATGTCCCCAGTCGGCCTCGATTTCACAAAAACTGACATCCAGCCCGTTTTTTTTCATGGCTTTGACCATGTCCCTGGATTGGTATGTTGGATAGAGCCAGTCGGATGTAAAGGATATGACAAGAAACGCGGCTTTTGTTCTGGAGAATGCCTCGACGCTGGAACCGTTTCCGTGCTGTTTTTCAAGGTCATAATAGTCGGCGGCCTTTGTGATGTAAAGAAAAGAATTGGCATCAAACCGATCGACGAATTTTTTGCCCTGGTAGCGCAGATAGCTTTCCACCTGGAAATCGGCATCGAAATTGAACGAAAAATCGCTTTTATCCTGCAGGCGCCGGCCGAATTTCAAGCGCATGGATTTGTCTGAAAGATACGTGATGTGGCCGATCATGCGGGCAACGGCCAGGCCCAGATCGGGTCTGGGGCCCGAATAGTAGTTGCCGTTATTCCATTTCGGATCGGCCATGATCGCCTGCCGGGCAACTTCGTTAAACGCGATGGCCAGGGCCGAATGCCGGGTGGTGGTCGCCAGCGGAATCGCCGATACAACCGCATCCGGATAGCGGACGCACCATTCCAGAACCTGCATGCCGCCGATGGACCCTCCCACAACTGACAGAATTTTTTTGATTCCCAGATGATCCATCAGCGCTTTCTGCGCCTTGACCATGTCTCCAATGGTTACAACCGGAAAATCAAGGGCATGAGGCAGGGCGCTTTTCGGGTTGATGGTTTTCGGCCCGGTCGATCCCATGCAGCTGCCGATGATATTGGAGCAGACCACAAAATATTTTTCGGTGTCAATCCCTTTGCCCGGACCGACCATGTTATCCCACCAGCCGGGATTTTCATCTTCCGGTTTATAATAACCGGCAACATGGGAATCTCCGGAAAGCGCGTGCGGGATCAACACGACGTTGCTTTTATCCGCGTTCAGGAAGCCGCAGGTCTCATAGGCAAGCGTAATCGGACCCAGCATGGCGCCGCTTTCAAGTTCCATCTCGTTTGGCGGATCGGCAAAGGTGAAAAACTTCTTTTCAACGATTCCAACCGAAATATTATCCCTGTCGTGTTCGACGTATTCGCTCATTGATTATCTTTTCGCGGCCGTCAACCGGCGGCAAATGCCTGATCCAGATCAGCCAGAATATCGTCTATGTGCTCGATGCCGATGGACAGGCGAATGAGATCCGGCGTAAGGCCCCCGGCGCGCTGCTGTTCTTCGGAAAGCTGGGAATGCGATGTGCTGGATGGATGCAGCACCAGGCTTTTGGCATCGCCTACATTGGCCAGGTGGGAAAACAGTTTAAGACTGTCTACAAATCTGCTGCCGGAGGCTGATCCGCCTTTGATGCCGAAAACCACCATGCCGCCGAAGCCTTTTTTAAGATATCTGCAGGCAATGGAGTGACCGGGATCATTTTCAAGTCCCGGATATCTCACCCAGGTCACATCGGGATGTGACGATAAGTACCTTGCCACGGCCATTGCATTTTCACAGTGCCGCTCCATGCGAAGCGGCAGTGTTTCAAGTCCTTGTAAAAACATCCAGGCATTGTCCGGAGAAATACACGCGCCCAGGTTTCGAAGTGGTACCAGGCGCATCCGCATGATAAAGGCGATTTGGTTCAGATCCCCCAGGTCATGGGCATAACGCAGGTCATGGTAACCGGGGTCGGGTTCATTGAATAATGTAAATTTGGGGTCTTTCCAGTCGAATTTTCCGGAATCGATCACAATGCCGCCGATGGCGGTTCCATGTCCTCCCATCCATTTGGTCAGCGAGTTGACGACGACATCGGCGCCGATATCGATGCTTTTAAGTAAATAAGGACTCGTAAATGTTGCGTCCACGATAAGCGGCAAGTGGTGTTTTTGGGCGATGGCAGAGACGGCTTCGATATCCGTAAATTCAAGCACAGGATTGCCGATCGTTTCGATAAAAATGCCTCTGGTCCTTGCTGTCACGGCTTTATCGAAATTACTGGGATCACGGGAGTCCACGAGTTTAACGTGGATGCCGAACTGCGGCAGAATGCTGTCAAACATCGTATAGGTGCCGCCGTAAAGGTTGTTGGCTGAGACAATTTCGTCTCCTGCGGCACAGAGGTTAATGATGGAATAGTATACTGCCGCGGTTCCCGATGACAGGGCCAGGGCTGCCATGCCGTTTTCAAGGGCTGCGACACGTTTTTCCAGAACATCCTGAGTCGGGTTCATGATTCGGGTGTAGATATTGCCGGATTCCTTGAGGGCAAAGAGATCGGATGCGTGTTGGGTGCTTTTGAAATACATACGATGAGGTTCTGTGAACAGGCACGCCTCTGGAGGTTGTAGCCGGATCAGGCTCCTGGCCCGCATGCAGGCAAAGCGTTTCGAATTTGAAATTTTGGCTCATAATATTCTCCTATGGAAAAACCGGGGGGAGCAAAAGGTGTCTCAAAAAGAGGCCAGGCCCTTGAAACCGAAAATATCATCCACCATATCCAGAAAATGCGAAAAGATCAATGCTTCGGCTTCTTTCATGCGAAAGATGGCGATAGGTGTTACCACGGCACTGGAGACGGCGGCCGCCTGAAGGTGCTGCAGAATCTGGCGGCCATCGACGAGTTGGCCGCAGGCATCTGTGCAGCGGCCGCAGGACAGGCACAGCCAGATGGAGGGAGATCTTGCCAATTCCTCTGCAAGTCCGAAGTTCACCATACGAACAATGAACCGGGGATCGAAAACGCTTCTTTCGCCGGACACCGGACAGGCGCTGCTGCACTCTCCGCAGGCGAAGCAGGCGGCGGAACGGGTTGCGGCCGCAGATTTTCGGAATATTGAACCACCGGGAAGAACCCCTTGGGGTGAAACCACATGGTCGGTTTCCGGAACCGGATCAGCCAGCCACTGGTCAATTCGTTCCCGCGAAAGGGCGCATAAATCGTTATTCAGGCACTGCGCGACCTCGTGCCATCGCACCCGCTGAAATCGGACGAAAAGCAACTGGAGCCGGCGCGTGGACGAAGCGCTTACAATACCCCTGGAAACCGCCTCCTGCCTGGCATAATCGATCACATCGCACGGTTTGACCTGGTTCGGGCAGATCTGAAGGCAGCGCCGGCAGGTCAGGCAATACCAGATTTCGGGCGAATCTAGCAATTCTTCGATAAAACCCAGATTGGCCAGCCGGACGATTCTCTGCGGCCGAAGACGGCCGGTGGCGATATTGACCGGACACTCCCCATCGCAGGACCCGCAGGTCCAGCATCGGCAGCTCTGCGCCCGCGAGGCTGATTCAATGACATGTCTCAGGCCGGGATCCGGCATGTGCCGTTTTTGAACTGATATGCGGGCTGATCCAGGAAGCATTCTCAAAATAGTCCTTGAGTCCGGAATTCAATATCATTGTTCTTGAGAGGAACACGGCTGGCTGTTTATTCAGCTTACCGGCGGTTTCCGGCGCTATCATGAGAAAATCTTTCTATATGCCTTTTCCAAAGGGGCAATGGGGATAGCTGCATTCGGGGCAGTCTTTGCAAAGGCCGCCGTGGCCGAAAAAAGCCAGCTCTTTTTTTCCGATTTTTTCCCCTGCCAGAATTCTGGGAAGCACCAGGTCTAAGACGGTGATACGGTGATGCAGGCCGCAGCCGGGCACCCCCAAAAGCGCAATACCGTCGATATACGCCGTCATAAACATGGCTCCCGGAAGGGCCGCAGCCCCGTAATGAACTTCACGGGCGCCGGCCAGGCGAACGGCTTTGCGGGTCACGTCATCCGGATCCACGCTCATACCGCCGCTCAACAGCAGAAGGTCGCAGCCGCTGTCGATATGCTTTCTGATTGCAGCAGCGATCATTGCTTCATCATCGGGTGCAAAAATCACTCCGCTGACTTCGGATCCAAGATCAACAACCTTGACGCTGAGAACCGGCGCGAATTTGTCTGCGATCAGCCCATGAAAAACCTCGCCGCCGGTAACGACGAGTCCGACCCTGGTCTTTCGCAGAGCCGCTACGCTCAAGGTTCCGCCGTTTTGAGCGGCAATGGCGGCTGCCCGCTCCACCGGCGCCCGCTTCATGATCAACGGAATGGCGCGTGTGGCAGCTACCAGTTCTCCTTTTTTGACCAGTGTATGGCTGTGCAGCGTGGCGCACATCACCTCATCGATCATGTTAAAGGCTGCCAGAGACGCGGCATTGACGCTCAACAAGCCATCCATGGCGGCATGAAGACCGATTTTGCCTTCGCGGGGATTATCTTCCCAGACAACTCCGGGGCCGGCCAGGCCGGCAGCCAGAATGGATGCCGCCTGATTTTCATGAATTTCATCATCGTCCAGATCGATGAGGTAGAGGTGGTTTTTCCCGAGTTTCTGCAGATGACAGATATCTTCGTGGCACACCTCGTGCCCTTTTCGAAACGCAGGTCCCTTGAACTCTCCGGGCCGGATTTCCGTGATATCATGGGCCAATCGGGTTCCGACGGCATCTTCAACTTTTATTCTTTTTAACATGGCAATCTCTCTTTTTGAGTTTGCTGTGAATAGAGTATTCTGAGCCACCGCCGGCCGGGCCGACAATGCCTGCCTGGATCGCCGGCGGATGGCACCTCAGGGTGACCCGTTCATGCCAGGCCAGGTGATTTCCTGTGCGTGAGAAAAATAGGAACGATTCGAGCAGGGACGGCATATTGGACCATTATCCAACTTGATTTCCTTTCCGTCCCGGATCACCTGCCCGCAGAGGCTGCAGGCGATTTTGCGCCGGGTGGGACCGGGAAGGTCCCATTCAGCGATATTCACCCGAACTTTTTGAACCCTGAACAAGACACTTTCCGGCATCCGCTTATAGGCTTCGAGTTGAATGTGGCCATTGCCGGCAATTTCAGGAGCGTAAACACAGGTCAAGTCCCGGGCTTCTTCAGTTGAAAGCACACGGAAGGCCCGGGCCGTTTCCAGGTTCAGAAAAGTGGCTGCCATGATGCCGTAATCCATGAATTTCAGACTGCGGCGCCCCAGCTTGACACCCGTGACATGGGCTATGGCATCTGCCGCACACCGGTCCATCTCTACATAGACAATCAGCTTTTTGATCTGATCCCTACGGGTTGGCTCGTCAAGGCCGATCAGCCGGCATCCGAGCATGGCCATTCGGACCCCGACCACCTGTCCGGGGCACAGATGGCCATGGGCCTCAGCAGATGCGCTGAGCAGGGTTTCAAAAGATTCCATAAAACAGGGCCGCCTACACTTTCACAAGTTTCACCTGGGTCTGGTAGAAGACGGCACTGCCGCCAACCACGTCGCTCAGGGTGGTGTTCTTGAGAATCGGGTCCACCCGCATGGCCGCATTGGCATGGAAACCCATCGCACGGCGTTCGTCCCGGGTCAATATTTTACCGTCGATTTCAAAAGATACAGCACCCTGGGCCCAGTGTCCATGCCCCAGGGAAAAAGCAACCACTCCTGGCCGGATTCCCTCCAAAACCTTGATCTTGCCCTGCATGGGGATGCGCGTGCCGTTGCCGAGGTCCCAGACGCCGTCGGTATTGCTCGCAGAGATGATGCGGATACTGACCCCGTCTTGTAGACCCAACCGCCTGGCGTCGTGGGAGGAAATCTCCACAAAATTCTCCGGATACACTGCATTGAGCCAGTAATTGCCGCCGGTCCGGCTCTTGGTCTGGGTGATGGCCTTGTATGTGATCAGGGTCATGTCAAAGCCGTCCTTGCTGTCGTCGATAAGGTTGCCCATGCAGTCCTCTGGCCCGGGCACAAAGTCGGCGTAGGGAAGATATGGCTTGCCGGTCATGGAGTTCTTGGTGGTGACCAGGTTCTCGAAATACAGCCCGACCATTTTGTCATAGGCGTTAGCCAACCGGCCGTCCTTATACGATTTGGCATAGCTCTGGAAGCGTCCGCCGCGATTGAGGACATAGACCACGAAAGGCCAGTTCTCCTGGCCTGCCACGCTTTTCCAGCGCTGTATGTCGAAAACCGTTTTAGGCAGATGCCTGCGTGCCTGCTCGAAGATACGGATCTCCTCGGCGTCCGCTGCCGGAACGCGATCGGAGCCGTCTGGTTTGTCTCCAAAGGCTACGTTGGCCACCATGCGCAGGTAAAGGTCCTCCTCGCGCTTCATGTGGCCCCCGGGGCCGAAGATGTTCTCCCCATATCCCGGCAAGCCGAGCTTTTCGGCAAAAGATAGAATCATGGCCTCCATGTTCATGGGCATCTCTTCGCCGAAGACCTTGGCGGTGTCGACCAGCGGTGCCACTGTGGGCTGGCGGATGGGAAAGACTTTCGGGGCAACTGATGGATGGGATCCCGGGAATTCCCAACGCTCCAGGTAGGTGGTGTCAGGAAAAATGTAGTCCGCATACATGCTGGTCTCGCCCACTACGATGTCCGAGGCAATGAAAAGCGGTAGCTTGGATGTGTCGCGCAAAATGTCGATGAGGGTTTGGCCCGATGGCAGTGAATAGACCGGAGAGCCCATGTACATCAGCAGGGCCTTGATCTGGTAAGGGTACATGTCGCCGATGCTCGGGACGACCTCCTGATAAATGTCCGAGCAAAACGGATACCAGGTGCGTTTGGCCGGGAATCCCTTGAACAGCGTGCTCTTGTCGTAAACCGCACTGTGGCGGATAATGTTCACACCCCAGGCCTTGATGCCTCCTGCGTACTGTTTGGTAACGTCGAAGGGTTTGCCCGGACGGTCTCCCATATAATTCCATGTGGTGGCCTTACACAGGCCACCCTGCCAGCCGATGTTCCCGATGAGCGTGTTGACAGTGTACCAGGCCGTGACGTTGTAAAAACCCCCGGTGTGCTGGGATACTCCCCGGTGCAGGTCGGCCACGGCCTTCTTGCCGTGGTTGGTGAACTCTCTGGCGATATCGAGCATGTCCGCGGCATTGACCCCGGCAATTTCGCACCACGCATCGAAAGTACGCACCTTGGAAGCCTCGAAGATAATCTGGAGAACGCTTTTGACCGCGATGCCGTTCACGGTGGCGTCAACGAAGAGCTCGCCCTCCACGGCTTCTTTCTCGTCGTTGGGATCGAAAGACAGATAGGCATCCCCGGATTTGCTCACAAAGGCATTGAAGTCCCATGTAGTTCCGTCCTTTTTCGGCCTGGGCTCGACGGGACGATCCAGGTCCGAGCCGCGCAAGTACTTCCCTGGTTTTCCGTCCGGGCCGATCTTGACCAGCCAGGCGGCCTGGGACCAGGTGGGTTCGCTATCCGCCTTGGCTGCGGCCTTGTTGACGTTTGCCAGGTAGACGGCGTCGTAGCGTTTGTTTTCTATAATCCACCGGATCATGGCCATGGCAATGGCGGGTACGCCGTTCACAGGTTCCACCGGCAGCCACTTCCAGGCCCGAGCGGCGGTTTTAGAACACCGCGGGTCGATGACCGCGATCTTCATGCGGCCGTCCACGGTGCCCTCTGTGATTTTCTGGCCCCGCAGCGGGGGCCCGTAGTTGGCCTCGAAGGGGTTGGCCCCCACGAAAATGCAGAACTCGGCATTGCCCGTGTCGGCCTGCCAGTAAAACTTGCTGCCGCCGGTGAACTTGCCCTCTACAAACTGATCACTCATGGCCTTGCCTGAGAAGTAGAGCGACCCCTGGCAGACCGTGGTGTGGCCGTGATAGTTGACCGAACCGCAGGCCTTGCTGAAAAAGTCCTTGATCAGGTCGCCGCGGCCGTTTTTTATGCGACCCCAGTTGAAGCAGAACTGGTTGTTCTTGGGGCCAAGATCCGGGTGGTCGGGGTCAATCAGGTAGTGCAGGTTCTGGGCGTGCTTGACCTTAAAGTCCTCGATGCCCATTTTTTTAGAGGCCACCAGGCTGGTGTCTTCGGCCAGGGCTTTGGCGATGGCAGGGTCCCGCAGGACGACGATGTCCTTCAGGCCGGTTACCTGACCCTCGTTAAACAGGTTGCCGCCGTTTACGATCTCGTCCACGGCCTGCTCGAAGGGGATGGCCTTCCACTTGTTCTCGCCGCGTTTGCCGGCGCGCTTTAGGACCTTGATGATGCGGTATGGGTCGTAGAGCGACTGGATGCCGGCCTGCCCCTTGGGGCAGATTGATCCATCGATGAGTGCGGATTTGCCGATGGGCGTCTCTTCGGGGATCTGCGGCGTCAGGCACCACGGGCTGTAGGGGTTGCCGTCGATCTTGGCCACCGTCCCGTTCACCAGTTTCACCTTCATCCCGCAGTTGGTGTTGCACTGCTGGCAGGCTGACAGGATCTGGTTTTCCGGAAGGTGGAGGACATATGCGTCCCCGACGCCTTTCAGCAAGTCGCGGTTTTGGGCGATTACGGGTACGGCAACTCCGGAAAGCAGCATCGAGCCGCCGAGCAACGCCGAAGTTTTCATGAAGTCACGACGGTTCAATCCCCCGCCGTTGTCAAAGTTCTTTTCTAAAGATTTATCGCTATTATGAGGCATGATCCATCCCTCCAGAATTGGTGTTGACGATCGGCAGATAGCGCGTTCCCAACAAAAAGACTATCAACCCGGCGGATATTATCCAGATGCTGACCAACCACTCGTTTAAATTTGGCGTGTATGAAGTGGACAGGCGTGGGTCCAGGAACGCCGAATCCAGTCCTTCAAGTTTGTAGACGGCAAGATCCGGGATGACGAAATTATACCGAACGGAAATAAACGTGATGAAAATCAGGAAGCAGGCCCAGGCCACGGCCTTGGGGTTTTTGTAAAAAAAAGTCAGGAGCGCCAGCGGGATCAGGCTGCCGATGCCAACATGAACAAGCCAAAAATTCCACCAACCCGGGCCGATGGTGATGTGGTTCAAGCTGGTGACAACATCCGGCCGTCCGGTTTGGTACCCCACCCAGAATTGCATTGTTTCAATCGCAAGAAATACCACTAGGAGGAAAAGAATGGCCCGCCCCAGGTATTTTGTCAGGGTGTCGCGCAATTCCGTATCATTGGATGTAAACAGATAAGTCAAGAAACCGACCAGTGCTCCACCGCTCAGCAGGGCGGCCACCAAGAACAACAGGGGGGTCACGGCGCTGTTCCAAATCGGCCGGTTGAGCAGAACGGCGAAAAACGCGCCGTTGGTTCCGTAAAACACCAATCCGATCGGAAGACTGAGCCAGGCCAGCCGGTGCACCCGCCGTTCATCGGCCGCCCGCGTGTCATCGTCATATCGGGTCAGGCCAAAAGACAGCAACCGGAAAATCGATCGAATGGGGCCTGTCTGGTTGGGGACACCCTGGATGATAGCCCCCCTGACTAAAAAATAAGTCTTCAGGGTATAGATGATGCCCATGGCGTTAAATAGGATAAACATCCATGTCAGCAGCGAACTGAAGTTGGGTGTAAGAAAGAATTGGTAAAATGCTCTGTGCATGCTGCCAAGATCCAATAGAATGAAAAACAATTCACATAGCAGACAAACAAGAACCATGAATGCCGACAGCGGGCCGATGCTTTTGAATGCCTTTATTCCTAATAGGTAGGTCAGGATGGTAACTAAAAAGGCGCCGGCCGAAAGCCCCAGAAAAAGAAGGTAGAACGCCACCCAGAGCCCCCAGGGAACATAGCTGCCGAAAGCTACCGGATTGAGGCCGTGAAGCAATCGGTCAAACATTCCGAAGCTGCCGATCACCAATCCAGCCAGCGCGGTGATGATCAGAAAGGGAAATAATTTGTATCGCATGATGCCTCCTTTACGCGAGATAATAAACTGCAGGTTTGGTGCCAAGTTCTTCTTTTAATCGAAACATTCGAGCCGAACCGATCATCTGGAAAACCAGGCTTTCCGGGTCGTTGCGATTTCCAAAAATTGTTGCCCGCCCGATGCATGTCGTCACGCATGCCGGCAGTACGCCCACGGCGAGACGATGGAGACAGAAATGGCATTTCCGGGCGTTTCCGACCGGCGAGCCATTGCCGCGCTTGGGCCAGTTTTTGCCGTATTCGGCTGCTGGATCGACTTCATAGCCTGCTGCTGCGGCCTTTTGTCCCTGAACCACTCCCTTTGCCTCAGTAGCGCCGCGGGTGTACCAATCTCCAAAATCCGAGGTGCGAGCGCTGTAAGGGCAGGCCACCAGGCAATAGCGGCAACCGATGCAGCGGTTGTAGTCGACGACTACCACACCGGTTTCATTTGTGTAGGTCGCGTTGACCGGGCAGACTTTGGTGCAGGGCGGATTCTGGCAGTGCAGACAAGGCCGGGGCGTGAACTTGCGACCGACGGCCGGATAGGTTCCCGACTCTTGTTCAAGCACTGGCCGGTACACTACACCCGGCGGCAATTTGTTCTCCGCCACACAGGCAACCGTGCAGGCATGACACCCGATGCACTTTGCCAGATCGATTACCATGCCCCATTTGACGGCAGACCTGTCTTTGCCAAGAGACCGTTTCAGGTCTCTCTGCATGCGAATGAGCAGATCCTCGGTGGGTAATATTCTTGCCATATCAGGTTCCTTTCTCTGTCTGTTTTTTTGAAAGTGAATCGTGACGGGTTATATACATTTCATGATCCCAAATGCTTTTCAGCAAATAGATGATTTCATCTGTATCTGCCGGTTTTCTCAAACAGGCATACAGAACATGACTGATGGATTCCTGCAGCTCGGGATGAAACCGTTCACGTGAAACCATTAAAAAGGAAACAGCCGGATTGGATGCTTTCAGGTTTCGAATCGCATGGTTGTCAAGCGGCACGCTGTCCACATCCAGGATGGCAGCCAAGGGAAACGATGCCATTCCGCTTTCCAGGGCAGGTAAACTGGAATAGGTCTCTGTTTGATATCCTTCCTTCTCAATAAGACGGCAAAGATGCGCAGAATCAGCAGCGTCATTCCCTAGAATTGCAATCTTTTTTGTTCTGTCTGCGGTCATTTTTGCCACTATAAAAGAAAAATGGGTGTACCACGAAACACACGAAAATCACGAAGGAACAAATCGATGACTGTTGTCTTTAAGAACTGTCAATTGACGCGAAATTTACGGTTGCCGATGTAGGAGATTACTTATGCAAGAGAAGGACCAGGAATGAAGAATGGGTGCATGGGCAGGCTGGAGAAGACCCGTGCAACATGCCTAAGAGTGATTGTATCTTTTTGAAACTACATGGATAATCTGATTTCTGGAATATTAGAATGCATTGAAGAAAATAAATTTCATTCATAAGCAAAGATTGGCTGCCCTGAAAAGGCTGAGAGTAATATGTACGGAAACTGGACAGTAAATTACAAGAAAATATTAATCATACAATTAATCAGATAGTTATAAAGTACAGAATTCGGACGTATGATTGAATATCGGACATCTATTCATAAACAATTATCATGAAAAATCAGGGGCCAGGATGACCTGAATTGTAACCGATAAAAATGCGACGATATTTTTTCCACTATGATTTGTGCAACGGAGGAGAGAGAATTCTCGATTTTTTCAGTTTTTCATAAAGGGTGCTGCGGCTGATGCCGAGTTTTCTGGCGGCTTCCGCTTTGTTCCAGTCACAGTCTTCCAGGGCTTTTAGGATGGCCTGATTTTCGGTTTCGACGATGGTGAGTGCAGGATTGCCTTCGAAAGGCCGGGCTACGAGGAGAGGTGTCGGCAGATCACCAAGTTCGATCTGATCTCCTTTTGCCAGCACCACCGCATGTTCGATACTGTTTTCCAGTTCGCGGACATTGCCAGGCCAGGGGCTATCGATTAACCTTCGCATGACTTCGCTTCTGAAACCGCGGATTTGTTTATTCTGTTCGCGGGCGAAGTGGTTCAGAAAATGTCTGGCCAGCAGATGGATGTCTTTGGGCCGCTCCCGCAGCGGGGGGATATGAAGGGGAATTACGTTCAATCGGT
Organism: uncultured delta proteobacterium; assembly: GCA_963850225.1. Taxonomy (GTDB): domain Bacteria; phylum Desulfobacterota; class Desulfobacteria; order Desulfobacterales; family Desulfatirhabdiaceae; genus RAAP-1. The sequence continues at coordinate 29,895 of CAWKLD010000017.1, forward strand.
AATACAAGTCCTCCCGGAATCTTCCCTGCTGCACATCCAGGGCCAGATTCCTGTTGGTGGCAGCCAGAATTCTTACATCGACCTTGATGGGCCGATCCCCGCCCAGCCGGTCGATGGTTTGCTGCTGAAGAACACGCAGGAGCTTGGTCTGGGCTGTCGGATCGATTTCACTGATCTCATCCAGAAAGACGGTTCCACCGTCGGCCTGTTCAAAACGCCCTATCTTGCGCCGGATGGCGCCGGTAAAGGCTCCTTTTTCATGACCGAACAGCTCGCTTTCCAGCAGCGTACTGGGATATGCGCTACAATTGATGACCACAAAGGGTTTTTGTGCCCGATGGCTGCGCTCGTGAATTGCCCGGGACACCAACTCTTTCCCGGTGCCGCTTTCCCCCAGAATCAAAACTGTGGCATCGGTTGGCGCGACATCTTCGATGAGCTTAAAAACCACCTGCATTTTGGGATCTTTTCCGACGATCTGCCCCAGGCCGGAATCCATATCCAGACGTTGCCGCAACTCCCGCAATTCCTCTTCGTGAATATTGGCGCGATGGATGGCTCCGCCGGCCTGATGCAGGATCATGGATACAACATCCAACTCGCGTCTGACGCAGGTGCAGTTGTCGCTGCATACAACCATCATCGCCCCGATCATCATGTCATGATGCCTGATGGGAAAGAACGCGATCTGGTCAACGGCTCCAAAAGATTCCGGCAGTTGCCATTGTCCGGTCTCGGGCTGCTTGAAAAATGTCAATTCTTTGTGCCGATCAAACACATCATACACTCGGTCGTAGAATTCCTGGCCCAGTTCGAGCGTCTGTTGAGGCGTGGTCAGATTAACGGTTCGCGCAGTGTTGTTGAACATCAGAATATTTACATCGCGGCATATCACTAGATCCTTTAGTGCATGGATCAGAAACTGAGAGATCTGATCCAGTCTCGAAAATGCCGCGATTTTCCGAGAAATGGAAAAAGAGGTGGCAAGCTGTTTTTGGGTTCGTTCCAGTTCCTGGTTTTTCAGCTCAAGCAGGCTGTTATTGTCTTTCAGCCGTTTTGTATGGTCTTTCAGGCGCATCAGCATGGAATTGAAAGCAGCGGTTAGCATGGTGACCTCATGCCTTCCTTTGACTGCAATCTGAATATCCAGATTGCCTTCATCAATCTGTTCGGCATATTTTGTCAACTGACCCAAGGGGCGAATCAGCCGGCCGATCACCCACTGGCTGACCACCAGAGATAAGACCAGAATACACAGGGTAATGGCGCTCATCTGCATCCAGAGCTGGCGAACCTGAAGGCGGTAAGGTGCTTCGGAAAACCCCATTCTCAAGATGCCGGCTTTGCCGCCAAAAATCGGATAGGCAATGTCGATATAGCGATCACCTTTCTCAGAAACGATTTTTTCAATATGATGGGTTCCGTTAATATCGATGGCATTGGCCTGGATCAGTTGCAGCGGAACGCCATCCGCAAAGGTGTGCGTCAGCATCACGCCGTCCAGGACGACAAACAGGTAGGCTACAGACGGATCGCTTGTGATTTGGGCGTCCAGTATCTTCTGCAAGGCCACCAGTTCATTGACGAGAATTCTATCGGCGGCTTCCAGGGAGAGATTGTGCGCGATATTTTCAGCCCGGACAACAGCGACTTCCATCAGGCTGACGCTGTAACGGTGCGCCACAAGTTGAGAAATGGTTATGCCCGGAACAATCACCAGCAGCGCCACTGCCAGAAGGAGTATGTTTTTAAGATTTGTTGTGAACATCGCCAATATCTTTGTTCTGATAAAACCGGTCAAACATCTCTTTTACCGGCACATACCACTCGGCCCTGGGTACTTCGAACCGGTCGATTAACAAACCTGAAAGAATGCGAAGGCCTTCCGGATCTTTATGCATGGTCAACACAATATCGACAAGGGCTGATTTCAGTTTCGGGTCCAGAGCCTTCGAAACCACAAGGGGCGGGCTCCCAAAAAGCTCGGATTTTTTGATTACACGTGTTTTTCCGGAATAAAAAGCGTTGTGTTGCTGGTAATACTCCCACACGTGGCTATCAACTGCCGCTCCGTCCACCAGCTTTTTGGAAACCGCCATGATGGCGTTATCGTGACTGTAACTATAGGTGATCGAGCGAAAAAAAGATTCCGGCTTGAGGTTCATCTGTTTAAGCCAGTAACGCGGAACAAGCGCGCCGGTGTTGGAATCCGGATCGGTAAATGCGAAATCATGGCCTTTGAGGTCTTCAAGTGAGAGAAAGGGACTGTCCTGGTGAACGATTAAATAGGACTGATAAAAAGGTTTGCCCCGAATGATGGGCGTGGCGATAGCCTCGAATCCGAATTTTTCGCTGCCGGAAACAAACGGACCGGTGCATATGAACGCAAGGTCAATGTCTTCCCGGTTTAATAGATCGCTTACCTCCCCATAGGTTTTCCGTTGGATCAACACGACATCATGATCCATTTTTACGCCCAGATAATCGATGAGTTCCCGGTAATAGATAAACGTCTCTTTGGGAGAAATCATCGCCGCCACGGCGACCCGAAGGGTTTGGCGACCGGAATTAACCTCTTCTGGCCGCGAAATGTCTGTTTTTTGCGTAAAGTCGATCTGTTTGTAGTCGGCGTCCTGGCTGCAGGCCGTAAATGAAACAAGCATCCAGAAGGCGATCAGCAGCGTGACCGGTCGATGATTGCTTTGCAGTGGAAAAGCTGGTTTCATTCTGCTGTTCATACCTCTTGGAAATAGCGCCTCTGAAACCAGAACGCCACATTCACCAGAGCGATCATGACCGGCACTTCCACCAGCGGGCCGATGACCGCGGCAAAGGCTGCCCCGGAATTCAGGCCGAAAACCGAAATCGCCACAGCAATGGCCAGCTCGAAGTTGTTGCTGGCAGCTGTAAAGGCCAGGGTTGTGGTCTTGCTGTAATCGGCCCCGACCTTTTTCCCCATATAGAACGACACCAGAAACATGATCACAAAATAGACCAGGAGCGGAATGGCGATGCGAACCACATCCATGGGAATCTGGACGATCAGGTTTCCTTTCAGGCTGAACATGACCACAATGGTAAAAAGAAGGGCAATCAGGGTCAGCGGACTGATCTTGGGAACGACCACTTCATGGTAGCGCTCCCGCCCCATGCGTTTGACGCCGATCAACCGGGTCAGGGCACCGGCGATGGCCGGAATGCCCAGATAAATGAACACGCTTTTGGCGATCTGGCCGATACTGACATCAACCGCCGTTCCCTGAAGTCCGAAAAGAGGCGGCAACACCGTGATGAAGACCCAGGCGTAGACACTGTAAAAGAGAACCTGAAACACGCTGTTGAAGGCGACCAGGCCGGCGGCGTATTCCGTATCCCCTTTTGCCAGTTCATTCCAGACAATGACCATGGCGATACACCGGGCTAGACCGATCATAATAAGCCCCGCCATGTATTCGGGATATCCGCGAAGAAAAACAATGGCAATGGCAAACATCAGTATCGGCCCGATGACCCAGTTCTGAACCAGGGAAAGCCCCAGAATCCGTTTGTTGCGAAACACGTCACCCATTTCCTCGTACCTGACCTTGGCAAACGGCGGATACATCATCAGGATAAGGCCGGCGGCGATGGGAATGTTGGTGGTTCCGATCGAAAACAGGTTAACAAAATTTTCGACGCCCGGAATGAAATATCCGGCGCCGATGCCTGCGGCCATGGCCAAAAATATCCACAGGGTCAGATACCGGTCCAGAAATGACAGGCCGCTGCTGACTTTTGTACTGACTGTTTCAGACATTACAAGGACCTCCTTTAATTAAACCATCCGCCGCTGTTTTCTGCACATTGCGATCTTGTCGCAGGAACTGATCTCATCCAACCGGATTCGATCGGCCTGAACAAGAGCGGAATTTTGAAATTCCTGCTCCAGCCATTGAATCAATGAGGCAAAACCGGATTTCTCTTTCTGAAGCCGATAGTATACCCACCGGCCGTCTTTCCGGCTATCAACCAGTCCGGACTGTATCAGTAAAGCCAGATGGCGGGATACCGTGGCGCCGGTCACCTTCAGCAGTTCCTTGATCTGGCAGGCGCAGAGATCATCGCCGCTTAAAAGAGCGGCAACCACCCGCAGGCGATTTTGATCCGAAAGTGCTTTCAGTATGGAAACGGTTTGTTTCATCGATGCCCTTCGTTAATTATTCAGATAGCCAATCATGTAACTATTGTGATCATCTATTGTCAAGACTTATCTGAGACCTGAACGATGCAGATGGTTGCATATTCTATCAGCAAGCCTGATTTCCAGCCCTGTCTTTTTCGGTGACAGATACTGTCAATTTTGGCAGTATGTGCCAGGGAACGGCATCGGGGGTTTGATTTTCTTGCATAAACATGTCTGAAATTTACTAAATACGCTTTCCTAATCAATCACGATGCAGCACCACAGAAAAACAGTTGAATAAGACCCAAATGGACTCTCCTTTCTGAAGCCCGAGGCGTTCGCCGCTTTCCCGGGTAATGACAGAACACAGCTCCGTCCCGTCCTCAAGGCGAACCGCGTATTCAGTCATTATCTTACCTTCCGTGATTCTGGAGATGGTGCCTTGAAAACGGTTTTCAGCCGTACAGTCCGGTTCACTATTGCCTTTTTTTAAAATCACCCATGGTGCTTTGACTTCAGCGGTGATCAGCGATCCGACTTTCAATCCCAGCCTGACAAGGCTGTCATTGGTGATAACGGTTGTCACGGATGCCCCGGAGATGGTGATCATGTCGATTTTTGACTGAATATCCCCAGGTTGAATCGCGCGGATCTTGCCGAAAAAGATGTTGCGTGCGCTGGTTTTTCGAAGCGACTCTTTTTCAATATAAAACCGGCTCGCCTGCTGAATGTCCTCATCGGAAAATTCGACATAGGAAGCGGCCAGGTTGGGTGTCGAATGTCCCAGCATCCGCTGTACAACCTGCAAAGGCATGTTGTTCTGGATCAGTTCCGCGCCCCGGGATTTCCGGATGGCATCCGGAGCGCCATGAGCCGGGAGAAAACCGCAGGACGCTGCGCGCTCGTAGAATTTACGGCGGACATGCCCTGGATCAACCTGAAACCAATTGCTTGATGATGGCTTCAACAAAGGATCTCCCAGGGCAGTCGTGAGCTCATTGAAAAGGGTTTCAGAGATCTGGACTTCACGTATTTTTCGACCTTTCTCAGCCCCGGTTTTTCCAAAACACACGACCTGACGGTGAGGGTCAATATCCTGAAGCGGATTCAACGCCAAGACTTCGTTCAGTCTGGCTCCTGTATAACGGATTAAAAGAAAGATAAGCAAGATACGCTTGCGGGATATAGAAATATCGGATCGCTGTGATCTTTCCACCCATTCGCGATATGATTGTTCCAGTTGGTTCAGTTGCAGCGTATTTAGACAATTGGTCTCATTTTTCGCAGAGATATTGATTGCTTGGCCGGGTCGATTCCTTATTGAAGGCGGCATGATGGTCACCTGTTGCAGTTGATATTCAGTTTTTTGATTCTCCTGTGATCATTCCACGCATCATTTTCAGAACCCCCTCATTTTTAGCACATTCGATGGTTTTTGCAAAGCACCCAAAATTTATCTTGACTGCCCAAATATTTTATTGATAATAGTAAAGCACGATAATTTATACAATCGTGTCATATAGTCTCGATGACAACTTTCCCAAAGGAGGTCCTGTCATGTTTTTTCAAACTGCCGGAATTGAAGTCTCCATCTGGATTCCCCCCCTGGTCGCTTTTTGTATTTCGTTTTTTACATCCATGGGCGGCGTGTCCGGAGCATTCCTGCTGCTTCCGTTTCAAATGTCGTTTCTTGGGTATGTCAATCCATCTGTCAGTGCTACCAATCAATTGTTCAACATTGTCGCGATCCCCAGCGGCGTGTATCGTTACTATAGGGAAGGGCGCATGGTCTGGCCCCTGACCTGGGTGGTGGTGATCGGCACCCTGCCGGGTGTTCTCATCGGCGCCATCGTTCGCGTTGCCTATCTTCCGGATGCCAGAAATTTCAAGGTTTTTGCCGCAGGCGTGCTGCTTTATATCGGAATCCGGATGGTTCTGGACCTGACAAAGAAAAACGCGGGCGCCAATGACAAAGCCGCCGCTGAAAAACGATTTCAGGAACTTGTGCGCAATTATCGCAAACAAAAGTGATCCGTCAAATCCGGCAAATCCGGAAGCCCTTCCGTCCATCACCGGCATCCATTTCAATTTCAGGCGGCTGGGGTACACCTTTTATGGCGAGTCGTTTGATGTGTCTTTCTGGGGCATATTCACCCTCAGTTTTATTGTGGGGATTGTCGGAGGCATCTACGGCATTGGCGGCGGCGCCATTATCGCTCCTTTTTTTGTCACTTTTTTTGGGCTACCGGTTTATACCATTGCCGGCGCCGCGCTGATGGGAACTTTTATCACATCGGTTGCCGGAGTTACTTTTTACCAGGCCATCGCTCCATTTTATCCCCATCTTTCTGTAGCGCCGGACTGGCTGCTCGGCATTCTGTTCGGCCTGGGCGGAATGGCCGGCATGTATCTGGGGGCGCGCTGCCAGAAATTTATTCCGGCCCGCGCCATCAAATGGATGCTTGCGAGCATCATTATTTTTACCGGAATAAAATACGGCCTTGCTTTTTTTGGAATGTGATGCAACCGAAAAAATTAGCACTTACAAAACAAGTATCGAAACCGCCGTTCCTGCAAGCACCACCCACAGGATATCCAGCTTGAAAATCAGGGCCGCAAAAGACGCACCCGCTATCGCCAGGTGAAAAAAATCCCAGTGAACGTTCAAGGCAAAGCGGAGGGTGACCGTTAAAAGAAGCCCTACAAAGGAACAGAGAATACCGCCGATGGTCCTGGCAAACCAGGAGGAGGCGCGAAACCTGTCAAAATAGGGAGCAATACCGACCAGAATCAGGAAAGAAGGCAGAAAAATGGCAGCGGTGGCAACGATCGCCCCGTAAAGGCCATGCACCAGGTAGCCGACGAATGTTGCCGTGATAACGATGGGGCCGGGAGTGAATTGCCCCAGGACAATGCCGTTTAGAAAGGTCGGGCCGTCCATCCAGGAGCGGACTTCAACGATTTCATGGAACATGAGGGGAACCGAGGCAAACCCCCCGCCAAAGGCAATAAGATCGATCCTGGACATGAGCAGGGCGAGCTGGAAAAGATCTTTTCGCAAGAAATAGAGCAGGCCAAAGCCCGCAACGGTCCCAAGCAATAAGAGCAACAGGGCTCGCGTTGTGGTTGACATCCTGATCTCATGTCCGGCCTGAACATTGGCCTGCTGTCTGCTGTTCAGCAGCATTCCCAAAAAAGCCGCCAGAAGAATGATCAATATTGGATTTACCATGAGCCAGAACATTCCCGCGGCTATGCAGGCAACCAGCACGTTCTTCCAGTTTTTGAGGGATGATTTTCCAAAAGATACGGCGGCATTAGCCACAACAGCCACAATGACGGCCTGAAGACCGCTGAAGACAGAAACCACGGCAGGAAGTTCATGTGTGACTGCGTAGAGTGATGAAAGCACCAGCATCAGAAAGAACGCCGGAAGGCCAAAGCCGATATAGCATAAAATCGCCCCGGGTACTCCCCTGGCCTTCAGCCCGATGAAGGCGGCCATCTGCATGACGGTTGCTCCGGGAATAACCTGGCAGAGGGCAACACCGTCCTGAAAAGACGCTTCATCAATCCATTTATTTTGCGTAACGGCCCTTCTGCGAATGTAGGCGATCATGGCCGGGCCGCCGAAAGCAGTGATGCCCAGTCTCAGGAACGATCCGAACAAAATGCCCAAAGAGGGGGCATAACGAGCATCTACGGATTGATCGTCTTGCATGGATCATCCCAGCTTTCGATGTCAAGAGCGGAATCGTTCTTTTAAATCATCAGCTACATTAATCATAGAGTATTATCAATTAAAATCCATAATGACCATACCGGTTTTGAACCACGCTGGAGGATATGGCAACTTTACGCTCCTGGAAGATACGGCAACGCTGGCCCGGCCATTCTGGGAATGACGACCCGGGTGCTGTTTTTACCTGGAGGGCATGGGCTGCTTGCTCTTAAAGAATAATTTGGCGCAGGACGGACAGTATTGGTGATGTTCCTTGACATCGGGATGGTGCAGGGTTCTGTGATGGATGTATTCAAGGAACTTTGGCGTTGCAAACCGCTTGCCGCAGCCTTCACATCGTTCCAGGGGATGAATTCCGATGATTTCATCCCGAATCGAAATGGTTCGAACGGTTTCTTTGTCTTCGATGCGAATGGCCTGGGTCGGACAGATATTGGCGCAGGTTCCGCAGCCGATGCAGGCGCCTTCAACCGGAACAATGAATTTCCGGCCATCCCTTTTGACTGTTTTCAGCGCATCGGCCCCAACGATTTCCCTGCATACCCTTTCACAAAGATGACACCGGATACACCCATCCGGCTGGAAAGGGGTTTCAATGCCATAGGAAACCGCCAGTTTAATCAAAGTCATAGACTGCGGCGCAGAAGCCAGCAACTGCTGAATGGCTTTACTGCGCGCCAGGCGGACTGTTTCTGAGGCTGTTTCCACCTGAAGCCCCTCACAGGTTTTGACTGCACAGGAAAGAGCAACTTTCGACGGTTTATCCTTTATCCGGATTTCAACGGCACAGAGCTTACAGGCACCAATGGGCGTTTTCAACGCCGGATGGTAACACAAGGAGGGGATGTCTTTGCCGTTGCTCCGAAGGCATTTCAGCAAGGAAAGCCCTTCTTCAACCACGTAATCTTTTCCATCGATGACGATAGTAACCATTTACTGTTTCCTCGGGCAAGAAATTTGACGGCTTAGTAAAAAGTCCATCTGCGTTTAGCAATTATTGTTTTACAGATTCCGGTTGGTAATTGATGGAATTCTGGATCGCAATTCCGCCCTGTTCGGCAACGGCCATAGCGAAGTTGATATCGGCAGGGGAGAAATATCGGATCTCCGAGGTCAGCAGACGTATCATTCCAATAGTCTCATCTTTAACCGTGATAGGAACAGCCAGAACGCTTCCGACCCCTTCGGTGGCGGCTTCTTTATGATAGATCGTATGCAGGTCGACGGTAGCATCGGGAATCATGACCGGCTCTCCCTTGAGGATATAATAAGTTGACAGTTCGTCATCGAGCGGACCGCGTTCCAGATATGTCTTGCTCAAGCCGTAAGCGGCTTTAAGTTCCATGTGGCCATGGACCGGTTCAATCAGCCGAATGGTACAGGCTTTTAAATTCATAACTTCCGTCAGTTTCGTCACAATCAGGTCCAAAATCTGGTCCAGCTTCCGGGTAGAGTTGATTGATTTTCCGATCCCATAAACCGCCTTGAAGTAATTCAGCTGGCGGCTCTGCTCTTCATAGATTTTGGCGTTTTCGATGGCTATGCCGCATTGCTCGGCCAATGCCGCCACAAAATTGATCTCCTGCTGGTCAAATACCCGGGTGCTTCGGTGCAACAGCCTGAGGATGCCGCAAATTTCGTTGGACTTTTGGGGCGGGGGGGATGTGCATGCGGAAGCCGGAGTGATCCCATTTCTTCCAGGCTCACTTCGATCAGGGTGTCCTGGTCATTGATTAAGGTATCCGGATCGGTGATGATGCCATGTTTTCCGATGTTTGCATCCACCCATAAAACTTTCCCAGCAGTCATCATCGGATCTTTGCGCTGACCTCTTTTTAACCCCATGGAAACTCCCTCCGGTATATAGGTGGGCAGGTTGAAGGATGTTAAAAAATCCGTCAGCCTTATAATACCGGCGTTATCTCGTCGATATAACCCGCCGACGATTTTCTGGCGCAGGCGTCGCATATCGGGCGGATGCCGGCAAACTGAATGACGGATCGGGTTTTGTTCCGGATATACTCCAGGTATCTGGCAGGTCCCATGACCGCCCCGCAGCTAACGCAGCTTGTCAGTTTCTGGCGGTTTAATACGGTTCCGCAAAGGGAGAGGATTCTTTCTCCTTTGCGGTCTTCGATTTTCATGGCCTGGGTTGGGCAGTTGGCGGCGCAGGCCCCGCAGAGAATACAGCGCTCCTCGGTGATTCTGAAATCAGTTGGGCCCGGATGATCAAAATCAATATAGCCCATTTTCAGGGCCTCGATCCCCATTTTGTCACGGCAGATCTCCACGCAGCGCCCGCAGCGCAGGCAGACATCGCAGCGCAGGCATCTTCTGGCTTCTTCACGGACCATGTTTTCCGAATACCCGAGCTCAACCTGCTGAAACGTGGTTCGCCTTCGGTCAATGGCCAGCAAGGGCATGTGGGGACGTTTTAATACCATTTTGGTGCTGGCCGGAACTTCCAGCCAGTCGATTCTCCCTCTTCTGACCGGAACCGGCGGCATCTTGGGTTGAGGAATGCCCGATAAATACCGGTCAATGGCGTCGGCTGCCCGTTTGCCGCCGCCGATGGCCTCGATGATGGTTGCAGGGCCTGTCACCGCATCACCGGCCGCAAAGACGCCGGGTATGGCGGTTTCCATGCTGACCTTGCTGGCATCCAGGGTATTTCTCCGGGTCCATTGCAGCTCGGGAAGCGATGCCAGACAGTCCTGGTCCACCTGCTGACCAATGGCGGAAATTACGGCATCGGTTTCGATCAGGTAATCGCTGCCTTCAACCGGAACCGGATATTTCCGGCTGCTGCCTTCCTGGCTGACCATTTCTGCCCGGATGCAGCGAAGGGCCGTCACCCTATCGTTTTCTCCAAGAATTTCAGCAGGTATGGTCAGGAACGAAATGTGGATACCCTCTTCCTCTGCCTGCTCCACTTCCTCGATATCTGCCGGCATTTCAGCACGGGTCCGGCGATAAGCAAGGGTCACCTGATCACATCCCAGCCTCAGGCAGGTTCTGGCCGCATCGATGGCCACGTTCCCGCCGCCGATGACAACCACTCTTTTGCCGGGAATTTTGCGCTCGCCCAGAGCCACCCGGCGCAGTACATCAATGGCCTGAAGGACCTGGGGATAGTTCTTCTCCCCGGGGATATTCAGCTGAAAGGATTTATGGGCGCCAATGGCAATAAAGAAAGCCTCTGCGCCTTCGGCTTTTAATTCTTCGACTGTGACATCTTTTCCGAATTCGGTGCTGAACCGAAATTTAACGCCCAGGTCCTCCAGCATGGCCACTTCCCGGTCAATCACCTCGCGGGGCAGCCGGTACCGCGGGATGCCCAGCATCATCATGCCGCCTGCCACGGGCAGGGCTTCAATGACGGTGACGCCGTATCCCCTGAGGGCCAGATAATAGGCAGCGGTCATGCCTCCGGGACCCGCTCCGATGATACAGACGCTTCTGCCCCCTGTCCGGGTCCTTGTCCGGATTTTTGTAAAGTCTCTCGGACATGGCCCGTTCAGCGGCAAAGGCTTTTAAAAACTTAATGGAAACCGGCTCATCGATCCGGCCCCGCACGCACATGAACTCGCAGGGCCGTGTACAGACCAGGCCGCAGACCCAGGGAAAGGGATTGTCCTGGCGGATCACATCAATGGCCTCGCTATCCCGGCCCATGCCGATCAAGGTGACGTAGGTGGGGATATCGAGGCCGGCCGGGCAGGTCATCTGGCAGGGCGCGGGCGCCAGCTTAACGCAGTCTCCGGTTGCACAGTTATGGGTTTGCACATGGCTGGCAAACACCTCGTGGTGCTCGCTCAGGGTTCTGCTGATCGCGGCACTCACAGTTTTGCAGATTTCATCCGGGCCCTCATCCCCCAACTCGTTGACAAGATTTTTCAGGGAAGGCAGGTGGTCCTTTCCGGCCCTGCCCCAGGCGACATCCTGCATCAGCAGCAGAATTTCCTCGGCCCTTCGCCGGCTTTTGGGATTTTTCAGGAATCCGGAATGAATGATGTGATCCAAATCGGCAATTGCAGCATTCACCGGGCAACCGTTTTCGGGCATTTTCCCTCGCTTTATTCCATTGCGGCGACAATTGCCGCATAACGTTCCCGCCGGACCTGTCCCATGGCTTCCGCGGGTCCGAAATCCAGGCAATGCGTTGTGCATACCGTAACGCAGGCCGGCTTGAGCCCTTTATCGACGCGGTCCATGCAGTAATCGCACTTGACAACCTTGCCGATTTCCGGGTTCCATTGCGGTGCGCCCCACGGACATGCCGTGATACAGGTTTTGCAACCCACGCACAGGGAATGATCCACAAAAACAATGCCGTCCTTGGCCCGCTTCTGCATGGCGCCGGTCGGACAGGCCGCCACGCACCAGGGGTTTTCGCAGTGAAAACAGGGCATGAAGACATAAGAAGCCCTGGGAAGGCCCCCGACAAATCTGGGGCCGATGGTCATGATCTGACAGAGTTTGGGGCCGGCCGGCAGCGATTTGTTACTTTTACACTGTATCTCGCAGCTATGGCAGCCGATGCATTTCTTTTTATCCTGAAACAAGTAATATTTGCTCATTATCCTTCTCCCAAGCCTTATTCCTATCAGGCGGCTTTGACCGTAACAAATGTGTCATGAAGTGCCGGGCTTCCGCCGACCCTGTCGGAAATATTTTCCTGAATCACGCTGTCCGAAAGCCCCTTGTTATAGCATCGGGTGCCCAGCTTGGCTTCATGGCCAAAACCATGAATCATGAATACGGCTTCCGGATGAATGAGGTCCGTAACAAAGGCTTTGATTTTTCCGGACCCGCAGGCGGATGTGACTTCCACCGTTTCATTGGAGCGGATCCCCAGAGCCGCGGCTTTTCCGGAATTGATCCAGAGCAGGTTTTCAGGAAAAAGCTCGCTGAGGTAAAGATTGTTCTGGGTGGACACATGGGTGTGAAGGGCAGTTCTTCCCACAACCAGCCGGAAAGTATTTCCCGCTTTTGTCGGGTACGGGTTCATAATCCGGAAAAGAGGAAAAACCCGCATTCTCCAGAAGCGATGACTTGAGTTCAATCTTTCCGGACGGGGTCTTAATCTGGATACCCTCTTTGCGATCCCAGAAAATCTGATCCTTGCCATAGGCCACAAAGCCCTTGGCCTCGAAATCCTCAAGGGTAAATCCCGTGGGCTCCAGTTGCCAGCGGACCAGCTCTTCCATGCTGGCGTAAGGGAAATAAGCGCCGATGCCGATGCGTTCTCCAAGCTGCTTGATGATCATGGCGGCATCGCGGGTGTCGTGCCGGGGGGGGACGGCCTGGCGCCTTAAAAACATCTGGGGTTTGAGGCCATTGGCCTGCTGAACGCAGTCTGTTCTCTCCAGATAAACGGATTCCGGCAGAATCACATCCGCATACCAGGCAATGTCGCTGTAATGAATGTCGATGGCGACAATCAGATCCAGCTTGTTTAATGCTTTTTTCATTTGATTCGTGTCGGGAATGGATTTGAGGGGATCGAACCGGTTGGCGATCAATGCCTTGATCGGATACGGGTCTTCGTTTAAAATGGCAGGCGCCAGCATCTGGGGAACCCCGTGATCCGGGTCCGGAAGGGGGAATTCCGCAGTCCCGACCTTGTCGAACCGGGGCACTGAAATTTTCTCAAATTTCTGCTCTGTTAATTTTTGAGCGGGTTTTTTTCCAAGAGCGCCGGGGCCTTTTTTGAAAAACACGCCGCCTTTGGCTTCAATGCTGCCCATCAAGGCGTTTAAAATCAGAATGGATCGGCGCAGGTAAATTTCATTGGCATGATGGGCGCCGCGATATCCGAAATGAAAGAGAACCGATGGCTTGTCCTTGCTGACTTCCCTGGCCAGCGCAACGATTTCCGATGCCGGAATGCCGGTTTCCTTCTCCGCCCACTCCGGTGTAAAGGAGCGGACAAAATTCTGAAGCTCGGATACGCCCGAGACCCAGCGGTCCACAAAGGCCGCATCGTAGAGGCGTTCGGCCAGTATGACATGAATCAGGGCGTAATTTAAAGCCAGATCCGTTCCCGGCCGGATCATCCAGTACCGGTGCGCCTTGGTGGCTGTCACCGACACCCGCGGGTCGATATAGGTAAGCTTGGCGCCGGCTGACAGGGCGTCCATCAGGTTGTTGACTTCCTTGACGGAAATGGCTTCAAACATGTTTCGACCATAGAGAACGATATGCCGGCTGCCCTTTAAATCCATCCCCATCTGGGCGTCGGTATAGCCAAAAAGGCTGCGGCAGGCGGTGTTGACCGATCCCTTGCAAAGCGCGTCGTGGGTAAAATGATTGGGAGAGCCGATGGCCTTCATGAATGTCTTGCTGACATGGGTGGAAAGGTTGGTGCGTTCCCCGAACACCACGCTTTGCGGGCCATGGGTATTGATAGCCTGCTTCAGTTTATCGGCTGCATAGTCCAGGGCCTCGTCCCAGGTGGCTTTTCGCCATTTTCCCTCTCCCCGCTCGCCGGTGCGGATCATGGGGGATTGAACCCTTTCCTTATCATATAAAAGGGATATCCCTGCGGACCCCCGCGGACAAAGGCTCCCTTCCATGCCGGGCACATGGGGATTTCCCTCGATCCACTTCACCTGTCCGGATTCGACCAGTACCTTGATCGGACAGCGAATGGAACACATAAAGCACAGACTGAACACTTCGTTTGACATATGGTATCCTCCAGATAGACTGGTACACATTTTATGGCTAAAAATAATTATATGCGACGGCAACATACCGGAGTTGCGCCGGTTCCGGATGAAAGCGGCGCAACTCCTGCCTGCTACAATAATGAATGATTATTGAAAAGCCAATTAGTTATTGTATTGATTTGGTTTGATCAGATCTGAAAAGCTCAACATTTTTTCTGTCGTATCATTTTCAAGGATTTTTTGGATCATTCTGTTGGCAAAGGGAAGCTTGCTTCGAATTTTCCGATAGAGAATACGGCAAAGTATATACATAATAACGAATACAAATGGATAACTTGCCGTTTCACCGATCCCCGGAATGTTATACGGCAGGGAAAAACTCACTTCCTGAAATCTCAGCTGCATCCATGCCAGTGCAAAGGGGACAGGCAACAATGCAGAGGCTCCCTCTCCAAATTGTGCGAAAAAATAACGGCCAAAAGCCTCATTGGCCAGCTTGTTGCAATTTTTGTAGTTTTCCTTGTCTTTAACAGCGATCGCTTTTACGGAAAGATTGTGCATTGAAACCGTTTCTGCATAAAGACGCCTGTTATGCTTGCGGTTGATCACGGAAAAACCCATGGCCGCATAGCCTCCGATTATCGCACATGCCGAACAGAGAATAAAAGTTCCCAGAAAAAATCCCGTTACCGGGTTATCCGTTACTCTGTAAAAAAAAATCAGCACGGAATCAAGCTTTATCAGCAGTTCATTGAGTAGTTCCATACACATTTCCAGTTCAAATATTGTTTCCGGCAGGGAAGTCCTGTCCGGAACCGGGATCGTCCCATGAACGCACAATCCCGGTTCTCGAGATCAATCTTTAATACCAATCATGCATCAGGGTAGATCATCCGGGAATCAGCCTCATTCCGAAAAACCCCTTGAGTATGTAATCAATGCCAACCACAAAGGCAAGGATGATAAACATTCTTTTTAGCCACTTATCGGAAATATATTTGGACGTATAAGGCCCGACAATGGAACCGGCAACAATCCCGGCCATTTCAAGACCGATCAGCGGCCAGTGAACAAGAACACCCTGCTGTAAATAACTGAATATACTTGTTATCATTCCAATTAAAACAGCAAATGCCGAGGTGCCGGCAGACAAAAACATGGGAAGCCCTGATACGCTGGTCAAAAAGGGTACCAGCATAAACCCGCCGCCAACGCCGATAAATGACGCGATAGAAGCAATAATGAAACCGCCGAAAAACGGATAGAAAGGATTGAAACTGAATTCAACACCGTAAAAAGTGAATTTAAAATTTGTAAGCGATACTTTGGTGACTTTTACGCCCAGATCGCAAGTATCGATATTCTCGCCTGCCCGGCAGCGTTTCATGGTGTCTTCAAATGCCTCGGCAGCCTGTTTGGCCTTTTTCTTGCTGGCCATGCCTTTAGGCGTTGTTTCATACAGCATCCAGCATCCAAGGACAAAAACAAAAATCCCGAAATATCCGATATAAGCCTTGAAACTTACTTTTCCGGCAGTCAGAAGGGGAACCAGGTAACTGCCGCTCATGGAGCCCAGAGCCAGGGCGATGCCCAGAGGAAGAACCAACCTTCCCATTTTATAATAATTAAAAGAAGATATCAATGCGCTCAACCCTACCAGAAACTGGTTGGACACCCGGACTGAATCGGTGATAACCTTGTTCAACGAAGGAGAGGAATCCCTAAACTGACCGGCGTATGCGCTTAGCTTGAATATCGTAATGTGGCCCACGCCTGCCATGACTCCCCCAAAAGCACCTACCGTGGAAAAGATCCAGCCCACCCATACTGCCCAGAAGAAGGCGAGAACTGGATTGATATTCGGCGCACCGGGTATTCCCAGATACCCTGGCTGGGCCTTTGAATCAATCTGGCCTTTTTCGGTCCCAACAGGTGTTTTTGCAATGGCATCAGTCAGTTTGTCTGCATAGACAGGCGTCGGTGATAGTAACGGCATTGTTAAAAAAGCCCCTACAATCGCAATGGCAATAAAAAGCTTTATAAAATTGTTCACGTTTTTTCTCCTTTAATTAGCGTTAAAGTTTGTTTCAAGCGGTTAACAACTGCGTCACTCTTTTCTCAAACTCTCCAATTTCCATCGGTCGGTTCAAACATACGTCAGCCCCAAGTCGGTGCGCATCTGAAATATCCGCAGGTGAAAGCGCAACACTTGTCATGATCATCACTTTAGGTGCAGGCGGAAAGCGATGTAATTTTCTGAAGAGCTGAAGACATTCGGAGCCTTCCTTTGAGTCCAGCACAACCAATTCCGGTTTTTGACTGATATACCAGAGCATGGCATCATCGGCGTTGGTGAACAGGGTTACCTCATGTCCCAATTTCTCCAGAACCCGTCTGGACAAAAGGCAGGAATCATGTTCATCCCCCCAGATCAGAATACTTGCCATGCAGCGAATTTCTCCCCGATACCCCTCAGACAATCGGCTGTTTGGGGCGGGGACAATCCCCGCCCGCTTCAACAGATGGTATCAAATGCCGATGCCGCATTAAACCAAAGCAATCTGCGTGCCAGATAGATATTTTGACGCTGTTTTTATAGGTAATTGCCAATTATTCAGTCAGTTAGCTTTAAGACTGAAGGCAGAGGGCTGAAGGCTGAAGGAGGAAAAATATCGCAAGGCAGGCGTTCAGTTCAGGACTTTTCAGGCGTCGATACGGTTAGAGCAGGGCGGTCGAGCGAAAGCCAGTAGTCCATAACTATTTAAATAAACAGGATTATGGCTTTCGCCGGAATGACGGAAGGCGTCGATTCCTGTCGTTTGCGAAGCCATCAATCTTGAGTGCAATATGAATCTTGCAGTGCAAGGTAAATATTGCAGATGAAAAAGACGTCAGGAGGAGTTGTGATCGTTTGGCCGGACGCCATATTTTTTCATGATCTGCTGTAAAGACTGACGCTCGAGTCCGCACTTCAGTGCGGCGTGGGTGACGTTCCCATCCGCCTGCTCCAGTAGATGATGAAGATAGGCAACGGTAAACTGCTCCAGAACCTGATGTTTTGCCTGGTGATAGGGAAGTGAAAACAACTGGTTTTCTTTAAAGCAGGGCGCAGGGTCCACATGATGCCATCCGGCATCCTCCGGTTGAATCGTTTCTCCTGAAGACAATACCACGGCGCGCTGGATCAGGTTGGCCAATTCCCGGACATTTCCCTCCCACCGGTGTTCCACCAGGCGGCGCATGAATTCGGGAGAAGCCTGCTTTGAGGGTTTGTTGAACTCCGCGGCAAAGCGGCCGAGAAAGTGCTGGGTCAGCGGGGGGATATCTTCCCGCCGTTCACGAAGCGGAGGCATGTGCAGGTTGACAACATTCAGGCGGTAATAGAGATCTTCCCGGAACTCCCGGGCCGCAAGCCTGGCTTTGAGGTCCTGATTGGTGGAAGCAATCAGCCGGACATTCACCTGAACGGTTTTGGTCTGGCCCAGTGGCTTGATGTGTTTGTCTTCCAAAACCTGGAGGAGCTTGGTTTGGACCGAAAGCGGAATGTCGCCGATTTCATCCAGGCAGATGGTTCCGCCTTCGGCTTCTTCAAACAGGCCTTTCTTATCCTGAGTGGCGTGGGTGAAAGCGCCTTTTTTGTAGCCGAAGAGCTCGCTTTCCAGAATATTTTCCGGTACCGTCGGACAGTTGACAAGAACATAGGGCAGGGAGGCTCTTGCACTCAGCGCGTGAATGGCCCGGGCCGCAAGGTTCTTGCCGGTACCGGACTCGCCGGTGATCAGAACCGTGACATCGGTTCTGCTGACCATTTGAATGGTATCATAGAGTTTCTGCATGGGGGGGCTTGAGCCCACGAAATTCTGGAACGTTTCCTCTTTCCGGATCCGCTGCTGGAGCTGCTGATTTTCCCGTAGCAGAAGGCTGCGCTCCATGCCTTTTTGCAGCAGGCGCACAAGATCATTTTGTTCAAAAGGCTTGGTAATAAAATCATACGCCCCTTTTTTAATGGATTCCACGGCAACTTCGATGGCCCCGTAGGCAGTCATCATGATGATGGTCAGTCCCGGATCCAAAATGCGTAACTGCTCAAGCAGCTGGATTCCGTCCATGCCTGGCATTCGAATATCCACCAGTGCCAGATCAAAGCTGCGCAGCCGAAAAATCTCTAAAGCTGCTGCGGCATTCGAAACGGTTTCAACCTCGCAGTCGAAGTCCGCTCGAATCGAGCGGCTCAGCAGCCGAAGCATGTCCATTTCATCGTCAACAATTAAAAGTCTGGGTTTCTTCATATCCCATATGTAAAATAAAACGGTGACGGTGTCAAAAGAAATGCCTGACACGATAAGCTATTCAGCCGATATTGCCCCCATAAAACCGGCGATGCCAGGCTGTTGTGAAGTCGCAAACTCTGGGAAAGCTCATTTTTTGCATCATAGTTGACTCGGCAAAAAAACTGTGATAGCGCATATGAACAAGTATAGAAAGATGCTGATACTTTCAGGTTGCCACCCAATGTGTTTAACCATTTTGACATAGATGAAGGAGAACATCAGTATGGCCTTCCAGGATTTTTCCCAGCAGTTTATTCAGGGACTTTCGGAGATTCACAGGTCGCTTGATTTGAAAGAGACAAAGGATGCTGTTGTCCGCGTGGCATCACAGGTTTTTGGCGCAAAAGGCGCCTCTTTGCTGCTTTTTGACCGCACGCATGACGCCATGAAACTTTCTGCGGCCTATGGCCTGAGCGAAGCCTACAAGCTCAAGGGGGACGTCAATCCGAAAAAAAGCCTTGGCGAGACGACTCATGGAAATGTTGTCGTGATTCGGGATGTTGCAACGGATCCCAATCTCCAGTATCCTCAGGAAGCATTAAAAGAGGGGATTAAAAGTATTGTCGGGATTCCGGTTGCCGTTGGAAATATTCTGGTCGGCACGCTCCGGCTGTATTTTGACAGCATCCGGGATATTTCATGGGAAGAAATGGAATATCTCAAGATGCTGGCGCTTCATGTGGGATTGTCGCTGAGAAAATCATTTTATTTTGAATCCATTAAAACCTCTACCACCAATATTCATTTGGTGCCTCCGTTCAAGATCAGCGAATCGATGTCGAATCTGGTAAAGAGCGCAACCCTTTCGGGTAATTCCAAGGGCTGTTCCCTGTTTCTGATCAAGCAGTCGGATGGGATGCTGGAGCGGGTAGCCTCTTTCGGGCTGAGCGAAAACTATCTGGCAAAGGGAATGCTGTATCTCACCAAGAGCATTGGAGAGGTGACAACGGGAAAGCCGGTCGTCATATCAAAGGTTGCAACCGATGACCGTGTTCAGTACCGCGAGCAGGCCCTTCAGGAGAACATCAAGGCCATCATCGGTTTTCCCGTGATGGTGGGTTCAAAAATCGTCGGTGCGCTTCGCTGGTATTACGATTTTGAATTTGAACCGGACAAGGATCATCTGACATGGAAGGAATATCTGGCGATCAACGTGGGCCTTGCCATTGAGAAGAATCAGCTTCTGATCCAGCTCAAGACCCGGCAGGACTGGTATGCCGATATTCTGTTCGAGATGGATGACAAGCCCTACAATATTTCCTAAAGGGCAGGGCTTTAAACGCCCCTGTCGTGATATTTTCATGACAGGGGCGGGAGAATTATAACCACCGCTTTTTTTCCAGCAGGGACTTTGCATAGTCCTGGCGGGTTTTTCGGGTGCCTGTATTGGGGCCTCCAAAGCTCAGTGCGTGGGCAGTACAGGCTGTCACGCACGCGGGCTTTTCATCCGCATCAATCCGGTTCCTGCAATAGTCGCATTTCAATACTTTTCCGCTTGATTCATCCCACTGCGGAACCCGCCAGGGGCAGGCGTCGATACAGGCTTTGCAGCCGACGCACAGCTGGGCTTCCACAAAAACGATTCCATCCTCTTTTCGCTTTTTAATGGCGTCCGTCGGGCAGGCTGCCATGCACCAGGGCTCTTCGCAATGAAAGCAGGTCCTGAAGGCTGAAAGAATCTGGACAAAAGAGCTCTGATACCTTCCTCGCAAATCGGCTCCGCAGTGATCAATAATCCCATCTTGACTTCGGAAGCAGTCTGATGGGCCACCTGGCAGTGTACTTCGCATGCCTTGCAGGCAATGCATCGTCTTGGGTCAAATTGAATGTGGCGGTTGTTCATCATGGGTCCCGTTTTTTTGCAGGGTTTACAGGCTGTAAATAATATCGGCTGAACCTATAAAACTGATGACGTTGTGTCAAGGGTTCTTTTCAAAAACACCTACATCCCATATTTTCTTCTTGACACAACATGACGTTTTAATTATTTGAATATTATTCATTTTATATTCATTTTATATTAATTTAATGGTCCTTAAGTGTCCAGGGCAACGCCCTGGGGCAACAACCCCATCGCGTAAATACGGTTTAAAAGGTGATGGCATGGTCAACCCAAGCATATCGGAATATTGCCTTGTCTTGAATGTCGGTGTGGTAGCCAAGGGTGAGAAATGCTTATCCATCATGAAAGACCTTGATGCCATCAAGCTTTCGCGTCTGCGGATCAGGCTGGTGGCAATTGCTCCAACGACAAAGTCTGCATCATGCGATAAATATGCCGGCAAAATGGGGATTAAGGTATTTGAAAATTATATCGATCTGTTATCTCTGGAATATCTTGATATGATTCTTGAGCTTACGGGTAATAACGACATTCTTGCAGATATCATCGGATCGTAAACCCGCCACCATCGGCGTTCTGGATCAGAAATCCTCCCTGTTGTTATTAAATATCGCCCACCTTTATGATCAGATCGGTCACCAGGGTTCCGGAGTCACCGTGGCGACATCCTTTGCATCAACTTTGCTGGAGGCATCTCCGGACGGTGTTCTTGTCATTGACCGGGATTACCGCATCATTAACAGCAATAATTCATATCTGGTTACCGGTGGGTTGAATCGAGACGCCATTCTTGGGAAATTCTGCTATGAGGTGATGAATCAATCGCTGATGCCCTGTTCCGATCTGGAGGCCTGTTGCTCGGTCCTGGAAACAATTAAAACCGGAAAGCCTGCCCGCAGAGTTCGTGATTTACCACTTTCCGATGGAACCACCCGGATTTGTCAGATTACGTCTTATCCCATCTTCAATCGCTTCAATGAGATGGAGCAGTTTGTCATTACCGTAAGGGATATGACACAGGAACTCAGGGAAAGAATCGTGGAACAAACAGAGGCCATCAAAAAGGATCTGACCCAGGTGGTTAAGGATGACCGGCTTGCCTCTTTGGGCAGGCTTGTGGCTTCCGTTTGTCATGAGATCAATAATCCGATAACCAGCATCGTCACATTTACAAAACTGGTTTTATCCTATCTTAAGGAAATGGATTTACCCGATAAGTCACCGGACCTTGAGCGCTATCTGGAATTGTCATTCCGCGAAGCGCTTCGATGCGGCGGCATTGTAAAAAATCTGCTGACATTCGCCCGTCAGAATAATGTCGAGGCCACCACGCATTGATATTTCTGAAATGATAAACACCATCTTGCTGTTGACCCGCCATCAGCTTGAGCTTGCCAATGTCGTATGCACCGTTGATCTGCCTTCCGCACCGTTTACCGCCTGGGGGGATTACGGCCAGATTCAGCAATGCCTGCTCAATCTGATTTTTAACGCCATCGATGCCATGCCCAAAGGCGGAACCCTTTTTATCAAAGGGGGTGAAGACGAGACAACGGGTTTTATCTGGCTTGAAGTGACAGACATCGGCCAGGGAATCGATTCGGAAAATTTGCAGCACATTTTTGAACCTTTTTTTACCACCAAAACCGCTGGAAAAGGGGTGGGATTGGGGCTGGCCATGGTGTACGGCATCATTCACGAACATCAGGGCGTTATTGAAGTGGAAAGCACCCCTGGCAAGGGAACCACGTTTCGCATGAAGCTTCCGAAAACGGCGATTTAGGAGAAAAGGAGCAACATGAATGAAGTCATCTACTCACATTATGGTCGTGGACGATGAGGAAACGATCTGTGAAGCGCTCATGGCCTGGTTCGTAAAAGACGGATATCAGGTGGAAACCGCATTATCCGGTGAAGAAGCCCTGGGATGTCTTCAGGGAAACGATATTGATATTTTCCTGGTGGATGTCAAAATGCCGGGAATGGACGGCATCGAACTCTTGTCTCGAATCAAGAAAAAACAGCCGGAAGCAATTGTCATTATGATGACCGCCCATGGTTCGATCCAGACAGCAGTGGAAGCCATGAAGCGCGGGGCAAGCGACTATTTGTGCAAACCATTTGATCCGGATACATTGTCACTGCTCATGGAGCGCGTGATGATAAATAAATCGCTGCAAAAGGAAAACATCGCCTTAAAAGAAAGGCTTCTTGAACAGCAGGAAGAGGCGGCGGATGTTTTTATTGTTCATTCAGAACCGATGCGGAAGATATTCTGCTACAGTGGATGAAGTGGCTCCGTCTCTTGCCCCCATCTTTATCACCGGTGAAACCGGCGTTGGAAAGGATATTGTTGCCAGGGCCATTCATTTAAGAAGTCAGCGGTCCTATGGACCCTTTGTGGCGGTGAATTGCGGCGCATTATCCGAGTCTCTCCTTGAAAGCGAGTTGTTCGGTCATGAAAAGGGAGCTTTTACCGGTGCCGTTAAAACCAGGCGTGGACGCCTGGAAATGGCGGATACCGGAACGCTTCTTTTAGACGAAATCGGAGAAATATCAACCAAAATGCAGGTCAGCCTGCTTCGGGTGCTGGAAGAAAAACGGTTTTTACGGCTGGGCGGAACCCATCCCGTATATTCGGATTTCAGGCTGATCACGGCCACCCATCGGGATCTTCCCCCGTTGATCAAAGAAAAACAATTCAGGGAGGATTTTTACTATCGAATCAATGTCATCACGATCCACATCCCGCCTTTGCGCGAACGGCAGGACGACATTCCCGTGCTGGCCGATCATTTTCTCAAACGCTATGTCGAAGAAACCGGAAAACATCTGGAAGGTTTCACCCAAAAAGCCATTGAACAACTGACATCATACCCCTGGCCCGGAAATGTCAGAGAACTGAAAAATGTTATCGAACGCGCAGTGGTTATTGCCAGGGGTCGCATCATCGGCACAGAGGAGCTGAAGTTTTTGGATCCCGAAAAACTGCCTGCCCAAACATCGTCGTGCACGTTTGAGGAACTTGAAATGAATCATATCAAATCAACGCTTGCGTCATGCGACGGAAATATAAGCCATGCCGCAAAAAAACTGGGAATCAACCGGAGTACTTTGTCACGAAAGATGAAACGATACCATTTGACGGCCCGGAACTGAATAAATCACCTATTATCGATTCGGAAAAAAAGACGTAACATCGGTTGAATGCAAAACATCAAACATCTGCTGAAGAAAGCCATCTGGATCTGATCCCCATGGGCAGGATAGACATGACGGCCGTATCCGTTATCGCGGCGAACCTTCAGGCGATTTTGGGGCTCAATACACAGATTCTACCGGTTCAACCGGAACCCGCGCATGCATTCCTTGCCCGGAGGGGGCAATACGATGCCGGAAAAATTCTTCATGCGCTGGCAGCAATTCCAGAAGGCTCCCAGTTCAGGCTGGCAGTGGTTCCCGTGGATATTTACACCCCGATTCTGACCTTTGTTTTCGGAGAATCGCAACTTGGCGGCAAAGCGGCTGTTATTTCTTTGTTTCGAACGCAAAGTAAAAATCGGGAAAAGTACTATAATCGGGCCGCAAAAATCGCTATCCATGAAATCGGACATCTGCTGGGCATTGTCCATTGCCGGACCCCGGATTGCCTGATGGGGTTTTCGAGCAATCTGGAAAAGCTGGACAGCCTGCCACTGAGATTTTGTCAGGCTTGTGAATTTGAAGCCAGAAGATGCCTGAGACATTTGTTCGGCAAATCGGGTGAAGGGTGCAGCGATGCCTCGGTTTGAATTGCAACAGCGCCTCCCGGCTTCTTTTTGTCATTTGGAATGAAGAAATTCACTCACCAGACGGTCCCAGCCGATTTCAGGAACCTCGCCATAAATATCACTCAGGGCCTCGCCACCGGTTGCCGCCATTCGATATTGAACTTCCTCTCCGTAAGTTTCCCCCATAAGCTTTTGAAGGCGGAAGTACTCGTCATCGACCCAGGCCAGACTTTCAGAGCCGAAGAAGAGGTTTTTCAGGTTGTTGCGAAGAGAAGCCGGCTGGACCACCATAAGCCATCCTTCTCCATAAGGGTCATCATTGGGAATGGTGGTTTTATTGAGCACGTGATGATTTACGGCAACGACCGTTCCATCCACGGGGCTGAGCGTGGGCGCTTCTTTCCCGTTTCGTTTTAAAACAGCCTGCGGTCGATTTTGACCAATGCGGGATCCCAGGCCCGGAATCTCGATTTCATCCTGGGGTCCCAACAGCCGCAGGGCAAAGTCGTCGATACCGACTCGAACTCGCCCGCCATATTCCACCCTGGCCCAGGTATGACCGAAATGATAATAATGATCACGGGCCACATTGAAGCCGGAAGTGGCATCAACAACAGGCGCTTTGAGATTCGGCAGATAACTGGTATCCTCGATCATCTGATCAAACGGGCATTTTACACAGTTATATCCGTATGAGCAGAGCCCGTACGAAATGCGGCCGCTTAGCATATGCCGGCATTTGCCCTGGTTCATGAGAAGCTGCATTCTGGACGGCCTTTGGTCGTTTTTGCCGGCAGCCCTTCGTTTTTCCTCGAAATTGGCGAGCACCCGCTGATCCATGGTGCATCCAAGACAGTCAAACGCATTGATGCATTTGACGGGCTTGATCACTCCGGCCCTGCTCCAGACGCATTGGTCATTGACCATCGACATAACAACAGGTTCTCTTTGGCGTTTTTGATTCATTGTATTCATAGGATGCCTCCTTTCCGAAAAATAGTTAATTGATTTTCAGAAGATTCGATTATGTCATCAAGATCAAGTTAATAGATATTAATAGCATCATTTGTGCCAAACAAGAAAAACAAAGTCTCAAATGTGTAGTAACAATTTGATATATATTTAATATAATATCAATTTGCGGCAAAGATATCGGGGTTGAAGAAATAACCCGCAAACCAGGTGTCTGCATCATATTGCCGCAAATATCTTATAATAATTAATTATTCAATTAAATATCAATAGGTTGTACAGCTGCTTTATTTTGCATAGGGTGGTGCAAAATAAAGCAGTTATCGATTCAATCGAGGGTGATTTATTAGCTGACTGATATATGGCTGTGAGTTTCATTCTCGATATTTCAGGTCAGCCCAATTTATAGTTCTTGAAACTCATCCGGGATTTTGCTATGCGTACAATGTTAAAGGCTTCAATAAGTCCAATATCTGCGCGCTTCATCCTTTGTCATTGTGGCGTATGAGTCGTACGTCTCATTGCCCTGGATCCGCTCTTGGCCTTGAACTGTTGCCATCCCGAAGTCTATTTATTATGAATTCATCAATGGTTAACTTAATATTTCCGTACCGAAAGGGACTTTGCCATGCCAGAAAAAACCGTTTTCAGTATCTGCGGTATGTGTTCTGTTCACTGCCCTGTTCAGGTGAATGTTCAAAATGGTGAATGCACATTTATTCAGGGCAATCCTCCATGCACCCGGCATCAACGGTGCTTTGTGCGCGCGAGGGGCAGCCGGGCTTGAACTGATCAAGGATGATGAGAGGCCGCAGTTTCCGATGATCCGCAAGGCAGGGCGCGGAGAAGGCCGCTGGCAGCGGGTTTCCTGGGATGAGGCGCTGGATCGGGTGGCGGAGAAGATTACCGCCATCCAGGCTCGGGATGGCAAACAAAGCCTGATGGCCTCGGACAGCGGCGGCTGTTTTTCAGATCTTACCGCAGCCTTTGTCCGCGGGCTGGGCACTCCCAACTACCATACCAGCAGTTCCATCTGCGATATCAATGTGCATCATGCCAGCCAGTCGCTTTTCGGGTTCGGGGCGGATGCGCTGGTTTTCGATTACAGAAAAGCAAAATATGTCATTCTCCAGACCCGCAATCTTTTTGAATCCATTGACGTTAAAGAGGTCAATGATTTGCTGGGGGCACTTGAGGCCGGGTGCAAGCTTGCGGTGATAGACATCCGGGCAACGATTTCAACGGCCAAGGCCGACCGGTTTCTGCTGATCCGCCCTGGCACGGACTATGCGTTGAATCTTTCCGTGATCCATGTGCTTTTGAATCAGCAGCTCTTTGATGCCGGCTTTGCCAAAGACTGGATCAGCGATATCGAAGCGTTGCGTGCATTTGTTGCGCCGTATACCCCGCAGTGGGCGGAGGCTGAGACCGGCATTTCGGCAGAGGCCATTGTCTTGCTGGTACAGGAAATCGCCAAGGCGGCTCCTGCCGTCATCTGGCATCCGGGCAGAATGACGGCCCGCTACAAGGACTCTTTTTATGTCAGCCGCACGGCCTTTATCATCAATGCGCTGCTGGGGGCCATCGGCGCCAAAGGGAGGGCTGGCCCTTGCCGCAAAGCCGGAAAACATCGGCCGAAAAGGCCTGAAGAAACTGGTGGATCTGCTGCCAGAGCCGGGCGGGATCCGTGCCGATGGCGTGGGCTCCACATATCCTGTCTTTGATGCGAAAAAGGGGCTGCTGCACCAGGCGTTTCAGGCCATTGAGACCCAGAGGCCATATCCGGTCAAGGCATATATGAGCTTTGGCCATGATCCGCTGGCCGAGCATCCGGACCCTGCGGCCTTAACGCGGATTCTGGACAAGCTGGAGCTTCTGGTCTGTGCAACGCCGTTCTGGTCCCAGAGCGCCTGGCATGCGGATATCGTGCTTCCGGTATCTTCGTATCTGGAACAGGAGAGCATTCTTTTTCAGCAAAATGGTCTTAAACCAAGCTTTGGGGTCCGGTTTCGCTGCGTGAACCCCAGGCTGGACAGCCGCTCGGACTGGAGAATGATATCCGGGCTTTCAAAGCGCCTGGGCATTGGCGCATTGTCTTTTAACGGCATTGAAGACATCTGGCGCTATCAGCTTCAGGAAACCGGGGTTTCGATGGAAGATTTTAACGAAACCGGACGGGTTGAGCTGACGCAGAAGCCGGTTTACGAAAAGCTCGGCACGGACTGGCTGAATACGGCCAGCCGCAGGATTGAAATCATCAATCCCCAGTGGGAGAAAGCAGGCATTGCCTCCTTACAGCCCTATGCCCCCAGACCCGTTCCCAAGCCGGGGCTTTACCGGTTGACCATCGGCGGCTGTGCAATTCATGTACAGGGGCATACGATCAACAACCAAAGGCTTTTTTCGCAGATGCCTGAAAACGTGCTGTGGATGAATGATTCGGCGGCCCGTGACCTGGGCGTGTCGGACGGAGAGGATGTTGTGGTCTCTAACAACGGATACAGCGCCACGATAAAAGCCCGGCTCAGCCAGTACATGCATCCGGAAGCCGTGTTCATGGTGCATGGCTTTGGCAGGAGCATTCCGGCCGAATCCCGGGCCTTCGGCAAGGGGGCATCGGATATATCCCTGATGGGCGGCGGATTGGACCAGTGGGATCCGGCCGGCGGCGCACTGGCGTTTCAGGAGCATTTCGTGTCGGTTAAAAAAGGTGAAGCATCGTTTGATGTTCCGACAAGTGCGGATTGGCAAATGGCTTCATACGGAACACGAATTAGAGCATTTGTTCTGATTGATATTTATGAGCGGCCATGAATCAATGCATAATAATCCTATAACTATTTACGAGTTACATCAATGAGTATGGAATGATCGGGAAATGAGCTACGCTTATTATAAAAATGAAAATATTATTCATTTGCTCTTGACAGGTTTAACGTCATCAGTGTAAACGAACACAGTTTGTTTTTCAGAAACTTTCTACCAATCCAAACAAGGGTGAAAATCTCATGCAGTTTGACTGGTTGAACTTCGCAATTCTTTTGTTTCTCTTTGCCGGACTTGCATTCGGCGGCCTTCCGGTTGTCCTCTCGTTGTTTTTGTCTCCAAAAAGCAAAGCCAAAGACTTATCCCTTCCCTATGAATGCGGAATAAACCCCCTGGGGTCGGCGCGTGTAAATTTCGGCATCAATTATTATTATTATGCGCTGCTGTTTCTTGCCTTTGATGTGGATGTCCTGTATCTGTTTCCGGTATCGGTTGTTTATGCAAACAGCCCTGGCTGGACCCTGTTCTGGGAACTGGCCATCTTTCTGGGTATTCTTGGGCTTGCGGTGGTATATTTCTGGCGCAAAGGAGTGTTTACATGGCCAAGAAGGATTTCCTTCTAAAACAGGCAGCGGCGGATACGCGTACGGATCCGCCGCTGATTCAGATTCAACCCGTTCAGCAGATTGTGGATCTGTGCAGGGCCATGTCCCTGTGGCCCATGACGTTCGGGTTGGCATGTTGCGCTATTGAAATGATGGCAGTCGGTATGGCCAGATTTGATATTTCCAGATTCGGAGCAGAGGTATTCCGCCCGTCCCCCAGACAGTCGGATCTGATGATCGTTGCCGGAACGGTTTCAAAGAAGATGGCGCCCGCCGTTGTCCGGCTCTATGAGCAGATGCCGGCGCCCAAATGGGTCATGGCGCTTGGCAATTGTGCCATATCCGGCGGTCCCTTCAGCTTTGAGGGGCAGTATGGCATCATTGAGGGCGTGGATCGTCTGATTCCCGTGGACGTTTATGTGCCGGGCTGCCCGCCCAGACCCGAGGGATTGCTGGAAGGATTGTTCGAGCTTCAAAAGAAACTGACTGGCCGGCGCTGGTGGCCAGAACCCAAAGAACATTACCGTATATGAAAACGCAACGTACAAATCACGCACTACCTGAAGTCCTGTCCGGCTTCGAAGTCCGGGGTAAAGCAGTTTCCGATTATGCAAAAACCGGATTTCATGCAGGGATGTTTATCGAAAAATCAGAGCTGTTGAACG
The DNA here is from genome assembly GCA_963850225.1 of uncultured delta proteobacterium. Lineage (GTDB taxonomy): Bacteria > Desulfobacterota > Desulfobacteria > Desulfobacterales > Desulfatirhabdiaceae > RAAP-1. The sequence continues at coordinate 59,425 of CAWKLD010000017.1, forward strand.
TCGCGACCCTTCTTTTTGAAAATGGATATTTTCTTGAAGATGTTTCGGGCCTCGATGTTCTGGAGGGAATCCTGGTTGTTTATCATTTCGACCGGTATGACCGGTCCGAACGGCTGACCGTTCGTGTGCTGACGTCCCATGATATGCCGTCGGTTCCGTCCATTGTTTCCGTTTTCAGCGGCGCAGACTGGCACGAGCGGGAATGCTTTGATTTTTTTGGTGTCATTTTTGAAAACCATCCCAACCTGAAGCCGCTTCTACTTCCCGATGACCTCGGTTTTCATCCACTGTTAAAAGAAAAAAACAGACAGTCGCTGTATGCGGTGTTGCCATTTGATCAACTCGTTGATGGCGATTCCACATAACACAGGTTTATTCATTATAACGATTTCGGACTGCTAACATTAAGCAAAAGGCATACCCGGAAGGATCCCATGAAGAGTAATTACACCATTACCCAAGATAAAGAACGATGTATCGGTTGTTTGAGCTGTGAAGTCTATTGCCTGCAGAACAAGCAACTCTCGGAAGGCCCCCGGCTGTGTGAAATTGTCGTTCTGGGCAAACGAAAATTCAGCGGCATTCCCCGCGAAGCCTACGTTTACATGTCCTGTTTTCACTGCGAAAACCCGGCCTGTGTCGCGGCTTGCCCGACCGGTGCCATGAAAAAGCGTGAATTAGACGGAATTGTTTACGTGGATTTTGATCGCTGCATCGGATGCAAGGCCTGTATGGTGGCATGTCCCTGGGGAGCGGTGCAGTGGAATCCCGAATCTCAGAAAGTCGTCAAATGCGATTATTGTAAGGACCGTGTGGATCAGGGCCTGAAGCCTGCCTGCGTAACGGTCTGCACGACCGGCTGCCTGAGCTTTAAGGAGCTGAGCGGCAGCGATTCGGATACGGATTAATTGCTTTGAGATTCATGACGCCCTTTGTAACAAAATGAAGGGCACCCTATATCTTTTTGATTACCATCCAGCCTAAGGAGGCATGAATGTCGGGGACAGCGTGTGTGTGCCAGGAGAACAGCAGGGGAATCGAAATCGACTACAGTCTTCTGGACAAAATCATTCGTGATGATTATGGCGGAAACAGGGAAGCCATGATCATGATGATGCAGGCAATTCAACAGGTTTACCGCTATTTACCTGAAGCTGCCGTGGAGTATTTGTCCCAGGTTATCGAGGTTCCCATAACCAAGATATACGAAGTGGCAACGTTTTACGCCTCGTTCAGTCTTGAACCCAAGGGAAAGTACATTCTCAGCGTGTGTACGGGCACGGCCTGCCATTTGAGAGGAAGCGGCGGTCTGGCTGAGCATATCTCCAAACGGTTGGGAATCACCCCGGGCAAAACGACTTCGGATATGAAACTGACTCTGGAAACAGTCAACTGCGTCGGCGCCTGTGCTGTGGCTCCGGTTGTGGTTGTTGATGAGAAGTGCTACCCCAAGGCAGATATCGCCATGCTAAACGATTTCATGGATCGTCTGAATGCGGAATAAGGGAATGATGATATGATCGAAGCAACTCAAACCGCAACTTCACCCCCCGAGGTTAATAAAATCACGAGCCCTGACGGTCTGGAGCTTTTCCGGCAGGAACTTCTGACCAAACATGACCCGAATGCACCGGTGATTCTTGTCTGCTCCGGTACCGGGTGCCGGGCGGCCGGCAGTGCTGCGGTCGTGGATAAATTCAAGGAAGTGCTCTCCGGAACCGGATGGAACGGAAAAGTCATTCCTCAGGCCAAGCCCACCGGGTGTCATGGGCTTTGTTCCCGCGGCCCCCTGGTGGTCATCGAACCGGGGGATCTGTTTTATCAGCGGGTCTCGGTGGATGATGTCGAGGACATCGTCAATAAAACGATATTAAACAATGAAGTCATTAAAAAACTTCAATACAAGCCGGCAGATTCCAAGGAAGTCATTGCAAAGGCCAGTGACATTCCCTACTACGCCAAGCAGACCCGCCTGGTTTTAAAGAATATCGGCAAAGTGGATCCAACCGATATCAACGACTCCATCATGCGCGGCAGTTACTCGGCCCTGGCCAAGGTCCTGACCCGCATGTCGCCGCAGGATGTGATCAATGAAGTCGCCAATTCCAAACTGCGGGGCCGCGGCGGGGCCGGATTCCCCACGGGACTCAAATGGGAATCCGCCGCCAAGCAGGAAGGCATCCGGTATGTCATCTGCAACGCGGACGAGGGAGATCCCGGAGCCTTCATGGACGGGGCGCTTCTTGAGGGCGATCCCCACAGCGTTCTGGAGGGCATGGCCATCTGCGCGTATGCCGTCGGGTCCAATCGCGGATACATGTATGTGCGGGCGGAATATCCCATGGCCGTAAAAACCTTGAGAGCCGCCATTCCCCAGGCAGAGGCCCTCGGGCTTCTGGGAGAAAACATCATGGGAACCGGCTTTGATTTCAAGGTGACCATATCGACCGGCGCCGGCGCGTTTGTCTGCGGTGAATCATCCGCCTTGATGGCGTCTTTGGAAGGAAAAGTCGGCAGACCCCGGCCGAAATACATTCGTTCCGTTGAAAAAGGATTCCGGGACAGTCCTTCAAACCTCAACAATGTTGAGACCTACGCCAACATTCCGGGCATCATCACCAACGGCGGCGACTGGTATAAATCCTACGGCACGGAACGATCCGCCGGAACCAAGGTGTTTGCACTGACCGGCAATGTCAACAACATCGGTCTGGTTGAAGTTCCCATGGGAATCTCGCTGATGGAAATCGTTTTCGGCATCGGCGGGGGAATTCCCAACAAGCGGGCCTTGAAAGGGGTACAGACCGGCGGGCCTTCCGGCGGATGCATTCCCATTCCGCACATTATTCCGGACATCAATGTGGGGTACGGAAAACTGGCGGAAGTCGGATCCATCATGGGTTCCGGCGGCATGATCGTTATGGATGAAGACACCTGTATGGTCGAGGTGGCCCGGTATTTCGTCAATTTTCTCTACGAGGAGTCCTGCGGTCAGTGTACGCCCTGCCGGGAAGGACTGATCCGTATGAAGGAAATACTGACCCGGATTACGCAGGGCGAGGGCAGAGAAGGTGATGTCGAGCTGCTGCATGAAATCGGCAATTTCACCAATAATTTTTCGCTTTGCGGCCTTGGAACCTCGGCGGCAAACCCCGTACTGTCCACGATCCGGTATTTCCGCGCGGAATATGATGCAGCATATTCGGGACAAGAAATGCCCTGCCGGTGTCTGCAAACCCCTGTATCCACTATGATATCGATGCGGAATCCTGTACCGGCTGCGGACTCTGCAAGAAAAAATGCCCGGTCAAAGCCATTGCCGGGGAGAAGAAAAAGACACATGTCATTGATCAGTCTCTGTGCATCAAATGTATGGAATGTTACAAGAGCTGTAAGTTCAGAAGCGTCAAAATCATGTGACTAAGTTTTAATCTGTCATCATTACGTTAAAGGACAACCCCGATGAAAGTCCTCAACATTGTATTAAACGGTAAAGCAGTTACCGCAAAGATGGGCCAGACCATTCTGGAGCTGGCAAGGGAACACGGCGTTTTTATCCCGACGCTTTGCGACAGCCCTGCGCTTGAAGCTGCGGCCATGTGCCGGTTATGCACCGTGCAGGTTATTGAAGGCAAATGGCCAAAATTTGTGACCGCCTGTAATTTTCCTCTCAGAAGGGATGCGGAAGTCGTGACCGACTCTGCGGAAGTTCGCCAGGGTCGAAAACTGATTATCGAACTCTTGATGGCCAGATGCCCGACGTCTCCGGAATTGCAGCGGCTGGCCGTTGATTATGGCTGCGATCTGGAGCGGTTTTCGCCCTTAAATGATGATTGCGTGGTGTGCGGTCTCTGCACCCGGGCCTGTGAGGCGGTTACCGGCAGGACATTGTCCCTGGCCGGAAGAGGCACGGCCATTCATGTGGATACCGCATTTCAGAAAGCCTCGACGTTTTGCATCGGCTGCGGGGCTTGCGTTCAGATCTGCCCGGTTCAAAAAATTTCCATGGAAGACGTGGATGGGGAACGCCGGATCATCCTGCATGGAAAAATCGCATCGCGCGTCAAATTGCCCAAGTGTACATCCTGTGGGAAGTTTTTCGGCCCGCTGATCGATCTCAAACAAGTGATGGAGCGCATGGGAGAGCATTTGATTCCGCCGCCCAATACTGCGGTCTGCCCGGAGTGTTCCAGACGGAATCTGGCGATTAAACTGGGAAAACGATATTTCGAACAATACGGCGTTTTCGAAGAAGAAGGTCAGGCTGATGCTGGATAAACCCTCCTTTAATCTTAACGGCGATTTCTATTCGTCCAGTTTTTCAGAGCATGGCAAGGGAGAAGGCGATACCCTGATTCTGAATCTGGGGCCTCAGCACCCGTCCACCCACGGCGTGCTGCGGGTCATCGTGGAACTGGACGGCGAATATGTCCGAAGGGCGGAACCTGTCCTGGGATACATTCACCGGATGCATGAGAAAATGGGCGAGGTCAAAACCTACGTTCAGTATCTGCCCAATATGGGCCGGGTTGATTACCTGCATGCGCTGGCCTGGAACTGGGCTTATGTGGGAGCGGTTGAAAAGCTGATGGGACTTGAGGTTCCGAGCCGCGCCGAATACATCCGGGTCATCACCTGCGAGCTGAACCGGATATCCTCGCATCTGTTGTGGTGGGGCGCCTATGTTCTGGACCTTGGCGGGTTTACCCCGATTCTTTACGCCTTCGACGACCGGGAAGCCCTCATGGATATTCTCCAGATTCCGACCGGCTCCCGGCTGACTTATTGCTATTACCGGTTCGGCGGGGTTTCGGCGGATCTGACAGAGACATTTCTGACCCAGACCCGCAATTTCATCGAACGCTTTAAAACCCGTATTCCCATGTACCACGAGCTGGTCACCGGAAACATGATTCTGCGGGGAAGATGTGTGGACATCGGGGCCATGCCGGTTGAAATGGCCAGGCGCTACGGGGCTACCGGGCCGGTGCTTCGCGGTTCCGGCGTCGCCTACGATGTGCGTCGCATGGAGCCCTACTCGGTTTACGACCAGTTCGACTTTGACATTCCGGTCGGGAAAAACGGGGATGCCATGGACAGATACGATGTCCGCATGGCGGAACTGGAACAGAGCGTTCGCATTATCGAGCAGGCCCTGAACCGGATTCCCGATGGCCCCTTTATCAATCCAGATGTTCCGGACCGCATTATGCCGCCAAAAGGGGAAGTGTATTTTGCGGTGGAAGGCGCGCGCGGAAAAATCGGCATTTATCTGGTCAGTGACGGAACAGCCAGGCCTTACCGCCTGAAACTGCGGGCGCCGGGCTATTCGAATCTTCATGTTTTTGCGGAACTTGCGCAGGGGACCATTCTGGCTGACGCGATTTCCATTTTGGGAAGTCTTAGACCTTGTGATACCGGAGATTGACAGATGACGCAAATTCTCCAACTCCTGATGCATCCGCTGGTGCATTTGCTGGTTGCACTGGTTGCCATTCTGACATTTATAGCGCTGAACGGCCTGATACTGGTATATGTGGAGCGGAAAGTCGCCGGCTTCATTCAACGAAGACCCGGTCCTTTTGAAGTGGGTCCCCACGGGCTTCTGCAGCCGATTGCGGATGCGCTGAAGCTGGTGGGCAAACAGCTTGTTATGCCAAGTGGTGCGGATCGCATCCTTTTCTGGGCAGCGCCGCTCCTGTCCTTTGCTCCGGTTGCCATTTGCCTGCTGCCCATTCCGTTTGGCCCCCACCTGCTGGGGCTGAACGTCAATCTGGGGCTTTTGCTGGTTCTGGCATTTTCCGGATTGAATGTTCTGGCTCTTTGCCTTGCCGGATGGGGCTCCAACAATAAATTCGCGCTTCTTGGCGCGGCCCGCGCCGTGTCCCAGTCCGTAGCCTACGAGATCCCTTTGCTGCTTTCCGTTCTAAGTGTGGCATTCACCTGCGGGTCGCTGAATTTTGTGGATATCACGGCGTCGCAGACCCGTGGGTTATTATCGTGGAATGTGTTTTCCCAGCCCCTGGCGTTTCTGATATTTTTTGTCTCCGCGCTTGCGGAAACCAACCGGGCGCCTTTTGACATGCCCGAGGCGGAAAGCGAGCTGACCGCAGGGTTTCATACGGAATATTCCGGAATGGGCTTTGGGCTGTTTTTCCTGGCGGAATACTCTTACATGATCGTGGTCAGCGCGGTTGCAGCCGTATTGTTTCTCGGCGGATGGAGCGGGCCTTTTTTTCCAGGCCACTGGTGGATGCTGGGCAAGATCTACACCCTGATCGTTATCATGATGTGGTTTCGCTGGACATATCCGAGAGTGCGATTCGATCAGCTCCTGAATATCTGCTGGAAGTGGCTGATTCCGCTTTCCCTGATCAACCTGCTTGGAACTGCTTTGATGATTAACCTTGTGAGGTAGGATGACAACGATTCAAAAAACCCTTAAAGGGCTGTGGAGCCTGATTGTCGGCCTGAAGGTCACGGGAAAAGAGTTTTGCAGACCCTGGATTACCGTCCATTATCCGCGGCAGGAAGTCAGCAACCTGGCCACCTACCGGGGTCATATCGACCTGGTGCCGCTTTCGGACAATCCCAGAGAGCCGCTTTGTATCGTCTGCAGGCGCTGCGAGGAAGTCTGCCCTTCCGGCTGCATCCGCATTGAAGGGCATGTGCCAGGAGAGGACACGGGGGAACCGGTCCGCCAGCTTCTGCTGATCTCCAATGTCCCGCTGCCCCATTCTGCGGCAAGGGAGCCGATATGTGCGGCAGACAAGACGTTAAGGGTGCTGGATGGGTTCAGCCTCAATTTCAACCTGTGCAGCCTGTGTGGTCTTTGTGTCCAGAGCTGTCCGGTATCTTCCCTGACGTTTTCTGAAGATGTGTATCTGGCCGGCGTCTCCCGCAAGGATTTCGAGTTTGATTTGCTGCGGCGGCTCAAAGAACGCGCTGGTTCCGCAAAGATCAAGAAGGCTGCATGAGGTTCTGGATAGACCGCCGCAACGATGAAGGATGAAGCGCAACGCAGATATTTGGCTTTTACGAAGCCATCAAGTTTTAAGACATTTTATTAAGACGTTCAAAATATTAAGGACAGGAGAAACATGGATCAGCTTTCAGGGATTCATCTGGCTTATGGGCTTTATTTAGTCCTCATCATCAGTGGGGGCCTCACTGCCGTGCTCGCCAGAAGTTTGATCCGGGCGCTGTGCGGACTGATCGTCACGCTGTTCGGTGTTTCGGGAATGTATCTGCTTATGGCGGCCCCTTTTATTGCCTTCATGCAGATACTGATCTATGTGGGCGCTGTAACGGTCCTGATATTTTTTGCCATCATGCTGACCCGAACATCCGAAGGCGAATCCGGTTCCGAAAGCCCACGTATCGGCAGCGGTTTTCTCGGCATCTGGGCAGCCGTGTTTTCGACTTTGGTTCTGGCGGCCGTGGTGATTCGCCATATGCCCAAAGCCATTCCACTGAAACCTGAAACCACCATGGGCAGGTTGGGTGAGTTCCTGACCGGTCCGTTTGCGCTTTCCTTTGAACTGATATCCGTTGTCCTGTTTGTCGCAATGGCTGGGGCCGTACTTCTGGGGTTTGAGAGGAGAAAAGCCAAATGAATAATCTGGTATTGTACCATCTTGCAGCGCTGATACTCTTTGGGCTGGGTCTATATGGGATCACCTGCCGCAAGAGTCTTGTCGGGATGCTTATATCCGTTGAACTGATGCTGAACGGGGCCGGCCTGGCGCTGGTGGCCAGCAGCCGCTTGACTCCGGCCCTGGATGAACTGGGGCAGCTTGGCACGCTTTTGGTAATGGGGCTGGCCGCAGCCGAAGCCACGCTGGTGCTTGCCATAATCCTGATCGTATCCCGGCGTTTCGGAACCACTGAAATTGCCGATATTGCAACGTTAAAGGGCTAACGGATGATTACTGAAAGCGTATTTCTTCTTGTGCCGATTATCATTACCGGCTTGTCGCCCCTTTTTATCTGGTTGCTTCGCAATAACATTAATCAGCGGGAAGCAGCCTCGTTTGTCGCCGGCATTCTGACCTTTGCGTCCGTAATGACATTTGTGCCGCAAGTATTAAAGGGCAATATTCTGGTTTATAAGCTCTTTGAGATTCTTCCCGGAATCGAGGTCAAATTCTGCGCAGACGGCCTCGGAATGATTTTCGCCATTGTCGCATCCTTTCTCTGGATACTGGCCACATCCTATAACATCGGCTACATGCGCTCCCTTAAGGAACACGCCCAGACCCGCTATTATTTCTGTTTCGCCGTTGCCATCTTCGGGGCAGAAGGGGTTGCGCTGAGTGGAAACATTTTCACACTCTACCTGTTTTACGAAGTCATCACCGTCTTTACCTATCCCTTGGTCGCCCACCACCAGGACGAGGAAGGTTTCGCCGGCGCCCGCAAATACCTGGTTTACCTCATGGGCACATCCAAGCTCTTTCTGCTGCCGGCCATGGTGATGACATACGTGCTGTGCGGAACCCTTGATTTCAAGCTTGGTGACATGATGACCGGGATTTTCCCGGCCGACGCCAATCCGGTTCTGGTTCAGATCACGTATTTTCTGTATGTGGCCGGCCTTGCCAAGGCCGCCATCATGCCTTTTCATAACTGGCTGCCATCGGCCATGGTTGCGCCCACCCCGGTCTCGGCCCTGCTGCATGCCGTGGCGGTTGTAAAAGCCGGTGTATTTTCCGTGAGCCGGATTCTGCTGTCCGCATTCGGGGTCAATGTCATGACTGACCTGAATCTGGGATTCGTGACCGCCTGTTTTGCCGCCTTCACCATTGTGGTGGCATCGGTGATTGCGTTGACCAAGGACGATTTGAAAGCCCGGCTGGCCTATTCCACCGTCAGCCAGCTTTCCTATATCGTACTGGGGGTGGCCATGCTGACCCCCGCAGTCCATTACCGGTGGGCTTGCCCATATCGCCCATCATGCCTTCAGCAAAATCACCCTCTTTTTTGCCGCAGGCGCGATCTATGTGGCAACTCACAATAAAAGCATCAGTTTGATGTCCGGTCTTGGGAGAAAAATGCCCTGGACTTTCGGCGCATTCGCCCTGGCCAGCCTTTCCATGATCGGCGTGCCGCCGGTGTGCGGATTTGTCAGCAAATGGTATCTGATCAACGGCGCCGTCAGCGCCAATTACATGGTTTTCATGGTTGCCCTTCTGGCCAGCACGATCCTGAATGCCTCGTATTTTACACCGATCGTTTTCCGGGCTTTTTTCATGGCCCCGGCGGTCGGTGTCGATCACTCCCATTTTACGGAGGCGCCCATGACCATGGTGGTGCCACTTTTTTTCACCGCCCTGGTTTCGGTGCTTCTGGGAATGTATCCCCAGATATTTATTCAGTTTATTCAGACGATCAAAGGGTTTTAGGTAGGAGTCATCAGCCATGTCCATTTTTAAAAAATTTATGGAAACACCTTTGCTGGAAAAGACGATGTATGCGGTTCTGGCCGTGATGCTCGTGCTGAACTTCCTGATTTTACCCCCGCATCCGCATTTTGGTGCGGAAAAAATCCCCGGTTTCTGGGCTGTTTTTGGCCTGGGTGTTGCCGTGGCCCTGGCCAGGCTTGCCAAGGGGGCTGCGCACACTTTTCTGGGAAAAGACGTGGATTTTTATGAAAAACATGAAAAATAATTCATCTGCATCCCCTAAGGAGGCAAAGTGACAGAGTTTATTCATCCCTCCATCCTGTTCGCCGGCTGCGCGCTGATTGTTATCTTCCTGCCGGTTAAAATCGGCAGATGGTTTCCGCCCATAGCTGCATCCCTGGCCGTCCTGAGTGTGCTCACCATGCCCCAGGGGTCTCATGCAACCCTGCATTATCTGGGAATGACGTTGAACCTGGGCCGTGTGGATGCCTTGTCTCTGGTGTTTGCCCATGTATTTGCCATTCAGGCTGTCATCGGATTTATCTTCGCGTTTCATATCGAGGACCGGGCACAGCACGTTGCCGCCTTGATGTATATTACCGGTGCGTTCGGGTCGGTTTTTGCGGCCGACTATCCCACCCTGTTTATCTTCTGGGAACTGATGAGCGTCTCATCGACGTTTCTGGTATGGCTGAGACGGGCTCCGGCCTCCACAAAAGCCGGTTTCCGGTATTTCCTGTTTCACACGCTCGGCGGATTGATGCTTCTGGCCGGCCTGCTTCTTCGCTACAAGGCCACCGGCTCGTGGGCTTTTGATGCAATTTCGCCGGCTTCCGCGCAATTTTACGATTATCTGATCATGATCGGATTCTGTGTGAATGCGGCTGTCATTCCCCTGCATGCCTGGCTGCCGGACGCCTACCCGGAAGCAACCGTTACCGGCGCCGTGTTCATGAGCGCCTTTACCACAAAAACCGCCGTCTATGTGCTGCTTCGCGGGTTTTCCGGTTTTGAAGTTCTGGCCGTCATGGGGACCTTGATGACACTCTTCGGGGTTGTCTACGCTACCATCGAAAATGATGCACGCCGCATTCTGGCCTACCACATTGTTTCGCAGGTCGGCTACATGGTTGCCGGAATCGGAATCGGAACCGCCATGACCGTCAACGGGGCCTGCGCCCATGCCTATGCCCACATTCTCTACAAGGGGCTTCTTTTTATGAGCGCCGGAACGCTTCTGTATGCAACCGGAACTTCCAAGCTGACGGAACTCGGGGGGCTTTTTCAGCGACTGCCCATGGTTTTCTTCTGGTACATGATCGCTGCGGTCAGTATTTCCGGGGTTCCGCTCTTTTCCGGATTCGTCAGCAAGACCATTACCATTGCCGGCGCTGCCGAGGCCCATCATACGTGGCTTGCCATCGGTATGGAAATTGCCGCGGTCGGTACCTTCCTTTCGGTCGGTATCAAGCTGCCGTATTTTGCCTTTTTTTCTAAAAAAGATCCGGGGATGGTCCTGACCCCGATCCCTTTGAACATGTACATCGCCATGGGAATCGGCGGGTTTCTGTGTTTTTTCATCGGCGTTTATCCCAATTTTCTTTACAGGCTTCTTCCCCATGCCGTTGAATATGTTCCCTACACGCCCTGGCATGTGCTTCAGTCTTCCATTCTTCTGGGATTTACGGGCCTCGGGTTTTTTATCATGCGCCATAAGCTCAAGCCGGAAGCCAAGATTAATCTGGACTTCGACTATTTTTACCGGCTCGTGGGCCGCTTGGTTCTGGCTATTGCCAGGCGCCCGATCGAGGTCATCGACGTATGGTGGAGTGAATTCTACCGCATCGGCGGGCTGAAGGGCATGCTCAAGATTGCAGCCGGTTCGGCCTGGTTTGACAAGGCCGCCATCGATGGCGTGGTGGATGGATCGGCCTATACGGTTCAGAAAATCGGCCGGATTGCCTCCCTGACCCAGACCGGACGCTTTCAGGATTATTTGTCGGCAGCAATTGTTGTTGCACTGACCGTGTTTGCATTGATCTGGTTTATATGAAAGCGTGCGCTTCATTTGCACGCTGGCCATTTATAATTATTGATAAGACCGTCAGTATTCGTCGAACGGAGAACGAATGAGTCAGACCACAATGCCGATTCTAACCATTTTGACATTTTTTCCATTAACCGCCTGTTTTATTCTGCCGTTTATTAGGAATGAAAAATCGGTTCGGGTCTTCTCTTTGCTTGTTGGCATCGCGGAGATATTTCTTGCGCTTCCCTTGTTTCGATTCAGCATGACAACTCCCGGATATCAGTTTGTTGAAAAAATTGCGTGGATGCCCCAGTGGGGATTGACCTATCATATGGGAATGGACGGTATCAGCCTGCTGATGGTGCTGCTGACCATTCTGCTTCTGCCGTTATGTGTTCTGTGCTCCTGGTCCTATATTTCCAAACGGGTTAAGGAATTTCATTTCAGTCTGTTTATGATGACATCGGCCTGTATCGGCGTGTTTCTGGCGCTGGATCTAGTGCTCTTTTACATTTTCTGGGAAGCCATGCTGGTTCCGATGTTTCTGCTCATCGCCGTGTGGGGCGGGCCGGAGCGTCGCTACGCATCGGTAAAATTCTTTCTGTATACCCTGGCCGGAAGCACCCTGCTTCTGGTCGCCATCATTGCCCTTTACAAGGTCGGCGGCACATTCTCCATCCCGGAGCTTACGGAACAGACATTTTCTTTCCGCTTCCAGTACTGGGTGTTTCTGGCAATGGCCCTGGCCTTTGCCATCAAGGTGCCGATGTTCCCCTTCCATACGTGGCTTCCGGCAGCCCACGTTGAGGCGCCCACTGCAGGCAGCGTGCTGCTGGCCTCCATTCTGCTGAAGATGGGGGCTTACGGTTTTCTGCGGTTCTGCCTTCCCCTGACACCGGATGCCAGCCTTTATTTTGCGCCCATGATGATTGCCATCTCCGTTGCGTCCATTCTTTACGGCGGTTTTGTGGCTCTGGGCCAGAAGGACATGAAAAAGCTGATCGCCTATTCTTCGGTTGCTCACATGGGTTTTGTGACCCTGGGAATATTTATGTTTTCCCTGACAGGATTTCAGGGCGCGCTCATGGTCATGCTGAATCACGGCATCACCACAGGGGCCTTGTTCATGCTGGTCGGCGCCATTTACGAGCGCAGCCACAGCCGGGAAATCGTCAACAACATGGGTCTTGGCAAATATCTGCCGGCCTACATGTTTTTCTTCGGGCTCTTTGCCCTTTCTTCCCTTGGATTTCCGGGGACAAACAGTTTCGTGGGTGAGTTGCTGGTTCTGATCGGCGTTTTCAAGGCAAAGCCCTGGGTCGGGGCCGCCATTATTCCCGGCGTCATGCTGGGAGCCGCCTATATGCTGAGACTCGGCCAGAAACTGGCCTGGGGAGAGCCCACACAGGCCAAAACCTGGAAGGATTTGAATCTGAGGGAATGGAGTTATCTGGTTCCTCTGGCCGTCCTGGTTTTTTATATCGGACTTGCGCCGGGACTTACCTTAAGAGCCATCGATCCCTCGCTGAACCGGGTGCTGGATCGTGTAACGCCCAAACCCAAACCGGCCATCGTTAAAACCGCTGTTTTGCCAAACACACAGAAAGGCATTTTTGCCGGACTGTTTTCTTCATCACGCTGAGGAAGGAGAACCTTGTGAAGGTTGATTTTACGCTTCTTTTACCAGAACTGGTTCAGATCCTGATTATTTTGGGACTATTCGTTCTGACCCTGAAAAAACCGGGAACTGAGAATAAGGGGTTCTTTGGCCTCGGCTGGTTGCCGTGGGCTGCTGCTGCCGGCATTGCCGTGGCGGCTTTCAGCATGAAACGATCCGGCCTACTGTTCTGGGATGCTTACCAGATAGACGGGCTGTCTCAATTTTTCAAGATGGCCATTGCGCTGGGGTTTGCCATTGCATCTTTAAATGCCATGTCAGCCCCGACGGTGAAAGACGATCAGCGGGCGGATTATTTCCTGTTTTTTGCCCTGAGCTCTCTGGGGCTCATGCTGATGGCCAGCTCCGTTGAGCTGATCACCATTTACATTTCGCTGGAGATTGCCTCATACAGCCTTTACGCCATCATTCCCATTCGCGGCAAGGATCCGCGTGCAGCAGAGGCCGGCATCAAGTATATTCTCTTTGGCGCAGCGGCAACGGCTATCGCTCTTTTTGGCCTTTCCTACATACTGGCTTCCCAGCACACCACTTATCTTCACCTTCTGGCGGCCAAGTCCTGGGCCTGGGCGGATGCACCTCTTGGCGGTTACGGGAATCACGCTTTTCATGGTGGGCTTCTTTTTTAAACTGGCCTTGTTTCCGTTTCATTTCTGGTGCCCGGATGTCTATGATGGCACCAGCAACGAAACCGCCGCTTTTGCAGCCACCCTTCCCAAACTCGGGGCAGTGGTCATCCTGATTCGCCTGGTTGCTTTGCTTAAACCTGAAATCGAAATTATCACCATTATGGCCGTATTGTCGGCGGCTTCCATGACATTTGGAAATCTGGCGGCCTTGATTCAAACGGATGTCAAGCGGATTCTGGGCTATTCCAGTGTTGCGCACGCCGGATATGTGCTGGTTGGCCTAGTGGCTGCCAGCGCCACGGGACTTTCTGCCGCCGGTTTTTACAGCCTGATTTATTTACTGATGAATTTAACCTGTTTCTGGGTGATCTGCAGTCTATCGACCGACGGAAAAAATCTTCACCTGGATGACTTGAACGGTCTGTATAAACGTGCCCCTTATCTTGCCTTTGTTCTGGCTGTCGGGGCTTTCGCCCTGGTGGGCCTGCCGCCAACGGCCGGCTTCATGGGAAAGCTCTTTCTGCTGACAGCCGCCTGGAACCGCGGGTATAACTGGCTGATCATCATTGCCGCGCTCAACACCGCCATTTCCATTTATTATTATTTGAACATTGTCCGCCACGCCTACACCCAGGAAAGTGAAGCCCTGGAGCCGGAAGCCGTGCCAAGATGCGGCAGCGCCGTCTGGGGCGGGGTGCTGGCTGCCTCACTTCTTGTTCTTGGCGTAATTCCCGGGTCCGTTTTCCGCTGGATGGAAGAAGCCGCAAGACAAATGATGCCTTAGTCGTCAGGCAAGCATCCCTCGTTTCGGTGTTCGCAAGGGAGGGCAAATGCTTCTTTTGACACCTTCCCAAATTATCGGTTTGCGGCTAAATTCCTTTCGGTGTTCCTGGACATTATCGAAATTACCGATATATCTAAACAAAATTGAATTCAGTATTTATGCAATTGAGTCAATTATTGACAATTGTTATTGAATTTCATACTATTTATTCCTGTTTATATTGCATTGGCGGGAATCCATCGAATTTGATTCGAAATCGTCCGGATTATCTGTTATTGCGCCGGAACCGCTTGCTTTATTGAATTTTATTTCACAATTTAAATATAGTTATCACGCATGAATGAAAAAATTGATTTAAAGAACCGGGATACGATTTTGCGATTGATCACGCTGTCGGTCGTCATTCTGGAGCTGTTTATTTTCGCCTGCACCCTTGTTTATCAACTCGATGATAAAAATCATATCGAAACGCCGATAACCGAGGAAATGGCCAAATTGTATATTCGACCATCCTGAAAAACTCAAGGCGAATGAACGGATTGCCGTGAGTACACGCAACAGCATGTATAACAATCAGCAGCTTTATCTTCTGATCAGCGATGAGACGATTGTTCATCAATTTCCGTGGAAAGGATGGATTCTTATTTCAATCGGTGCACCCATCGGCATCTTTTTTCTGGCGACACTGATCACCAAAGCCTATTTTCAAGCCATCGAGCCGGACTTCAAGGAAGATGAAGATAATGCCAATCAGTGGATCCTGGCCTTGAACCGGCTAAGCAAAATCAATGTGATCTGGTTCATGCTTGTTCTGATCTGCGCATTGTTCCTTGTCTGGTATATTCCGGAAGTTGTTAAATTTACTGGAAATGTTACCACTGCATGGCTGGTAAAATTCTGGTGGATTCCCACCCTGCTGTTTGGCATTGTTTTTCTGGTTATTATTTGGTGGATTTATCTGCAGTATCGGCTTAAAGTCAATGTCATGCACATGGAAATGGAAAAATTCAAATTATTGCAGTATGAAGATAAAAAAGCCCTGCTCTTGACCGAGAATCCTGCCGGCCAGATTCAACTCACTGAATAACGCGACAGACACGTGTTCTCCTTTATCGATTTGATCCGGGATGAGGAGAAAATTACGGTGTTGATAAGATAACATAGACTGGATTCGTACTTCATTGGCGGGGGGATTTCGGGCTCACTTCCGGGAATCGAATCGGTATGTTTAATAAATTTGACAGCGATCAGCTTTGGGTCGCCCTGATCATTGGCCTGATGGTCCTTGGCCTGGCAATTTACAGGATGTGGAATTTGTAAAACAGAGCATACAGACTACCCGTCTGCGGCAGTCGCGATTTCATCTGCAATGCGTTTTGCTGCGGCCTGGGGATCTCTGGCGCTGCGGATGGGCCTGCCGATGACAATATAGTCCGAGCCGTTCGACACAGCCTGCACCGGGGTGGTGATCCGCTGCTGGTCGTCTTTTGAAACTCCGTCCCAGAGCGGGCGGATTCCCGGTGTCACCGCGATAAACTCCCTGCCGAACCTGTTTTTTATTTCGGATACTTCAAGCCCAGAGCAGACAATACCGACGCATCCTGTATCCTTTGCCATTTGGGCCCGTTTCATGACCAGGCTGGCGGGATTTTCTGCGAACTCCGGACAAAATCCGGCATCTGAAATATCCTGTCCGGAAACGCTGGTCAGGACCGTTACGCCCAGGACTCCGACTTTTCCATTTGCGCCTTCCACTGCAGCTTTCAGCATGGCCGGATTTTCGCCGCAGTGAACAGATGCAAAGGTTGGCCCAAGCTCTGCGACCCCTGCCAAGGCACGGGAAACCGTTGCCGGAATGTCGTGAAATTTCAGATCCAGAAACACGCCCGCAGTGCCTGACTCCAGAATCCAGCGCACCAGATCCGGGCCGGACCGGACAAAAAGCTCCAGCCCCACCTTGAACATGCCTACATGATTGGACAGGAGCCGGACAAAAGCTCTGGCCGCATCGACGGATGGCACATCGAGCGGGAAAATGATATAATCCTTGGCTGTTTTCATCAGTTCCTCAGTCTCTTGTCTCACGCTTTTTTGATCTACATCTGATAATGGGATTCGATCCATTCCTGATAGGCTCCGGTTTTGATCCGGGTGACCCAGTCCTGATGTTCCAGATACCACTGAATGGTTTTTCGAATGCCGGTTTCAAAGGACTCTTCCGGCAGCCACCCCAGTTCTTTTTCGATTTTTCCGCAGTCAATGGCATAGCGAAGGTCATGTCCGGGCCTGTCCTTGACAAAGGTGATCAGCTCCCGTCTGGACCCCGTGGCTGTCGGCACCATCTCGTCCATGATGTCGCAGATCAGCTCCACCACGGAAAGGTTGGTCATTTCGCATCGTCCGCCGACATTGTAGGTTTCTCCGCGACGGCCCTTTTGCATGACCTGCCAGACTGCCCGGCAGTGGTCCCTGACATACAACCAGTCTCTGACATTCTGGCCGTTTCCGTAAACCGGCAGGGGTTTTCCTTCCAGGGCGTTTAAGATCATCAGGGGAATCAGTTTTTCCGGAAAATGATAAGGGCCGTAGTTGTTGGAACAGTTGGAAAGGGTTGTTGGCAGGCCATAGGTGCGGCTGTAGGCCATGACCAGGTGGTCGGATGCCGCTTTTGATGCCGAATAGGGACTGCTGGGATCGTAAGCCGTGGTTTCCGTGAAATAGCCGTCACTGCCAAGGGAGCCGAAGACTTCGTCGGTGCTGACATGGTGAAACAAAACCAGGCGATTCATATTCTGCCTTGCCAGTTCCAGCAGATTGAAAGTTCCATTGATATTGGTTTTGATAAAGGCATCGGGTTCGGCGATGGACCGGTCAACATGCGATTCCGCGGCAAAATGGCAGATGGTATCGATTTGAAAGGTATCAAAAACCTCGGACATAGCGGTCCGGTCGCAGATATCCGCTTTGAGAAAGGCATAACGATCTGGAAATCCGGTGTCGATACCGCTAAGATTTTCCGGGTTTCCGGCATAGGTCAGTCGATCCACGTTGATTACCCGGCCGCTAAAACCGGATTCAGAAAGCAGGTAGCGGATAAAATTTGAACCAATAAATCCACACCCGCCGGTAACCAGAATGTTTTTCATAATCCACCTTTTCGGATTTCCAGTAAAATAGATATTTTGTATCAAACCAGTTAATAAATCTATTGAACCCATTGACTTTAAGATGATATGTTACTAGTTTGGAAAACAAAAGTCCACAGATAAGGGGCAATCATTTATCTTTATGAAACTCACTGAAACCCAACAAATGCTGCTGCGCCGGCTACCCGGCGTTGACCGGATGCTGGAGCTGGCTAAAACCGATGCGTTTTTTCAGGATGCTCCCGTATCCGTGGTGACGAAATCCGCCCGTCATGGTGATCGAATCACTTCGCACGGCCATTCTTGAAAACAGTGATGAAATGACTGAACAGGGGCTCTCTGATGCGGCTGTCGTTGAGAGAATCAGAGAATCGGTGGCGGGCGCCATGTCCTTGAATCTTTTCAGAACCATCAATGCAACGGGCGTTGTGGTGCATACCAACCTGGGTAGGTCCCTGCTGGCGGATGCGGCCATTGCCAATCTTCAGATCGTTGCCGGAAGGTATTCGAACCTGGAATTTGATATCAGCACGGGAAAGCGCGGGTCCCGTTACCGGGCCGTTGAAGATATCCTCTGCGAGATCACCGGCGCCCAGGCGGCCATGGCGGTCAACAACAATGCGGCTGCCGTGCTGCTGTGCCTGGATACCCTGGCCAAAGGAAAAGAAGTGGTGGTTTCCAGAGGGGAGCTGGTTGAAATCGGCGGATCTTTCCGAATTCCCGATGTCATGGCCAGAACCGGCGCCATTCTTAAGGAAGTCGGAACGACCAACCGCACCCATTTAAAAGACTATGCACAGGCCATACAGGAATCAACGGGCCTGCTGCTGAAAGTACATACCAGTAATTATCGGGTGACGGGGTTTACGGCATCGGTTTCGCTCGCCGATCTGGTAACCCTTGGGAAAACCCGGGGGATTGCGGTGATGGAAGATCTGGGAAGCGGCACCCTGGTGGATTTTTCGCGATACGGGATGCAGAAAGAGCCCACGGTTCAGGAATCGGTTGCATCCGGTGCGGATGTGATTACTTTCAGCGGGGACAAGCTTCTGGGCGGCCCCCAGGCAGGGATCATTCTGGGAACAAAGGCAATTCTGGACGCCGTCAAACAGAATCCCCTGACCCGGGCGCTTCGCATCGACAAGCTGACCCTCGCAGCCCTGGAAAGCACGCTTCGCCTGTACCGGGATCCGGAAAAAGCCAGACAGGCCATTCCGACATTGCGAATGCTGACCCTGCCGATGAACGAGATCCAGCGCCGGGCAGACCGGTTATGCGCACTGCTGTCCGGTATCGGAGATTTGCGGTTGAACCTTACTCAGCATGCGTTGTCTTCTCGGGCCGGCGGCGGCTCTCTGCCCCTTCTGGACATTCCAACGGTTTGTGTGGGGATGCAGGTGGCAGGCATAACGACGCATACCGTGGAATCGTTTTTGAGACATCACGCTCCGCCCGTCATCGGCAGAATTGAAACCGATGTCTTTCTGATGGATGTCCGCACCCTTCAGGACGATGAACTGCAGTGGATTCAAACGGCTGTTGGGGCGCTTTTACAAAGGACCGAGTTGCTGCCATGAAGACAAAGTCTTTGGAAATAACCGATACGACTCCGGTGGTTTCACCCGGTACCTCTCAGGTGTTTTTGTTTTCAAAAACCCTTTCGGCATCCGGAAAAGTATTCGGCTGAGTCTTATTTGCCGGATTCGTCAACCCCGGTTTTTTCCGGGGAGATTCAGGATGTTTTTTTAAATGCGTTTCCCGGCGTACTGGCAGGACAGGCTTTTGTGGATGAGGCGCTGCAGCGGATTGGGGCTTTGGGGTTCACTGCCTTGATGATCCGGACGGATTCCCGGTTAAGCGCAGCGAAGCCGGCGCTGCTGTCGATCCTTTTTTGTTGAATGCCGGTTTCATTCTGGAGCAGTTGATTCGGCCGCATCATGCCATGTGGGGGCTGATCAATACCGATACCCTTGGATGTGTCATTGCGGAAACCGATCTGTCTGTTTGTCGAAATATCGCGGCGAGTATTCAAGATAAACTAACGGAATTTCAAAAAGAAACCGTTTCCATCGGGATTGCGGTCTATCCTTTGGCCGGTTTCAGTCAAAATGACGTGATTTTGAATGCCTGGAAGGCATTGACCCATGCAGCGGTTGTGGGTCCCGGAAGTGTGGTGGTTCTGGATGCCGTCAGCCTGAATATCAGCGGGGACCAGCTTTATCAGGCTTGCAATCTGCCGGGAGCCGTTGAAGAGTATCAGAAGGCATTGCAATTGGATCCTTCCAATGTCAATGTTTATAACAGCTTGGGCGTTTGTTACGGCATGATGGAAATGTACGATGCGGCGGAAGCGGAATTTGATGCCGCGCTGCAGCTGCAGCCTGACGAAGTCATGGTCCTGTATAATCTTGGCGTGGTCTGCCTGTTGACCGGCCGTAAAGAAATGGCGCTGAATATTTTTTTGAAAGCCGCGGCCATTGATGACGGGATTTTCGAGCTGGCTCTTTTAACCGGTAAGCTTTATCTCGAGGCCGGGAATCCGGAAAACGCCAGGCCATTTCTGGAAAAAGCGCTCAATAGTCGACCGAATTCCGGAACTGCGCTGCGAACCCTGGGAGCCTGTTTTTCAGCGCTGGACCTTCTCCGGGAAGCGGTTGCGGTCTATACCCGCGCGGTCAAGAACAACCCCAACGATGCAGAGTCCCTTTCCCAGTTGGGGGAGCTTTACGATACGATTGAAGAAAATCCGGAGATTGCACGGTTATTCTGTCAGCAGAGCGTGGCGATTGCTCCGGAAAATGAGGTTTACCGCGAAAGGCTTAACAGGTTGATGCATAAGTCTCTGAGGGTTGCCGCATCTTCTCCGTGATTTCAGGCGACTTTCATATTTGAGCGGTGAATTCCAGAAGATCATGAATGTTTAATTGATAAAGGAGTTCGTTTTTATGCCTATTTACGAGTATCGTTGTCAGGAATGCAAAAAGGATTTTGAATATCTGGTGTTTCGAAATCAGGAACCCGAAGCATGCACCGCCTGCGGGAGCCCGAAGGTTAGCCGGCTCATGTCTGCCTGCGGATTTGTCTGCAAGGGTGGTGGCGGGGAAACGGTCAGTTCATCGGCTTCGGTCGGGTCTTCCTGCGGCGGATGCAGTGCATCAAGCTGCGGCGGGTGCGGCCACTGATGAAATCCATCCTGCGCATCGGAACCCGCGGCAGCAAGCTGGCCCTCTGGCAGGCAAACTGGGTCAAACAGGCCATTGAAGCGAGGCATTCGCATCTGGCTGTCGAAATTCGAGATCATCAAAACCAAGGGAGATAAGATTCTGGATGTGCCTTTGGCCAAGATCGGCGGTAAGGGGTTGTTTGTCAAGGAAATCGAAGAAGCGCTTCTGGACGGTGGCATTGATATCGCCGTTCACAGCATGAAGGACATGCCTGGGGATATACCGCAAGGCCTCTGTATCGGCGCTGTTCCGGAGCGGGAAAATCCCTTTGATGTCCTGATCTCCGGCCAGGGGCTTTGCCTCAAAGACCTCAAAATCGGCGCCCGCATCGGCACCAGCAGTCTTCGCCGCTCTGCCCAGCTTTTCCATGTGCGGCCGGATCTGAAAATCGTTCCGCTGCGCGGGAACCTGGACACCCGCTTGAAAAAACTGGATGGCCACGATCTGGATGGCATTATCCTGGCTGCGGCTGGCGTCAGACGGCTGGGCCTTGAAGACCGGATTACCGAGTATCTTGCTGAAGATCTTCTGCTGCCCGCGGCCGGCCAGGGAGCCCTGTGTATTGAGATTCGCGACAATGACGCGAAGACGACAGCAGCCGTATCCTGTCTGGATCATTTCCGGACCCGGCGGGTGGTTCTGGGAGAGCGGGCGTTTCTGCACCGACTCCAGGGCGGGTGTCAGGTGCCGATTGCCGCTTATGGAAAAACCGATGGAACATCCATTTGCCTGGCCGGGCTTGTGGCGTCTCTGGATGGCAAAAACATCATCCGCGATTCGGTTTCCGGTCCCGAAGCCCACGCCGAATCCATGGGGGTTCAACTTGCCGAACGCCTGCTGTCAAAAGGCGCGGATCGGTTGCTCAGCGAACTCCTGTCGGCCGTATAAACGCTCCATCCTTTCCCGGTATAAAAACAGTGCTGTTCCCCCCTTTCGAAAAAGGGGGTTAGGGGGGAGTTACTGTCGCATCGACAAAAGACCCCTTGATCTGCCTTTTCAAAGGGGGGGAAGTCAATCAAATATAACATATTGATATTAAGTTGTATCGTAATACTTCTGTGAAAAGATAAAGAGAATTTCATGAATCAATCAAATGGTAAAGTGTATCTGATCGGCGCAGGGCCAGGAGATCCGGGCCTGATTACCGTTAAAGGCCTGAGTTGCATCCAGAATGCGGATGTGGTGGTGTATGATTATCTGGCTGCGCCTTCCCTGCTGGCTGCGGCCTCTCCCCATGCGGAAATCATTTACGTGGGGAAGAAAGGCGGTGATCACACCCTGTCTCAGGATAAGATCAATCTGCTGATTGCCGAAAAAGCCAAGGCCGGCAAGATCGTTGCGCGGCTGAAAGGTGGAGATCCCTTTATCTTCGGAAGGGGAGGGGAAGAGGCGGAAGTACTTATTCGGGAAGGCGTTACCTTTGAGATCGTTCCCGGGGTGACCTCTGCCATTGCAGCCCCTGCCTATGCCGGAATCCCATTGACCCACCGGGAGTTTACCTCCTCTCTGGCTCTTGTGACCGGGCATGAAGATCCGGATAAAAACGCATCCAGCATCAACTGGGCATGTCTGGCTGCAGGTGTGGGTACCCTGGTATTTCTGATGGGGGTCAAAAATCTTCCCCAGATTGTTCACCAGTTGGTTCTTCACGGCAAGTCCCCGCAGACGCCGGTGGCTCTGGTGCAGTGGGGGACGACTGCCAGGCAGCGCACAGTAACCGGAACCCTGGAAACCATCGTTGACCGGGTTGCAGAAGCCAAATTGTCATCGCCTGCCATTATCGTGGTCGGAGAAGTGGTAACCCTGAGGGAGAAACTGAAATGGTTCGAAACCCGGCCTCTGTTTGGAAAAACAGTTGTTGTGACACGGGCCAGGGAACAGGCCAGCGATCTGGTGATCTCCTTGAGCGATCTTGGGGCCAACTGCCAGGAAATTCCAACCATTGACGTGGGGCCACCGGACAGTTGGTCTGCGCTGGATACGGCGCTGGATTGTCTGTCGACATACGACTGGGTGGTATTTACCAGCGTGAATGGCGTTAAATATTTTTTTGAAAGGCTTTTTGCCAGAGGATTCGATGTGCGCACTCTGGGCCATATCCGGACAGCGGCCATCGGCCCGGTAACTGCCCGGCACCTGAGGCGTTTTGGCCTGAAGAGCGATATTATTCCGGAAAGCTATCGCGCGGAATCCGTGGTGGATGCATTCAAGGCCGAGTCCATAAAAGGAAACAAGATCCTTCTTCCCCGGGCCAAAGAAGCCAGGCCCGTATTGCCGATCGAGCTTTCAAAAATGGGAGCGGTTGTGGATGAGGTGACGGTTTACTGTACCCGGCAGGTTCATGGCCATGCCGATGCGCTGGTTCAGCTTCTGGAAGATCGTCAAGTGGATCTGGTGACGTTTACCAGCTCTTCCACTGTGAGTAACTTCATGGCGCTGCTCCCGTCCGACAGGGCAGGGGAACTGATTGAGGAGGTAACTTTTGCCAGCATCGGACCAATTACCACTGCCACGGCCATGGAGCTAGGGCTTGAAATTCAGATTACTGCGAAAACCTATACCATCCCTGGGTTGTGCGAGGCCATTATAGAATTTTATAGGCTGAAGGCTAAAGGCTAAAAAGGCTGAGAGCTAAGAACTGAATGCTGAAGGTTTTTTTTGTAATCACATGAGAATCATACAAAAATGATGCTGATAGACCCCCATAATCGAAAATTAAATTATCTGCGTATTTCCATTACGGATCGCTGTAATCTCAGATGTCTGTACTGTTCTCCCAGCTATCAGACGCCAAAGCTGGCGCACGAAGCCATCCTGAGTTATGAAGAAATTCTGCGCCTGGTCAAAATTGCGGTTCAACTGGGCATCAGCAAAGTCCGGATTACGGGCGGAGAGCCGCTGGTTCGAAAAGGGGTCTTTAAATTCATAAAGGCGCTGCACCAGGTTGATGGGATACAGGACGTTTCGCTGACCACCAACGGCGTTTTCCTGAAAGACCATGTAGAGGCCCTCATTAATGCGGGACTCCATCGGATCAATATCAGCCTGGATACACTGAAACCCGATAAATTCATAAAAATAACCGGAGTGGATGCGTTTGACAAGGTCTGGGAAGGCATACTAAAAGCGTATCAGGGCGGACTGTCTCCAATCAAAATCAATACCGTAGCCCTTCGTCACTTAAATGATGATGAACTGGAAGACATTGCTCGGCTTTCATTTTCCTATCCGTTTCACTTCCGGTTTATCGAATATATGCCCATCGGGACTCCTGAAGAGGGGACGGATTCTTCCCTATATACCCCGGAAATCAAGCAGCGGCTGACAGATAAGATCGGCGAATTGATTCCGGTTGGACATCACTTCAGCGATGGCCCGGCTGAACGTTTCAGATTTGATGGTGCGGCCGGCGAGGTCGGATTTATCAGCGCCATGAGCCATCATTTCTGCCATACATGCAACCGGCTCCGGCTGACGGCCAGCGGCCAGCTCCGCTCGTGCCTGCTTTCGGATCACCAGGAAGACCTCAAAACCCTTTTGCGCATAGGTGCTTCCGATGAAGCCTTGGCCGCCATTTTTTTAAAAGCCGCCCGAATGAAAGGCGTTCAGCACGGTCTGACCGCAAATAAGCCGGTCCGGGTTTTGGGCCAGATGTCATCCATCGGCGGTTAGAGAGGTGGGGGACGTACATAAGAACATAAGTTTATAAACTTATGTTCTTATGTACGTCCCCCATTTCGCCGCTATGTCTGGAGAAGGTAAAAAGTATGAACCAGCCACTGCAAGTTGGAATCATAGGGGATTTTGATCAGAGATCTCCTTCTCATGCTGCCACTAACGAAGCCCTAAGCCATGCTGCCAGGGTCTTGTTCCTGACTTTGGATAGGTCTTGGCTGCCGACCCAGTCACTGGATGATAAAGGTAGCGAGACGATATTGAAACAGTATGACGCTTTGTTCTGTGCTCCTGGCAGCCCTTACAAAAGCATAAACGGGGCACTTAAGGCGATTAGATTCGCCCGTGAACACGACCGGCCTTTTGTTGGAACCTGAGGAGGTTTTCAACATGCTCTGGTAGAGTATGCCCGCAATGTGCTGGGGATTCGCGATGCAGAACACGAAGAAACAGCCCCGGGTGCTTCCGGTCTGGTGATCAGCAAGCTGACCTGCTCACTTTTTGGCCAGGCTCAAACGATAAAGATCATGCCAGGCACACTTGCCCGCCAAGTGTATAAAAAAAATGAAACCATAGAAGAATTCCGCTGTAACTACGGACTGGACAAGGAGTATCAGGATAAAATCGGCGACGGAGAACTCAAAATCGCCGGTGTGGACTCCAATGGAGAAGTCAGGATGGTAGAGCTGTCCGATCATCGATTCTTCATTGCCACCTTGTTTCTGCCGCAGCTCTCTTCAAGCGTTGACAATCCTCACTGTCTAATAGTCGCATTCTTGAAAGCGGCCATAGGATTGAGAAGACTTGGAGATTGAAAGAATAACCGGTTCATACCCGACCAACTTCGGAAGGCAGAAAAGTAGAGTTCTTTTATGTCGCTTACAGTGATGATCTTAGTCCTTTTTGCAGCACTGTTGCATGCCTCCTGGAATTTTATAGTCAAAAACACGCAAGATAAGCACCTCAGCATGAGCGCTGTTGTGTTGGGGCATACGCCTTTTGCGGTGGCAGCGCTGTTATTCGCGCCAGTGCCCAGTCTCGAATCGCTGCCCTACATATTGGCAGGGGCGGTGCTGCATGTGGGATACCAACTGTTCCTCTTGGACGCCTATCGTATCGGGGATCTCACTCAGGTTTATCCTCTGGCACGGGGTTCCGCGCCCCTTATGGTGGCCGGCGTTTCGGTAATGATGATGGGGTTGCATCTCTCCTGGATAGAACTCGCCGCAGTGATAATCATCGGCATCGGTATCATGAGCCTTGCTTTGGTGCGCCGCAGCGACGGACTTCGCAATGGCCGGGCCGCATTACTGGCCATCATCACCGGAGTATTCATCGCTTCCTATTCGCTCGTGGACGGGTTGGGGGCACGCCAGGCAGGCACTGCGCTCGGTTTCTACGGCTGGTTGTCAATAATAAATGCGCTCATATTTGCTGCAATCATGGGGGTTCGCCGGCCCGGCATTGTGAAGAGAGTGGTTTTCCAGGATTGGCGACTTGCCCTGGGTGGCGGCGGGGCCTCGTTTTCTGCTTACGCCATGGTGACTTGGGCCTTTACCGTCGCGCCGATTCCTCTGGTGACTGCTTTGCGGGAAACAAGCATCGTATTTGCACTGCTGCTTGGCGTCTTTGTTCTCAAGGAACGGCTCGATCTATTGAAAGTGTGCGCCACCATGTGTACAATTCTTGGTGTTGGTTTGCTGCGCGTCAATCGCTGAAGTTTATGTGATTTTGACATTCAGCAATGAATAATCGCAGGAACCTTTTCGACTGCAAATTATGAATCATGCTTGAATGGCAAACCCATTACGGGACGAGTGTAGGGGAAGGACGCAGCGAGCCGGACGCATCGTGAAGTCGGCGCGAAGGTATGGATGGTTTCCGGGAATACAAAGGATAAATTTCTTGAGAATACGGCAAACTTATGGTTCTATTGTCCCGGAAACAGGCTTTTCGTGCCATAATTGAAACATTACCCCTATTTGATCACCTAAGGAAATCGAGATGAGAACTCCACTTGCCACGTTTGATGTCAGCCCCATGGGCAAGGAAAGCACTGGTTTCAAGGTGCTGGGGGCCATCGGTTTTTCGCACCTTCTAAACGACATGATCCAATCCCTGCTTCCGGCAATTTATCCCCTGCTGAAAAGCTCGTTTTCACTCAGTTTCACACAGATCGGTCTGATCACGTTGACTTTTCAGCTCACTGCGTCATTGTTGCAGCCGGCGGTTGGACTTTACACAGATCACCACCCAAAGCCCTATTCATTGTCCATTGGCATGGGATGCACACTGACTGGCCTGATAATTCTTGCCTATGCGCCAAGTTACGGAATACTGCTGATTGCCGCGGCTCTGGTTGGCACGGGCTCATCGATCTTCCATCCGGAATCTTCCCGTGTTGCACGAATGGCCTCCGGCGGTCGATATGGTCTGGCGCAGTCGATTTTCCAGGTTGGTGGAAATGTCGGCAGTGCAACGGGCCCGCTGCTGGCCGCCCTAATAATCATTCCGCAAGGCCGTCACAGCATCGCCTGGTTCTCGCTGGCCGCCTTGCTCGCCATGCTGGTGCTGTGGCAGGTCGGTGGCTGGTACAAGCGCCAGCAATCGCGGCTGAACCGGCCAGGCAAACCATCCGTGCTGTCACAAGGAGCGCTCCCTGCCCGTACGGTGGCAAGGTCGATGCTGGTCCTGCTGGCGCTGATATTCTCGAAATTTTTTTATCTGGCAAGCCTGAACAGTTACTTTATATTTTTTCTGATCAGCAAATTCCATCTTTCTGTGCAATCCGCCCAGTTTCACCTTTTTGTGTTTTTATCCGCCGTGGCCATCGGGACCATCGTCGGCGGGCATGTCGGTGATCGCATTGGCCGCAAGCGTGTGATCTGGGTATCCATTCTGGGTGTCGCTCCCTTCACGCTGATATTACCTTACGCAAATCTGGCATGGACCGGACCTTTGACATTCATCATCGGCATTATCCTGTCCTCGGCTTTCCCCGCAATTTTGGTTTTCGCGCAAGAGCTTTTGCCGGGAAAGGTAGGGACGGTATCCGGGCTGTTTTTCGGACTTGCATTCGGTATGGCCGGCATTGGTGCGGCAGTACTGGGAAAACTGGCCGATGCGCAGGGTATTGAATATGTCTATCGAATCTGCGCATTCCTGCCCCTATTCGGATTACTGACGGTTTTTCTGCCCGATATAGGGAGACCGTCTCGTGGGAAGCAAGCTCCAATCATCACGACGTTCTCTGCCATGGAAAAAACCGATCCCTTAGCCATAGCTTCCGAAACCCCATCCTCTGTTGATTAGAAATTTACTGCGTGTTGCAACGACACTCAGTGCTCATTGGGCCAGCGACGGCTTAACGGCCAGTGCCGCAGCTTCCATGATGCAATCGCGCGTGGGTTTCAGACCTTTGTTGCGGACGGCGGCCAGTTCAGCCCTGGCGGCCTCCAGATCAGCACGGAACGCAGGATCGGCGTGCAGTCGAGCCACGGTGCCGGCGGCCATTAAACGGCCCTGAACAACGTCGCTGTGCCAATGCACGTTACATGCATTGCGGCTCTCTCCAAAGGCTATGCCACGTGCAAGGATTGCGTCTGTCTGCTCCGGCGAGATTTCGGAGAGGATAAGCGCCCAACCCCAACCCGCTGCAGTATGCCCGGACGGATACGAACCATCCTTCTCCAGCAGTGCTTTCTGATCCGGTGTGCAGACGGGCTCTTTGTTCCGCATAAACGGGCGCATACGATTGTAATGATTCTTGGCGGTGTAGGTAGAAAGTCCCAGGTCAGTCAGCGTCCGGTGCAGCAGCATGAACAAATGCGGCGTATCGGCTTCGGTGATCGGGGCGTTCAACGCGCAGGAAAATGTGCCGGCCGCGTGAGGAAATGTCAGATCGGCATCCGAAATCGCAATCAGCCAGCGCGGTGTATCTCGTAAAGCGAAACTTCTGCGGCTGATCTCCTCGTCGAGCGCAAAGGCGGCCGAACCTGTGTCCGGGGGAGGTGGAACCAAGTCAAGGCTGCTCGGGAGCGCTTTAGTAGGTAGATAGCCCGCAAGAAGGTTCGCGCTGAATCCAGGCGCGGCAGCAGGCCTGCTTCGGCCATCATGGCAGGCACAACCTGCAAAGATCGCAACGATTATCAGTACAGGCAAAAGTCTGTGCCACCCACCTCTGTTCGTAAAGTTCACCATCAAATATTCTCCTTTTTACTTCATTATTGTAGCCTCACGTGCTACGGCGTCATCGCTGCTATCAGGTACAAGTTCTCTCCCACGTTAAACTCTTCAGGGTTTAACGTGGGAGAGAACTTCAATTAATTACCCGGGGGGCCCGCTATCGGCAATCCGTAGTTTGCGATTTTGGCCTGCATCGCGGGAGTCAATTGTTTGACAAGCTCCGCATTGACGGCATGGGACTTGGTATCTTCGAAGGTGGGGAGGCCGCCCAATATCCTTGCAATCCCGATTGCTTTCGAACGCGATAGCTCTGCGAGCGACCCGTCCTTGACTGCGGGATCGACGTCTATCGCAAGTATTGAAATGGTATTGTCGCTGTTGCGGACGATATCGAAGCGACGGAACTGCTGGGGAAAGTCCCTGATCGATGCGGTTTCGACCTCCCAGAAGCTGTATTCAGCTGGAAGGGACGGATTGGATGACTTTTGTGCCGTAATGGTGTTCAGGTGACGATGTCCCGAGATCCACAGGATAAGATTCGGATAGTTGTGAAGAGTGGTGAGTAATTCATTATCGGTTTTAATGGAATTAGGGTCAGGGTTGGAAGGAGCATAGAATAAATATTCTGGCGCCGGATTCGTCAGAGTCGTCTGCGGTGCGATCGGTATATGTGCGGCGATGATCATGAGCATACCTTCGGCCTGACCTCTATCGAGTTCACTTACAAGCCAGTCGTACCGAACCTTGTCGACACAACCCTGAGCATAATAAGGAACTTTCGCATTGTCATTTGCCTTGCAAGTATCGTCGAGCACAATGACCCGGATCGGCATATTCGTCTTCGGCTCGAAGGTATAGCAGGCAAAGTCGCTATCGATGTTGGCCTGCATGAATCCGTGACCCACTGGGATCGACGTGGTATTAAAGAATTCATTCATCCAATTCAATGTCGAGGAGCCAGATGCAATGTGGTTCGAGATGCTCGTTGAACTGAGTGAACGGCGGTCCGGGTCGGGAGCCACCTTCGGGGGTGTTGCGAAGTATTCTTCCGGACCTGCGCCCCTGATGACCCCGTCAGGTGTTGATCCGTCGACCACGCCCATATAATAACCGCGGTTATCAGGGCTTGGGGGTGTGTTCATATTGCTGCTTGCGTTTTGGATCATATCTCCGACATGGAGACTTCGGATGTAATCATTCTCAAGGAAGGTGCCCATATAAAACTGATCGTGGTTGCCGATGACCTGATACCAGGGGATCGATTTGTTGAGTCCGGCCGCCTTGAAGGGTTTCTGATAATCAATATAGTTCGATCCAACGTGATCGCCGGAACTGGGGGTGATTTCCTTGCCGTCCAGGACATCGATATACCATCTGAGTTCGTTGTACTGAGAGTTGTTGACCGCGTCGCCGAGAAAAATTCCGAAATCAAACGGCATCTGATTGTGCATGGCGTTGACAGTCTGAACGGCGGCATCGAGGACCTGGGTCGTATAGCAAATAACCGGTGAATATGCCGAAGAAGTGTAACCACTTGAATTCGCAGAACCAAATGCTGCGGTCCAGCCATAATAGTTCCCCTGAGCCGGAGATTCCTTATCGGCTATATGGATGTCGGACATTGAGAAGAAGTTCAAGAGGCGGCCCATATTCTTTACCGTCGCGCCCGAGTAGTTGGCCGGCATAATGTCGGTCCGCTTAACCAAAGAGAGGCCGGGTCCTTCCTGCCATGCGCTATAACCGAAAACATCGTATAGGAAAAGATCTCCCGCAGAAATCTGCGTCGTGATCAAAGACAATGCGACAGGGGAAACCGTTTTCTGGACTGTTGTAAAAACATCTGATGCGATAGGGTATGACCCCATGATAACCGATACAACGTTTGAGTATTGGCTTAGGCCGGTATTATCACGGGACTGGACTGCCACATAGAATGCGGTGCCTGCCGGAAGTTCACCAGCCGACACGCTTTTTTGCGTTCCCACATCCATAGTCAAGATGGACGCCTGACCCGTATAGGGCATTGGGGCAAAAGTTAGGGTATAACCCGTTGCGTCCGCGACCTCGGTCCAGGAGAGGTACACCCAACTCCCATTCGTGACATTTAACATTGGGGGTTGTGGCTGAGCTGATGCCGTGCCTGATATCAAAAGCAACAAAGCGCAAACGATCCCCAAAAAAAATCTTTTCAGTTTCATATCATTTTCTTTCATTTTTTGTTAATTCCCTTCATTTTTTGTTAATTTCTTATGTAGTCCAGGGTATCACCTAAAACCTGTAATTGCAGTATCTTAGTCTATAAAAAAACTGCAATTCAACTGTCAAAAACTATCGATGTGTGTGGAATTGATATTTTGTCAAAGAAGTACTGGCTTTTCGCCTGTTCAAGATCAAGGCGATCAATCCTTGGAACAGTCAATAAACGACTTATTATTGATAAGCACTATTTATGCCACATTTTTAACCCTCAGCAATACATAACTTATCATTCTGATATTTATGGATAAATAGTAAAGGAACATTTTCAGGGCTGTCATTAACTGTCATAAAAAAGGCTAATATTTAACCTATGGTCATATATTAGCCTTTTCGGACGCTATTGCGTTATGGGTTGCAGATTATAAGCGTAGATTGATGATATCCCCATATGTTCCATAAGGTGCTGCTGGCAAATTTTTCTTGTTGATCGCGGTGGTTACGATGCACTGAAAGTCATTGGCAGTGATAATAAGAGAGGAAGAAAGGTAAGTTCATGCAGCGGGCAGCGACAATTGCTGACATTACTCTTGCCGTGACGCTTGATTGGCTGGTGGGGTCCATGCAGTGGAAATTCCAAAAGATTGAAGATATCGGATACCGTCCGCGACATGTCGGCCCACAGTGTCCACGCTGTGGGAATCATCTCCCGGAGCAACGGGGATTGCCATTTCACGGATTTTTTCCAGAATGGGACGACAGAGATATGGTTCCTGGGCGCCTTTAAGCAAGGCACGGACATTTAAATCCAGCATGAGTCCAAGGGAGGAGACAGCCTCTAGATTGCGGCAGATGCGCTTCCAGACGGCCGGCGTTTTCAGACGGGAAAGATAATCCGGATCAAATATCCGGATCAGATCAAAATGCCCCACCACAGACGGTTTCAGGGCCTGAATCATGTCATACTGCAAATCAAAATAAGCTGTGTAAAGATCCGCGATGCCGCCGCATGCCGCAACGGCCATGGCGTATTCGGAGGGGTTCATATCGATGGGAATGTCTGCAACATGGTGAACCGATCCCACGACATAATCCGGATGAAACCGGTCCCGAAGCTGAATCGCATAGTCTACGGCGCCCCGATACGCCTCGGTTTCCATGCCCACGAAAATGGTCAGCCGGCCTTGATAGGCTGCCTGAAGATTCCGGCAGTGCGCCATATACCGGGCAAAACGCTCCAGCATGGCACTTGCTGTCAGTCCGGCAGAGCGTTCATCCGGATAGAGAAAGGCATCGCTGACAGGCGGTATGTGCTCGGTAATGCCAACCCAGGCAAATTGCAGGTCATGGTAGGCCTTGACAATATCATCCAGGGAATCCCGCGCGTGCTGGCAATAGTCGCCGCTGTGGCCGCCATGGACCGACACGAAAGAGGGCAGGGTATCTGATTGTTGAATTTTATACCGAATCATCGGCTACTCCATAGCTGTTAATCTGCCCCCCGTCAACTGTCAAATTGACGGCCGCTCTCCTCAAAGCCTGGATCGCTTGACGTAATAGACAGAAGAAACCGAGTTGTCGGAGTGCCTGCCGGTGTGTCTATCTTACTAATCCGAGCGATTCAATATAGACGTAGTAAAAAGCTCAAAAGCTCGTAAGAAGGACACTCCGGGGATTTGGATGTCTAAATGATTATGACCGTGGCAGTAATACTCCGAAATGTCGATAGAGACAGACCTTGGCGGATGGATGTCAGCAGATCGCGCGGATTGCCAGGGTCATTACGATTTAACTTGTCTTGGCTTTCCTGAGGCTGTAATCTCATAAAAACATATTATAGACTGAAATGAATCCATTCTGGCCTATCTGCAGAATAAAATATATAGAAAGGGAACGCGGCAAAAATGGATCAAATGGTTCAGGAAGAAGCGACCAGAGATGTATTGGGTGTTGACAAGGGATTGGTTGCGATGTTTCTTAAAATGTCGCCGGAGGAACGGTTGCGATCCAACGATAATGCAGTGCGCGCAATTTTGGAGTTAAGAGATGCCTTCAGGAGACAAAAACACAACAGGCGCAGACCTCAGCGCGCTACTTGAGGGGCTGGCCGAAGCAGATGTCGAATTCATTCTTGTTGGCGGCCTGGCTGCGGTTGTGCAGGGTTCTCCACTTACAACGATGGATGTGGACATTGTTCACAACCGGTCTTCAGGTAACATTACCCGGCTGATCGGGTTTCTTAAATCGATTGACGCAGTTTACCGTCGGCCCGATGATAATATTATCCAGCCAACGGAGGCCGATTTGTCGCAGATGGGCCATATGCTTTTTTCTACCCGGTTTGTAGATGTTCTGGCGTTTATCGAAGAGAGAAAATTTATGAAGACCTACTTGAACATACGGTGGAAATTTCGTTCAGAAGCCATACCATTCGCGTTCTGGGACTTGAGAAGATCATTGACCTAAAACGGAGCTCCAATGATCCCAAAGACCGTCAACGGCTTCCTGTTCTGGAAGAAACACTGCGGCAATTATATCAACAGAAATGATTATGAGTGAAACACAGCAATGCGGATGTATCTTGCGGCATCTCCCCGATTCATGCTATGGAAAACACAGAAAAGATGTGACAGGAATACAGGAATGCCAACTGTGTGAACGGTAAAACCCCCCTCATATCATTGCGGCGAAGGGGGAAAAGCAATGAAAGGAAAATACGATGTCAGTCCCTCCGGTAAAGGTTTATTCGCTCAGCACCTGCAGCCATTGTAAATCCACCAAGAAAATGCTTTCAGACTGCACCATTCAATTTGACTATGTGGATGTGGATACGACTCAAGGCGAGGAAAGGGCCGCGATTCTGGAAGATGTCAAAAAATTCAATCCAAAATGTTCATTTCCGACCATTATCATTGGAAATACCGTGATTGTCGGGTTCAAGGAAAAAGAAATCAAGGAGGCGCTAGGAATCGAATGAATCCCGAACAACTCTATGAAATGCTCAAAAAGGTTCAGGAGCCAAAAGGGTATTATTTCAGCGATGATACAGAAAGGGTGGCGGATCTGATGCAGGCCCTTCTGGCCAATAAAGAGCGGTATGGGTATATGGTCTGCCCCTGCCGCCTGTCTTCGGGAGAGAGGGAAAAGGACAAGGACATCGTCTGCCCTTGTGTTTACCGCACTGAAGATGTGGCGGAATTCGGGAGTTGTTACTGCAATCTTTACGTGTCGAAGGATTGGAAAGAGGGCAAGATTTCCCGCGAGTATGTTCCGGAGCGAAGACCCGTGGAGAAAATGTTTTAGTATTGGATCTCTTGACATCTGGCATATTGTGCCAGATGTCAATATTCAAAGATGCTGCAGCTGGTTTCCAGGTTTTGTGGAAAAAACCGATCCCATCATCCCTTGTAACGGGTTGTAATCGCCTGGATTTCCTGTCTCAGATTATCCGGAATCGGATCTGGATGATGGGTCTTCAGAATGGCATCCAGTTTGATTCGGGCTCTGTCCAGTAGGGTCATCTTTCCGGAGGCTTCCCATTCCTCGTACCCGGACCGGCTGATGAGTTTGGGCCGCCACTGGGTGCTGCGCAGGTGTTTGAAGGTGTGATCATGGGATAAAAACTCGCCTGCGGGTCCGACTTCCCGAATCACGTCCAGCGCCATCATCTCATTGTCAATTGGAATTCCTTTTTTCATCCGCCGGATCAAATCGATCATTTCATCCACGATTACGATCATCTCAAGACTTCCGGTTCTGCCAAAATCCAGATATCCCACGTCATGATTGAGGTTGGCTCCGGCCATGGCCGACATGAAGGTCAGGAGTCCTGCCTCAAAAGACGCCTGCCCGTCCGGAATCTGGGCGTCACTGGTGCCGGCATAACCCCAGGACGGCAGGTTTACATGATGGCTCATTTCAATCATGGCCATGTAGGCCATGTAGTATTCCGGAGCGTTGTAGGAACACTGGCTGGTGGCCATGTCCAGAACAGCCGCGCCCATTCCCATGATAAAAGGCGCGCCCGGGGATGCCAGCTGATGCATGACAAGGCCGCAGAAGCATTCGCTCAGACCCTGAACCACATGCCCGGCAATGGTCATGGGGGCGGTGGAGCCGGCAATGGGCGCAGGCGAATAAATGGCTGGAATGTGTTTTTCCGCGCAGAACAGGAGTTTGTCCAGGCTGTCGAAGGGGTGTTTCAGCGGACTGATCGGCTCGGCATAATGAATGAAATATGGCTTTTCTCTAAGAGCCGTTTCGCTTCCCCGCAGGCTTTTGGAGAGCGCCCATATCTGGGTCAGGTCTTTTTTGCATGCCGCGGTGCAGACAATGGGTTTAACTGAATTTTCGGCCATGGCCTGAAACTCGGCAAGATAGGCCCGCACGGGGTCAACGTCATTGGGATGGGCAAACGACATGATAAAGTCGATATTGGAAAGCGCATCGCAGACCCGGGCTGCCCTGCAAACGTCATCCAGAATGCAGATCCGGCGTTCACCCGAGGGATTCAGCGAATAAATCAGGTCCGACCCGGTTCCAAAATAAGAGCGGTTTTCACCCAGATCCATGACCTGCCGGCCATTTCGGTTAAAAACAGGAATCGCGCTGGGCGCACTTTGAATGGACCTCTCCACAAGTAATTCCGGAATGGTTACCATCCGGCCGCTCTTAACGGAGCATCCGGCATTCAGCAGCTGGGACCGCGCCCCTTCATGCTGAATCTCCATGCCGATGTTTTCGAGCACATGAAGCGCGGCACCATATAATTTATCTTTGTCTTCCGAGGAGAGAAATGACAGTTTTGGGAAGATAGAGATTGCGTCGGATGTCAAGTTGAAAATCCTTTCGTAATGATTCAGGTGTAAAGGTAGAAGTCATAATGCGAAAAATCCTGCTTCAGCCGTTACCCTTTTAGTCTTTTCCCGATGCATAGAAAAATAAAAAAAATCAAAGATGCCAGGGTGACGATGGTGGCGCCGGAGGCCAGATCTGCGTAATAGGAAATGCACAGGCCGCCGGTGGTTGCAACCAGCGCCACGCCAATGGCGACCGCAAACATGGCAGCGTATCGATCGGTGACTTGAGCAGCCGCAGCTCCGGGAATAACCAGAAGGGCGGACACCAGGATGATGCCGACCACCTTCATGCTGATGACAACAGTCAGAGCGAGGATTGTCAGAAAAAAATGCTCCAGAAACATGACCGGAATGCCGCTGACGTAGGCCACTTCGCTGTCAAAGGCCACAAACAGCAACTCCTTGAAAAACAGCCAGATGGATGCCAGAACCAGGCTGCCGAGAATGGCGATGATGAGAATATCCTGGCGGGTAATGGCCAGAATATTTCCGAACAGATACCCGAAAAGGTCCACATTGTATGTGGTTGACAATCCGATGAAAATGACCCCGAGGGCCATGGCCAGGGAAAAAAAGATACCGATGGCGGTGTCGGTGCTGAGCCGCTGATGATTACCGACAATGCCGATGGCATTGGCCACGCAAACGGCAAAAACAATCGCCGAAATGGTGGGGGATACGCCGATCAAGGCGCCCAGTGCCACGCCGCCAAAAGCGGAATGGGCGACTCCCACGCCGATAAAGGAAAACCTGCGTAGCACCACGAAACAGGAAACCACGGCCAGTACAATGCTGAGAAGGATTCCGGCTGCCAGTGCGTTTTGCATGAAACCAAGATTAAGCCACTCAGTCATCGTCGATATGTCTCATCTTACAGGATACGCACTGGGCGTCGTGTATCATGACTTTTAGATTTCTTCCGAAAACCTTCTGGTGGATATCGGAATCCAGTTCTGAATTCGTTTCGCCATGATAATGAATTTCGCGGTTCAGGCAGGCCACGCGATCGGCATGGGACGTTACCACGCCGATATCGTGTGATACCATGATTACCGATATCCTTTGCCGGCTGTCTCTCAGACCGGCCAGAAGTTCATAGAAATCCTCCTGGCCGACGCTGTCCACGCCCGTGGAGGGTTCGTCCAGAATCAGTAGCCTGGGGCCGGATACCAGCGCCCTGGCAATCTGAACCCGCTGCTGCTGGCCGCCGGAAAGGACCCCGAAGGGCTTTTTGGCATGCTCGGCCATTCCGACCTGTTTTAGTTTTTCCATGGCGGACTGTTTGTGTCTGTTCAGAAGCCGGGAAATGAGCCCCATCTGCTGGTACAGGCCCATGGTCACCACATCCAGAGCGGTTACCGGGAAAGAGCGTTCCGCATGAGATATCTGTGGCAGATACCCGACATTCAGCCGGCTCTGTTTGCCTGGTTTTCGGCCAAACAACAGAACCGATCCCTTTTCCGGCTTGATCAACCCGAGAATGACTTTCAGGAGCGTGGATTTACCGCCGCCGTTGGGGCCGACGATGCCCAGAATTTCCCCTTCGAAGCATTTCAGGTAAATGGATTTAAGCACCCATTTGCCATCGAATTTGACCCAGACATCCTCGATGTCCACCAGTATGCCGGGTTCGGGAGTTGTCATCGCCTGGCCTGTTTTCAATTCATTGCCTCCTTCATGATCTGTAGATTAGACGTCATTAAATCGATATAGGTCTTTCGTCCGGAAAGGGTTTCTCCGCCCAGCGGATCCAGGATCAGCACCTTTGCGCCGGCCTCCCTGGCGATAACGTCTGCAACTTTAGTGCTGAACTGGGGTTCGGCAAAGACCGCGCGAATGCGATATGACTTGATCCTGGTAACTATTTCGGCGATTTCCCGCGGCGTTGGATTTCTTCCGGGGGTTTTTTCGATCACACCTGCCAGGGTCAGGCCGTATCGTGCGGCAAAATAATCCCAGGACGAATGAAATGAAATAACTTCTCTGACCTTGAATTGATTCACGGTGTCCGCAATAGCGCGGTCCAGTGCATCAAGCTGGACAAGATAGGCTTTAGCCCTGCTTTCATATTCGAAAGCATGGTCCGGGTCTGCAGCCGAGAGTGCTTTCTGTATCCGGATTACCATGGTTTTGACAAGGTGAGGATCCAGCCAGATATGGGGGTTGCCGGCACGAAAATCTTGTGCAAGGGCATATTCCGCATGGCCGGACTTTTTTGTAGTATGTGGCGTCTTTTGGGCGGATTCTGCATGATGCGCGTCCACGGACTGGATCAGCGTCATGCCATCGGACAATACAACCGGCGTAATGTTCCGACCTGAAGACTGAATCAGTTGATCCGACCAGAATTCCAGGCCGGCTCCGATCATTAAAAAGACTTTGGCAGCTCCAAATGCCTTGACCAGAGTGGGCTTCATTTCAAAAGTGTGAGGACTGGCGCCCGCGGGCACGACAGTGGTGACCTCGACATCATTGCCCCCGACCTGCCGGGCCATATCGGCGACTGGAAAGATGCTGGCAACAACCTGAAGTTTTTCCCCGTAAGAAAGAGAAGGGATACTTAAAAAAACACTCAAAAGAATCCAAACAAAAAGTAGATAACGTCTCATACGCTGAACCTGCCTCTGCCTGCTGTCTTCAGCCTTCCTAAAGAAATTTCCGCATCCGCATTGCGATCTCCGTTTTGGGCATGGCGCCCACAAGGGTATTTTTCAGCTGGCCGTTGTCAAAAATCAGCAGCGTGGGAATGCTTCGGGTGTCAAACCGGGCGGATGTCAGGGGGTTGGCGTCCACATTCAGTTTGCCGATCCGAAATCGTCCCTTGAACTCAGCCGCCAGTTCGGTGATGACCGGTCCGACCATCGTGCACGCGCTGCACCAGGGT
This sequence comes from uncultured delta proteobacterium, assembly GCA_963850225.1. Classification (GTDB taxonomy): domain Bacteria; phylum Desulfobacterota; class Desulfobacteria; order Desulfobacterales; family Desulfatirhabdiaceae; genus RAAP-1. Next base: position 98,118 of record CAWKLD010000017.1, read on the forward strand.
GCCCAGCAATCCACCAGAACCGGGATCGGGGATCGAAGGACTTTTTCCAGAAAATTGGCATCCGTGATCATGATGGGCTGCTGAATGAAAAGGTCGCTGGTTTTAAGGACCGTCCCGCATTTTCCGCATTTGCCAGGCTGGCCCGCATGGTCTGCCGGAATGCGATTCCGGGTTCTGCACGACGTGCATCGGAACAGGTAATGGGTGGGATTTGTCATCAGGGCATGACTCCATATTCTTTTAATTTTTTATGAAGGGTTTTTCGCGTAATTCCCAGTTTTCGGGATGTCAGGCTTTTGTTGCCGTCCGCTGAGGCCAGCGCACTCAGGATCGTCGCTTTTTCAACAGCAGTGAGCGGCAGGGTTTCGGCGACTTCCGAAGGATTCGTGAAACCAGGGGGTGACGGGGCAGGAGAGGCCGGCAGCATGGGAAGCTCCTGGTCGTCCAGATATTCATTTCGGGACAGAACAACCCCTCTTTCAACGGCATTCATCAGCTCTCGAACGTTTCCAGGCCAGTCGTACCGGATCAAATGATCCATCGTCTGAGGGGTGAAGCCCTTGATGGATTTATGGTTCAGAGTTGAAAATTTCTCCAGGAAATGGTGCGCCAGCAGCGGAATGTCCTCTTTTCGTTCGCGCAGGGGCGGCAGATTCAGGTTGACGACATTTAGCCTGTAGTATAAATCCTCCCGGAAACGTCCCGATGCGGTCAGTGCCAAAAGATCCTTGTTGGTGGCGACTATCAGCCGGACATCCACGGTTATCACCTGCTCGCCGCCGACCCGGGTGATTTCCCTTTCCTGAAGCACGCGAAGGAGTTTGACCTGCATCATCAAGGACATTTCACTGACTTCGTCCAGAAAGAGGCTGCCCCCGCTGGCCTGCAGAAATTTGCCTTCTTTCCGGCGATCCGCACCGGTGAAAGCCCCTTTTTCATGGCCAAAAAGTTCCGATTCCAGCAGGGTTTCTGTAATGGCCGCACAGTTGATTTTGATGAAAGGACCGGCTTTTCGATGGCTGTTAAAATGAATGGCTCCTGCGATCAGCTCTTTTCCGGTCCCGGATTCGCCATGAATCAAAATGGTTGCCTCGGATGGGGCTACCTGGGCAACCGTTTCAAGAAGTTTTTCCATCTTCAGACTTTGCGCGATGATCTGTCTGCGGTCAAATCGCTGGTCCAGATGCTGTCTGAGCATGCGGTTTTCTTCCCGAAGAAAAATGTGTTCCATGGCCCGTTCAATGGTAATTTTTAGTTTGTCAAAATCAAGGGGTTTGGTCAGATAATCATAGGCCCCGGCTTTCAGGGCTGAAACCGCGGAATCAATGGAGGAATAGGCGGTCATGATGATCACAGGTATGGCGGGATTGATCGCCTTGATGCGGCCAAGGGCCTCTAGGCCGGATACTTTAAGCATGCGCACATCCATAAGGATCAGATCAAAAGGCCGTTCTTGAACATTAGCGATGGCAACAGCTCCGTCGTCGGCTTCAACGATTTCATATCCCCACCCACCGATTAACGTACGCAGCATGGTCCGGTGCGCGGTATCATCATCAACAACAAGGATGGAACAAGATTTTGATTTCATGGGCTTTCATTCTCGATGGGGAGCCGGATTGTTACCGTGGTGCCTTTTTCCGCCAGGCTTTCAACCTTGATGTCGCCGTCATGCGCCTCCACGATATTATGGACGATGGCGAGCCCCAGACCGGTTCCCGAGGTTTTGGTGGTAAAGTAGAGGTCAAAAATCTGCGAAAGATCGGTTTCGGAAATTCCAGACCCGTTGTCCGAAATTTGAAGAATCAGCCGATCCTGATTGAGCATTGCGCTGATCATGATTCTGCCGCCGCGGTCCAGGGCTTCCACGGAATTCAGTAATAGATTCAGCAGTACCTGGCCCATCTGGTCCGGATCCATGGGAACCAGCGGAAGTCCCGGTGGGATTTTCGTCTCGATGTTAATTTGACGGTCATGGGACTGTAGCTCCATCAGCTTCAGCGTTTTGTGAATGACATCGGAAATCGGAACCGGCTGTTTGGCAATGGCTACGGGCTTTGCGAACGCCAAAAGCTGGCTGACCACACGGTTCAACCGGTCCACTTCCTGAATCATGATCAATGAAACTTCCTGGTCTTCGGGGATGTGTGAATACCGTTCCCTGAAATAGGTGGCAAATCCTTTTATCGAACTCAGCGGGTTGCGGATTTCATGCGCAACGCCGGCTGCAAGGCTTCCGAGGGATGCCAGACGCTGGGATCTGGCCAGCGCTTTTTGAAGGGCCTGGACTTCGCGAAGATCCTTGAACAACAGAACATACCCGAGAAAAGCGCCGGTTTCATCCTGAAGTTTTGCAGCGCTGACTTGAAGTGGAAGGCGTTTTCTGCCCGCGATGTGACATATGATTTCCTTTTCAACCGCCCGTGTCTCAATATCAGGATGCGAAATCAGCTCCAGAAACATCAGAGGCAGAACCTCAGAAGCCTTTTTGCCGGACGCGCTGACCGAGGACAGATCCAGTACCCGGTCCGCTACCTGGTTAAAGGAAGTGATGGATAGAGATGTATCCAGGGCAATCAATCCGATGGGCATATTTTCCACCAGAGTATCTGAAAAAGCCTTGATTCTGGAAAGCGATGCCCGGGTCAAGCGGAAATTCTGGGCCATAAACAGCATCATAACGCCTGCAAAACCGATGAAAAGAAGAATTACTCCCATGATCACCGTATGCATGGCATCAGTATGTCTGGCCTCTTCAATGGAATCCATGTCCAGGCCGATAAAAATGATTCGGGAAACAGCCGGTCCGTCAGTAGGAATCGGCATTAACGCAGACAGCGGGTTAGGGGAATCCCCTTTTGTGCGACTCCGACGAAAGCCTTGCGGAGGTCGGGTTGGGGAAAATCTTCGATAGAACTCGAATGTCTTTTTTTCGTTATGCTCGGGAAGGATTCGCCAGAAGCTTTCCGGTGTTCCTGAAATGGCTTCCAGGTTCAAATCCTTTCCATACGTGTTGCCGATCTGTTCCGGATCACTACTGGCCATAATCATTCCGCCGGCATCCGTGACAATCAGATGGACGATGTCCGGCTGCTGGGCGGTTTCCATCAGCAGTTTCTGAAGCTGAAACCCTTCCCATCGTCCTGCCATGCCGGTTCGGGTTCCGGCCTCAAACGACCGGATCAGGGCGGCGGCTTTTTCTTTCAACAGCCTTTCGGAGTTCTCCTTCTGCCGGTTGATGTTTTCAATCGTCATGAAGGAGAAAATGGGCAGCAGAACCAGCACAGCGCCGATCAACACCCAGGGCGGGATACCAGTCCAGAAACGGTTTGTTAATAGATTGCCGGATTTCATCGGTTTATGAATAAAAAGCGCTCAGATCCCCGGCTCCCTTGCGGATGACTTCAGGTGTATCGTTGATCAGCGATACAACGCTGGAAGGATTTCCCGGGACGGAACCTGCATCAATGACCAGATCCAGCCGGGTTCCAAAATGCTCGTGAATCAGAGACGGATTGTCAAAGACAGAGCCGTCCGGAGCTGTTGCACTGGTCGAGATAATGGGATTGCCCAGGGATTTGACCAGGGCGATACAGATCGGATGATCCGGTACGCGAATGCCGGCGGTTTTGCGTTTGGTCAGCATGATTTTCGGAACCAGTTTCGATCCTTCCAGAATAAAGGTATAGGGCCCGGGAAGATGGCGCTTTATGGTTTTATACCCGTAATTGGTTACCTTGGCATAGTCGCTGATATCTTTAAGATCGGAGCAGATAAAACTGAAGGGTTTGGATGAATCCCGCTGCTTGATCTGATAAATCCTCTGAATGGCTTTTTTATTCATGATATCGCAGCCGATGCCGTAAAAAGTATCTGTTGGATAGGCGATGATACCCCCATCCTTCAGAATGTCCACCACTTTGGCGACAAGTCGCGTCTGCGGCGTTATGGGATTGATGCTGATCAGCATGGTTACCATCCAGTAAAAGGTCACCCGAAAAAATAGTCACTTGGCACACAGAGAAAACGATGAACAGACTCCCGATGATTTATCCAAATCTTTATTATACTACTATACCCATGTTCAAATAACAACGGAATGTGTGATTTTCATATCTGGGGTTGAAACCACTATGATGGATAAGCATTTGCGATAAGCCATCAACATATGGTTTCTTGAATGGTTGTATTCGGGTCATCCTTGACTTTGGACTGCTTTTATGAGCATTATACAGTGAAGAATCAGAAGTTAAACGAATAGTGATGATCGTTAAAAGAACAATCTCCCGAATCACGATGTTTCTGTTGGGACTGGCATTGATCATGCTATCGGGGGCCGACATCGTGCTTCTCCAGAAACTGTCCGCAATAGCCAAGCAATCAAGTGCCCTGATGGATGACACCCTGTTCGGTTCGGAGTTTTCGTTGGCATTATATCTCTTGCCGCTGATAATGGCAGGACTGGGCATCAATGTTTTTTCCCATTTATTGCGTTCGCATGTGGTCATTGTTGAGCTTGAACCTGTCAATCCCGCTGATCCCGGAAAGCAGGGGAATGCAACCGGTGATACTTGACAGCCAGAATCCAGGGCTGTTTGCTTCAACTTTTTCAATAACAATTTTCAGGAAGGCTCATGACACAATTTCAAACTTTATATATTTTCCCCACAATTCCCGAACCATTGCTGTTTTTAGATCAATTGTCCAGAAACCTCTGGTGGAGCTGGCAGCGGGATGCAGTTGAACTGTTTCGCCGCATCGATCCCCATCTCTGGCGGCAGGCCAATGGGAACCCTCTTTATTTTTCGACACTGGTTCCTCAGGAGCGTTTTCAGGAGCTTTCCCAGAATGAAAGCTTTCTGGCACATCAAGCGCGTGTAAAGTCGCGTTTTGAATCCATGCTTCGGGCGCCGATGAATTCGTCTTCTTCTGTTTTTGGAGACAAGGGAACGGTTGCCTATTTTTCAATGGAATTCGGCATTCATGAAAGTCTTCCGCTTTTTGCCGGAGGGCTGGGCGTTCTGGCCGGAGACCATTTGAAATCCGCTTCGGACATGCGGGTGCCGCTGACCGGCGTCGGCCTTTACTACCGGCTGGGGTATTTTCATCAATATCTGGATTATGACGGCTATCAGCAGGAGGCCTATCCCAGAACCGATATGTATTCCATCCCCCTGGAGCGCGCCCTGGACCCGAAAGGAAATGAGGTTCGGATTTCGGTTTCCGGCCCTGACGGAGAAATTCATGCAATTGTGTGGAAGCTGAATATCGGCAGAATTCCGCTCTATCTTCTGGATGCGAATATTCGGGAGAATCCTCCGGAAATAAGAGATATTACCTCGAGTCTTTATACCGGAGACCAGAAAAAACGGCTTGCCCAGGAAGTCCTTTTGGGAATTGGCGGCATGCGGGCGCTGACCGCATTGGGAATATTTCCGACAGTGTGCCATATGAATGAAGGACATTGCGCTTTTGCCAGCCTGGAGCGGCTGGCCTTGTTCATGTCCAGACTGAATGTCGATATTAAAACCGCCCTGGAAATTGTACCCCGAACAACCATTTTTACCACCCATACGCCGGTTGCGGCCGGTCATGACGAATTTCCGCCGTTTTTGGTAAAGCCTTATCTCATCCCTTTTCAGGAAAGACTTCAGACGCCTGCGGAAGAAATGCTGACCTGGGGACAGCCCATAACGGCTGCTTCCGATCAGCCGTTTTCCATGTTTGTTCTGGGCCAGCGCATGTCTCAGTATTGCAACGGCGTGAGCAAACTGCATGGAAAAGTCGCCCGGCGGATGTGGATGCATATCTGGCCAGGGATTTCGGAAAGTGAGGTTCCGATCACGCATGTCACCAATGGCGTCCATATCCCTACCTGGATATCCCATGAAAACGCGCTTCTTTTTGAACGTTATATCGGTCCGGACTGGCACATGGATATCCGGCATGCGGATAATTTCAAGCGGTTCGATCAGATCTACGATGAAGAGCTCTGGCGTGCTCATGACATGAATCGCTCCAGGCTCATCCGCACCTGCCGGGAGATGATGGTCTCGCAGTATCAGCGCCGCCATGCGCCCATGGCCAAAATGAAAGATGCCGAATCGGTGCTGGATCAGGATGTTCTGACCATTGCTTTTGCCAGGCGTTTTGCCTCTTATAAACGCGCCTACCTGATTCTTCAGGAACCTGAGCGTTTTGAAGCCATTCTTAATTCCAAAACCCATCCCGTGCAGTTTATTTTTTCCGGAAAGGCCCATCCCCGGGATACCGAAGGCAAGGATTTAATCAAACGGCTGATTGAATTTTCCCGAAGACCCAGTGTTCGGCACCGGATCGTATTTCTGGAAGACTATGATATCCATATTGCCCGGCATCTGGTTCAGGGAGCGGATGTCTGGCTCAATACGCCGCGGAGGCCTTTTGAAGCCTGCGGCACATCCGGCATCAAGGCGGCTATTAACGGGGTGCTCAACGTCAGTATTTTGGATGGCTGGTGGGACGAAGGCTATTCCGAAGACTGCGGTTGGCAGATCGGAAACCGTATTGATCATACGGATCCGGGTTATCAGGATCTGCTGGACAGCCGGTCGCTCTATAATGTTCTTGAAAATGAAGTCATTCCCTGTTTTTACGAAAGAAGCAAGGGCGGTATTCCAGTCCAATGGATACGGATGATGAAGGCATCCATGAAAATGGCCATGCGGCAGTTCAGCAGCCAGCGGATGGTTGGCGACTACCAGGAGAAATTTTATCATCCGGGAGCCTATCGCTCTCAGGAATTGTTATACAATCAGGCCGATGAGTCCAGGAAGCTGGCGGACCAGCATCTCAGGCTGATGCTGCACTGGAAACAGATTCATCTCATGCCGCCGGTTGTCGTGAACCCCAAAAAATATTATCGGATCGGTGATGTCTTCAGCGTGACGGTGGCGGTTCATCTGGATGTGCTCGGCCCCAGTGAAGTGGATGTAGAGCTATGTCTGGGAACCCAAAAAACGGTCGATGCGCTTGAAGATATTCAGACAGAAACCATGACCGTCAGCGAAGAGCTTGGCTACAATCACTACCTGTATTCCTGCACGACAACCTGTAAGGTCTCCGGGCAGTTTGCCTTTACGGCAAGGGTGACGCCGCAGGGAGATAACTGGATTAAATATAGTCCGGGGCTGATTACCTGGGCGTGACAAGGTGAAGGGCAAAGGCAATAGGCGAAAGGCGAAGGAAATTTATATGACATTATCTCGAAATCCGCGTATTCTCATAGTAACGCCGGAGGTCACCTATCTGCCCAACCGCATGGGAAGCCTTGCCAGCTATTTGACGGCGAAAGCAGGAGGCCTTGCGGACGTCTCGGCGGCGCTGGTGAATGCGCTTTTTGATCAGGGCGCCGATGTCCATGTTGCCATGCCCGATTATCGGGCGATTTTCAGTGGGCAGATGGCGCCTTTCCTGTCCAAGGAACTTCTGGCCATTCAAAACAAAATGCCGGGAGAGCGGATACATCTGGCTGAAGACCGGGCGTTTTTTTATAAAAATCGGGTCTATTCGGATTACTGGATGGAAAATATCAAAATGGCGCTGGCCTTTCAGCGGGAAGTCATCAACAACATCGTTCCCAGGGTTCAGCCCGATCTGATTCACTGCAATGACTGGATGACCGGTTTGATTCCTGCCATGTCCAGGAGAATGGGGATTCCCTGTTTGTTTACCATTCACAACATTCATACCATGAAAACCTTTTTGTGGCAGATTGAAGATCGGGGGATTGATGCTGCCTATTTCTGGCAGCACCTGTATTATGATCGCATGGCGATTGAATATGAAGAAAGCCGGGATTCCAACGCCGTGGATTTTCTGACCAGCGGCATTTTTGCAGCCCATTTTGTCAATACCGTGAGTCACACTTTTTTAATGGAAGTTGTTGAAGGCCGGCATGTTTTTGTCGAAAAATCCATTCAGCAGGAGCTGGCCAACAAATGGCATGCCGGATGCGCGGCAGGGATATTGAATGCTCCGGATCCGTCTTTTAATCCCTTGTATGATAAACATCTGACGCAGACTTTTGGTCCGGATGACCATGTTGCAGGAAAAAAACAGAACAAATTGGCGATTCAAAAACTTCTGGGATTAATCCAGGATGAGAATGCGCCGGTGTTTTTCTGGCCATCCCGGCTGGACAGCATTCAAAAAGGGTCGCAACTTCTTTCCGATATTCTCTATTCGGTCATTTCCCGATACTGGCAGAGCAATCTGCAGATCGTTTTCGTGGCAAACGGCGAATATCAGCAGCATTTCAAGGACATCGCCCATTACCACGGCATTCATAACCGGATTGCTATCTGCGATTTCAGCGAAGATCTCGAACACCTGGCCTATGGGGCTTCGAATTTCATATTGATGCCCTCGCTGTTTGAACCCTGCGGCCTGCCGCAGATGATTGCCCCGATTTATGGATCTCTGCCGGTTGTCCATGACACCGGAGGCATTCATGATACGATTAGCCATCTGGATTCGTCAAAACATACTGGAAACGGTTTTTTGTTCAAATACCACGATGCTGCCGGTCTTTCCTGGGCCATTGATCAGGCCATGGCTTTTTATCAGCTTTCAGAGAAAAGGAAGCAGTCCGAGATCATGCGTATCATGAAAGAGAGCGTTGCCCGCTTCAACCATTCGGTAACCGCCAGACAGTATATTGATCTTTACGAAAAAATGCTTCAAAGGCCGCTGATAAATTGAATATTTACGAGTTCGTTACTTATTTTGAAAAATGGAGAATTGACTGATGACTGAATTTACTTATCAGGAAATGTTTCCCCTAGGACCCGACACAACGGAATATCGCAGGCTAACTTCCGATTTTGTTTCAGATGCTTCCTTTGAAGGCCATGCCATAGTGAAGATTGCTCCCGAGGGCCTTACCCTGCTGGCGGAGCAGGCCTTTATAGATGTTTCTCACCTCTTGAGAAAAACCCATCTTCTGCAGCTGGTCAAAATATTGAATGATTCCCAAAGCTCTTCCAATGATCGCTACGTTGCTCTTGAAATGCTGAAAAACGCGGTCATCTCCGCTGAAGGCGAATATCCCATGTGTCAGGATACCGGAACCGCCGTGATCATGGGCAAAAAAGGCCAGCAGATCTGGACCGGGTTTTCGGATGAAGAAGCCCTTTCCCGGGGCGTTTTCAATGCCTATACCCGGAGCAACCTCCGGTATTCCCAGAATGCGCCACTGACCCTTTACGATGAAAAAAACACCGGCTGCAATCTGCCTGCCCAGATCGATATATATGGGACCCCTGGGGACGCCTATAAATTTCTTTTCATGGCCAAAGGCGGGGGTTCCGCCAATAAAACCTATCTTTTTCAGGAAACTAAGGCGGTGCTGGCGCCGGATAAGCTTCCGGAATATTTAAAGGCCAAAATGAAAAGCCTGGGAACCGCGGCCTGCCCGCCGTATCACCTGGCCTTTGTGATCGGCGGAACCTCGGCAGAAGCCAATCTTAAAGCCGTGAAACTGGCCTCTGCAGGATATCTGGATACGCTTCCGGAGCAGGGAAACGCGCTGGGTCATGCCTTCAGGGATAGAGAGCTGGAAGCCGTGCTGTATCAGATGTCGCGGGATCTGGGTCTGGGAGCGCAGTTCGGCGGCATCGCTTTCTGTCATGATATGCGCGTGATTCGCATGCCCCGGCATGGGGCGTCCTGTCCCATCGGCATGGGCGTCAGCTGCAGCGCGGACCGTAACATCAAAGCCAGAATCACCCGAGAGGGACTCTTTCTGGAAAAACTTGAAACCAACCCCGCGCAATTTCTACCGGAACCCTCGGGCGTTGCGGACGACGCCGTGCGCATTGATCTGAACCGGCCCATGAATGAAATCCGGGAGACCCTCAGTAAGTACCCCGTTTCCACCCGGCTGCTCCTGACAGGGGACATTGTTGTGGGAAGAGACATCGCCCATGCCAAACTCAAGGAGCGTCTCGATCAGGGCGAGGATCTGCCCGAATATTTCAAGAATCACATCGTGTATTATGCCGGGCCTGCCAAAACTCCCAAAGGCCGGGCTTCGGGTTCCTTCGGCCCGACCACTGCGGGCCGAATGGATCCTTACGTTTCCCTGTTTCAGGAAAGAGGGGGGTCCATGATCATGCTGGCCAAGGGAAACCGTACCCAGCAGGTTACAGATTCCTGTAAAAAATATGGCGGATTCTATCTGGGGTCCATCGGCGGGCCTGCGGCACGGCTGGGCAGAGACTGCATTACCCGCATCGAAATCCTCGAGTATGCGGAACTGGGAATGGAGGCTATTTTCAAGATTACAGTCAAGGATTTCCCTGCGTTTATCATTGTGGATGACAAGGGTAATGACTTTTTCTCCAGCTTGATGCAGTAGTGAAAGCTTAAGGGCGTAAGGGCGTGAGGGCATAAGGGCGGATTTCACGCTCTCTCGCTTTCACGTTTGTACGCTCTCACTTCCACACGATGTAACACGGGAAAAGGAGGCATTTTGAAAACCGATATCACCATTCTTTGCGATAATTATGTGGGACGGCCGGGATTTATTGGAGAGCATGGTTTCAGCGCCTTGATTGAAAGCGGGGATAAACGGTATCTGTTTGATGCCGGTTCCGGCGTCGGCCTTTCCAATAACCTGAAACTGCTCGAAAAAAATCTGAAAGGGATCAACCGCATTTTTCTCAGCCACGGTCATTATGATCATACGGGGGGACTCGAATGGGCGCTTCAGGAAATGGGACCCGTGAATGTGGTTGCCCACCCGCAGGTTTTCTCCAGGCATTATGTCAAAAATCCCCTGCTGTTCGCAAATGAGCCACGGTATATCGGCAGTCCCACTCCAAAAGATGAATTGTCTGCTCTGGGAGCGCAGTTTACCTGGGTGGATCAGACCCGGCAGGTGGAAGGTGGCATCTGGTTTGTTACCGGAGTACTCTGTAAACCGGACCAGAATATTCAGGACCCGCAGCTTCTGCTTCAGAACGGGGATGTGTTTTTTCCGGATCCCATCAGTGATGACGCCAGCCTGCTGATAGAAACCGCAACTGATCCGGTGCTGCTGTTGGGATGCGCCCATGCCGGAGTACTGAACATTCTGGACCATATTGAAGACACCCTGAAGATCCGAAAACTTCGGGCCATTCTTGGCGGAACACACATGATGTTTTTTTCTTCGGAACAAATTGCGCCTGTTATTCAGCGCTTTGAAGATTTTGGCTTGGAACAGGTCGGGGTTTGCCATTGTACGGGCATGAAGGCTGTAGTTGCATTTGGAGCCCATTTCAAGGACAGATTCACGGCAGCGGCTGCCGGCAGCGTGTTTTCTTTTGACTAAAGGGACCTTCGAGGAAATGAAGACAACCAACCGCCTGATTCATGAAAAAAGCCCTTATCTATTGCAGCATGCTCATAATCCAGTGGATTGGTTTCCCTGGGGGGATGCAGCTTTTTCCTTGGCCAAGGCGGAAGACAAGCCCGTTTTTCTCTCCGTTGGATATGCCACCTGCCACTGGTGCCATGTGATGGAAAAAGAATCTTTTGAAAATCCCGAGGCAGCCAAGGCCCTGAATGACGCTTTTGTCTGCATCAAGGTAGACAGGGAAGAGCGTCCTGATATTGATGCAGTTTATATGGCGGCGTGCCATTTGATTGCGGGCCGCGGGGGATGGCCTTTGACGGCGCTGCTGACGCCGGATAAACAGCCTTTTTTTGCCGCAACCTATATTCCCCTTCACAGTCGGTTCGGCCAACCCGGCATCATGGATCTTTGTGCGCAGATCACGACTCTGTGGACAGAAGATCTTTTGGCAAAAAAGCAGAAAATTCTGGATGCGGTATCGGAAATCGAGGGGCACCTTTCAAGGTCTTTTGAATACAAGTCGTCAATGTCTCTGAACGCATCTCCACTGGATTCCGCCGCTGCCGAGATCACCCGGAGATTCGATTCTCAGTTCGGGGGCTTTGAACCTGCTCCAAAATTTCCTTCTCCGCACCGGCTGCTGTTTTTGCTTCAGCAATATGAGCAGCATCGTGACCCTGAGACCCTGAAAATGGTTGAAACAACGCTTTCGAGCATGCGGGCGGGGGGCATATGGGATCATGTCGGCTTTGGATTTCACCGGTATTCGACAGACAAGCAGTGGCTTCTACCGCATTTTGAGAAAATGCTCTATGATCAGGCGCTGCTGGCGCTTGCTTTTCTGGATACTTATCGCATCACCCGCAAAGCCTTTTATGCGCGAACGGCCGAAGAGATTTTTGCTTATGTGCTTCGGGATATGACGTCTGAAGCCGGGGCTTTTTTCACAGCGGAAGATGCGGACAGCGAAGGTGAGGAGGGTCGGTTTTATGTCTGGTCTTACGCGGAATTCCATCAACTTCTGGCGTCTTCACCGGCTCACTGGGAAACGCTTCTGAACGTCACGGCCGAAGGCAACTTTCACGATGAGGCAACCGGCCGGAAATCTGGCGTCAATATTCTCCACACAGGGCTGCCCTTGTCCGAATGGGCATTGCGCCAACATGTTCCGGAAGCGGAACTGCTGAAGGAATGGGAGGATGTCCGCAGCCGGCTTTTTGCTGTCCGCAGCCGGCGGATTCATCCCCTGAAAGACGATAAAGTCCTGACGGACTGGAACGGGTTGATGATTGCAGCCCTGGCAACCGGCGCACGGATATTGAAAAACCCCCGGTATGTTCAGACTGCCGCCAGGGCCGCTGATTTTATTCTGACAACCATGCGCGCCCCCCATGGCCGGTTGTTTCACCGCTTTCGGGAAGGGCAGGCAGGGGTGTCGGCCTTTGCGGATGATTATGCTTGGATGATTTTCGGGCTTCTGTCTTTGCATCAGGCAGATGAAGACCCCCGGTGGCTGGCCGAGGCCATTGGCTTTCAGGGCATTCTGGATTCGGATTACAGAGACCGGGAGCGGGGCGGATATTTTATGAATCTTGACCCAAAAGACCTTCCCGTTCGACCCAAAGAGCTTTATGACGGCGCCATGCCGTCCGCAAATTCCGTTTCGCTGGTCAATCTTTCGCGCATGCATGCGCTGACAGCGGATATAAAGTGGATGGATCAGGCGATACATCTGGCCAAATCTTTTTTTGAAACGGTTCAAAATCAGCCATCTGCCCATACTTTTTTCCTGACAGGACTTTCGGCGGTTCTCGGCAAAGGGGGTTAATTCTGAATATTCGTGAAACAGCGGTTACAGGTCCTGCATTCATGCTGGGATCCGCCCTGGTGTTTGCGGTGATGGATGGCGTCATCAAAATCATCGGTCCCTCCTTCCGGGTCTGGGATATCGCCTTTTATCGTTTCTGCTTTGGAATTCTGATTCTTATCGGAATTTATGGCGGCAGAGAAAGCCTGCTCAAAGGGGCCAATCCCAGGCTGCTGATCTTTCGCGGGGTGATCGGTTCATTTGCGTTTTTATCCCTTGTAAGTGCCATTCGCCTGATTCCCATCTCAACGGCAATGATGCTGTTTTTCTCGTTTCCGGCATTTACGGCTTTGTTTTCCCCCCTGATATTCCGGGAGCGGATTACCCAGCCTGAAATCATCTGCATCGCGTCGACTATGCTGGGAATCGCCTTTTTTTTTGATTTCCGGTTTGAAGGCATCTGGCTGGGGCAGGTGCTGGCGGTTTCAGGCGCCGTTTTTGCCGGCCTGACCGTTACCATCATCAAAAAGCTTCGCGAAAACCATCGGCCCGGCGTTGTGTATATGTATTTTTGTATTATAGGTACTTGCATCACATTTCCGGCCTTTATTGCAGCGCCGCAGTTGCCGCAATCCTGGAACGACGGGGCCATGATGGCAATCATCGTGGTCGCATCCGTCATCGCGCAGCTTTTGATGACCAAAGGGTTAAGATACTGTAAAAGCTGGGAAGGCGGCGTTCTGATGACAATGGAGCTTCTTTTTACAAGCCTTCTGGGGATTCTGTTCCTGCAGGAACAGGTAACCTGGCGGTTCTTGCTGGGAGGGTTCATGATTCTGGGAAGCGTGATAGCCCTGCAGATTACCAGTGCGCCAAAGAAGGATTAAATAGTGCCTGAAAGGAAAGACCTGCAGATAAAATCCGAATTTCGTGCTTTGAATTTCGAATTTGTAATAGAAGGCAGTGTTTCCGTTAAGACGCTAAATGTATCGTGTGGGATCTGAAATGCTGGCTTCGGTGAATCCTTTTTTCCGCAGCAGGCAACTGTCGCACTGGCCGCAGGCCAGCCCTTCGGACGAAGGATCGTAGCAGCTGTGGGTGATGGCGTAGTCCACGCCCAGTTCGGTGCCTTTTACGATTATCTGGGCTTTGTTGAGATGAAGCAGCGGGGTTCGTATACGGACCCTGGTATTGCCTTCCACCCCGATTTTGGTGGCCAGATTGGCCATGCGTTCAAAAGCTTCGATGAATTCGGGCCGGCAGTCCGGATAACCGCTGAAATCAACTGCATTGACGCCGATAAAAATATTCGAAGACTGTAAAACCTCTGCCCAGGCCAGGGCATAAGACAAAAAAATGGTGTTTCGGGCCGGAACATACGTGATGGGGATTTCGGATGTCATGGTCTTCAGATCTCTGGATTTGGGCACATCCAGATTGTCTGTGAGGGCGGAGCCCCCGATGGCATGAAGGTCAATACTGATGACCAGGTGCCTTGCGACCCGAAACTGTTCGGCGACTCTTTCGGCAGCCCTCAGTTCATGACTATGCCGCTGTCCATAATCAAAACTTAGGCTGTATATCTCGAATCCTTCACTTCGAGCAATGGCGATCACCGTGGTGGAGTCCAGGCCGCCGCTTGAGAGAACCACGGCTTTTTCAGGGGGATTCATAACTTGCCTTTGATAGATTTGATGTCAAACGCCTCTTTCCGTATTCTGCCAGATCACTTTGTGAAGCTGAAGGTGAAGCCTGACGCCAAGGCCATCCTGTAAAATCCACTTTGCCAGAATGCTCGGGGGCAAGGATCCACAAGCAGGTGAAAACAGGACGTCTGGATCTGGGAAAATCAGGCGGAAGCTGTTTCAGGATATTCAGAGCATAGTCATAATCGGATCGGGTTTCTATGATGAATTTAATCTGATCACGGGGTTCGATCCGCCGAAGATTGTCCGGATCATTATGCGAGTGCATGAGGCTCGATGGGCATTTGACGTCCATGATCCGGATGCAGCGGCAGTCAATCCGGGAGATGTCGAGGCTGCCATTGGTTTCCATCAACACCGTTCGGCCCTGACAAAGAAGCTGTATGACCAGATCCGGGGTTTCTTCCTGAAACAACGGCTCTCCGCCGGTGATTTCGACTATCGCAGCGGCAGGATAGGATGCAACCCGACTCGTTATTTCGGGAATCGTCATGTCCATGCCTTCTTCATAGGCATACCGCGTATCACAATAGGCGCACCTGAGGTTGCATCCGGTCAGGCGAATGAAAACACAGGGCAGTCCGGCATACAGGGATTCACCCTGAATGCTGTAAAATATTTCATTGATTTTAAGTGACATGGAAAACCATTTATGAATAAATAGCGTATGAACGTTACCCCTTTTATTAATAATGAATTCGAAGCACAAGATTTGAAACAATAACTAAAAACCCAAAAACCATAATGCTCAAAACTTAGTGTTTTCAAACAGATTCTTTTGAACATAGGGATATTTGAATTTGTTTCGGATTTCGATATTCTGTCAGTCCTAAATTTTACCAGTCAGATGCTGATAAGTAAAGACGAAAGGTGATATATGAAAACCATCGGAATCCTGAAAAACACGGTTCAGGACTATGCTTGGGGGTCGCTGACGGCCATTCCGGAACTTCTGGGGCAGCCTGTTACTGGCAGACCCCAGGCCGAGTTTTGGATGGGAGCTCATCCCAAGGCGCCGTCGCAGGTTTACCATGACGGGAAATGGGAGTCGCTGCTTCAGGTGATTGAAACGCATCCGGCGGATGTTCTGGGAAAGGAGGCTGCGGAGAAATTCGGCAATAAACTCCCCTATCTTTTTAAGGTATTGGCTGCGGCTAAGCCTCTTTCCATTCAGGCCCATCCGAATTCGCGTCAGGCAAAAGAAGGCCTTGAGCGGGAGAATCGCGTGGGTATTTCCCTGATGTCTTCCCATAGAAATTTTAAGGATGATAATCACAAACCCGAATGCATATGTGCATTGTCCCTGTTTTGGGGAATGGATGGCTTTCGTAGAATTCCGGAAATTGTAAAATATCTGGGTAGACTTTGCGGGGATGTCCTGAAAGATGAGATTTCCCTTCTGAAAAATCAACCGGATTCACTGGGATTAAAACGCCTGTTTGAATCCCTGCTGACGATGGCGCCGGAAAAGAAAACGGCTGCCATAGCTTCGGCTGTTTTTCATGCCGAATCTTTTGATGTGTCAAGAGATCTTTTGGCCGATCCGGTTTACAAGTGGATCCAGCGGTTGCATGCAGAATATCCAAAGGATATCGGTGTGCTGTCTCCGGCGTTCTTGAATTTATTTTGTCTGGAACCCGGGCAGGCCCTTTTCCTGCCTTCCGGAGAACCTCATGCCTATCTCGATGGGGTTGGCATCGAACTGATGGCCAATTCGGATAATGTGCTCCGTGGCGGACTCACCCCAAAACACCTGGATGTTCCGGAACTCTTAAATATTCTGACTTTCAAGGAGCAGGTGCCGTCCGTGATTTTGCCCCGTAAGTGCAGAGATAGGGAATGGGTTTATGACACGCCGGCAGAGGAGTTCAGCCTTTCCGTGATAACCGTTTTCCCGAAATTATACTGGATCAGTCCTGGAAAACGATCCGTCGAGATTCTGTTGTGTACGCAGGGCCAGCTTGTCCTGGACAGTGGCCCGGGTGATGAGCCGATTCACCTTTTTAAAGGGGTATCTGTCGTGATTCCGGCATCGGTCGAGGAATATCTCCTGTATGGCAGTGGGGTGTGCTATAAAGCATCGGTTCCGGTCCCTTCGGCACGATAAATTCATTGCTTGCGGGCTTTACCGTTTTTAAGGGGAAATTTTCCAGTAATGCCATTGTGAAAGTTTTGTTCCTGGCGATAAAAGCAAGAAGAATCCGATTGAGATAATATGGGTAGGCAGAGTCATGTTATGCTCTGCCTGCCTCATCCTCCGCTTGATGGCATTCAACTCTTCTCGTCCTTGTCACAAGGGGAAATGGGTTCTGAAGGCAGGCGCCGCTATGTTCAGTTGTATCCCATGGCAAACATATTTTGCGGTCACTGTTTATTGACTCACAGGATCGTCCCTATAACATTTCCACCTCACAAATACGAATCTCAGCGCGTCGTTCTCACGCATATGACCGCTATCTTTCCCTGCATAGAATTCTTCCCAAAGGCAGGCGTAGCAGTTTGATGGCATTTTCACTGTACACTTTTTGTTTGTCTTCTTCACACAGGCCCATTTGCTCGATCGAAGTAATGGTATCACGGATCAGTCGTCGCCCCACCTGATTGTCAAAAGGGAAATCCGAGGCAAAGATCATTTGATCCAGCCCTGCAAAGGCCAGTCCGCACTGAAGCGCCGCAACATTGCCGTTAACTGCCGTATCATAGAAAAAACGGCGGAAATAAGTCAACGCATTGTCCTTGAGATAATAGTCCCGGTAGCTCATGCGCATTTCATTGAAATCATCACTCCAGTCAATGCGGCCTGCCAGGAAAGGAACCGTTCCACCGCAATGATGGGTGATGACTTTCAGGCCGGGCAATCTCTCCATGACACCGCCATAAACCAATCGTGCCATGGCCAGAGTCGTAGCAAAAGGCCATCCCATTTTGGTCCATAATCGGTATTTGGAGACGTTTTCCGTTGCGTAGTCCGGAGTGTTCATTTCCCGCATGGGGTGAATAAAAACGGGTCGGTCCAGTTCAACCATCTTCTGGTAGAGAGGAAAAAACTCTGGCGCATCCAGGGGCTTCCCTGCGATATCCGTAGAGACCTCCACGCCCCTGAGCCTCAGATCTTTAACAGCCCTTTCAGCCTCCGCGACTGCCGCATCAACATCGTTCATGGGCAGGCATGCGATCCCGGCTGCAAACCGCTCCGGATATTTGTAAACAAGCTCAGCCATTTCATCATTGGCAATCTTGCAAAGCTCTACGGATACTTCCGGCGGTGCAATGTGGTAGATCGGGGGAGAAGCAACGGAGATCACCTGGATATAATCCCCGAAATCATCCATGACCCTGAAACGGGCATCTAGATCCAAGAGGGTCACAACCGTTTTGGAATATCGTGAGGTGCTGAGCTTAGGATCCCTGCCGGTCACCTTCTTTTCCAGTTTCTCCTGATATTTTTTCGGCAAGATATGGGTATAAGCATCAATGATCATGGTTTTCTCTCCTTGAGTTAAAATCAATTTCTTTGTTTATTTATATATCCTGAAAACCTGTCAAAATTTATAAGCAATCAACGGACAATGCCCAGGGTTTTGGCGCTGATCGCTTAATTGTAGATGATCCTTTTACATGTGCGCCCAGCCAGGGCGTTTTGTCTTTCTTTAATTAAACTGCTCATAAATTTGGCGCTGTTTTTTGAAATAGGGAAACAGATTGCTCAGCAAAAGCAGACAGACAAAGCCCAGTGAGATCCCTGAAATCGGCCGCGTGATAAAGATCATAAAACTGCCTTGCGAGATCAGCAAGGATTGCCGCAGCGCATTTTCTAATTGTGGGCCCAGCACATAGGCCAGTATCATCGGGGCGGCTTCGTAACCGAATTTGCGCATAATCCAGCCTGCAACCCCGAAAAAAAGCATGACATAAATATCGAAGCTCAGATTGTTCATCGTAAAGGCACCGATGAGACAAAAGAGCAGAATCAGCGGAAAGAGAATCCTGTAAGGTATCTGCAATACCTTGACCCACAGACCAACTAGGGGCAAGTTGAGGATGAGCAGCAGAAAATTGCCCAGGTAGAGGCTCGCAACCAAGCCCCAAAATAGGTCCGGATGCTGTGTGATCAGGAGTGGACCGGGTTGCAGGCCGTGGATGATCAGGGCCGAGAAGAAAAGAGCCATGATCGGATTCGGAGGGATTCCCAGAGAGAGCAGGGGGATCAGCGAACTGCCAGCCGCCGCGTTGTTAGCCGCCTCCGGACTGGCGACGCCTTCGATCATACCGGTCCCGAATTTTTCTGGGGTTTTGGAAACCTTTTTTTCAACCGCATAGGCTACAAAGGTGGCGATCACCGCCCCGCCTCCGGGCAGGATGCCCAGAATAAAACCGATGAGGGAACCGCGGACAATGGCCCACTTGGAATGCCACCAGTCTTTCAAAGAAGGCCAGAGATCCCGCAGCCGTGTTTTTAAAATCTCCTGGCGCATCTCGCTTTCCAGGTTTTCGAAAATCTCGGATATCCCGAACAAGCCCATCACCATCGGCACAATGCCGATTCCATCTGCCAGTTCATTGATGCCAAAAGTAAAGCGGGGCATTCCGGAGATCAGATCGAGGCCGATGCTGCCCAGCAAAATACCGACCAAAGCCATCATGATAGCTTTCAGAACCGAATGCTGGGCCAGATAGGTCACGATAAGCAGGCCCGTGCACATAAGCGCAAAGTACTCGGGAGGCCCGAGGGCCAAGGCCATATTGGCCAGAGGCACGGCTACTATCATCAGGCCGATGTTGGCGATGGTTCCGGCGATGAAAGAACTGCCTGCAGCCATGCCCAGCGCCAGGCCGGCGCGACCTTTTCGGGCCAGTTGATATCCGTCCAGACAGGTTATGACCGAAGAAGCTTCACCCGGAATATTCATCAGGATGGAAGTGGTTGATCCGCCGTACTGGACTCCATAGTAGATGCCTGACAACAGAATCAGCGTAGAGGTCGGCGAGAAATGAAATGTGGCCGGAAGAAGGAGGGCCATGGCCCCGGCTGGTCCGATGCCGGGCAGCACGCCGACCAGGGTCCCGACCAGCACGCCGATGCCGCAAAAAAGGAAATTGGTGGGCTGAAAGGCGACCTGAAAGCCGTAAAGGATGTTATGCAGTGTTTCCATATTGTTTTCTTATAACCCGAACAGACCTTCCGGGAATTGACAATTGAGCCATTTGGAAAATACGAGGTAAGTGACGAACGTGGTGAGGAATGCGGAAAGCAACACCACGCCGAATCTCTTTTTTTCTAAAACCCAAAAGAGCAGTGACATTAGCAGAAAGGTGCTGATGAGGTATCCGAGTACGGGCATCAGAACAGCATAGATCACCAGAACAGCCAGAACAAACAGAACCCTTTTCCAGCCAGTTCCCTTAAAAATAGGCGCACGGGTTGCCGCTTCCTTTTTTAGGAAGGCCATCAAAAAGAGCACCAAGGAAAGAGTGCCTAATATCGCCGCAGCCCAGAAGGTCAAAAATCCCGTGCCTGGGTTATGGACCGAGCCAAGCCCCAGACGATAGGACTCCCTCAAAGTGACAAGGGAGACGAGCAGCCAAAAAAAGCTGCTCGCCGAATCGAGTGTTTTCATGGTTATTCCTAATCTTGCTTGATGCCGAGTTTCTTGATCATCTCCGCGAATCGATCATAGGCGATGTCCAAGAATTTCTTGGTGTCAGCAGGATTGCGATAGGATATTTCAAATTCCATTGCGGTCAAAGTTTTGATGAACTGGGGATCTTCCATGGCTTTCTTAAAAGCGTTGTCCAGTTTGTTGATAATGGCGTCTGGCGTGCCCTTGGGAGCGGCAATCATGAAAACAGCCTCATTGATGAAATCATAACCCAGCTCCCGCAGGGTGGGAACATCCGGGAAGCTGCGCATGCGCTTTTCGCCGTGGGTGACCAGCAGCCGTAGTTTGCCTTCTTTTACATAAGGCACCCATTCAGTGCTGTCGGACATGGCCGTGACATGCCCACCAAGAACCGCTGCCAGGCTAGGTGCTCCGCCGGTAAAGGGAACATGCGTCCACTTAATCCCATCCTGTTCCCCGACATATTCCATGGCGATATGCATGGGAGTGCCGGCGCCGGAAGTGGCATAGGTAACTGCTCCCGGGTTCTTTTTGGCATATTCCACCAGGTCTTTGAAAGTATTGTATGAGCTATCCGCCTTGACCACCGTGCCCGTTTGCACAGCGGCGAAATGCATGATCGGGATAAAATCATCCGGACCATAGGAGACTTTGCGGAGCTGGGGGATGCGGATAAGCCCGGAGCTGGTGCAGCAGGTGATATTGTAGCCGTCCGGGGCCTTTGTGGCTACCTGACCCAAGGCGACCGAACCGCCGCCGCCGCCCACGTTGGAAACGATAACGGGTTGCCCGAGAATTTTCTCGGCTTCAGCCGCCAGGATGCGCGCTCCCGTGTCCAGGGTGCCGCCTGGTGCAAAGGTGACGATCAGGTTGATCGGTTTTGTCGGGTATTCCTGGCCGAAACAAAAGGCAGGTGCTATCGCAAGAAGAAGTGCAAAGAAAAAAAAACTCTTAAATGCGTTCGATCTGTTCGTTTTCATAATCATGCTCCTTTTTGCTTTTCAATGAACCGTTAAATATTGATTGGAAAAAAACTTTCTTCAGAATTTAAATGTCAGACATTTTTACCATAAGGCACACTTCTTCGGGTTGTCAAGACAAATATCACCCAAACAGGAGCGGCTAAATAAGGCACCTTTCGCCCGCTGAAATCAGTTCAGATGATGCCTGGAAAGACACACCGGGCTAAGTTGAGCGATCTATTTGCATGGGTTTTCGCCATTCCTTGATTCTCAGAATTTCGGTTCCAGTCTCTAAAGAGGAAACGAGTATCTCCCCAACCATCCTTAAGTGATTATCCGCAAGCAAAAGCGCACGGGCTTCATTGCGCTGCATAAGGGCACTAAGTATATCCTTATGGTCATTCACATTTTTCTGCGAGACCTCAAGCGTCTGGGGAGCGCGGCTTAAGAAGTCCGCCATGATAGTCATCATCGACTCGACCAGGATCACAAAGATGCCATTGTGGGATGCCTTTGCAAGGGTTGTGTTGAAAGTGATGTTTTCTTCAAAGGCCAGAATATTCTGGGATAGCTTTTGCTCGGCTTTGCGGATGTTTTCGTTCAAAAGCGAAATGTCTTCTTCTGTGGCATTCCGTATCGCCTGTATGAGCACCATTTTATCTATTTCATTGCGAGCCGCGATGACTTCCGCCACGCTGATGTTTTTCATCTGAACAGCATCGAGAAAAGATTGGCTGAGGGTCCCCAGGATGGTATTGGTGATGATCGATCCACCATGAACACCTTGACGGACCGTCAGAAACCCGGATAATTCAAGGAGTCGCAAGGCCTCCCGGACGGTTTGCCGGCCCACTTTGAACTGACGCGCCAGCTCCGTTTCCGAAGGGAGTTTGTCGCCGGGCTTTACGACTCCCTGAATTATCCATTTTTTGATCTTGGTGGACACATCCTCAAAGGCTCTCTTGCTATTTGCCAGATTGGAATAGCCTGTTTTAGGTTTCATTATGTCCCCTTCGCTATCAGCTTCTTGTCAAAAAAAGGGTTTCATGCCGAATCGAGTGTTTTCATGGCTTTCTTAAAAGCGTTGACCAGTTTGTTGATAATGGCGTCTGGCATGCCTTTGGTAGCGGCAATCATGAAACGGACTCATTGGAAGTGGCATAGCTAATTGCTCCCGGGTTCTTTTTGGCATATTCCACCAAGTCTTTGAAAGTATTGAGTTGAGTATCCGCATCATGCTACTTTTTGCTTCTCAGTGAACCTTTAAAGATTGATAAACTCGTAAAAAGTCAAAATTGGGATGGCAAAGTAAAAAGCTCCAGATGCGAGGCGCGCAAATCTTTAGGAATGAGGAGTACTTATGGGTACGCCTTAATGATGAAGGATGTAGCGCAACAAAGCAGATGGACTTTTTACGAAGCCATCTATATTGATTAGATAAAAAAACATTCTTCAGAATTTAAATGTCAGACAATTTTACCATAAAACACAGTTCTTCGGGTTGTCAAGACAATTATCAACCAACCTTTTTACACCTCAGGCTCCCGTCTCTAAAGAGGATGTGCGTGTCTACTCAACCGGCCGAACTGGGAAAAGTTTGAAATCACCAGCCGACTGGACCGCAGCAACGCACTGCTGACACCAACCATAATCTGGCTGAGCGCATGCCGTCTTATAGAGGACTGCTCTTGCTGCTTTCGGGCGCAATGGCACACGCCTGACGGGTGCTGTGATAAGCGACTTCGAACCCCAATGACGTTCAGGCAATTATATTGTGCATAATCATTGAAGTTGGAACAAAATAGCTTTACTCTAAGTGCTTTAAGCTTGACAGTCGATCAGCTGAATCGTAAAAGTAATGATTATATCGCTTTTGTCTTGTAAATCGTGAAGGCGGAACCATTTCACGATTTTACGCCCTCACGTGCTTACGCTCATGAGATTCATGATCATTTATAGGAGTTGATTTATAATGAAAGGCATCGTTCTTGCCGGTGGTTCCGGTACCAGGCTTTATCCCATTACCCGGGTGGTCAGCAAACAACTGCTTCCGGTTTATGACAAACCCATGATATACTATCCCCTGTCCGTGCTGATGCTGGCAGGTATCCGGGACATTCTGCTGATCTCGACGCCGGAGGATCTCCCGCTATTCAAAAGGCTTCTGGGAGATGGCTCCCAGATTGGACTTTCCTTGTCCTATGCGGAGCAGCCCAAGCCCGAAGGATTGGCCCAGGCATTTGTCATCGGCAAATCCTTTATCGGGAATGATCCGGTATGTCTGATTCTGGGGGACAATATTTTTTACGGCCACAATCTTTCGGAAATCTTGAAACGGGCGGTAAATCGGACCCATGGGGGACTGATATTCGGTTATCTGGTCAAGGACCCGGAGCGCTACGGCGTGGTTGAATTTGATGATAACGGCAAGGTGATCGGTATCGAGGAGAAACCTAAAATACCCAAATCCAGTTATGCGGTCCCAGGGCTTTATATCTACGACAATGATGTGGTGGAAATCGCCGAAAACCTGAAGCCTTCGGCAAGGGGAGAGCTGGAGATAACGGATGTCAATCTGGCGTATCTTCGCCGGGGCGATCTCAGGGTAGAACTATTGGGCAGGGGATTTGCCTGGCTGGATACCGGAACCCATGAGGCGCTTCAGCAGGCTGCCAGTTATGTGGAAGCTATTCAGGATCGGCAGGGGTTGAAAATTTCCTGTATCGAGGAAATCGCCTACCGTTTGGGATATATTTCCCGCGAACAGGTCAAAGACCTGGCATCGGATATGATGAAAAACGGTTATGGTGAGTATCTGATGGCGATGATCAGTGAAAACGCCTGATTCTTAGACGGTTTTTCACCTGAATGATCGGGCATTTGTACAGGGACGTCGCAAACTGATCGGACAGCCGCAGGGGATGTATGGAACCGCAGCAACCGGAATACAACAGCGCTGTTTTAATTGCCGAAGGTGTTTACTGGGTCGGATTCTATGATGCTCAGTCCGGGCTTCACTGCAATCCCTACCTGATTGTCGACGGCAATGAGGCTGTGGTTATTGACGGCGGAAGCCGTCCGGATTTTCCGACAGTCATGATGAAAATCCTGGAAACCGGCATATCTGCCTCATCCATCATCGCCTTGATTTATCAGCATTATGATCCGGATCTGTGTGGGAGCGTGGCCCATTTTGAAGATATCATCGACCGGCCTGACCTTAAAATCATTTCGCATAAAGAAAACAATATGTTTATCCGGCATTATGCGATATCATCCCGGTTGATTTCCCACGATGCGATAGGCAGCGAATTTATATTTTCTTCCGGCCGGAAACTGCAGTTCATCAACACGCCTTATTCGCATTCCGCCGGAAGTTTTGTTACATTCGATACCAAAACCCGGGTGCTGTTTACCAGCGATCTGTTCGGAAGCTACGGGGCCAAGTGGGACCTGTTTTTACACCTGAATCCGGAATGCCGAGAATGCAATGACTTCGCACGCTGTTTCCGGGGTGAAAATTACTGCCCGATTCCTGACATTCTCAGGTTCCACCAGCAGATCATGACATCGGAAAAAGCCCTGCAGTACGCCCTTCGGATCATCGGAGAAATTCCTGCGGGCATGATTGCGCCGCAACATGGCAGCGTTCTGTCCGACCCTCTGGATATCGCTACGGTAAGCCATCGCCTGATGTTGCTGAAGGGTGTCGGAATCGATCGGATTCTATAATGGTTTCGAATATATCGTCCTTTCCATTCAAGGAACGTCGCAAGCCCGGATCAGATTCTGTCGGCTGCGTTCATGAAATCCTGAAATGCCGGGCGATGCTTCAGGATAATCGGTTGCACAACCGGTTCCTTAAGGAACTGGTGAACAAATATTCACAGGCTCAGCTCAGGCTTACGGTGTTGAACCGAAAACTGTCCGAGCAACGGAGCCGGCTGGATGAAGATCTGCAGGCTGCTGCCGGCATTCAGAAAAGCCTTTTGCCGCAGACGCCGCCGCGGATTTCCGGCATGGAAATGGCCTGGCGTTTTGCACCGTCAGAAATGATCGGCGGGGATGTGTTCAATGTGTTTTTCCTGGATGAGCACCATCTGGGAATATATGTGCTGGATGTCAGCGGCCATGGTGTTCAGGCGGCATTGGTTACGGTGTCGGTTTCTCAGATGCTGCTTCCCCATACAGGGCTGGTGCTTCGGAATAAATCAGATTCCGGTTATGAAATAACCCCCCCCGGGCTGGTAATGGTGCTTTTGGACAGGGAGTACCCTCTGGAGCGATTCGATACGTTTTTTTCGATGGTTTATTTTGTAATGGATGTGCGGGATGGCAGTTTTACCACCTGCAATGCCGGACATGTTCCTGCGCTTCTGTTTCGCCGAAACGGCGGGATTGAGACGCTCAACAACAGCGGTACCGTCATCGGCCTGGGAGATATGGTTCCGTTTGAGCAGCTTGAAGAAACGCTTTGTCAGGGAGACAGGTTGTTGCTGTACACAGACGGGGTTACGGACTTTATGAATTCCCGACACGAACTTTTCGGCAGAGACCGGTTCATCGGGATCGCGGATTCGCTGCGGGACAGGCCGATTGAAGAAATGGTGGGTGGCATATACGATGCCATGATGGCGTTTGGCGACGGATTCCCGATACAGGATGATGTCAGTATTCTGGGAATTGCCAGGTAGCAGGACTTAAGCGCCTGAATGGAAACTCCATTCAGGCGAAATTCGAATGTCGAATATCGAAATCAGAAACAAATTCAAAATTCTAATGTCAATAACGATTGATTTGAAAATACACCGTTTTGAATATTATGATTTTTAGTCATTGTTTCGAATTTCGTGCTTCGGATTTCGAATTTATGAATGCTTGGTCATTGGTTCGGATGCCGGATTATTAAAGGAAACTGGGTTTCCATTCAGACATTAAGGAGGTTTTATGAAAACCGGTTGCTATACTGCATTGATCACCCCTTTTAACGGGGAAAGGGTGGATGTCGATGCCATTGAAAAATTGGTCAGCTACCAGATTCAAAGCGACATAACCGGCGTTCTGGCTGTTGGAACCACCGGCGAAAGTCCTGCGCTCAGTTGGGAAGAACATCATCAGGTGACGCAGGTGATTGCATCTGCTTGCAAGGGAAAATGCCTTTGCATTGCGGGCACCGGCAGCAACAATACCCAGGAGGCACTTGAAGCCTCCCGTCACGCGGTTAATCTGGGAGTAGACGGCCTGCTGCTGGTGGATCCCTATTACAACGGCCCCAGCTCTCTTGAAATTCGAAAGGAATATGTGGAGCCTGTGGCCGCGGCTTTTCCCGATACCCAGGTAATCCCTTATGTGATTCCTGGACGGACCGGAACACAGCTTCTGCCGCAAGACCTGGCTATTGCGTTCAAGGCTTATCCCAATGTGGCGACTGTCAAGGAGGCCACCGGCAATCTGGACAACATGCGGCTGACCCGAAAATGCTGCGGACCAGACTATACCATTTTGTCCGGCGATGATGCATTGACCCATGACATGATGACGGATTCCGGGATTTTGGCAGGGGGCGCCATTTCAGTAATGTCCAATGTGGTGCCGGCTGCATTGGCGAAAATGGTTTGCCTGCTGGTTGAGAAAAACAATTCCGAAGCTCTGAAGCTGAAAAAAGCTCTGGATCCCTTGTTTGATCTGGTTACTGTTAAAACATCTGAGTCAACGCCATATGGGGATGTGGTTTTCCGGGCCAGGAATCCTCTGGCCATCAAGACGTTGATGGCGATTCTGGGAATGCCTTCCGGTGGATGCCGCAGGCCGATGGGGAAAATGACTCAAACAGGTCTGGAAAAAATCCTGAGAGCCGCAAGAGCAGTTCAGAAAGCCAATCCGGAGCTGCTCCAACCCGTTGCCGATTTTTTCGGCGTCAATGTCGAGGAACGCCTGAACACGCCGGTTTACTGGAAAGGCCTGGCCTATGACAGTTATTAACCGATAAACGCCGGAGTCCAAAAGACTCCTGCACCTTACAAATCCTTGGAGTGCGGGCTTTGCAACCCGCCTCGCAGGGATTCCCAAACCAGAACTCCCGCTGAAATCGCCTCCTCTCTGACTCCACATTGGACTATCGGTCCATGGCTATCCCCTTTTGACTTTTTCGAGTTCATCCCTATTCTCAGTACGAGGCATTTCTGTGAGAATCGGGAGATGGCCCTTAATCTTCATCCTGAGCCACAAAATGGATCGCAAGTTCTTATAATAGATATTGATAATCGAGATATGATATTTTAAAATGCATATTTCAATTAACTTTTTTAATTTTCAACAGGTGCCCCCAGATGTTCAACATGGAATTCCGCAAGATGTGGATGTGGCTGCTATGCGGTGTGGCGCTGGCAATGACGGCGTGTTCGTCTCAGGTGCCGGAAGCATCGAATGCTAAGCCGGGTCAGCGCAAACAATCAAATGACGTTAAACGTCCGGTTCCGGTGCTGGCCGCTCAGGCGGTTCAAAAGGACTTTCCGCTTGAAATACGGGCCATCGGAAATGTGGAATCCTATGCCACAGTTGCGATCAAAGCCAGGGTAACCGGAGAGCTTCAGAAAATTCATTTCAAGGAAGGTCAGGAAGTCCTAAAAGGCGATCTGCTGTTTACCATTGATCCCCGGCCGCTTGAAGCCACGCTTCGCGAGGCCAGGGCCCGCCTTGAAAAAGACAAGGCTTTAGCGGAAAAGGCCGAATCGGATAACCGGCGTTACGAAAATCTGGTTCAGGGCGGATTCGTCAGCCGGGAACAATTCGATCAGATCCGCTCAAATCTCAGTTCCCTCCAGGCAACGGTGCTGGGGGATGAGGCGGTGGTTGAAAGCGCCAAACTGCAACTTGGCTATACCGCCATTTATTCCCCGATATCCGGCCGGACCGGAACGATCCTGATTGATCAGGGGAACATGATCAAGGCCAATGACGACAATAAAAGTCTGGTCGTCATTGAACAGGTTCAGCCGATTTATGTCAGTTTTTCCGTTCCCGAGTCAAATCTGCCTCAAATCCTGGAACGTATGAAAGGCCGGGATCTGGCAGTGAATGCACTGCCGGATGGTTCACAGAACGGACCTGAAACAGGCAAACTGACATTCGTGGATAATTCCGTTGATTCCAAAACCGGGACGATCCGGCTGAAAGGCACGTTTGGTAATACGGCAAGACGGCTGTGGCCCGGTCAGTTTGTCACTATCGCGCTGACACTTGGAAGACTGCAAAATGTGGTGACGGTTCCTTCCCAGGCGGTTCAGACCGGTGAAAGCGGTCTGTTTGTCTTTGTCATCACGCCGGAAAACACGGTGCAATTAAAACCGGTCAAAACCGGAAGATCGTATGGCGGCGAAACCATCATCGAAAGCGGGATATCGTCAGGAGAACAGGTTGTGACAGATGGTCATCTGCGCCTGACTCCCGGTGCGCCTGTGGAGATAGCTTCGGATTTGAAACCCGGCACCAATTTGTCACAGCCCGCCAGTAAAGAGGCCAGATCGTGAATATTGCCCGACTCTTTATCGGAAGGCCGGTAATGACCACGCTGGTCATGGCTGGCCTGCTAGTTTTCGGGGTGATGGCTTATCGGGTGCTACCGGTCAGCGATCTGCCGAATGTGGATTTTCCGACGATTCAGGTGACCGCCAGGCTTCCCGGGGCCAATCCCGATACCATGGCAGCCAGCGTTGCCACGCCATTGGAGCGGGAGTTTTCGACCATTGCCGGAATTGACTCGATGTCATCTTCCAGTACTCTTGGCATTACGCGGATAACGATTCAGTTCAGTCTTGACAGAAGTATCGATGCCGCCGCCCAGGACGTTCAGTCCGCAATTGCCAAGGCCGCCCGGAAACTGCCGCCGGATATGCCGACGCCGCCGACCTATCAGAAGGTGAATCCCGCGGATTCACCCGTATTTTATCTGGCCCTGTCTTCTCCCACCTTGCCGCTGTCCGCGGTGAATGAATACGCGGACACCATGATCGCCCAGCGGATATCCATGCTGAGCGGCGTGGCCCAGGTCAACATTTACGGTGCCAAAAAATATGCGGTGCGGGTGCAGCTGGACCCCAAGGCCATGGCTTCCCGGGGAATCGGCATTGATGAGGTTCAAAAGGCGATTTCGCAAGGAAATGTGAATCTGCCTACCGGAACGCTCTATGGTGAACATCAGTCCTTTAATATTCAGACCAGTGGACAGCTGATGGATGCAAAAAGCTTCAGGCCGCTTATTGTGTCCTGGCAAAACGGCTCTGCTGTTCGGCTTGAAGAAATTGGCACTGTTTTTGACAGTGTTGAAAACGATAAAAGCTTCACCTGGCGAAACAACGTCCGTTCCATTGTGCTGGCCATTCAGCGTCAGCCTGGAACCAACACCGTTGCCGTGGTCAACGAAATCCGAAAGCTCCTTCCCGTATTTGAAAAACGGCTTCCCGCGGCTGTCGAGCTTTCGGTCATGATCGACCGTTCCGAATCCATCCGCGATTCGGTCAATGATGTCAAGTTTACGCTCACGCTCACGATCTGCCTGGTCATCCTGGTCATTTTCATCTTTCTGAGAAGCCTGTCTGCAACACTTATTCCCAGCATGGCGCTTCCCATGTCCATTATTGTGACATTCGCAGCCATGTATCTGATGGGATTCAGCGTGGACAACCTGTCGCTGATGGCGTTGACCCTTGCGGTCGGATTCGTTGTGGATGACGCCATCGTGATGCTGGAAAATATCGTCCGGCATCTGGAGATGGGAAAGGGCGTCCTTCAGGCTGCCCTGGACGGGTCCAGGGAAATCAGCTTCACCATTGTTTCCATGACCATTTCCCTGGCGGCGGTATTTATTCCGGTGCTGTTCATGGGCGGGATTGTCGGCAGACTGTTCCGGGAATTTTCTCTGGTAATTACCGTGGCCATTCTGTTGTCCGGATTCGTATCGCTGAGTCTCACCCCCATGCTGTGCAGCCTTTTTTTAAGACCCAGACAGGAAGTGCATCACGGCCGGATTTATATGGCGACCGAGTCTTTTTTCAACGGCATGCTCTGGTTGTATGAAAAAACCTTAAAGGGCGCTCTCCGGCTGCACTGGCTGACGTTTCTGATTTCAGTGGTTGTTCTGATCGCCACCGTCCAGCTGTTTCGCATCAGCCCCAAGGGGTTTTTGCCCAGCGAGGATATTGGCCAGATCGTCGGTTTTACCGAGGCTTCCCAGGACATCTCCTTTGATTCAATGGTACGGCATCAGTCGGCCCTGCACGAGATTCTGGCCGCCGAACCGGCCATTGAAACCTATATGTCCTCCGTGGGTGCGGGGGGGCCGAATGCTTCGGGAAATTCCGGAAGATTTTTCATGCGCCTTAAACCCAGGAGCGAGCGCAAGGAAAGTGCAGATGAGCTGATCCAGAAGCTCCGGCCCAAACTGGCGAAAGTGCCCGGAATTCAGGCGTTTTTAATGAACCCGCCTGCCATCAACATCGGCGGAAGGGCTACCAAGGGGCTGTATCAATACACGTTGCAGGGGCCGGATACGGACGAGTTGTATCGTGTTGCGGTGGTTCTCGAGAAAAAGATGAAAGAGATGTCCAATATCCAGGATGTCAACAGCGATCTTCAGATGAAAAACCCGGAAATTCGCATTGGTATCAACCGGGACAAGGCATCCGCCCTGGGAATTACGGCCGGTCAGATTGAAAACGCCCTTCAAAACGCTTACGGCTCAAACCAGGTGTCCACCATATATGCGCCGACCGACAGCTATCAGGTGATCATGGAACTCCAGCCCCAGTATCAGAGAGAGCCGTCCGCGCTGTCACTGCTCTACATCCGGTCTGCCGGCGGGAGTCTGGTACCGCTGGATACGGTAGCCACGTTAACCTCGGGTGTGGGGCCGCTTTCGGTCAATCATTCCGGACAGTTTCCGTCCGTCACAATTTCATTCAACCTCAAGCCCGAGGTGTCACTCGGGGATGCGGTTTCCGAAGTCGAATCATTTACGCGTACCCTGCTTCCGGCAACGATAAGCGGCAATTTTCAGGGAACGGCCCAGGCGTTTCAGTCATCTTTCAAGGGAATGATGGGGCTGCTGGTGATGGCCATCCTGGTCATCTACATTGTTCTGGGAATTCTGTACGAAAGCTTCATTCACCCGTTGACCATTCTATCCGGTCTGCCTTCCGCGGGGTTCGGTGCGCTCCTGACCCTGTATATCTTTAAAGTGGATCTTAGCCTGTATGCATTTGTCGGGATCATCATGCTGATCGGGATCGTGAAGAAAAACGCCATCATGATGATCGACTTTGCACTGGAGGCGGAGCGCAGGGAAAATAAAAGTCCCCGGGACGCGATTGTTGAAGGATGCCTGGTCCGGTTCAGGCCTATCATGATGACCACCATGGCAGCCATCATGGGTACACTGCCCATCGCCATCGGATTCGGGGCTGGCGCCGAATCCCGGCGGCCGCTCGGGCTTGCTGTTGTCGGCGGACTGGTTTTCTCCCAGCTCCTGACTCTTTACATCACCCCTGTTTATTATATTTATCTGGATAATCTGAAGAGAAGGATTCAGTCATTTGTTGCAAGGCGTTCTTTGTACGCACCTGACTCCGGCGGCTCCCTGCAGTAAATTTGCCAAATTGCCCCGTTTTAACGGCCAGGATCATTTAGATACCTGGCAACAGCCCTGGCCAGTTTCTGCCGGTTTTCGATGAATATTTTGTCTTTAAACCCCGGTTTCCAGCTCAGACTGGAAAGATCATCAGAAACCACTAGAATTGCAGAAAGCGCAATGCTCAGGTGCGCGGCGACCGTAAACAATGCGGACAACTCCATTTCCACGGCCAGGGCTCCCATGTCCCGGAACTGTTTGACCTTATCGGGCGTTTCACGAAAAATGGCATCCGTTGTCCAGATTGCACCTTCGTGAAATGAAATACATTCTTTTTTCAGTAATGTGGCGATGCGGCGGGTCAGGGGGGCTGAAGGTTGTGAGCTTTGACGGGGTTCTTGTGAATATGCCCGTGATGTGCCTTCGTCAATCCATGCCATGTGGGGAACGAGAATATCGCCAATTGAAACGTCTGCGGAAATGGCGCCGCACCAGCCTAGAAAAATGACTTCTTTGGCGCCCCATGCAGCCAGGGTTTCCAGAATCATCACGGCATAAGGCGCACCCATGATCGGGCCTGAAAAAAAAACCCCGTCATCACGGGTATGGAGCTGGCTCATATAAAGGGATCTGCGTTGCGGGTTTTCCAGTCCCAAAGCAGTGATCAAAGCGCTTAGATCGGTCTGTGTTGCGGACAACACCCCCAGCGGACCTATCCTGGGGGTGTTGGGTGTGACGATGGGCCGGACTATGCCTTCCATCATTCCGGATTGACTCTTGCAGCCATGTCTTCCTTGATTTCATCGATATTCTCGTAAAGCCACATCACATCTTCCATGGTCAGACGTCCGGCCTTGACCGGGGTTCGCTGTCCGCCTTCTTTTTTGTTCAGAATCCGGGGCCCGATCTGGAGCTTGGGCTGTCCTTTGTCATATTGATTGATTGAAACGATCAGGCCGGTTTCTTCACATTTCCAGGCCTTCAGTACTTTGTCTTTTTCAGGATCAAACGCCATCTAAACTTCCTCCACCAAAATCATATTTATCTTAAACATCCAATAAAAATTCGAAATTCCAACCCCTGTCCCGCTCATCCCGATATTTTGGTAAAATCCGCAATCGAATCGAACAGGGAACTGATCCGCTCCAGAAGCGTCAGTCGGTTTTTCCGGATGTCCGGGTCATCGGCCATGACCAGAACAGCCGTAAAAAATTTATCCACAGGGTCCCGAAGAGAAGCCATGTCCCGGAGCGCCTGAGCGAAATCACCCTGGCTCAGATGACTGCTCACGTGTTTTTTTACTGTCTGGTAGGCATCGTACAGTGCGGATTCGCTGGGATCCTGAAATAGGGCTGCATTGATCCGGGGCGAAAACTGGTTAAGAGGTTCTTTGCCCGCTTTTCGGGTGATGTTGGCCACCCGCTTGAAGGCAATGGCAAGCGGCTCAAAATCCGGAGCTTTTTTCAAAGCTTCAAGTGCGGCAACCCGATTCCAGACATTGGGTATATCATCCGATGAAGCGCTGAGAACCGCGCTGATGCTGTCTTTGGCAAAACCCTGTTCCGCCATTAAAAAAGACATGCGATTCTGAAAAAACGCATGAACCGAAACCGTGGTTTGCTGAATATGGCCGGCATCGAATTGATCATAGATATTCAGGCTGGTTTCAAGGAGCTTGGCCAGTGAGAATGAAAAATTCCGGTTCAACATGATCTGAATCACGCCGATGGCCTGTCTGCGGAGGGCATAAGGATCGGATGCGCCGGTTGGAGAAAGGCCTGCACTGAAACATCCGCACAGACTGTCTACTTTATCGGCGATGCTGAGAATGGAACCCATCAGCGTTTCAGGAAGTTGGCCTCCGGAAGATGTCGGACGGTAGTGCTCTTCGATGGCAATGGCTACGGCTTCGGATTCTCCGGATTTTTGCGCATACACTTTTCCCATGGTTCCCTGGAGTTTGGGGAATTCAACCACCATCTGGGTGACCAGGTCAGCCTTGGACAGCCGCGCGCTTCGGGAAAGCAATTGAATGTCGCCGGCATTCAGCCTGGCTTCTGCGCCGATGAATTCGGCCAGTTTTTGTACGCGAAGGGTTTTGTCATAGACCGTTCCCAGCTTGGCCTGAAAAAGAACGCCTTTCAGTTTGTCCACACAGACATCCAGGGGCGTTTCCAGATCAGCCCGGTAGAAAAACTGGGCGTCGCTCAACCTGGCTCTTAAGACGCGTTCATGTCCCCTGGCCACGATATTCATATCCCTGGCATTGGTATTGTTGACTGCGATAAAACAGGGCATGAGTTTGTCGTTTCGGTCAATGACGGCAAAGTATTTTTGATGCTCCCTCATGGAGGTGATCAGCACTTTGTCCGGAAGTTCCAGAAACATGGGGTCAAATTTTCCGGCCACAGCCACCGGATATTCCACAAGATTGGTGACGATATCGGCAAGTTCATTGTCTGGAAACACTTTTCCGCCCAGCCTTTTGGCGATTTTCGATATTTCCTTGTTCACAACCTTTTTCCGTTCGGCCACATCGACTAGAACGTGGGCATTTCGCATGGCATCGCCATATGCTGACGGTTCGGCAATCTTTATTTTGCCGGGGCTCATGAACCGATGGCCCAGGCTAAAACGGTTGCTGGAAATATTTCCCAGTTTAAAGGAAATGACCTTTTCGCCATATAGCGCAAGGATAGTATGAATCGGCCTGGTAAACTGGATCTGCAGATCCCCCCATTTCATGATTTTGGGGAAAGGCGTTGCCAGAATCAGATCCGGGAGCAAAATTTTAAGGATGGCCAGGGTGGCCTGACCCCGATCGATAACCAGGGCGCAGAGATACTGGCCCTTGGGTGTTTCCTTCACGGTCAGCCGATCCACCGGCAGATTGACTTTTTCGGCAAATTTTTCAGCAGCTACGGTTGGTTTGCCTTTTTCCGTAAACCCCACTTTGACCGGCGGCCCCAGAACTTCCATTTCCAGTGCGGACTGCTTGGGAGCTACGGCCTGGATTTCGACAGCCAGCCGTTTGGGAGTTCCGTAAGTCAGGGCCTTGCCATGCGCAATGCGGGCGTCACTCAGCTTTTGAATCAATGCGGATGAGAGAAAGGACAGGGCAGGATCGATATAGCCGGCCGGAATTTCTTCACATCCGATTTCAAGTAAAATATTGTCCATTTTTACCTCGTTATCATTTTTTCAGAAGAGGGAAGTTCATGGCTTCCCGCTGTTTCAGATAGGCTTCTGCGCAGGCCCTGGCCAGGTTCCGGATGCGGGTGATATACCCGGTTCGCTCGGTGACGCTGATGGCGCCTCTGGCATCCAGAAGATTGAAGGTGTGGGAGCATTTGAGGCAGTATTCATAGGACGGAAGGATCAGGGACTGATCGATGATCCGTCTGGATTCGGCCTCATACTGGCTGAATAGGGAAAAGAGCATTTCCACATCCGCAGCTTCAAAATTGTAGGTGGACTGCTCCACTTCCTGCTGATGATGGACCTGGCCATAAGTCACTTCATTGTTCCATTTCAGGTCATATACATTGTCAACGCCCTGAAGATACATGGCAAGACGCTCCAGTCCGTAAGTCAGTTCAACGGATATGGGATGGAGTTCAATGCTTCCTGCCAGTTGAAAATACGTGAACTGGGTCACTTCCATACCATCCAGCCAGACTTCCCATCCCAGGCCGGATGCGCCCAGCGTGGGGGATTCCCAGTCGTCTTCAACAAAACGGATGTCATGGGCCAACGGGTCGATTCCCAGAGCCTTCAGGCTTTGAATATACAGATCCTGAACATCGAGCGGGGAGGGTTTTAAAAGGACCTGGAATTGATAATAATGCTGAAGCCGGTTGGGATTGTCTCCGTACCGGCCATCCGTGGGTCGCCTGGAAGGCTGGACATAGGCCACATTCCAGGGTTCCGGCCCAAGGGCTTTTAACAAGGTAAAATGATGAAATGTTCCGGCCCCTACCTGAAGATCGTAGGGTTGAACCAGAACACATCCTTTTGCTCCCCAGAATTTCTGCAAAGACAATATCACATCCTGAAAGTTCATTGTTATCCTCACGTTATTATCGAAAAAAATTTGCTGCAACCGCATTGTCGAAACTATTTATAATGATTAATTCTAAATTAAATTTATCGGCAGGCCTTTTCAACAATATATCTTTCTCATTCTAGCATAAATCAATGTGCAATAACTTCATCAACTTGTATTGCGTTCTCTGCTGCGTAAAGATTTTCAGAGATGGCATGGATCGTCTTCCAATCTGATGTCGTATGAGCGACACTCCAGACATCATAGTTACGTTGAAGATTCAACCAGCTTTCCGGGGTTGAATTCGGAAAGGCTTGGGATAAACGTAATGCCATCTCTGGTGTAATTGATTTTCGCTCATTGACAATTGCTGAGATCGCCTTTCGGGAGACCCCGATTGCTTCTGCCAATTGACTGATCGTCAAGGATAACTGCTGTAAATAGAGGGTTTTTAAAATATAGCCTGGATGTCGGGGGCATCGTTGGCGCATGCTGATATTTCGCAATGTATCTCTCATGGGCTATTTCCCCCCTTTATGTCGCCTATCGGATTAATCTGAATAATTGACTTCATAGGCTTCCCCTTCGGAAAAGATAAACGTCAGGCGGCAATTTCCAGAGACTTTGACTGACCAATGTTGTTCTTTTTTGGGTTGCAACAAGTGTAAAAAAGATCCTGGAAAATTCATCACTGCAATCGTATCCGCCGCATCAAGGAGATCAAGAATCGCTTCCAATTTATCGGCATGTTTCGGTTGCACACCCTTTCTGTCTCCATCATAAAATAGCTGCTCTAATCCTTTATGTTTGAAAGATCTAATCATCTCAAGAGGTCTCGATTATCACTCGCGTTGCTTCGAAAATCTTTGTGAAGAACACTATCATAACGTAACTTATGGGGTTACATCTGTCAACTGATTTACAATAAAATAGAAAAAGCGGGTGGCTTGATTCTTCAAGGTTATTCCACGTTCAATCCATCCGGATCGATCTGAACATCCAGAAGGCGGGCCTGCGGTTTTTGCGCCAGCATTTTCTTCCAGGTCTTTCGAAGCCGATCAATGGCGTCGATTTTCCCGATTGCCCAGATACAGCCACCGCCTCCGGCCCCGGTAAACCGGCCCCCGCAGCCTATTTTTCTTGCTGCATGAACAAGCTTTATGCCCATGTCATCCAGCACATCCGGGGTCATTTGCCGGCGGATGTCGGTTTCCAGATTCATGATGCTACCGGCCCTTTGATACTGGCGGTTACGCAGGGCTTCTGCGAACCGGTGGGTGTGATCCACGATGGAAAGCCACTCTTTCCGGGTAGTTCCTGATATAAACTGATCCACCCAGATGCGGTTTATCTGCCTGGATTCGTGCGGAATGCCGCAATAGGCCACAAGAATGTGCCGGAAAAAATCATTATGAAAAGGCCTGGGAACCAGCATTTTTCTTCTGAATCCACCCGAATTCATGGCATTTTCCCAGTACCAGGCATTGACCCCGCCGAAGGCTGCGGCCAGTTGATCCTGAAACCCGCAGGGGACTCCGGCTACGCTTTCTTCAATGGCATGTGCCAGCAGAACAATCTGTCTGCGGGCCATGGGTTTCTGGCCTGCCTTTTCGAGGAGTTTGGACAGTGCTGCAACCAGCGCAATGGCTGCTGCCGAAGACCCGCCCAGCGCGCTTCGCGGCGGCGAGGCCGAGTCAATATCGATATGGATGCCGCAAACGCCGAAATACGCGGCAATGGCAAACATCAGGCCCAGGGGATGGTTATATGGCGCGGCATCTTCAGGAAACGAGACGCTTTCAAAGCCAGTGGAGCTCACTTTTACCTGGTCCGCAGCACCGGGAAGAATCCGAACCCGGGTTCTGAGGCTGATCGCGGCATTGACCGTGCAGGGGGACAGGCGTCTGAACGGTAAATGGAACGTTTTGATATCCAACGTGCCGCCCATGTCGATCCGGCAGGGAGCCGATGCTGTGATCGGCCCAGATTCCAGAATTTTTCGATAGATTTTCGGCATGAACTTATCCCGCGATTTTCTGCTCATTCCTAAACTGCCGCAGAACGGAAAGGCTTTTGGGTTCTTTTCCAAGATGAAAGGGAACAAATGCTTCCAGAAAGCCGAGGCTTTCCTGAATGGACTGGGCGGAAAACCGGGCTCTGGCGATTTTGTTCCAGTTCCCGCATCCCATCCACTGCAGCTGTTTGATCGTCCCCCTGGACAGATAAACCGTTGGAGAGACAGCGCTATTGCAGGAAGAACAAATCAGACCGCCTTTGGCAAAATTGATTCCGATCCGGCACCCGTTCAGGCAGTCCATTTCGGTATGGCAACGGCAGCAGGTGGAAAAATTGGGAGAGAATCCTGAAGTGATCAACAGCGTCATTTGAAACACGATACTCAGCAGTTCATCCGGCAGATCGCTTCGATCCAGCCTGTCCAGTACTTGATAAAGCAGTTCAAACGTTCGGGGCTGTGCCACATCCGGTTCCATCCAGTTATTGATGATTTCCGCGAAATAACTGGCATAAGCTGTTTTTTTGAAATGCGCCCGGATTTGACAAAACGGATGGCAGATTTTCGCCTCTTGGAGCACTGGAAGGCGGCCTTTGCCGGTTGAGCAAACCAGCTCAGATACCGAAAACAAATCCAGCGCACCGCAAAAGCGTTTGCGGCTTTTTTTGGCGGATTTGGCAATCAGGGAGATTTTGCCATGGGTCAGGGAAAAAAAAGTCAAAATCAGATCATTATCACCAAAATCAACCCGTCTCAGCAAAATGGCAGGTGTCGTAAAAAAGATGGCCATAACCCCTCACGCTCTCCCGCCCTTAAGCCTAAAGTATAATTTTAATGTGAGATCGGGATCGCAGTTCTTCCAGCCATTTTGCAAATTTCTGATCCACAATCTCCTTGTACAGCTTGTTTTCGATTTCTGAAGTGGCGTCCTCAAATGTTTTGCTGGCGGTCTTCGCCTTATCCAGAAGGCGGAAAATCTGAGGTCCGTAATCGGTTTCGACGATTCCGGAATACTGACCCGGCGTCATCTCTTTCACGGTTTCGCGGATTTTGGGATCCAAGGTGGAAAGGGAAAAAGTACCCAGTTCTCCCCCGGTAACTTTGACAGTGCTGCTGGAAAAAGCCTGAATCACGTCATCGATCGATTTGCCTGCTTTGAGTTCCATAAGGATTTCCGTCATTTTCTGAAGGCTTTGCGTACGGGTGGAATAATCCGGATTTTCCGGGTATCGGATCATGACATTTGCCAGATGATATTTTTCCTCGAACCCGTAGAGCTCAGGATGCGCGTCGTAATAGGCTTTGACGTCTTCTTTGGTAATGACAACCTTGGCTTTGACTTCTCGGTTCACCAAGGTCGCTCTTAAAATCTGCTCTTTCATTTTTTTGCGGTATTCTTCAATCGTCACCCCATCTTTGGCAAGTGTTTGCCGAAAAACTTCGTCTGTAATCGAATTGGCTTGCTTGATCCGCTCAATGGCATTGTCCACTTCCTTGTCCGTTGCCGTGATTTTATACCGGGCGATTTCCTGATCGGTTAATCTCTGATCGATCATTTGATTCAGCACTTCCTCCCGGACCTTGAAAATCATCTGGCGCTGCTTGTCCGGCGGGTATTCCATGGCATTGATTTTTTCCATATAGGGTTTCATCTGGTTGTTGAGGTCTTCCAGCGTAATCAAATCGTTGTTAACCACTGCCACAATCCGGTCGATCACTTCGGCACCGATGGCCGAATGTGGGAGGAACCAGCCAGCCTGTATGATGCAGGCGGCGATTGCCGCCAGCAGGGGGAGTTGTCGCTTTACAAATGGGTGAAAGATGTTTTGAGTCATGATGACTATCCTACTCCTTAAAAATCAAAATTGGGATGGCAAAGTAAAAAGCTCCAGGTGCAAGGCGCGCGTGCCGGAGCTTTCGGCGACAATCCTTAAGGTGCGTGGAACGCACATGATAGTACGCCGCAATGACGAATGATATAGCGCAACGCAGTTGATGGACTTTTTGCCAATCAATCAATTGTTAACACGCTGACCAATCTCTTTCAAGATGTTTTTGGTTTCCGACAGCAGGCCGCTGAAATGACGTCTGGCCAGATGAATTTTCAAAACATGGTCGGGGGAGAATTCGAATCGTTTTTTGTCCGAGACGATCATGTCCACAATGCCGAATGGATTTTTCTGGTGGGCCTCGGAGAATCGCAGATGGAGCTGCTGGCCGAAAAGATCCAGCCGCTTGACCCCGGCTGCCATGCACAGCACCTTGAGCATCATTTTCAGCAGCAGGTTGGCCGCCTCATCCGGCAGTGCTCCAAAACGATCGATCATCTCCTTTTTATAATCCGATATCTCCGCCAGGCTGGTCATTTTCGCCAGCCGCCGGTATGCCACGAGCCGCTGATCGATATCCAAAATATAGGTTTCCGGAATGTAGGCGCTCATTGTAATCTGAATATCGGGTTCAAGGCTTTCCAGAATCGGTTCTCCCTTGATCTCGGACATGGCTTCTTCCATCAGCTTTAAAAACATGTCGTAGCCGACGGCGGCGATGTGGCCCGACTGGGAGGCGCCTAGAATCGTTCCGCCGCCCCTTATCTTCAGATCGCTCATGGCGATCTGAAAACCGGATCCAAGATCGCTGTGTTCCATGAGGACTTTCAGCCGCTTTAAAGCGTCCGGGTTCAGCGTGTGCTCGGCCGGAATAAACAAATAGGCATAGGCCTGTTCATCGGAGCGGCCCACACGCCCGCGCAGCTGATAGATCTGGGCCAGCCCGAACCGGTCGGCCCGGTTGACCAGCATGGTGTTGGCCGAAGGAATGTCCAGGCCGGATTCGATGATGGTGGTGCAGACCAGCATATCCAGTTCGTTTTTCGTAAATCGCAGCATGACGGCTTCCAGTTCATTGCTGCTCATGCGGCCATGCGCCACATCCAGTCGCACCTCGGGAACCAGTTTTTTTAGATGGTCGGCCATGGACCAGATGGTGTGAATATTGTTGTGCACAAAATAGATCTGGCCTTTTCGCTCCAGCTCTTTTCGGATGGCTTCGGTAACAACGGTGTCATCAAATTCTGAAATAAAGGTAGCGATCGGCTGGCGATGCTCCGGCGGGGTGGAGATGATGCTGATATCCCGGACCCCCATCATGGACATGTGAAGGGTCCTTGGGATCGGGGTGGCTGTCAGCGCCAGCACATCCACGTTATGCCGGAATTTTTTCAGCTTTTCCTTGTGCTTGACCCCGAAGCGCTGCTCTTCGTCCAGGACGATCAGCCCCAGATCCTTAAAGCCGACATCCTTTTGCAGCAGGCGATGGGTGCCGATTACGATATCCATGGTTCCGGTCTTGAGCTCCGCGATAATGCCTTTCTGCTCTTTGGCGCTTCTGAACCGGCTCAGGCAGGCAACCCGGACCGGATACCGCCTGAACCGGCCGGAAAACGTTTCAAAATGCTGTTCCGCCAGCACGGTGGTGGGAACCAGCACCGCCACCTGCTTGTTGTTGTTGACCGCCAGAAAAGAGGCCCGAAGCGCCACTTCGGTCTTGCCGTATCCCACATCCCCGCAAACGAGCCGATCCA
This sequence comes from uncultured delta proteobacterium, assembly GCA_963850225.1. Classification (GTDB taxonomy): domain Bacteria; phylum Desulfobacterota; class Desulfobacteria; order Desulfobacterales; family Desulfatirhabdiaceae; genus RAAP-1. Next base: position 139,860 of record CAWKLD010000017.1, read on the forward strand.
TCGGGGCAGGGGACTGCATGTCCTGCAGCACATCATCGATAGCATGCAGCTGATCCGGGGTTTCCTCATAGGAAAAACTGGCTTCAAAATCGTGAAAATAGCTGTCTATACCTGAAAATGAAATGCCAGGGGCCACTTTCCGGCTGGCATAGAGCTTTAAAAGCTCGCCTGCGATTTTCTCGACAGACTGCTTGACCTGTTTCTTGACCCGGTCCCAGGATTTTCCTCCCATTTTGTCCAGAATCGGGGCAACCCCGTCCACGCCCAGGTATTTCTGAATCATGTTCATGCGGACCACGGGCAGATACAGCTTGTCCGCGTCCCGATAGGTGATGAGCAGAAAATCATTGGTGGCCCCATCCACAACCAGTTTTATCAGCCCTTCGTACTGGCCGATGCCGTGATCGCTGTGAACCACCAGATCCCCTCTTTTGAGCTCTCCGAAGATGAGCTGCTCGGTGTGGATTTTTGACGCAGGCAGGCGCTTTCTGTGATGCTTGCGGCCGAATATCTCGTCTTCGGAAATAATGGCAAGGGCTTGATCCGGCCACACAAAACCGGCGGAAATGTGCCCGAGGCAGGCATAGACCCGACCCTTGCCCGCGGTCAGGTCCGGAATGCCGTTTGCCAGTTTTAGCTGAATCCCGTAGGGTTGCATCAGGGCAGAGAGTCGCTCGGCCTGGGATCGGGTGCTGGAGACAATTAGGGTCGTATACCCTTGCTCTTTTTTTTCATTGATCCACACGGCCAGCGGCAGCAGGAGCTGCTCGGCGTCACGCTGGACAGCCAACTGCTCCTGAATATCCGCATTGTTCTCTACTGAAAACACCACAGCGGAAAACGGCTGGGCCGGCAAAGCCAGCGATACTTGACGCAAAAGCAGCGGATGGCGCTCCAGAATTGCCGGATAGGCCGAATCCCATGTTTCATGCAGGGACTGGGGTTCAACACACAAGGCTCCGTTTTTCCGCGATGTCATGTATTGCCGGACGGTTTTGTCATGAAAAGCCAGGGCGGATTTTTCCAGCTCAGCCGGTTCCACCATCACGAACAAGGCGTCCTGCGGCGCGTAGTCCAGAAGATTGTCCATCTCAGGGTAAAAAAGCGGGGTCAAAAATTCAATGCCCGGAAACACCCCTTCTTTTTTGATGCGCTCCACCAGTTCCCGGACCGTTGTGACCGGCAGCTCCAGAGCGGATGCCTGCTCCCGGATCCGGCCAATGACCGGCTCTATGGATTCCATTTTGATAATAGCTTCCCGCGCAGGAATGATTATGGCCTCGGCGATGTTTCCGATCGTGCGCTGGGTGGATGCGGAAAAAAAACGGATGGATTCCACGCTGTCGCCATAGAGCTCGATCCGCAGGGGGTCAGTGTACAGCGGGGAAAAAACATCCAGAATTCCCCCCCGGATGCAGTAATCTCCAGGCTCTTCCACGATCATCGTCCGCACATAGCCCCCGGAAACCATTTTCTCCACCAAATGATCCAGGCTGATCTCTTCATTTTCCATGAGCAGTTCGGAGAAATTACAAAGCTCCTGTCTGGGAATGAGTTTTTGAAGCAGGCCTTCGATGGGCGCGATTACGATGGGCGGGGACGTGGCATAAATGAGTTGATACAGCGCACAAATCCGTTTGGTCGAGGACTCGCTGTGGCTGGACAGGGATTTGTATGCCCCGGCAGCAGACGCTGGAAAAAAACTGACAGGCAGCGGCGTCTTGCCTGCAAAAAAATCCATATCCGCCATCAGCTGCTGGGCTTCTTTGGCCGTTGGTGTTACGATAATCATCGGCAAGGGGTGGCTTTGGTACAGGGCTGTACACAAAAAAGCCTTCTGGGAAGCGGAAATTCCGGAGCATTCAATACGCTGATTTCTATAGGGAAAGGCATCCATCAGGGAATGGAGCCCATTTTTTTCTTGATTTTGAAACATAAAAACAGTATCCAATCGTAATACACAGTGCTGGCCGGCGTAGCTCAGTTGGTAGAGCAGCTGATTCGTAATCAGCAGGTCAGCGGTTCGAGTCCGCTCGCCGGCTCCATTAAAAAAGTAAATATATCATATTGTTAAAAGCTTTTCAAGTTTTATGCTTGGAAAGCTTTTTTAGTCTGTGTGTGAATCTGTGTGTGAATTTTTTCTGGCTTTTTCATAAACGCCCATTGCATCACATGCGTCGTTTCCAAGGCTATGTAAGTAAATTTCGGTAGTGGTTCTTTGTTCATGCCCTAAAAGCCGTTGTGTGACACCAATCGGAACATTATTGTTGTCCATGACGGATGCGCCGGAATGCCTAATGGGATGATATCTGAAATATCTAACGCCTGCCTTTTTACACAACTCTTTCATTATTTTTTTTCGGTCCTGGTAAGGGCCTTCAATAAATTCTCCATGCTTTTGGCTCCAATATTTGTGCCAGAAAACCCACGGTTTGCTTTGATCGTGATTCTCGAACTTTCTGGAAAGCACTTCATAAAGTTTTTCAGTCATTGGAACTCTTCTTGGCGTTAGATGACCACCCTTTTTTTTCCGGGTGTAAAGGACAACATACTTGTTTTCAAAATTCACATCATCCCATACCAGACGATTGATTTCGCCCACCCTTGCAAATGTTTCACGGATTGTCCAAAGGTGGTCTTGCATTTCAGGGATAGCCTCTGATATGACTTTGTCGATATCTGCCTGCGATGGAACATATTTTTCTTTTTTTTCAACAGGGAAGAATTGAACATCATCCAATGGGCATGCCGTTATCCACTTCTTTCTTTTACCATAATTAAACGTCGCCCGAAGTGCTCTTATCTCAGCATTTGCTGTTTCATGCGACACTTTTTTCCTGCTTCTGAGAAATTTGTGGACCATATCTTCTGAAATATCATCACACTTTAATTTACCCCATTCCTTAACCCATCGCCTTGCCTGGTAAAGTCCGTCTTTGTAGTACTTTTCGGACTTATAATCCTTTAAAAAGTCCAGGCGTCTGTTAATAAGCGCCAAAAAGTCCATGCCGATTTCGATCATCGGTGAAGCTTTCGTCGGTAATTGGTCTTGACTTGGATTCTTTATTGCCTCCCTTCTTTTTGCTTCTGCTCGGTTTGCCTCCGTTTTTGTTTTCATCCACTGGTCTGTGTATCGTTGTCCCTTCCTGGTGAAGTCGTACCTCCACCCCTTCTTTTCGACAAAATAAACGCTCATATAGGGTCTCCTTTTCTGGGAAAAATATGGAGCCCCCGATCTTCACACCGCCCAGTTCCCGCCAGTGCTTGTAAATCCAGCTCACACTTTTTTGCAGGAAAAGGGCGACATCCTCGGGGGTCATGATATGTTTATCGTCAGCCACTGTCAATTCGCCTTTGGTTCTTTTTCAGATATGGGATGAAAAAACTCGCAGCTTCCTGAATGGAAAGGGATGACAAAAGACGTCTCGGCTGTGACAAATCGTGCCACAAATGAAAAAAGTGTTTTTTTGTCTGGGGGGCTTGCCTACCCTCCCTTCAGGCTTTTACTCGCACGTTTATTCCCGTTGCCGAATTGAGATTTGGGAAAGTGACATTTTTTTTGAGGATAATTGACTTTAGAAAGATATCCTGGGGATGTGTCTGGATTACATAAACAAGCGGGTGAGCTTCAAACGAAGGGATATAACGACAAAACAATTCCCATTATTAAGGAGGTGCTGGCTTTAAGGAGAGAGGCTTCGGGTGGCAGCAATGCCGAGGTTGCCAAAAGCCTTCATTTGGGAATCATATATGCTCTGTTGGCAGAATATGACAAATGCGGAGTTTTTTTGTTTATTCACCTAAACAAGTTTTTTCATTCAATCACTTGAACAAGTTTTTCTGTTTAATCGACTGAACAAGTTTTTTCGTTTATTCACCTGAACAAGTTTTTCTGTTCAATTACCTAAACAAGTTTTTCTGTTTAATCGACTGAACAAGTTTTTTCATTCAATCGATTGAACAAGTTTTTTTGTTAATTCACCTGAACAACATTTGCGGCAATTAAAACGAAAATGAAAAGAGATGATCAGTTCAACGGCAACCTATTAAAAACATGAATCATTTTCAATCATTCCTGTTTTTCAGGTCCGTCAAAAACGCATCCAGTGCATCGATCACCACGCCGGCGATTGTATCCCCTCTGTCATTTGCATACTTTTCAACGCGTTTCGCAAGGCGACATGGAATATTGATGATGAATTGTTGTGTATCATTTGCGCACTGATCGGCAACCGCATTTTCCGTCATCAGGAAATCCTTTCATTTCGAGGAATATAGTTTTTTAACATATTTGGAAACCCATTCTTTTTCAACTGTAAATAAATATCCGGTCGGAGAACTGGCATGGAAAATAGAACGGAATTCTGAATGCCATTTTTCTATAAAATCCTCATCCTGATCGGGTTTCAAGAAAAACTGGACCGGGTCTTTCAGGAGATCCGACCACTCCCGACCATTTCTGAACACTTATGAACACTTATGAACACATGAACACTTGAAATGGGGTTTTTTCTCTATAGAATACATATATATAAAAAAAACCCCTAAACTGCTGTTCATGTGTTCTTTTTGCCATAGAAGTGTTCATCCTGCAAATAAAGTCAGACCTTTAAATCCCCGTTTTCTGTCAGGACCGATCTGAAGGGTTTCAAAGTTCATTTCTTTCAGACGTTTAGTGAACCTTCTGCGTGTAATCTGCTGTTCTCCATTACTTGAACACCATTCCTCAAGCGCATGGTACAGTTCCTGACTTGTGACCTGTAGATGATCACCGATCTTGCAGGTATCCGATATAAACTGTAGGATCACATCCATTTCTTCTCTATATCCTGCAGTAGCCTGTTTCACAACAGCTGGCGTTCCAAGGCCTTCTCTTTGCCAACATAAACATCCTTCGACAGCCCATGCCAATATCCCTTCCTTTTCCTGAAGCAACTTTTCCAGCATCTTGGGATCACGTTCCGTTTCAGAGATGGTTATTTCAAAGGGAACCAGCTTGATGCGTCTCCATATCCCCAAATCCGTCCCGTGAATAATCGGTTTATGATTGGTGCCAAGAAACATTTTGTGAGTGGGCTTAAAATCAAAAAATTCCTGATGCAGAAAACGTGCGGAAATCGTGTCGCCTCCTGTCATCTGTTTTATGAGATTTTCAGCCAATCTCTGCTCGGCTTCAGCTTCAGTAGCGATGACAAAACGTGCTCCTTTAAGTCGTGCTACATCATTGGATATGGCCCCTTTGGCTTTTACCAGAAGTGTTTCCGTGGGCGTCTGCATGGCATAATCCGCCATGATATCGCTGATTGTCTGAAGGAAAGTGGTTTTGCCGTTTGCGCCGGAACCTTGCAGGATAAACAGGCACTGTTCGTCTGCAAGTCCTGTAAGGGAATAGCCGATTGCTCTCTGCATGAATGCGATCAGGTCCTGATTGCCGTCAAAAACACGGTTTAGAAAAGCATCCCATAATTGATGTGGCGCCATTTTATCGTAAATAACAGGAGAGAGCTTTGTAATGTAATTCTCCCGCTGATGGGGAGAAAGAATTCCTGTCTTAAGATTTAGCGTTCCGTTTTGACAGTTGAACAGCCATGGATCTTGATCGAGTTCTTCAGCTCGGACAGGAACTTCACTTTCAGCAAGCGTTATCATTGCATTGATATTGTGGCTGGATTCCGATTTCCTGGCATGTTTTGATATTTCCTGCCGCTCGGTCGAATCGGATGCCTGGCCGGCTTCAAAATAAATTGACCGAACCACTTCTTTGGCAATCATTTTGATCCTGTCAGATTTATCCTGAACCCAGCGAAGTCCATCCCAAATCATCCAGCTTTTCCAGACATGGCAATACCTGATGTCTTGATGATTTTGATAAACCAGGCGCTCTGAATTGCCCATTTCGGTGAGATTGAATTTTGGCTGCCTAATTTCTGGCTGAGGAGAAATTCCTGCGAATGAATTGTTGTTATCATTTGTTAAGGCTACGGCTTTACTGATTGTCGCATGGCCGTAAGTTTCTCCGTCTGCATATCTGCGCTCATCCCATTTTGAACGAAATAATCCTGATTTCCGAAACAGGCTGTCGATTTTCCAGTTGTCTCCCCTGGTCCAGAACGATAGCATCTGACATAAAGCCAGATCCGCTTCACTCTGCGATGGGTAGCCTGAGTAGTCGCCTTTCCAAAGCTGATCGAACTTTTTACCATTTGCAGCCTTTCGTGCCTTCTGGATGATAGGATCATCCGCTCCAATATGCATGACACCCTGTACATTTTGTTCAATGGGCTTGCCAAAGTGTTCCTGATGAAACTCCAAGAGAGCTTCCTGGCATTCGACGATCTCCGATTGGGCTCCATCCGGTACATTCCCAGTGACAGTGAAGAACCTACCGTCAGCATACATCTCGACACCGCCGTTTTTCCGTCCATTTTCTGGAAGGCTCCCCTTTACTATTATATGAAGTCCTTTTCCTGAAGGGCTGATTTCGGTGTAGCTTTTAAAACGTTCAGTGGTTGACAGTGCTTCCTGGTTGTATGAATTCGTTGCCGGATCAAGACAATCATCAATGTCTATCCCGACATAGGGGCCTGGCTTCTGGAACACGAACCCTATGCCCTGAAGTTTCTTCTCGTTATTGCACCGCAGTGCCTCTTCAAAAGATCCCCAGCTTCCATTATCATTAACCTTCGCATATTTTCCTGTTTTGGGATCGATGGGTATTTTAGTTGTCTTGCCGTTTTCTTTCTTTTTGCTATCCCATGCGACCCACTGATTTAATTTTTTAAGTTCTGCAGGTATACTGTTGATACAAATTTTATTCATTTTACATAACGCCTCCTTTCGTGGATTGTTGATAGAAAGTACCCGCCCCGGTTAAGAGGCGGGTTTCTTACATTTACTTTCGATAAGGTTCTAATTGCTGCTGCTTGAGCCTTTCCTGAAGAAGATATAAATTATAGGCCATCAGACCCCACTCGCAACGTTCGAATTTCTCGTTGAAGATCGCACATTCGTTTGCGACGCATGTTTTATTAATAAAAGGACACAGTTTTTTGTTGTTGATGTTACTTCGCATTATTAATCACCTCCATTTTTGATAAAATAGCGCCGGCTGCTTTTCGAGCGGCAGCTTTAAGGGTAAAACCTGCATCAAGATATTCTTTGATTAATCGCATGGTTTCAACCTCGTCCATCGTAAACCTTCGATAAGCTCTTCACCGGACACCACCCTTTCGGCTTCGGGAATGTATCCCTTTTCTTCCCAGTTCCGTATTTGTTTTTGTGTAAGTCCTGTCATATTTGCGGTGTCACCGATACTAAAAGTCACTCTGCTGTCATTTTTTTCCATAATTGTTACCCCCCACATGAATTTATTTAAGAGAGAAAAAAACACACCCTCTATGTATAACAAGGTTAGTTAAATCCCATCAGCATCAGTATTTTTCATGGACTGGTATGAGGGGACAGTAAATGTTATCTCTCTACTTATACGAGGTTAGTTTATTCAATCTGCTTCAGGATCAAAGTCGAAATCCGTGTCGTTATTTTCGTCATCCATATCTGTGGCAGGATCTTCAGGTTCTAAATAATTCTCTCCAAAGGTGTCTCTGCGTGCTTTTTCCCTTTCCAGCTCTTCATTGGCGTATATTTTCAGCCATCGGACCTATAATCGCCCAGTTTCCACTTTCTATGAAATCATTGCACATTCGCCACCTCCCTTTTCTTGGGTCTAAATATGCCTCTTGCAACCCGTCCGTTTTGAAATAGTGTGCAATAATGCCACTCTGAATTAAAGAATGTTGATGCTTCCCGATATTTTCGGCAATACGTAATCCAGCCATTTCTGTGTGTTTCGTAGTGCTGCCAACCACTCAACAGCAAATCATCTTTAATTTCTGCCATATTCATTCGCCACCTCCAATGATAAAAAGGAGTCCAAAGGACCGCAGAAGCCCAAGGAGACGCCCTTTCTGTCTATTTATAGATTGTATTGGTTCAGCCAGAAATACTCACATATGAACTCACAATTCGTCTCACGCGATCTTCTGGCGAGTAACGCATTCTCTCCCACAATTAAGCTAACGCCTCCGCAAAGAAGGCCATCCAGCCGGCCGAAAAGTCGTTTTCCGTATCGTGCAAAAGCAAGGATCGCTGAAAGTGCCGCTGAACTTTCCCGTGTTCCCAGTGAAGGAACAATTCCTTGTTCAGGCGTTTGGCGTAATCAACCTCATACCGGGTGCCACCGGTCAACCCTCCATCCTGGCTGATAAATGCGTGAACCACTTGGCAGGCAGATATCAACTGTCGGTTCCGATGGTAATATCTCTCCACCATTTCCGCTCGGCTCCCGATATCTGCCAGATCCGGGGCAAAGATGCGAACTTGAAGACCCTCCGAAATGGCTGCTTCACTTGCCCAGGTGCAAACACCCTTGCATGAGCTGGTGACGATGATGGAATCTCTGGGAAGCGACTGTACCAGTTCGATGACCGATTGCCTGTTCTTGTATTTCCGTGCTCCGATTATTCCAATGAATTTCATAAGTACCTCCTCCGAAATAAAAAAAGCCCTGACACCTTTCGATGACAGGGCTTCTGAATGGGCGTTTAATAATTCAGCCGATGAACACCATCAGCCGACGGATGATCGTGAAGGGTGACAGGTCATTTCTTCCGAGGGTTTCCAAAATCTGATCCCCTTGAAGAAAAATGTCTCCGACAGGCTCGCTGCCATCGAAAACCTCCATGCCGACGTAGCCCAGCCGATTGTTGACGGATAAAACGCATGTTAGGCTGCCGTCACGGTAAACATGAATGTCATCCGCGTAGCCAGCCGACAGCTTGTGTCTGTGGGCGCCGCAACGGTCCCGAAAAACGATTTCAAGGGATGGATTGAGCCTGCCGGCGGCAATCATTTCATCTATGGATTCTTTGGTGATGCTGTAGTTTTTCACTCTCTGCATATGTGCCTCCTGAAAAATAAAAGCCCCACCGGATCGAAATCCAGCAGGGCTAACGCAATTCGTTTCAAGCCAGATTTCGGTGATTAGCGTGTTCTTCTCCTTCAACGTTGTTGTGGATTATCAGATTCAAGACCTTTTCCGTGTCGGACAGCACTTTCAGGCAGGCGGAATGAACATCCATTTTTAACTGTTCAGCGTATCGTTTGATGTACTGAAAATTCGAGCCTGTCGTATCAACAAGTGATTTGCCTACCATTTGTGCCAAAGCACACGCCGAAAGTTCAGCCACAATTTCCTGAAGCGGGTCTTGGCCCGGCAGGAGATTACCCTTTACAATGTGATGCCCTGCATGCGCCAGTTCGTGGAAAAAGACGCACTCCTGGCTTGTTGCCAGTGAGATTTCCTTCCGACCCGATGAATAATAACCAAAATAGCGATAATTGCCGGGTACAGCTTTGATACTGATGCCCCAATCAAAGGCACGATCCATCAGAGGAAACTCTGGCACTTCGATGTTTTGGTATTCGAGAGGTTCGCCCTGAGTATCTTCGACCCTGAACACAGGACAAACTCCGAAGCCCAGCAATCTGGATTGATTGTCGTCAGGGGCATCTTCGATGTTCTTCACATACGGAACCAGGATATAGAGAGCCTTGGAACCCTTTTTCACGGATCGGTTAATAGAATTCCATTGTCGAAAGCCCCTTGCGTCCATGGTGCCAGAAATGAATACCAGAGTACGGTTGAGTAGACTCCATGCTGAACACGGTATCTCTGGAATCGGGAACATAGAATAGGCAACCGCTTCTGGGATTTCACCCGTTTCGAAGCGTGCCAGAATCAAGTCCAAAGTCTCCTTCACTTTTGGTGTCATCATCAGCCATTCTCCTTTTCATTTACTTGTTGGGTTTGTTGGTTACTGCGGTGATTGATTGAATTTCTGCCAAAGCCTTCTCGAAAGCACTCGGGGCAGATGCTATGACTGACCAGTTCTTCGTGGGGTTGATGGGACGGATACTTCGCACTCCTTGGAGCCCAGATATCGGCCACACCAGGCACAAACACGTTTGATGACCATAAGGATTTCCTTTCAAACAGAAACGCCCCTCCAGAGGGCTTGAGAGCCAGCCAGAGAGGCGTTCATCGCTATTGTATGGCGTTACCCTTCTCTATATTCTCACTTCACCACGCTTTACAGGCGTTTGAATAAGCACAGTCGCTGCACATCCAACTCGTCTGCGGATAAACCATGCCGTTTTCAATGGCGGCAAGAACCCTGTTGGCAAGTTTCGCGAACCGCCTTCTCTGGTCTGCGGTGCGGACGGTTTGAACGCGTTCCATTTTCGTAGTCTGCAATTTTCGTAGGATGTCGAACTGACATTTGACTGGGCTTGTTGGGAAAACATACTTGTTAGCTGCCAGAAGATAGCTATAAGCTGTCATTTGTCCCGCATCATCGGCTGTGGATTGAGCCATGGGCTTTGCAGCCGTCTTGTTATCCACCACAATGATTTCCCCGTTCTTGTCTTTGATTACGAGGTCGAGGATACCAGACAGTTTGAATTCGGTTGGCTGTCCTTCATCGGTGTAAAGCTTAGCGGAGAGAGGTAATTCCACACCCATAATCTCCTGGACATCTTGGAGAATTTGAGGAATGGATTCGTGAAACACTTTCAGCATGGCGTTTCCCATCTCCACGGCACCCTTGTGGTCCGGCAGATCCTTCTTGAAGATCACTGGCACCACGGAATTCTCAAGGTCCAGTTCCAGGCATGTGTCAAACCTTTCACACAGGGCTTCCAGAGGCTCGATACGACCATGGTTTTTCAGAGACAAGTACGCCATCTCAATGGCTGAATGAATGGCGGAACCAAAGGGCAAGACTATACTGATGCGTTCAGGCGGACGACCTTCGACGTACTGGAACCGGTGTTTCATGGGACAGGTGGTAAAGCAGAAAATCTGCGAATAACTTATGTGCAGTTCCTGGTTAAACGATTGCAGTGCTTGTTTCTTTGACATAACGATTTCCTTTCGTTGATTGGTTGGAATACAAAAAGGGGAAACGCCCAGATATTGGACCTTCCCCCTTCAATTAATAACGTTTGGAATTATCAGTGGCTCGGACAAACAGATTACTGGGAAAGCAGATTCTCGATCATCGCGGAAGCATCACCTTTCGAAAGATACTGTGCGACCGAACCGAACATCGCCAGACACTGTTTATCCAGGTCGGCACTGGCTCTGCCAATTTCGGAATTCAATTTCTGGATGTAGCGATATTGCTTTGCCGAAAGTCTACCGTTTCCGTTGCTGCCGCCATTACCGTTGCCACCGTTTCCGTTTCCACCATTGGAACCCTGACGCGTTCCTTGTCGGGCGACCGTCATACGATTTCCGTTGGCTGAGGGCAGATTATCATTTGGATGCTGCCGAGCGTGATGACCGTTTCCACCACCCCCATTACCGTTTTCTGAGGTGGCTGACTTCCTCCGCCGAGCAATATTCCACCCCATAACCAGCAAATCGCAAGCTGCTCTGGCAATGGCTCTGGTTTCCGCAAGTTCCAGTATGGCAGGTGCTATCTTCTGCATCTCGTTCAACGCTTGCCATACCGATGCCTTTGAAACAGCCCTTGGAGGTCTTGCTTACCGCACTGACCACGGCGATCTGTTCGTCGTACCTGATGATTTCGGTTTCAATGGACAGGGCTTCATTTGCTTCGTGTGCCAGTCGGAGCCGTCCGCCAATTTTCGGGAATGGATTGGTGATGTATTCATTCCGTTCCTTGTCCCAACGGCGAATGTTGGCGATTTCATCTTCCCTGAATTGTTGATTGATGTTTTGATTTTCCATTGTGTTTCTCCTTTTCGATGAACGTAAAAAGGCCCAGCCTTTATTGGCCAGGCCCTGGTTGAAATTGATGCTGATTGAATTACAGGCGACCGAAATCGCCCAAAATTGATTTCTCTGAAAACGAACATTCGCAGCACTTCGATTTGTCCTTGCAGGCCGAACAAACCTTGTCTCGATCCAAGAACTGGGCATGTATTCAAAGACTCGTTCGATGGCCTGGGTCATCGGAACCCCCAGAGCCCAAGCGATTCTTCGAAGTGTGCGGGACGATTCCAAGCTCAATTCCGGCGTGTATGCCATTGGTCGCTCACCTCCCTTCAAAACGCAAAAAACCATCTGCAGCGCGCAAATGGTCCCTCATTGTTGAAAAAGCTCTTGATGAATTCAGGCGATATCGTCGTAAAACCGTTTGATAATCCCCTGGTCAGCGAAACTGTAATATTTGTTATTCTCCATGTTGATGATCAGATGCTCATGTACCTGGATTCCGACAATGTTGCCGCCTTGATGATTTTTCGCGTAACCTCCAAATCATCGGTGGAAGGAGAAAGGTCATTTGAGGGATGGTTGTGGCACAAAATCATGGCCGCTGAATTGGCCAGGATGGCGGGTTTCAGCACTTCCCTGGGACTGACCAGCGTAGATGACAGAACCCCAACTGAAACGATGTTCAGTCCGATTATGGCGTTCTTGGCATTGAGCAGAGCGACGACAAACGATTCTCTGTCCGGCTGGCCTCTGGTCAGGATGAGGTTCTGGATCAGAGCTTGTGCCTGATGGGAATTGTTGATGCAGGATTGACCGAAGGAAACGGTTGCATCCTTGACCAGGCATACCCGATAAACAGATATGGACTTGCCGGCGGATTGGTTTGGCGGGGTGCGGAAAAGTTCCTGCTGATTAGTGGTGGGGATGCTGCGTGTAGATGTCTGCTTCATGAATGAACCTCCTTAAAATGCAAAAAGGACAGCCACTGACTGAAAAGTCAGCAACTGCCCTCTCTGCTGAATTGAATTGTGAGTTACTCTGCTTTCCAGCACCTCAACGTGAACTGTTGGTAATACAGGTGCTCATGGCACGGCTTCTTGGTGTCGGTGATTTCGGTAATCCAGCCGCGCTGTTCCATAATCCGCTTGGCAAGGAAAATGGCGTCTTCGTAATGGTCGTGCCCGTTGATATGGTGAGGATTTTCGATAAGGTGTGAATTCTCAATGTTCCGCCACTGATCACCATCACGGATATGGGGAATGTTCCATGTGGTGGGGTAACCTCTTGATACGGTTTGATGCAATTCAACTGTCTTGGTCATAGGACCTCCTTTGAAACGAAAGCTACTTGTCAAACTCAAGACCGCCCTCGGTTGATGAAAAGGATACTCCTCCATCCCAATGACTGGACGGCTATCCTGGATTTCACGTTATTGGATTATACTGATGATGGACGATAAAGACGATGGGAAGGTGGCATACCCCTATAAGCAACGGTATACGGGATAGCCTTTGTCTCTAAAAACTGGTACCCAGGTACAATATATCTGGATAATTTG